>CAYFEQ010000005.1:0-91556 GCA_964342155.1 uncultured Ectothiorhodospiraceae bacterium | reverse complement strand
GAATGGATTAAGAATTGGAAAAATAATGACTGGAAAACTTCATCTAAGAAAGCAGTAAAAAATAAAGACTTATGGGTTGTTTTAGATGATTTGAATTCTACTTATAAAATTTCGTGGAAATGGATTAAAGCACATCAGGATGACGAAAAAGATGATGTAAAATATAATAATTTGGCTGATGAATTAGCTAGGAGAGGATATGAATGAGACTTGTTGTACTAGATACTGAAACGACTGGCTTAAATACCGACGAAGGGCATAAAATTATTGAAATTGGCTGTGTTGAAATAATTGATCGCAATATAACTGACAACAATTATCATCAATATATCTGTCCTAATCGTAAAATTAGTGAGGATGCTATTAAAATTCATGGTATAACAAATGAGTTTTTGAAAGATAAGCCAACCTTTAGTCAAATCAAGGACCAATTTTTTCAATATTTAAAAGACTCAGATTTAATTATACATAATGCTCCTTTTGATATTGGGTTTTTGAGAAATGAACTGACTGTTGCTAAGGATAACCCTGATTTAATTGATAAGGAAAGGAATGTGCATGATACATTAAAAATGGCTCGCAATTCACACCCTGGGAAAAGAAATTCATTAGATGCTCTTTGTGATAGATATGATATTGACAGGGAATCTAGAAAAACACATGGAGCATTACTTGATGCAAACCTTCTTGCAAATGTATATCTCAAAATGACTGTTGGACAAACAAACCTATCTGGTCTGAGTGAAGTTCGTCAAAAAATGAAAATTAATGAGACTGAGTTGATTGATAATAGAAAACAAAGGGTTATTATGGCAGATGAAGAAGAGTTAAAGAAACATCAAGATTATTTTGAAAAATAAAAGCTAATTCTTTTTTTTGAGCACTCTTTGTTTTTGTCTTTCCCATTCTCGTTTTTTAATATCAGCCCTTTTATCTTGTTGTTTTTTACCTTTACCTAGAGCAATTTCAAGTTTAATAAGTGATTTTTTTGTATAGATTTTTGTTAAAACTATAGCAAATCCATTTTTCTTTACTTCATTGCTTAAAGTTAGTATTTGCTTTTTGTTAAGCAATACTTTTCTTTCTCGTGTTGGATTTAGCTTACTATTATCATTTGATGTATTTAGTACTTTCAAATGGGAATTAACCAAAAAAGCCTCTTGATTTCTAATAGTTATGTAGCTTTCAGATATCTGTCCATGGCCAGATTTTAAACTTTTTACTTCCCATCCTTGAAGCACAACACCTGCTTCAATCTTTTTGGTTAGAGTATATTTAAAATTAGCTTTCTTATTAGAGCAGAGGATATTCATTTAATTCTTACATTATGTATAATATTACATATTATCATAAACTAATTATAAATAAGGAGATTCCCATAGCGAAGAACGAACGAAAATCAATACATGGACAGTGGTCATCAAAAATGTTATTTATTTTTGCTGCAACAGGATCAGCAGTAGGGCTTGGAAATATATGGAAATTCCCATGGATGGCAGCAGAAAGTGGCGGTGGAGCTTTTGTGATAGTTTACCTAATAAGCGTAGCGCTAATTGCATTGCCAATTATGATTGCAGAGGTCTTCATCGGAAGACGGGGCAAACAAAATCCTGTAAACAGTCTTCGTTATTTATCGAATGAAGCAAGTCAGGTTGAAGTTTTTGAACTTGACCATGATTTAAATAGGATAAAACAAACAAAATATCAACACTCTAACCAGGATGATTATACGAATTGGGAGTTAATAGGATGGATGGGTGTAATTGCTGGAATCATTATATTATCTTTCTATAGCGTAATAGCGGGATGGACTATTTCCTATATTTTCAAATCTTTTTCTGGATTATTCAATCAAGTTACAATTGACGGAGCAACCAGTTTATTTAAAAATTTTACTAATGATGCAGAGAAACAGTTAGCTTGGCATACAATTTTTATGTTTTTGACTTGTTACATAGTTTCAAAAGGTGTCAGAGGTGGCCTAGAGAAGGCTATCAAATTTTTAATTCCTGGTTTATTTATTCTATTAATTATATTAGCTGCATATGTTACTACTCTGAGTGGATTTTCTGAAGGTATAAATTATTTATTCATGCCTGACATTAATAAAGTCACAGCAAGTGTTATATGGAATGCAATGGGAATGGCTTTTTTCTCTCTTAGTATAGGGATGGGAGCGCTTATGATTTATGGCTCATATCTGTCAAATGAATTTTCTATTTTAGAAGTTACTTCGGTGGTAGCATTTGCAGATACTTTTGTAGCCATAATAGCAGGCATGATTATTTTTCCAATTGTATTTACCTACAATTTAGATCCAACAACAGCTGGCCCGGGTCTAATTTTCCAAACATTACCAATTGCATTTGGATCGATGCCTGGTGGAGATACATTTGGGACACTATTTTTTATCTTGTTATTTTTTGCAGCTATAACATCAGCCATTTCTTTAATAGAACCAGCAGTAACCTTGTTTATTGAAAATTTTAGATATACGAGAGCAGAAGCTGCGCTAAAAATTGGACTGGTTACTTGGATTTTTGGAATTGGAACAATTTGGTCATTTAATTATTGGCAAGATATAACAATTTTAGGAATGAACTTTTTTAATTTACTTGATGCCCTTACATCCAAAGTTTTATTACCACTAGGTGGTTTTTCAATGGCAATCTTTGTTGGATATTTGGTAAAAAAATCTACATCACATTCAGAGCTTGAAATGTCTCCATCGATCTATAGTATCTGGCGAGTATTAATAAGATATATTGCTCCTATTGCGGTCATGGTTATATTTACTAATGGCTTTATGTAATTTTTATGGATTGTATTAAAAAAAATGAATCTATCAATATCGATATTCAAACAATATTTACTCTAATAAATCAAGTTGATAAATATTCAGATTTTTTGCCTTGGTGCAGCAATTCAAAAGTAATATCTGATAAAAATAATATAATGGTTGGAAAAATTAGTGTATCTAAAAATTTTGTTAATTGGACATTTACGACTGAGAATCACTACATCAAAAATAAAAAAATTTATCTAACTCTAATAGATGGACCCTTTAAAAATCTAAATGGAGAATGGAATTTTTTGAAAATTGATAATAATAATACACAAGTTAGTTTTATTCTTGAATATGAATTTTCTAACAAGATAATTGAATTATCAATTAAACCAGTTTTTACGTCTATAATGTCATCTATTCTCGATTCTTTTATTTCTGAAGCTTTTAAAGTTAAATATGAAAAATAAAATAAAAATTGAAGTAATCTATCTAAGCAAAAAAATAAAATATCATAAGCAATTTACAATAACTAACGATTTAACAGTAGAAGAACTTTTTAATCAATTCGATTTAATCAATACCATCCCCTTTTTTTCTAAGAAAAAAAATAAGATAGGTATTTTTGGAAATATGATTCCATACAACTATATCTTGAAAGATAAGGATAGAATTGAAATTTATGAACCGATTTCTATTGACCCAAAAACTATGAGAAAAAGAATAGCAAATACAAAAAAGAAGAATAAATAACCTTGAATTCACATCTCATAACTATAATAATGTAAATATAGGGTAACAAATATATTATGACTTCTAATTCAGATAAACTGAAAAGTGCCGGATTAAAGGTAACGCACCCAAGAAGCAAGATTCTTGAAATCTTTCAAACTAAACCAGAAAGTCATTTTAGCGCTGATGATGTTCATCTTGAATTAATTAAGAATAGTGAAAATGTTGGATTAGCTACAGTTTATAGAGTTTTAACTCAGTTAGAGGTAGCTGGGCTCATAGAAAAAAATCAATTTAACAATTCTCAATCAAACTATGAACTGAAAAAAGCACATCATGATCATTTGATTTGTACGAAATGTGGAAAAATTGTCGAATTTAATAATCCTGATATAGAAAAAATGCAGGAAAAAATCTCGTTAGATTATAATTTTAAGTTAAAGACACATGTAATGACTCTCTTTGGTGAATGCAATGACTCTAAATGCACAGAGAATAAAAAATAGTTTTCTTATCTAGGTCTGTTTTACGGTTTACGTCCCCATTTTAATTTTTTATTTAATATTTCAAAATAATTATAATTTTTAGGGTGAATAATTTCTAGATATTTGCTGCTTTTTTTAATCTCAATTTCACACGGATCAGCTACACTCAAATTGCTATGACCATCAAAAGTTACCAAAGAATGTTTAACTGATCTTTTTGAAATAATAATTTTTATTTTATCATTTGAGTTAATAATAATGGGTCTATGACTGTAAGTATGAGGCGCAACAGGAACAATACTTATAATATTAGAATCGGGACTAACTATAGGACAACCATTTGACATTGAGTAGGCGGTTGATCCAGTAGGGGTCGCAATAATTATCCCATCAGATCTTTCTGTATTAATAAGATAGTCATTAACATAAACTTTAACTTCAATCATTTTTAGTAAACCAAAATTATGTATAACGATGTCATTAAGAGCTGAAGACCTAATTTTTTTCGAATTATTAGTTGTGACTATTCCATCTATTAATAATCTCTTATCCAATAAAAAATTACCCATCAATATATCTTTTATTTTTTTAAGAATATCTTTTTTATCTACATCTACCAGAAAACCGATCTTGCCATAATTCACGCCGAGTATTGGTATAGAGAATTTGTATGCAATTTTTGAAGCTGTCAGAAACAAACCATCGCCACCAAAGACAATCAATAGATCTGATTTTTTAATCATTGTATTCATATGATCATAATTTTTATCTATAGCAATAGTTGTAAGAGAGATTGATTCTCTAGATAAAAAATTACACAATTTTTTAATTTCCTTATTTTTTAGGTAATTCTTATGTGTTACTAGTGTTACATTTTTTATTTTTTTCATTTTTTCAATTCTATGTAGAGAAATAATATATAATATAAATATTATAAATTAATTTATCATATACTTAAATGAATGACATTACAGCAATTGTAAAAGATTTAATGGCATTATCCATTAAAAAAAAGATCACTGTTTCAACCGCAGAGTCTTGTACTGGCGGACTGATTTCGAAATACCTCACAGACTTACCTGGGTCTTCAAATTTTTTTAATTCATCTATAATTGCTTATTCTAATAAGGCTAAGATTGACCTGCTTAAAGTCAATCCTGAGACAATAAAATCTAAAGGAGCTGTTTCAGAAGACACCGTGAAAGAAATGGCTTTGGGGCTACTCAAACTAACAGATTCTTCGATAGTGATAGCAGTATCTGGTGTAATGGGCATAGATAAAAAAAATAAAAATGAGGAAAATGAGAAAGTCTGGATTTGTTGGCTTAACCAAGAGAAGTCTAAAACTTTTTATACAGAACTAGGGGAAGATAGAGGAAAAAACCGCCTTGAAACAACCAAAATTGCATTATTAGGTTTATATGATTTCATAAAAGAAATATAATTGTTAATATAATGTCTAAGGTAATTAATCTAGAGAGGCCCAACAATTATGGAAGAAAATAAAGAAAAAGCACTTCAATCAGCAATCAGTCAAATAGAAAAAGAACATGGGAAAGGAGCCTTGATGAAATTAGGCGATGGTTCTGCTTATCCTGAAATTGAGTCAGTATCAACTGGATCATTAACGCTTGATAATGCTTTGGGTATTGGTGGATTACCAATGGGCAGAGTCGTAGAAATCTATGGACCAGAATCCTCAGGAAAGACCACAATGACGCTCCAAGTCATCGCAGAAACTCAAAAAAAAGGAGGAACTGCTGCTTTCATTGATGCTGAACATGCGCTTGATCCAAAATATGCTGAGAATCTTGGTGTAAATATTGATGATTTACTATTGTCACAACCTGATTCCGGAGAACAAGCGCTAGAAATTGCGGACACCCTTGTTAGATCAGGCGCAGTGAATACGATTGTTATAGATTCAGTTGCCGCGCTTACTCCAAAAGCAGAAATAGATGGAGACATGGGTGATTCACATATGGGACTACAGGCAAGATTAATGTCTCAAGCACTCCGTAAATTAGCAGCAAATATAAAAAAATCAAATACTCTTTTAATATTTATTAACCAAATTAGAATGAAAATTGGTGTGATGTTTGGTAGCCCTGAAACTACTACTGGAGGAAACGCTCTTAAATTTTATGCATCTGTTCGATTAGATATAAGAAGAATTGGTGCTATTAAAAAAGGTGATGAAATAATTGGGAATGAAACAAGAGTAAAAATTGTAAAAAATAAAGTTGCCCCTCCATTCAAAATAGCTGAATTTGATATTCTGTATGGCGAAGGAGTTTCAAAGGAATCTGAATTAATTGATTTGGGAACTAAGTTCAATATTATTGAAAAAGCAGGAGCATGGTTTAGTTATGGAAAGGATAGAATAGGACAAGGTAAGGATAATTCTCGAATATTTCTCAGAGATAATCCGAAGATTGCAGCCGACATTGAATCAAAAATAAAAGGTTTCTCTGATAGTAAGCCTGTAAAAACAAAGAAAAAAAATGGAGATGCCAAAACAGAAGAAGCTAATAACGAGGAACCAGAAGAAACAAGTAGTAATGAGCTTCAATCAAATTGATGAGATAAAAAATTGTATTTCACGATATCTCAGTATTAGAGAGCATTCTAAATCAGAACTTTTTGAAAAACTTTACAGAAAAAAATTTGATCAATTACAAATTAAAGAATGTATATCAGACTTCGAAGTTAAAGGACTACAATCAGATCACAGATATGCAGAAATATACGTGAAATCAAAAATTAAGGCGCAAAAAGGACCTCAATTAATTAAATCTAACCTTATTAAAAATGGCATCAATAAAAACATCATAAGTTCTGTCTTGTTGGAGTATACAAGAGAAGATTGGGAAAATGCAGCTATAACTGCTTTGAAAAAGAAAACTTTTCCAGACAAATTTGATAATACTGATATTAAAATTAAAAAACAAAGATCATTCCTAGAACTAAGAGGATTTGATTATAGAATCATAGAAAAAGCTATTGAGGAATTTTGGAAATCATGAATGTAAGAAAATTATTTTTAGAATATTTTATAGAAAAGGAACACCACCTTATGGATTCTAGCTCCTTAGTGCCGGTAAATGATAAATCACTATTGTTTACAAACTCTGGGATGGTCCAATTCAAAGATATTTTTCTAGGTAACGAAAAACCAAAAAGCACAAAGATTGTAACTTGCCAAAAATGTATGAGGGCCGGTGGCAAACATAATGATTTAGAAAATATTGGTTACACAAATCGACATCATTCCTTTTTTGAAATGCTTGGAAATTTTAGTTTTGGAGATTATTTTAAAGAAGAAGCAATTGATTTTGCTTGGGACTTTATGACTAATAGATTATCTTTAGATCAAAAGAGATTATATATCTCTGTGCATAAAAATGATAAAGAAACTGCTGATATTTGGCTCAATAAAATTGGAATTAATAAGAGCCACTTATCGTTTTTAGATGATGAAGATAATTTTTGGCAAATGGGCGAAACCGGGCCATGCGGACCTTCCACTGAAATATATTATGATTTAGGAGCAAATTTAACTGGCGAATTACCTGGGAAAGGTGAGACAGGAGATAGATATACAGAAATTTGGAATCTAGTTTTCACTCAATTTAACAAAGATAAAAATGGTAAACTGACAGACCTTCCTGCTAAATGTGTTGATACAGGAATGGGTTTAGAAAGAATTCAAGCTGTAGTTGAAGGTAAATTAGATAACTATCAGTCATCAATTTTTAATTCACTCAATACTTTTTTAGATAAATCTATAAAAGTAAAGAAAGTAGATTTTTTTATTAAAAAAATCATTATGGATCATGTTAGAGCTGCTTGTTTTTTAATATCTGATGGAATCATACCTGATAAAGAAGGACGTGGTTATGTATTAAGGAGAATTATTAGAAGAGCTATAAGATATCTCTATAATGTTGGTCTAAAAGAACCTTATTTATACACTTGCGTAAATATAATATGTCGTGACATGACAAAAGATCATCCGCAATTAAAAAATAATAAAAAAATTGAAAAAGTTATATTTAATGAAGAAGAAAATTGCTTAAAAACACTTTCTATTGGTTTAGAATTAATTAATAAGGCTATTAAGAACAATAAGGGACTTTCAGCTGAAGAAATATTTAAATTATATGATACATATGGATTTCCTATAGAAATTATACAAGAAATAGCTAATGAAAAAAAAATCTCACTCGACTTAAAAGGTTTTAGTATATTGATGAATAAACAAAAAATGAGAAGTAGAAGTGCTAGCCAGTTTGATGCAAAAGATTATAATTACCTTAAGGAGCAATATAACACACAATTTGTAGGATACGGAAAGTTAGAAAATAAATCTAAAATTGTTGCTATTTATAATCATAAAAAGAATAAAGTCGCAAATTTAGATAATCAACTAAATCAATCCATATTAATTATCGAAAATACCCCTTTCTACCCCGAAGGTGGTGGTCAACAATCAGACACTGGCATCATAATGAATGAATCATTTGAATTTAATGTAGAAGATGTACAAATGGTTAATGATGTAATAATTCATTTTGGCCATTTAACCTCAGGAAGCGTTAATGTCAATGATGAAGTAAAATGTAGTGTTAGAAAGGAATTACGCAAAAGAACAGCAGCGAATCATTCAGCTACACACTTATTGCATAATTCTCTTAGAGAAATACTTGGGGAAGATGTTCAGCAACGCGGATCCAGCGTGACAGACAAAAGGCTAACATTTGATTTCACACATGATAGGTCATTAACTAAAGATGAAATTTCTATTATTGAGAATGATATTGCAAGAGAAATTGATGCAGATATTCAAACTGTGATCAAAAATATGAAATATAAAGATGCTATAGAAGACGGGGCTCTAGCTTTTTTTGAAGAAAAATATGGTGATGAAGTGCGTGTACTTAAAATTGGTACCAAATCAGTAGAACTATGTGGAGGAACCCATGTAGAATCAACATCTGATATAAAAGTTTTTAAAATACTCAGTGAGTCTAGTGTTTCAACTGGAGTGAGAAGAATAGAGGCTGTAACTGGTCATACAGCATATGCTTACTTTCAAGAGTTATTTGAACAAAACAAAGAAATCTCCCAGCTTTTGAATACCAAGCCTAAAGAAATAAAAAATAAAATTCAAGACTTTAAAGATGAGCAGTCAAAAACTGATAAAAAATCAGAAACGACAAATAAGATTCTCGCAAAATATTTATTAGACTCTCTGGAGTCAAAGAAAATTATTTCAGAAAAAACTACATTTTTTTTAGAAAATTTACCAGACCTTGATATTAATCAAATCAAAACTTTATCTGATTTAGTGAAAACTCAATACCAAGACTCTGTTTCTATTTTTTGCCGACCTGCTGATAATGAAATAAATTGTTTTGTAGGTGTTTCAAAAGGATCAAAACATCGATATAATGCAAAACAAATTATACAGCTGCTGAATGATAAATTTAGTTCCAAAGGTGGAGGTAGCGATACTTTTGCAACCGCAATTATCAAAGATGTTACATCAGCAGATGTATTGAATTACATTAAACAAACTTTAAAAGAAAAATAATATGTCAGTTATTGTTAAGAAGTATGGTGGGACTTCAGTCTCATCTATAACTAAAATAAAAAATATTGCAAAAAAAATACAGCTCGATCACAAGCGTGGTAAAAAAATAGTTGTTGTCTTATCTGCAATGGGTGATAGCACTGATCAGCTAGTTAAACTTGCTGAAAAAATTTCACATTCTCCAAACCCAAGAGACTATGATTTGTTATTATCCTCCGGCGAACAAGTCAGCACTTCTCTTTTATCTATTGCATTAAATGAATTAGGGATTAAGGCAAATGCATTTACTGGTTGGCAGGCTGGTATTGAAACAGATGAAACTCATAATAAAGCAAGAATCTCACGAATATCCACAAAACGAATAAAATCTTCTTTAAAAAAGAATGAAGTTGTTATTGTTGCAGGTTTTCAAGGGATTAATAAAAACTTAGATATCACAACTTTAGGACGAGGTGGTTCGGATACAACGGCTGTGGCTCTTGCTGCAGCTTTGAAAGCTAATGAATGTCAGATTTTTTCTGATGTTGATGGAGTTTATACAACAGATCCAAAATTATGCAAGAAGGCAAGGAAATTAGAAAATTTAACTTACGAAGAGATGCTCGAAATGTCTGGATTAGGCTCAAAAGTCCTCCAATTACGTTCTGTAGAATTTGCCAGTAAATATAATGTTCCATTGCGTGTTTTGCATGCGCATTGTCCTGGTAACGGTACATTAATTAAAAAGGAAGAAAAGAAAGTCGAAGGTGCTTTGATTTCAGGAATTGCTTTTACTAAAGATGAGGCTGAAATCATGATGAAAGGTGTAAAAGACCAACCTGGTGTTGCTGCAAAGATTTTAGGTCCAATAGGGGATGCTAATATTGAGGTTGATATGATAGTTCAAAACGTTGGATCAGATGGACTTGCAGATTTTACGTTTACAGTAAGTAGAAATGATTATAAGAAAGCTATACAAGTTATTGAAAAAAATAAGAAAGTTATGGGCTACACAGAAATAACTGCTACAAAAAATATTGTCAAAGTTTCACTAGTTGGCGTTGGAATGCGCTCACACGCTGGAATAGCGGGTTCAATGTTTAGTTGTCTTGCTAAGAAAAAGATTAATATACGAATGATTTCCACTTCAGAAATCAAGATTTCCGTGATTATAGATCAAAAAAGTCTAGAAAAGGCTATTCAGGCACTTCATAATGAATTTAGGCTTGATAAAATTTAAAAATTAAGCTTTTGCACCAAAAAGGGAGGGGGTTGTCATGCTTATACTAACAAGAAGAGTTGGCGAAGCGTTGATGATAGGTGATAAAACAAAAGTCGTAATTCTGGGTGTTAAAGGCAGTCAAATTAGACTTGGCATAAATGCACCTAAGGAAGTTGAGGTTCACAGAGAAGAGATTTTTGAAAAAATCAGAGATGAAAATAAAGCAAAATCAATTTCAGCTAATGAATCTCAAGATCAAACTAGCAAAGAACACTAGGGAGAAGTGGCTGAGTGGTTGAAAGCGGCACCCTGCTAAGGTGTTGTAGGGTTTATAACTCTACCGAGGGTTCGAATCCCTCCTTCTCCGCACAATTTATCGCAAGCATGTTATTATTGTAGCTTGAGTGTTATATGAATATAGAAACGCTTTCAATTCTCTTAGTAATTGTAATAGCCGGTTTAGTGGTTGCTATCTATTATCTCATTAATAATAATATAAAAAACAATAATCTAGAGGGTTATTCTTCTAAAATAGATGAACTAAAGTTAACTGTGGATGATTTTAAGAATCAACACGCCTATCAGCAAGCCAGTCTTAAAGAATCAGTTCATGATATGTATACCCTATTAACTAAAGGCAGCTCAAAGAAAATTGGTCAATTTGGTGAAATAACGCTCCGAAAAATATTAGAAAATGCAGGATTGAAAGAAGGGATAGATTTTGACGAGGACAAACAAAGAGGATCAGAGAGGCCAGATTATGTCATTAAACTACCCGAAGGAAGAAAGATTGTTGTGGATTCGAAGGTCTCTACTTTAGATTATGCTCAATACCTGAAAGCCGAGGATCAAAATGACAAAGAGAGGCATAGAAAGGACCATATAACTTCACTAAAGAGACATATCAAATCATTATCTAATACAGAGTATAGGTCATTGTTTGGTTCAGAAGCATTAGATCTAATTGTTATGTTTATGCCGATAGAAGGGGCTTATATCTTAGCTTGTGAAGATAGTCTAATAGAAGAAGCATTTAGGAATAAAATTGCTATTGTCGGCCCAACAACGTTGATCGCCATCATACAGATTATTCTAAGAACATGGAATAACAAGAAACAGGGCGAAGCTACCCAAAAGATAATACAATTAGCCACTGATATTTATGATCAAACTCGTTTAGTAGGTGAGTCATTCTGTGATTTTGAAGAGTTTTTAGAAAAATCTAGAGCATCCGTGAGCGATGGTAGAAAACGAACAGAAAAATTAGTTAATAAAGTTGAAAATTTCCGTAAAATAGGTGGCTTGGAGCCAAAAAAAGATCAGCCAGAAAAATTAGTTTCTATCAGAAAGAATGACTAATTGCGCACGTAGCTCAGTTGGATAGAGCACGAGCCTTCTAAGCTTGGGGTCGGGGGTTCGAATCCTCCCGTGCGCGAAAATACCGGCTTAATTATAGATGTTGTATAATCAAGAGTTGATGGTTTGATTTTGAATATGAGTGAATTTTTAAAAAGCATACTGTTTTGGACAATTGTAGTTTTTTTATTTTTAGTTATTGATGTTATTCTTAGATATTCCTAGATAATAGAACTATTTTGTAAGGTATAATAAATGTCATATAAAACAATAATTTCTATCGAAGATTTAATAAAAAATTTAGATAATGAAGAATTCATCATTTTTGATTGCAGATGTGATATTAAAGATCCCAAACATGGCATTGAATCATACACAGAAGGACATATCAGAAACTCCATCTTTGTAGATATAGATAATGACCTTGCTAGTAAAAAAACTCTTAAAAGTGGCAGACATCCACTTCCAGATCCCGATTTGTTAGCTCAAAAATTATCTCAATGGGGATTATCAAACAGTAAACAAGCTGTCGTTTATGATGATGCAGGAGGAGCTTTTGCTAGCCGTATGTGGTGGATTTTAAAGTGGATGGGGCATGATAAAGTAGCCGTATTAGATGGTGGGATACATGAATGGAATAAGAAGGGCGGAAAATTGGTAACTGAACAAACTATTTTTAATAGATCTGAATTTGAAACAAACATAAATGATGAAATGCAGGTTGATGTTTCAGAAGTAGAAGATGCTCAATATAAAATGGATAGAATAATTATAGATGCTCGTTCAAAAGAAAGATATTTAGGAATTGAAGATAAGGTGGATCCAATTGCTGGACATGTACCGGGAGCAATATCTCAACCGCTAAGCAACAATTTAGTTAAAGGCGGAACATTCAAATCTCCTTCAGAGTTAAGGTTGATATACAGCAAAATATTGGGTGATACGTCTCCATCAACCATGATTTCTATGTGTGGATCTGGAATTACCGCATGCCACAACATATTGGCAATGGAGATAGCGGGTCTAAAGGGGACCAAACTATTTGTTGGTTCATGGAGTGAATGGATAACTGACTCAAGCCGACCAATTGCAAAGATAGATAGTTAAATTTTTTTATAATTATTATCAATAAACTCCTGTAATATATTAAAAAATTCAGATTCAATATTGCTGCCATTAAGAGTTTTATATTTTTTACCCTTAACATAGACGGGTATATTTGGATCTTCATTTGTGCCAGGTAAACTTATACCAACATCTGCTTGTTTTGATTCTCCTGGACCATTAACTATACAGCCCATAACAGCCACCTTCATATCTTCAACTCCTTGGTATGTTGATTTCCATAAAGGCATTTTTTTATCTATAAAGTCTTTTGTTGATGCAGATAATTTAATGAAAAAATCATTAGTTGTTCTTCCACAACCAGGGCATGAAATAACTTTAGGAGTAAAATTTCTTATCTGAAGGCTTGATAATATTTGTTGGCAAATTTTAACTTCTTCAATACGATCTTGGCTATTCTCTGGTGTCACTGAAACACGTATGGTGTCACCAATACCTTTATTAAGAAGAATAGATAGGGCAGAAGCTGATGAAACAGCTGCTTCTACACCCATACCTGCCTCAGTTAAACCTAGATGGAGAGGATAATTGCATAACTCTGCTATTTCTGTATAAACATCTATGAGATCCAAGACATTGCTTGTTTTACATGAAAGTATGATTTTATCCTCAGCTAAGCCAATTTGTTGGGCAAGATTCGCAGAATTTATAACAGAATCAATTAAGGCTTTTTTTATTAAATTTGAGTAACTTACCGAGTTTTTATAAGAATTTTTCTTTTTTATTAGATCATCCAGAGTAGCTTTATTTATACTCCCCCAATTACCACCAATTCTTATTGGCTTATCATATTTAATTGCTATTTTTATAATTTTCTCAAAGTTTTGATCAAATTTGCCTTTGCTACCAATATTGCCGGGATTAATCCTATATTTATCAAGTCTTTCAGCCATATTTGGATATTTTTCAAGGAGAAGATGTGCGTTGTAATGGAAGTCACCGATCAAGGGCACATCATAATTATCTTTTTCTAAGGCATCTTTTATTTTTGTAATAGATGATGCCGAAGCATTATCATTTACAGTAACCCTAACTAGTTCTGATCCAGCATTATTGAGCTCTTTGATCTGTTTGACAGTAGATACGACATCTGATGTATCAGTATTAGTCATTGATTGTACTTTAATACTATGATTTGACCCTACTGACAGGTTGCCAATTCTCACAGATAATGTTGGTCGCCTTGTATCCATATGTGTATTATATTGCATATTAGAGGTTAATCTTTAAAATATTGAAAATGTTATCAGAAAGAGAACAAGTTATTATAAAACACCTAGTAGAGGCTTATATACACAATGGGAACCCTGTTGGGTCAGAAACTTTGCTCAAAGAATCTTCATTGAAATGTAGCTCAGCAACAATACGTACTGAATTAGCAGCCCTAGAAAAAAGAGGGCTTATACGTTCAACGCATCACTCTTCTGGACGAATACCCACTGTTCGGGGGTATAGGTTATTTATTGATAACTGCATGACAAGGAAACCTCTAACTGCTGCTGAAAAGCAACAACTAAAAGCCGTTATGCTTAAAAATAAAGCAAACAAGAATATTTTAGAAAGCACATCTATGACCTTGTCGAATTTAACAGATCTAGCTGCCGTTATAACTCCTATAGAATATGACAGAAAAGTATTCCAACATATTGAATTTCATAAGCTTTCTTCTAATAAAATCTTAGCAATTCTTATAAGTAATAATGAGGATGTGGATAATAAAATTTTCAATATTTCTGTAGATTTAGATGAAAAAAAGTTAAATATTTTCAAAAATTATTTAAACGAAAATTTTGTTGGTCAACCAATTGATGAAATACCAGGATTATTAAAAAAAGGAATGGCGGCTATCAGAAATGAGATCAATATGCTCCTTAAAATCTTAACAGAATTCATAAAACCAGAAGAATCAGGATGTATAGTTAATGGACAATCCAAGCTAGTTGAAAACGATGATTTATCGAATATTAATAAGATCAAAAAACTAATAGAATTATTTGAGAAGAAGCAAACGCTAGCTTATCTATTGAATGAATGCATGAATACTGATGGAATTAAAATATTTATAGGGAATGAGTCAGGAGAAAAACTATTAACTGATTGCAGTCTGATAGCAGCTCCATATATGGAACAAAATAAAGTTATAGGGGTCTTAGGTGTAATTGGACCTCATAGAATGGATTATCAGAAAGTAATGGAAATTGTTGATTTTACTGCTAAAATTATCTCAAAAAAACAATAAATAATGGAAAAAAGTAAGGATAAAAAAATAAAATCAAATAAAGCCAATAAGCCAAAAACAGAGGCTTCAGACACTAAATTAGCTTCTGAACCTACAAATGAAAAGTTCGCTGCGCTGCAGAAGAAGCATGATGAGGTTTATGACTCATTATTGAGAGCAACTGCTGAAATTGAAAATATAAAAAAGAGATCTCAGAAAGAAATTGAAAATATATATAAATTTTCTAACGAATCAATCATTCAGGAACTGATTCCTATCTATGAAAGCCTTGATCTAAGCCTAAAATTAGATGGCGAGGCAGTAACTCTTGATAAAATTAAAGAAGGTAATAAAATCCTTTTATCTATGTTTGAAAAATTATTTGAAGGTAATAATATTAAAATAATCAATCCTTTAAATGAACAATTTAATCCTGACTATCATCAAGCTATCAGCACAAAACCAGACCAAAACTTAGAAAATAATTTGATCACCGAAGTGATACAGAAGGGTTATATCCTTAATGAAAGAGTTATAAAGCCAGCTCTTGTAATCGTCATCAAAAACTCTTGATGCAGCACTTGAAATATTGTAATTCGTTCATATCCTTATATTAGAATCAGAATAGGAGTAAATAAAATATGGCTAGAATTATAGGTATTGACCTAGGAACAACGAATTCTTGTGTCTCTGTCATGGATGGAGATAAACCTAAAGTAATTGAAAATAGTGAGGGAGACAGAACAACGCCTTCTTATGTAGCATATAATGATGAAAATGAAGTTTTGGTAGGGCAAGCAGCAAAAAGACAAGCTGTGACTAATCCAACCAATACCTTATTTGCTATAAAAAGGCTAATAGGGAGAAAGTTTGGCGAAGATGAAGTAAAGAAAGATATCAATTTAGTGCCATATTCAATCGTTAAAGCAGATAATGATGACGCTTGGGTTGAAGCAAAAGGGAAAAAAGTAGCTCCACCTGAAATATCCGCTAAGGTTTTAATGAAAATGAGGAAAACTGCTGAAGATTTTCTTGGAGAGGAAATTAAAGATGCTGTAATAACGGTTCCAGCATATTTTAATGATTCTCAAAGACAAGCTACAAAAGATGCGGGCAGAATTGCTGGATTAAATGTAAAAAGAATTATTAATGAACCGACTGCAGCAGCGCTTGCATATGGTTTGGATAAAAATACATCTGAACAAAAAGTGGTTGTTTATGATTTAGGGGGCGGAACTTTTGATGTCTCAATCATAGAGATGACAAAGATTGATGGGGAACAGCAATTTGATGTTTTATCAACTAATGGAAATACATTTCTTGGAGGAGAAGACTTTGATTTACGCCTCATAGATTACTTAGCTGATGAATTTAAGAAAGATCAAGGAATAGATTTAAAAAATGACAAACTAGCTGTACAGAGATTAAAAGAAGCTGCGGAAAAAGCAAAAATAGAACTCTCTTCAAGCAGCCAGACTGATGTTAATTTACCATATATTACAGCTGATGCTTCAGGGCCAAAACACTTAAACATGAAATTAACACGTGCCAAGTTAGAAGCACTTGTTGAAGATTTAGTTGCACAAACTCTTGAACCATGCAAAACGGCCCTTAAAGATGCTGACTTATCAATCAATGATATTAATGAAGTAATACTTGTTGGTGGGCAGACTCGTATGCCTAAAGTTCAAGAAGTTGTTAAAAATTTTTTTAACAAAGAGCCAAAAAAAGATGTCAACCCTGATGAAGCAGTAGCAATGGGAGCAGCAATACAAGCAGGAGTTTTAGGTGGTGAAGTAAAAGATGTCTTGTTGCTTGATGTCACCCCTTTATCTTTAGGTATAGAAACTATGGGCGGAGTGATGACTCGCTTAATAGATAAAAACACAACTATACCTACAAAAAAATCTCAAGTATTTTCTACTGCGGAAGATAATCAACCTGCAGTTACAGTACATGTCCTTCAGGGAGAAAGAGAAATGAGTGCAGGAAATAAATCACTCGGTAGGTTTGATTTAACAGACATACCTCCGGCACCAAGAGGAACTCCTCAAATTGAGGTAACTTTTGATATTGATGCTAACGGGATACTCAATGTGTCTGCAAAAGATAATGCAACAGGAAAAGAGCAGTCAATAATTATTAAAGCTTCCAGTGGTTTATCCGAAGAAGAAATACAAAAAATGGTTAAAGATGCTGAAACACATGCAGAAGAAGATAAAAAAGCAAGAGAGCTTGTGGATACAAAGAATCAAGCGGAAGCTATGATACATGGTTCTGAAAAAGCAATAAAAGATTTAGGTGCTAAAGCTGACAAAAATGAGATAGAAAAAGTTGAGTCAGCTATCAAGGATCTTAAAGAAGAAATCAAAACTGATGATGTTCAGAAGATTAAAGATAAGACCATGAAACTAACTGAAGCTGCCGGTAAAATTGCACAACAAGCGTATCAAGAACAGGCTGCTCAAAAAGGGCCTGATGAACCTAATAAAGAAAATAAAAAAACAGATGACAATGTTGTTGATGCAGACTTTAAAGAAGTAGACGAAGAAAAAAAAGACGAACCTAAAGCTGACAGCAAATAATAAATAAAAATGTCAAAACGTGATTATTATTCAATTCTTGGCGTAGCAAGAAATGCCTCTGGTGATGCTATTAAAAAAGCATACAAAAAATTAGCTATGAAATATCATCCGGATAGAAATCCAGGGGATAAAAAAGCTGAATCAAAATTTAAAGAATTATCTGAAGCCTATGAAGTCCTTAGTAACGCTGATAAACGCAATACATACGATCAGTTTGGTCATGAAGGGGTAAATTCTAGATTTGGTCAAGCAGGTGGCTTTTCTGGTGCTGGTGCTTTCAATGACATCTTTGGCGATGTCTTTGGAGATATTTTTGGAGGAACAGGTAGACAAAGAACTCAGAGAGGCACAGATTTAGAATATGTAATTGATCTAACGCTAGAAGAAGCAATAAATGGCAAAGAAGCAAAAATGAAGATTCCAACACTTGTATCATGCAGTGAGTGCAAAGGTACAGGTGCTGAAAAAGGAACATCTCTTGACACTTGTAGTGAATGTCGTGGATCTGGACAGATAAGAATAAGCCAAGGTTTTTTCTCGCTTCAACAGACTTGCCCTAAATGCCAAGGTAGAGGAAAGATGATTACCACTCCTTGCAAAGTATGTTCAAGTACTGGTCATATAAAAAAAACAAAAACATTATCTGTAAACATACCTGAAGGAGTTGATAACGGCGATCAAATCAGACTGGGAGGAGAAGGTGAAGCTGGTCAACAAGGCGCTGCTCCTGGAGACCTCTATGTAACTGTTAGGGTCAAACAACATAAAATTTTTCATCGTGAAGGCGATAATTTACATTGCAATATTCCAATTACATTTACAGCCGCCGCTTTAGGAGATGAAATTATTGTGCCAACTTTAAATGGAAAAGTTAAATTAAAGATTCCAGGTGGAACACAATCAGGGAAGGCATTTAGAATTACAAGTAAAGGCGTGAAATCAGTTAGATCATCGATGACTGGTGATTTAATTTGTAGGGTAACAATAGAAACTCCTGTGAATTTGAATAAAGAACAAAAAGATCTTCTTAATCAGTTTGAAGCTTCTATAGGAAAAAATAAATCTTCGCATAGACCACAAGAAAAGAGTTGGGTCGATAGTATAAAAAACTTTTTTGAATAAAATTATGGGATCAACAATAAATCTTTCTAACAAAATAGCAATAAATGGTTTTCTGGGTAAAATGGGACAATCTATTTTCAATGAATCTAAAAACTCAACAAAATATGATGTGAGAGTTGGTTGCGATATATCTGATAAAATAAATGAATTAAAATCTGATCCTGACAAATGGCACAAAAAATCTGGAGGGGCGATACTTACATCTGATTTGAATGAGTGCAAAGATTTATTTGATGTTGTGATAGATTTTTCATTACCAGCTTCTTCTTTGGAATTAATAAAAATATGTACGCAATTGAAAAAACCAATAACTATAGGGACAACAGGCTTTACAAAAGAGCAAATGAAGAAAATATTGCTGGCATCTGACTCTATACCTATTTTGCTTGCCCCAAATATGAGTTATGGGGTGAATATTTGTTTTCATATGTTATCCACATTAACAAAAAAATTAAACAACTATGAAATATCTATTTCAGAAACTCATCATAAAAATAAACTAGATTCACCTTCTGGAACTGCAATTAAAATGGCAGAAATTATATGCGATGCAAAAAATATTGAATTGGGTGATGTAAAAAGCAGCACGTGCCCAATAAAAATTGAATCGCACAGAATTGATTCTGAAATTGGTACGCATGAAGTAATTTTCAAGGACGGAACAAACGAATTAACACTTACACACAAAGCATATAGCAGATCAATATTTGCTAAAGGAGCGTTAGATACATCGCTTTGGATTGCAAAACAGGCACCTGGTTTATACCATTTTAACGATTATATGAGTAAGATAGATGAGTAAATACGGAATAATTTTTCCAGGCCAAGGTTCGCAGAATACGGAAATGTTATCGTCATATTTAGAATCCAATATTTTTAAAGAAACTATAGAAGAAGCTTCTTCTATTCTCACATATGATGTTAAATCAGTAGTTCAAGATGAATCTAAGTTGAATAAAACGGAATTTACTCAACCAGTAGTGCTAGCAGTATCTATCGCAATGTGGAATGTTTGGAAAAATAAGGTCTCAGAAGCACCTACTGTAGCAGCTGGCCATAGCCTAGGTGAATATTCAGCTCTGGTAGCAAATGGCTGGATCCCATTTGCTGAGTGTTTAGAAATTGTTAAGAAGAGAGCTATATATATGCAAGAAGAAATGCAGAATATTAGAGGAGGAATGGCTGCAATTATTGGGTTAGAGCGATCAAAAATAACTGAATTATGTGAGGAGTTTTCTAGTGAGAAACAAATTATAGAAGCAGTGAATTTCAATTCACTTGAACAAACCGTTGTAGCCGGTCACCTTGATCTGATTGAAGCTTCTGTAGAAAAATTTAAGAAAGCTGGAGCTAAACTAGTTAAAATTATTCCGGTAAGCATTGCTGCCCATACTTCACTTTTAAAAAATTGCAAAGATAAGCTTAGTAGATTATTGAAAAATATAAGTTTTTCTATCCCAAATTATCCTGTTTTGCACAATATAGATGCCGAGTCAAAAGATAATGAAACTGCTATAATAGAGTCTTTAACATCCCAGGTCCATAGTCCAGTAGAATGGGAAAAGACAATTGAAAATATAAGTAGTTTAGGGATTAAGAACTTTGTTGAAATAGGGCCAGGTAATGTTCTTGCCGGCCTTAATAAGAGGATTAATAGAGAACTGAATACTATCTCTATTGGAAACTATACTAATATTGATGATGCTCTGGAGTTAATTTCTAGTGAAAAATGAAAAAATAGCAGTAATAAGTGGTGCAAATAAAGGAATTGGAAAGGAAATTCTAATTGCCTTAGCAAAGTCTCAACATACTGTAATAGGAACTTCAAGATCTGATGAAGGTGTGGCGATTATTAATCAAACAATCAAAGAAAATAACTTTAAAGGTGCAGGATTTGTTTTAGATGTCAAATCTATAGAAGCTATTGCTAATCTTAATGCCTTTATTCAAAAAGAATACGGTGTTGTCTCTGTGCTTGTAAATAATGCCGGTATAAACAAAGACAACTTACTAATTAGGATGTCTGAAGAAGAATGGGATGAAGTAATAAACACTAATTTGTCCTCTCTCTATCGGATGTCTAAAGAATTTTTAAAAGATATGATGAAAAATAGATATGGAAGAATAATAAATATCGGTTCTGTGGTAGGGCTTATGGGAAATGCAGGTCAAACTAACTATTCATCCACTAAAGCCGGGTTGATTGGTTTTACTAAATCTTTGGCTAGAGAAGTAGCATCTAGGAATATTACCGTAAACTCTATCTCCCCTGGATTCATAGATACGGATATGACAAAAGTAATGACAGAAGAACAGAAAAAAATGTTGTTAAATTCTATCCCTCTAGCACGTATGGGTGAGGCCTCTGAATTGGCGGCAGCAGTAAACTTTTTAGCGTCTGATGATGCTTCATACATTACTGGTGAAAATATTAATATAAATGGTGGGTTATATATGTGAAATTCTCTTAATATCTTGTAGAATATTCATAACCTATATAACAAAAATTCAAACTTAAAGAGGAGATAAACTAGATATGAGCGACATAGATGAACGAGTGAAGAACATCATTGTTAAGCAACTTGGGGTAAAAGAAGAAGAAATTAAAAATGAGTCAAAATTTGTTGATGATCTTGGAGCTGACTCACTAGACACTGTGGAACTAGTCATGGCCTTAGAGGATGAATTTGATACCGAAATACCTGATGAAGAAGCTGAAAAAATAACATCTGTTCAACAGGCAATTGATTATATAAACGCAAATCTTAAATAAAAGCATAATGCAAAAAAGAAGAGTCGTTGTTACAGGGATGGGTTGTCTAACACCTATCGGAAATACCGTTGATAGTTTTTGGGAATCACTTTTAGCTGGAAAATCTGGAGCATCAACAATTACTACCTTTGATGTAACTGATATGCCAGTTAAATTTTCTGCATCAGTTAAGAATTTTGAAGTTGATAAATATCTAGATACCAAAGAACAACGTAAAATGGATTTGTTTCTTCAATACGGCATGGCGGCCGCGATTGATGCAGTAAAAGATTCTGGAATAGACTCAGACAAAATTAATTTAGAAAAAGTTGGAGTATCTATTGGTTCTGGAATAGGGGGGTTAAAATATATTGAAGATACGAGATCAGTTTATGAAAAGGAGGGGGCAAGAAAGATATCTCCATTTTTTGTTCCAGCATCTATAATAAATATGATTTCTGGAAACCTTTCTATCAAATATGGATTTAAAGGCCCTAATTTATCGATTGTAACAGCGTGTACAACCGGAACACATAATATAGGTGAGGGATTGCGTCAGATACAATTTAATCATGCAGACATCATGGTTTGTGGAGGCGCAGAAATGGCAACCTCTCCTTTAGGAGTAGGAGGTTTTGCAGCAGCTCGAGCTTTATCGAAAAGAAATGATTCTCCTGAGACAGCTAGCAGGCCATGGGACAAAGATCGTGATGGTTTTGTACTAGGCGATGGAGCAGGGGTAATTATTTTAGAAGAATTGGAACATGCTAAAAAAAGAAATGCAAAAATATATGCAGAGGTAATTGGCTATGGGATGAGTGCAGATGCTTTTCATATGACGCTTCCATCTGAAACTGGAGAAGGGGCAAGTAGGTGCATGACTAATGCTTTAAAGGATGGGGAGATAAATCCTGATCAAATAAATTACATTAATGCTCATGGAACATCAACACCAGCTGGAGATTTGGTTGAGGCAAAAGCTATTAAAAATGTATTTATAAATAATTCGAATAAAATAGTAGTGAATTCCACTAAATCAATGATTGGGCATTTACTTGGTGCAGCAGGTGGCGTTGAAGCCATTGTTACGATTCTTTCTATTTCAAACAAAAAAGTTCATCCAACAATTAATATTTTTGAACAAGACCCTGAATGTGATTTAGATTTTAATGTATCAGGATCAAGAGACCTTTCAATTGAATACGCTCTATCAAATTCATTTGGTTTTGGTGGGACAAACGGATCTTTAATATTTTCTAATTTTAATTAGAATTTTGAATGAGCAAAACCAAAATTAACGTCTATATCAACAAAAAGACAATCCCATGGAATGATAGAGGGTTTAATTATGGTGATGGCCTTTTTGAGACAATATTGATCAAGAATAGACAGCCTATTTATCTTCGCGAACACATAAAGAGACTTTATAACGGTTGTTCAGTTTTAAAATTACCTAAACCCTCAGACAATCTAATTAAAAAAAATATCAAATTATGTATTGGGAATGTTAAGGAATGTGTTGTAAAAATTGTATTGACAAGAGGGGTTTCAGATTTTGGATACAAAATTAAAACAAAGATATCCCCTAATATTTACTTTTTTAAAATTAAATCGAAGCGCCAACCCATTAATAAAAAAAATAAATTAGATTTTTCTAAATACCATTTGAAATATAATATTCAGCTTGCAAAGATTAAGCATCTTGGAAGGCTGGAGCAAGTTTTTATAGCAAATGATTTATGTAAACGCGAAGAACTTGATGACTTAGTTGTTTTAGATGAAAACAATAATTTAATAGAGTGCCTATCTTCAAATATTTTTTTTGTCACATCTAAAAATAATGAATTTATTTTTGTGACACCAAAAATCAGTATGTGTGGAATAGAGGGTATTTTGCGAAATAAAATAATTAATTTTTTAAGAAAGAGGAATTTAAACGTTAAAATTATTGATATAAATAAGAAAATGATTAAATCCTATGAGAGCTGTTTTATTACTAATTCTATCCAAGGATTGACTTTTATCAATCAAATTGGCAAAAAGAAATTTTCAAAACCAAAGTTATTGTATAATGTACTCAAGAGATTTATTTATACCAACAAGCAATGACTAAAGCTAAATTTATCGTTTTTGAAGGAAATGAAGGAACTGGAAAATCCACACATATTGATTTTGCATCCGATCACCTCAAAAAGAATAATATTAAACATATCGTAACCAGAGAACCTGGCGGAACACCGGCAGGAGAGAGTATAAGAAAAATTCTATTAGACAATAAGTCAAATTTAAAACCTTTTTCAGAATCATTGTTATTTTATGCATCAAGAATTATAAACTATCATAGCGTTATTCTTAAAGCATTAGATGATAATCAAACTGTAATTTGCGATAGATTTCATTATTCTACACTCGTATACCAAGGGCTTATTAATTCCGACCAAGATGTGATAAATTTACATAAGAATTTAGATCATTATTTCTCAGAAAAAATTTCATTAATTTTTTATTTAGATGCAGACATAGATACTTGCCTTGCGAGATTAAATAGAAGAGAGACGTCAGATAAATTTGAAAGTAAAGGGAGAAAATTCTTAGAAAAGATTCAAGAGGGTTATGAGGATATTTTCAAAGAAAATAAAAAAGCTATAAAAATTGAAACAACTCAGGATAAAAGTACTGTTAATAAAATTATTGCTAAACATATAGATGGATTATTTAATGATTGATGACTATCTAGAAATTAATTTTCAACAATTTTCGGAACAATACGACTTGAAAAAGAAAAATTATAATATAATTATTTCTGGAAATGATAGTTGTGGAAAGTTTGCTTTGGTCGAACATATTATCACAGATTATTTTAGTAAAAATAATTTTAAATTAAATAAACCTTTATCAAATAATGCAGATATTTTACATCTGTCATTACCAATTTATGATAAATCTGGGAAATTAATTAAAACTACTGATAATAATGAAAGACTATTATATAAATTTGGCTTTGAAGAAAAAATTGATGATAATCGGATTGGTACAGAAATTACTATTGATCAGATTAGAGAATTATCTGAATTCGTTAGTTATTCATCTAGGTATAATCATAAATTTATAATTATAAATAATATTGAAGATTTAAATAAAGAAGCAAGTGCGGCTTTTTTGAAAACGCTTGAAGAAACCAATTCTCCAGCAGTTTTCTTTTTACTAAACTCCGAAGTGCATCTGATTCCTGAAACAATTAAAAGTAGATGTCATATATTTAATTTTAATTTAAGTGAAACCTCTTTGTCTGATATAAGTTTTTTTGAACATTTTCTATCTTCAAAGCCAACATTAAAAGTAATATTAGAAAATGAGAATTATATGGAAGATTACGCTGAGATTGAGAATGAATTACACTTACTCTATAAAAATAAAATTGATCCATTAGTCTTAGCAGAAAAATGGCATTCTAGAGGTATAATAGTAGTTGATTATTTAATTTCAATTTTTAATATATTGATGAAAGGTAGTTTTATATCTAATAATAAGACAATTAAAAAATTATATGAGTCTCTTTTTGAATTAATATCCATATCACCAGCACAATCAATAAAAATATTAACTATTCTTTTAGAAAAGAAAAAAAGCTCTTTTTACAATATAAATCAGAAACTTTACTTTGATAATTTATTGATTGTACTCAATAAAAATTTATACTAACATCCCCCTTATGAAAAATAGTGATAATAAAAAAGTGATACCTATGTTTAAGCATGATAATACTTCCGCAACAGTAATGTCAGTAGCGGAATCATTTGAAATGAAAAGGGGAGGAAAATTAGACCATCTTGATATGGCTTATGAAACATGGGGAAAACTAAATGAAAATAAGACAAATGTCATTGTTATCTTCACCGGATTATCACCTAGCTCTCACATTGCTTCTTCGGACAAAGATAGTGCCCCAGGTTGGTGGGATTCAATTGTAGGTCCTGACAAAGCAGTTGATGTAAATAAATATTTTGTTATTTGTGTTAATTCATTAGGAAGTTGTTTTGGTTCAACTAGCCCTGTATCTATTAATAAAAAAACTTCTAAGCCATATAGACTTGCATTTCCAGCATTGTCAATTGAGGATATGGCGAACGCATCTCATTTATTAATTAAAAAAATAGGAATAAAAAAAATTAAGGTTTTAATTGGACCATCTATGGGAGGGATGCAAGCCTTAGCTTATTCTGTACTCCATAATAAATCAGTAGAAAATATAATTTTAATTTCTACTGCTACACAGGCATTACCTTTTGCTATTGCCATACGATCATTGCAGCGTGAGGTTATAAGGAAAGATCCTTTATGGAAAAACGGATTTTATTCTTATGAAGAGCCACCCTTAAACGGTGTTAGAATAGCACGTAAATTAGGAATGACCTCATATAGATCATCGACAGAATGGATTCAAAGGTTTGGGAGAAAAAAAACCTCAGGTGCTTTAATTACTCAAAATACATTTGGAATTGATAACACCAATTTTGAATATGAAATTGAATCGTATTTAGAGCATCACGCAGTAAAATTTCAAAATGTTTTTGATGCTAACTGTTATCTTTACTTATCTCGTGCTATGGACTGGTTTGATCTTGCTGAACATGGAGATTCTACAGTTAATGCATTATCAAAAACTAATATTAAAAAAGCTCTTGTATTGGGAGTAGATACTGATACCTTATTCCCAATCCAACAACAAAAAGAAATAGCAGAAGGTTTATCTCAAGCTGGATCTCAAGTAACCTTCAAAACCTTACATTCAATTCAAGGCCATGATTCATTTTTAGTTGACACTGAAAACTTTTCAGTTCCAATCAAAGAATTTTTTACCAATCTGTGAATATTTTTAAAACATTCTTTTTATTTTTTGTCCTCTCCTTTTTTAAAATTGTAAACGCTTATGAGTATGAAGCAATTGTTGTGAAAGTAACGGATGGTGACACAATCAATGTTCAAACTAAAGGTGAAATATTTAAAATTAGACTATTATATATTGATGCTCCTGAAAAAAATCAAGACTATGGCAATTCTTCTAGAGATTTTTTAAAAAATATCATTATGAATAAAAAAGTTATAATAGATACTATTAAAAATGATAGATATGGCAGGCAATTGGCAGAAATTTACTTATATACTTCTGACAAGCGAATTTTTATTAATGCAAAAATGATAAAAAGTGGAAATGCATGGGTTTATAGATCTGATAGATCCAATCACTACCTTATGAATTTAGAGAATCACGCTCGAACAAATAAGTTGGGACTGTGGTCAAATTATTCACCTGTAGAACCATGGAAGTTTAGGAAAAAAAAATACTAAAATAGGTATAGTTGTGAGAAATGCATATTTTAGTTCTTTCTATAAGTTTCAATTTTTAATAGAATATACATAGGGTAATCTTAAAAATTTAATAAAAATGTATAATAAATCAGTAATATATGGATTAATCTTAATATTTTCTGCATCATGTGCTACACCTAAGGCCATGGATATAAGGCAAGCTGGTGATGAAGTTATGACCTGTAAGGAGCTCTTGCTTGCTTATGAATCAGCTAATTTAAATGAAGATATTGCACATCAAAATAAAGGAGCTACAGATGAGAATATACTTTCGGGATTATTCTTTTTTCCTGCATATTTTGTGACTTATGGAACATCAATCCATGCTGAATATAATGCCTCCGAGAGAAAGGAACACTTGTTACGTTTATATCAAAAAAAAGGGTGCGCAAAACCAAAAGATGCTCAATATGAGGTCATGGTTTCTAAGACATTAGTCCAACTTGAAACTCTTAAAGATCAATATTTAAGAGGACTTATAAGTGAGGATGATTATATTTTAGCCAGAAAACAGCTTCTCATTAAATTTGAATAAAAAAAAATCGAATTTAATTTTGCCAATACTTCTAGCTGGAGGAGAGGGCTCTAGAGTAAACAAATATATTTCTGACGGTCTACCTAAACAATTTTCTAACTTTTTTGGTAAAAAAACATTATTTCAACAGGCACTGTTAAGATTCTCAAACAGTGATGATTTTGATCATCCAATTATAATCACCAATGAAAAATATAAATTATATGTAAAAAATCAATCCAGGGAAATAGGTGTGCCTTTAAAAAACATAGTCTGTGAACCAAGTGCAAAAAATACAGCTGTCAGTTGTATGCTTGGCTCATATATTTCTGAAAAACTATATGGTGAAAGATGGATTATTGTTGCACCCACAGATCATTTAATGAAAAATTTTAATCTCAATAAAGAAATATTAAATCTTATGATGAAACAAATGGAAAATAAAATACTTTTGATAGGTGTATACCCAAAATACTGCTCATCTGAATATGGGTATATTGAAATAAAGGAAGAAATATTAGGTATTCAAAATCTATATACAATTAAAAGTTTTAGGGAAAAACCTAATAGTTCATTAGCCAAAAAAATTTATAATGATAAAAATTTTTTATGGAATACTGGAATTTTTATGTTCAATAATAAAAAACATAATTCTATTTTTAAAGATAATTTTTTTAATATTTATGAACCTATTTCTATTACAGTAGATAATTTTAAAAAGATTAATAATTCCATTATATTAAAGCATGTCGCATTCGACTCTATTGTTACCAACGATCCTTTTGATAAAATATACATAGAAAAAAAATTCTCAGAAGTGGTTGTTACAAAACATCATTCAAACTGGTATGATTGTGGAAGCCAAACATCAATTGAATATCTAAAAAAGGAGAAATTGATCGGATGAAAATTCTAGGTTTATCTACTATGGGTAACAGTGCAGCTGCAATTACTGTTGATGGTAAAGTTATTGCTGCTATAGAAGAAGAAAGGTTAACTAGAATGAAAAATGATGGTGGCTTCCCATTTCATGCTATAAAAACATGTTTGAATTCTGCAGATATGAATTTTTCTGATTTAGATGAGATTGCAGTTTACTGGCAACCGTGGAGATTTATGAATCGTAGTATTGCTGTCTTGAAAGGAGCAATTTTAGATCCAAAAAATATAAAATTTCGTGCCAAACGAGTAATGGAAATTATAAGTGGGAAAAAAAATAAAAATGATGATTATCCTGAATTGAGAGGATCATGGATAGACTTATTTAGAATTAAATCAATCTTGAAAAAAGAATATGGTAATTTTTCAGCAACTATAAAATATTATGATCATCATGATTGTCATGCGGCTAGCATTTTGTATCTAGCAAATTATAAACAGACTATTTGCCTTACATATGACGGAGGAGGGGAGTCAGATTCAACTGTAATATATTCAGTTAATGGAGACGTTCAGAAGAGATTAAAAACAATTCTCTGGCCAAATTCATTAGGCCATTTCTATAGTTCTTTTACAGGCTTTTTGGGTTTCAGAATGTTAGAAGGAGAATATAAAATGATGGGTTTGGCGCCTTATGGAAAGCCTGTATTCAAGGAGTATATTTTAAGTAAGATTCTCCAAAAAAAGCCAGATGGTGAATACATATTAAATACCAAAATTTTAAATTATCATGCTGCATTACATGGCACCTTTTCTTTTGAATTAGAAAGTAAGCTTGGAAAACCGCGAAAACCAAATGAGGAATTTACTGAACATCATCACAATATAGCATCAAGTGTTCAATTAGTATTTGAAGAAATTCTTTTTCATATGTTAGCTTGGACAAAAAAACAGGAACCAAATTTTGAAAACCTTTGTATTGCTGGTGGTTGTGGTTTAAATGTAACAGCAAATGGAAAGATTATTAAGAATAAATTATTTAAAAATATTTTGATTCCTCCCGCACCTCATGATGCTGGATGTGCAGTAGGAGCTGCATTCTTAGCAGAAAAAAAATATATGAAACTTGATAAGAGAAGCAATCACCATTTAAAAATGGACTCACCATACCTTGGAAGAACCTATAACGATGATGAAATAAAATCAGCTTTTGAAAATAGAGGCTTGGTTGTACCAACAAAATTTAATGAGAAAGAATTATTGGAAATGCTTTCTTCAGCTCTTTCACGTAGTGAAGTAATAGCTTGGTTCCAAGGTGCTTCAGAATTTGGACCTCGAGCTTTAGGCAACAGATCATTTATTGCTGACCCTAGAAATGATTCAATTCGTGATATCTTAAATAAAAAAATTAAAAAGAGAGAATTGTTTAGACCTTTTGCTCCATCATGTAAAATTGAAGTTGCTAATGATTTTTTTGAAATAAATCAAGAATCACCTTACATGAATATTGTCGCTAATGTTAGAGAGGATAAGAAAAATATTATTCCTGCCGTGACACACACAGATGGTACTGCAAGAGTTCATACAGTAGATAAAAAAGATAATCTATTATATTGGAAGTTAATCGATGCATTTGAAAAGAAAACTGGCGTAGGAGTTGTTTTGAATACTTCTTTTAATATACAAGAACCTATAGTAGAAAACCCTACACAAGCTATCGACTGTTTTCTTAGAAGTTCAGTTGAATTTCTAGCTATTGGTTCTTATATCTGTGATATAAAATGGAGAAAAGAAGCGGAGGGTAAGTAGTTATGAAAGGGTGTTATCTATCCATAGATTTTGAAGATTTCTCTCATGATCTACAACGTGCTTTAGGAATAAAAAAACCACAGACTCGTAAGAACGCTCTGATGTTTTCTATTCAACGTATAATGGAAACAATAAAAAACTCTCCAGGTTCAAATGAAGTTACTTTTTTTACAACGGGACAAGTTGCCCGTGACCACGGAGAAATTATTAAAGAGTTATCAAATAACGGACACGAAATAGGGTGTCATAGCTATTATCATGATAACGTTCATAAACTTGGAAGAGACTCTTTTGCTAGATCTTTGGATAAAGCAATAGAGGTAATCAGCAAGTCTTCAGGAAAAAAAGTATATGGCTTTAGAGCTCCAAGCTTTTCTATTCTGCCACAAGATGATTGGGCATATGAAGAATTAGCAAAGAGATTTGTTTATGATTCTAGTTATGTATGTGAAGAAAGATCTCAACCAGAAAACACCACAGATATTAAAACTTTTGGTGACAAAAAACTCATAGAGTTTCCTATCTATAGTTATAGAGTATTGCCGGGGTTTAAGGCAAGAGTAATTGGAGGCACTTATTTAAAGGTGCTGCCTTTAAATATAATTAAAAAACTTATAAATAAGGCTATAGATGCAGGTTTTTTACCTTTAATCTACTTACACCCATATGAATTCCTTAGCGATAATGAATTCTGGGTTAAAAGTTCAGATCTCAAAGAAATCTCTATATTTCGTAGATTTTACTGGCAAATTAGGCAAAACCAATGGTTGACCATTGGGAATAAGAATCTTTTATATAAGCTCTCTGAGATACTTAAAATTTTTCCAAATATGGGAACTATGAAAAGTCACCTAGATTATAGAAAATAAATTAAGAATTGTCCTTTAACTGATTGAAATTTATATAAAATAGAATTAAAGCGAGCATTTCATACAATATATATGAAATCTGATAAATGATAGGGGATGATATGATTTTTGATAAGAATCTATATTTAGGGATATTTTTCCAAATAATAATAAATGCATCTATACCCTGATAAACTTGCGCATCATATATTACATGTAGTCTTCGTAAGAGCTCTCTATTTGTCTTACCAAAAATTTTAGATGAATCTTCTATATTATTGATATCTATCCAATTAATATTACTTTGATCTAATCTTTTATAATGATTAATTTCTCTAGAGCATATTGGGCATTTATTATTAAATAGTACTTTAATCATTTATTAGAATAGGTAGTAGTGATGAAATATACATCTATATTCGCATAATATATATTATGTCTAATTATAATATCAAATTATTGAAATGTATAGAAAAGCTGCTGATTATCAACTGTAAATGAATTGATAGCATCTTTACCTTGATCAGATAGAAGCCAGGAACTAAAGATATTCACAAGCTTCCGCTTAGTGTTAGGACATTTTTTTTGATTAATCGTAACAATACTATAGATATTGAGTAAATGAGTATCTTGAATCGGAATTATATGATGATTATATTTATTCTTAAATTGCAACCAAGTGGCATTATCTGATAACACATATGCATCGAGGTTTATTGCAATATTGAGAGTTGCCCCCATTCCTAGGCCTGATTCAAGGTACCAATCCCCACTATTAAGGATAGGATTTATTTCTGCTATATTCCAAATTTTTGTTTCAGCTTTGTAGGTTCCGCTATTATCTGATCGTGTTAAGAATTTAGATTTAGTATTAGCAATTTTTTTAAATGCAGAAACAATATCATCATTTGAAGAAATATTTGCTGGATTAGACTTAGGAGTAACTAAAACAAATTTATTGTACATAAGTACTCGTCGAGTTTTACCAAAATTATTTTTAATAAATGCAATTTCATCTATTTTTGAATGTACTATTAGTAAGTCAGCATCGCAATTTTTGGCATTAGTAATTGCCTTACCGGTTCCAGCAGCTACATATCTTATCTCTATTTGATTAAATTCATTAAATTTAGGAATTATATATTCAAGGAAGCCAGAATCTCTTAATGAAGTGGTAGTTTGTAGAAGTAAAAAATTATCAGACGCAAAAGTTGTTTTATGATTAAAAACTAAGACTAATAATATCACATAATTAAATATTGTTTTAATAACAGTCATTGAAAATAATAAGTTGAAGTCAGACTTTTTGGATTATTAAGAATCTCATTTGAAGACCCTTGTTCTAATAATCTACCGTTATCAAAATATAAGATTTCATTAGCCAATCTTTTAGCTTGAATAATATCATGTGTAGTCATAATGATTTTTACTTTTTGTTTTGTTACTTGATTAATAAGGTTTTCAATAATTAAAGTACCTGTAGGATCCAAACTGCTACTTGGTTCATCTAAAAACAAAACTTTAGGCTTTATGATTAATGCCCTTAATAAAGATAAGACTTGTTGTTCTCCAACGGATAACTTTTTTGCATTACGATTTAAAAATAGCTTCCATTTACCATTAGGTAAAATTTCCTCTATATAATTATCATGAAATTTACTTTGTATTCCTATTATAGATAAAGAATGACTTAAGTTTTCTTTAACAGTTCTTCTTAAAAGAATTGGTTTTTGGAAAACAAATCCACATGGCAGATTCGTTGATGCAGGTTTATTTGCATGAGTTATGATTCCATTGTCAGGATTAAGAAGCCCAGACATCAGTTTTAAAACCAGTGTTTTACCAGAACCATTTGGACCCATTATAATTGAAATCCCTTCATTTATAATTTCTAATGACAAATTATTAAAAAACTTATGTGTTCCAAAAGACAGACATACGTTATCGAGTTTTATAGGAAGTATATTGTATTTAGGCATCAGTACTGAAACTTTCTAAGTAAATATAATGTTCCATTGATTAAAATGGATATAGAAATTAAAATGATTCCTAATCCTAACGCAAGAGATAAATCACCTTTTGAAGTCTCCATAGCAATTGTAGTGGTCATTACTCTTGAGACATGAGCAATGTTACCACCTACAATAATTACCGCCCCTACTTCTGCTAATGCTCTACCGAGTCCAGCTAAAGCCACTGTAAGTAAAGAAAATCTCGCATCCCAGATTAAGGTTTGAATTTTTTGTATCATCGTTGCCTTAAGAGATAGTAGTAGATCGCTATATTCAAAAAATAAATCCTCAATAATTTGTTTTGTTAATCCAATAATAATTGGCGTTACTATAATAATCTGAGCAATAATCATAATTGTTGGGGAGTATAACAATTGATAATAACCAAATATGCCTGCAGATGAGAATATAAGATATAAAAATAAACCTACTACAACAGGCGGTAAACCCATAAAAGCATTTACTATTATAATAATAATCTCTCTTCCATAAAATTTTTTCATAGCAAGAAAGCTTCCGATTGGAAATGAAATTATACATGCAATAATAACTGCTGATAATGAAACAAATAATGATAAAGATATTATTTCAATTAAACTTGAATCTAGTGAAATAATTAGATTAGATGCTTCGTAAAATGAATTATTAATATCCATTTAAATTAGTAATTAATTAATTTAAGGTTTGTTTGTATTATTTTGTAACACAATGTTTTTTATAGATTTAACTATATATTCAAGTTCTTCATTTTTTAGTGATGGATATATTGGTAATGACAAACAGCCCTTGAAGTATCTTTCTGTATTTGGAAAATCCTGATTATCTAAATTATATGTATCTTTATAGTAAGTCATTTGATGAAGTGGTATATAGTGCAAAGATGTAGATATGCCATCTGTCTCTAATAGGTCCATCAATTCATCTCTTGAGACATTTGATTTATCATTAACAACTATTAAATATAAATGCCATGAATGATCAGAAAAACTAACTTTTAACTTTGGTATTTCAATGCATTCAATTTCTGATAAATGTTTAGCATAATATTCAGCACATCTCTGTCTCTCTAATCTCATTTTTTCTGCTTTTTCTAATTGAGCAAGGCCAATAGCTGCATTAATATCAGGCATATTATATTTGAAACCTGGTATAACCACATCATATTTCCATTTTGGCCCAACTGAGTTTTGCCTTTTCCATGGATCTTTATCTATTCCGTGCAATCTCATAATTTTAATCTTTTCAATTAATTTTTCATCATCGCAGACAATCATCCCTCCTTCTCCTGTTGTGATAGTTTTATTTGCATAAAAACTAAAACATGTAATCTTTCCAAAGTTACCGACATATGTGTTATTTAGTTTTGATGGGAATGCGTGAGCAGCATCTTCTATTACGGTTATGTTATTTTCTTTACAAATATCAAGTATCCCCTTTTGATTATCACTCGTCATCATTGCTGGATGACCTGCAAAATGAACTGTAATCACTGCTTTAATATCACCATGCTTATCAATTGCCTTCTGTATGATTTCAGGAGTTATTAAGCATGTATCATAATCAATATCGACAAATATAGGATCAGCTTGAAAATAAGTAATAACTTCAGCTGAAGATGTAAAAGTTAATGAAGGCACGATAACCTTGTCACCTTTTTTTATTGATATAGCATTCAATGCAAGATGTAAAGCAGCTGTACAGGAACTAACTGCTAAAGCGTGTTTAGCTCCAGTAAATTTGCAGAAGTTATCCTCAAATTCTTTTGCTACACTACCTGTTGTCAACCACCCAGACTTGAGAACATTCTCAACATATTCAAATTCTTTAAGGCTAGTTTCAATCTTAGCAAAAGGAATTTTATATTTCATATATCTTTATTTGATTGAGTAAATTGTGATTCTATATTAAAGCTAATGGAAAACCAAATAATTAAGAATGCTTTAGAAATTGGATTACAGCTGGACTGCCATCCTTAGAGAATGCCAAGAACTTATATTCTTTTGGTTTAAAAGTTTCTTGAAATGCTTTATATTCACCAACTGACCAACCTGGATAATTATGGCAACCTCTCAGAAGTATAATGGCATTTTCATGTAAATGCGACTTTATCAGTTTCAAGATAAATTTTGATGATTTATATGTATTTACATCCATATGCGCAAAAGCAATTTTTGTATCTGAGTTTTCTGTTAAAAATTTAGGTAAAGTATCCTGTATCAATCCCTTTATAAGCATGCAATTATCATTAACTTTTGGCATTTTTTTGTTTGCACCATAAAAACCTTTTGCTTTATCTGTTCCAGCCCAATCTTCATTAATTCCTTCAAATGTATCAAAACCAAATATTTTATTATTTTTCAAATGTTTAGAAAATATATTTAAAGTTCTACCTTTCCAAACACCAAATTCTAAATAAAGACCATCATTATTTTTAATAGCATGATGAATTGCATAATTTAGAAGATCATCTCCCGTGAGATGGACTGACGTAAGATAATGTTTTTTAAAATGCTCAAAACATTTTTTTAGCTCTTCCTTGTGATACAAGTCATAACAATTCATTCCATGTTTTTTTGTTCTTACGATATCAGTAGGTATAATGTGAATGTAAAGTTTCTTAATAACCCACCTGACAGAGTGAAGTAAGCTTAGTATAAAATTCTTGAGAATATTTTTCATTTTAAAACAAGATTGTTTAGATATTTATTTTTTAAGGTTTTTTAGCATGTTTTGTGAACCAGAGGCTAAAAGTCGTTCATCAGACGTTGCTGTAACCATCTGAAACCCCTTCTCTATCATAAGGGCCGTAATCTGTTCAGAAGTACTGTGAATGCCCGCTATTAAGCCATATTCTTTGGTTTTTTTAAGGATATGTTCAATAGCATCCATCGTTTCATCTGTTATCTGAAACTCATTTGCTCTTTGAGGGTTTTTTGTATCAATTTGTCTATTTGTGCCTAATCCTAGCGCTAGATCATTTGGCCCAATATAAACCCCATCTAGGTGCTCAACTGATAAAATAGAATCCAAGTTTTCATATGCTGATTTAGATTCAATTTGTATAATTTTCAATACTTTATTGTGTGAATTTAAGATATAGTCTTTATCCTCTGTGTAATAAGCGCGTATTGGCCCAAAACTTCTTTTCCCTATTGGAGGGAAAACGCATGCATCTACAAACTCTTGGGCTTGCGATGCATTATCTATCATTGGTGTGATGATGCCTTTTGCTCCCATATCCAAACATTTTGTAATATCAGTTGAATTATTAGACGGAACTCTGATTAAAGGGATGGTATTAGTAGATGAAATCGCATGTAAAATGGCTAAAGCATCACTATGTGTGATCAAACCATGCTGCATATCAATCGTAATGCTATCCCAACCTTGTTTAGCAATAATTTCAGCGCCAAAGGGCGACGGAATATGCAACCAAGCATTAAATATAGTTTTATTATTATTTTTTATATCATTAATATTCATAGATTTATTGAGGCAATACTCCACAGTCAACATTAATATTTTGTCCTGTAATTGCTGAAGATGAATCTGATGCAAGGTAATAACATGCATCCGCGCATTCACTTCCTGATGGTAGTCTTTGTAGCGCACTATTAGCTTTACCCCATTGTTTTAAAAATTCTGACGGCTCTAAATCACCAACTTCAGGGTGATCGCCCGAGAGATTGGCTAACAATGAAGGGGTATCAATATATACGGGACAAATACTGTTCACTCTAATTCCATAAACCCCTAGTTCTTTAGCTAATGCTTGCGTAACTCCTACAACAGCAAATTTTGAAGCTACATAAATTGAATTATTTTTGCTTCCACGCTTTCCAGCTAAACTTGCAATATTAATAATAATACCTTTATTTTTCATTTGTTTAGTAGCATATTTACAACAAAACACTACGCCTTTTAGATTTGTATCTATTATATCGTAAAAGAAACTTTCATTTACATTGTCTATTTTTTTCCAAATTGATATACCAGCATTATTTATAAGTACATCAATATTCCCAGTAGGTTTTACAGCTATATCCATTAAATTTTCAATATCAGCAATTTTTTTAACGTCTGTCTTGACGAATGTAGCGCCAATACATTGCTCTTTAAATTCTTTGGACTCAGATCTACTGCCAACAAAAACATTATTATCGTTAACTAGAAATTTTTTTACAATTTCAAGACCTATACCTTGTGTTCCGCCAGTAATAACTACAGTTTTATTTTTTGATTCGCTCATATATTATATTGTACAGGAAGAAAAACCACCATCGATAGTAATCTCTGCCCCAGTTACAAAGACAGAAGCATCTGATGCAAGCCAAATAAAACCCCCTACTAATTCTGTTGGTTTTCCAAATCTTTTCATTGGCGTGTGATTAAGAATAGCATTTTTTCTTTTTTGAGTTATAAAATTTTGTAAGTTCCATTTTGTTGGAAAAAACCCTGGTTTAATTGAATTTACTCTCACATTAGATTGAGCCCATTCTCTTGCTAAATTTTGTGTTAAGTTTTTAATTGCAGCTTTTGATACTGAATATGTAAAAGCTTTAGATAAAGGTGGGTCAGATGAAACCGATGAAATATTGATAATCGATCCTTTTTTCTTTTTACACATATATTTTCCAAAGATTTGACAACAAAACATGGTGCCTTTCAAATTAACAGAAAGAATATCATTCCATTCTTTTTCTGAAATATTAAAAAATTCAGATGGTGAATTTATTCCACTTCCATTTATTAAAACATCAATAGTTCCAAATTTTTTTATTACTTTTTTAGAACATTCAATTATCTGGCTCTTATTTGTCACATCACATTCCAAAGCAAGATAGTTTCTTGGAGACATTTTTTTCAAAAAACTTTTTTTATCAATATTCTTTTTTCTTATATCTAATAAAGCTAATTTTGCGCCTGCTTTAGCAAAAGCCTCAGCAACAGAACCACAGATGTGCCCTCCTGCCCCTGTTATCACAACAACACGATTCTTAACACCAAATTCTTTTTCAATATAGTTCATACCTTTTTTCTCATCATTTTCTCTACTTTGATTATATCCTCTTTATGATCAACTGTTTGATCTCCTCCTTTTATCTGGACACAACCTATTTTTATACCATTCTCTATAAATCTTAACATTTCAATTCCTTCTGATTTTTCTATTTCTCCTTGTTTTAACTTAGTGTATTTTAGAAGACTATTTCTTGTAAATACATACATCCCAACATGAGACTTATATTTATAAGAAACTACATTCTTACCTTCGCCTGTAAATATATATGGGATTGTATGACGTGATATAGATAAAATGGTTCCATCTTTTTTCTGAATTAAATAAGCATGTGGAGATAAATTTTTTAATGAACGTTTAAAATTTGTTTTATTTTCAAGTACATAAGAATTGGTTACTGAAATTCCTTTTTTAATAAAAATTTTATGTGCTTTCACCATTTTGTCTATATCTTGTTTATTAACTAACGGGCTATCACCTTGGATATTGATATAAAATGTTGCTTGAATTTTTTTAGCAACTTCTGCTACTCTGTCTGTCCCAGTCTTGCATTTCTTTGATGTCATTATGTAGTTCAATGAATGTTGCTTACAGACATTAGCTATCCTTTTATCATCCGTGGCAATTATGACATCTGTAATTTCTTTTGAACCTTTTGTTCGGTTATAAACATGAACAATCATAGGTAAACCCATAATATTTGCAATTGGCTTTCCAGGAAATCTTTTTGATGTCCATCTAGCTGGAATAACAGCTAAAGTTTTCATTTTTTATTTATGTATTTAACGAGAGTGTGTAAATTTACTAAACCAATTAACTTCTTATTTTCAACTACTGGTAAATCCCAAATTTTCTTCTCATTAATTAAATTCATTGCTTCAAATATAGAAGAACTTTTTTGTATTACACTAGGGTTTTTTGTCATATATGTTGATACATCATCATTAAATAATGCTGGGAATGGTTTTTGATGTGACAATAGCAATCTGCGTAAATCTCCATCAGTAAAGACCCCTAATAAATCTTTTTTATCTACAATGCATGCAATGCCAATATTATATTTTGTCATTTCTTCTATAGCTTCTTTTAGCAATGTTGTAGAAGAAATAACTGGAAAATTATCTGTCTCAAACATAGCTTCAGAAATTTCTATTTCTTTAATATTATTTAACATCATCTTCTCCAAGCTTATTAAAAAGTTCTATTCTAGTCATATGAACTGTTTTAGCCTGCACAAGTACGTTTTCTAAGTACTTAATATTTAATTGTGTATTAGCATCTGACATTGCATTATCAGGATCATCATGAACTTCCATAAATAATGCATGTATCCCTGCTCCTGCAGCAGCTCTAGTAAGAGTTGGGATAAATTCTCTTTGGCCTCCAGAAATATTTCCCATCGATGTTGGTAATTGAATAGAATGAGTTGCATCAAAACAAACTGGATAACTGGTTTCCATCATAATAGGAAAATTTCTATAATCATTTATGAGCATATTATAGCCAAAGAAAGTTCCTCTATCAGTCAATAAGATTTGCTTATTCCCATATGATTCAATTTTTCTAACAGAGTTTTTCATATTCCATGGACTCATGAATTGACCTTTCTTTAGGTGTATTGGTCTTCCAGTTTCAGCTGCACCTTTTAGGATAGTAGTTTGTCTGCATAAATATGCAGGAACTTGAACCATGTCACAAACTTCTCCAACAGGTTCAGCCCATGCAGGATTAGAAAAATCACTAACCACTGGGCATCCAAATTCATCTCTGATTTCACTTAAGATTTTAAGGCCATCCAAACCAAGTCCATGATAACTATCTGGAGATGAGCGACAATCTTTATCAAAGCAAGATTTGTAGATCCAGGGAATAGAATGCTTGTTACAAATTTTATTTATCATATCTGCAACTTTAAATGCATGCTCTTTACTTTCTATTGCGCATGGCCCTCCAATAAATACAAGTGGTTCGGTGCTACCAATCTTAACTGTATTTACGCTTCCATATCCAACTGAGATAGTGTTTGAATGCATAATTAATTCTTTATTTTGACAACTTTATTATTATCGGGTTTATATCCAGATACGGCATCATATAATGTTTTTTGTATATCTTCTATAGGTGTTGATGGAGTAATTTGTTTGAATTGGGCAATAAACTCATTAACCTTATGTTCAGATAATTTTTCTTCATTTGCCGACATAATATGTTTATGTATTGTCGGGTTAACATTATCTCCAATTAGTAATTCTTCGTAAAGTTTCTCTCCAGCCCTCAATCCTGTAAACATAATCTCAATATTGCCAGATGGGTTTTGTTCATCTTTTATTTCATTTCCACTGAGTCTAATCATTTCCTTTGCTAAATCGAGAACGCTGACAGGTTCACCCATTTCTAAGAGAAAAACATCCCCTCCTTTACTTAAAGTTCCTGTTTGTATAACTAGTTCAGTAGCTTCTTGTATAGTCATAAAATATCGAATGACTCGTGGATCAGTAACAGTGATAGGGCCGCCATTTGCAATTTGTTTTCTAAACAATGGAACAACGGATCCAGATGTATCTAAGACATTGCCAAATCTAACCATACAGAATTTTGTTCTACATTGATTTGCAGGTAATTCATTAACCTTTTCTTGTAGTGCTTGTAAAATTAATTCAGCAAACCTTTTTGTAGCTCCCATAATATTTGTAGGTCTTACTGCTTTATCACTAGAAATTAAAACAAAATTATCAACATTATTTTTATATGAATGAGTTGCAAGTATATTTGTACCAAAAATATTTGTTTCAATTGCAGGCAAAGGGTTAAATTCAACTAATGGTACATGCTTATGAGCAGCAGCATGATATACTGTATCAATTTTTTCTTTACTAAATATATGTGAGATAAATTTGTCGTCAGCGACAGATCCTAGATATGAGCTAATAGCAATATCAGAATTCTCCTTTATTTTAAAATCACTAAGTTCTTGATCAATTTGGTATAGAAAAAACTCTGACTGTTCTAGAAGAATAATTTTCTTTGGTTTTAGAGTAATTATTTGTCGCGATAATTCTGAGCCAATTGATCCACCACAACCTGTAATTAACACAGTTTTGTTTTCAATACATGATTTTAAAAGATATGGGTCAGGCTTAACGGCATCCCTACCTAATAAGTCCTCAATATCAATTTTTTTAAAGTCGCTAATTTTTAATTGGCCTCGAGCTATTTGATTTATGTCTGGCACTTTTCTTAGTTGTGTCCGATATGGTTTTAGATTATTAACTATTTTTCTTAATTGTGAACTTGATTTTTTTGAAAGAACAATTAAGATCTCATCTATATTTTTTTTATTTATAATTCTTTCAATATCATTTTTTGAATAAACAGACAATTCTGCAATACTTGTTTTTTCTAAATCATTATCATCACTAATAAAGCCAACTGGTTTAATTTTAAGATCATTACTTAATAGATTTGCCATTCTTCTTGAAGAAGATCCTGTTCCATAAATTAAAACATTTTTACGTCCAAAATAATTAGTTGTTGAAAGAAATGCTGATGCTGTGTATCTAGTAAAAATTAAAAATGATAGAGATAAAATGGCATAGATTATGTATACGGATCTTGGTACTGGATATTCAAGTTGATAAATCAAGAATGTCCAAACGACAGAAGCAAATATACAAGCTTTAGACATCTTAAGATATGTTTCACTTGTAATATAACGTGTAATCGATCTATATAATTTGATCGAATAAAGTACTGATATTGTAATCAATGGAGCTAACAGGAAAACAATGTATAGTTGTGTTGCTGATATTGCAGTTAATGGGTATCCATTTGAAGGCCAAAAAAATTGGTCTGTTCTCAATATAAATGCTATCCAAACAGCAGCAATCAGGCTTATTGCATCTACTACAATAACTAAGGCCCTTTTCTTATTTCTAGGTAGATTTAGTAAAAAATCTCTCAATTTGATTCAACCCCCGCATTATTAATATAGCACCATATAATATAAGGAATAAAGCTTAATGCCAAGCATAATAAAGCATAGTCATCAAACTTTGCAGAAGCAATTGCTAAAGGCAAGCACCAAAGAATATTATATAACATTAAGATGAAAACAACCTTTGCATGACTATTTATTTTTTTTGTTAATTTCTGATAATTATGAGTACAGTGTGGCTCAGTTATATGTTTGAGACTAATGTAGATCGAAATGTGTAAATTTTTATTTTCTCTATATAAGTTAGATAGTTTTACAAAAAATCTTTTCAATATGACATAAATTGTATCAATTAATATAATTGTAAATAGAATGCTATAAGTTAAGAAACTAATATCCCAATAATATAAAACTGTAATTATAATCATTGATAAATAAAGACCTAGAAAATAGCTTCCTGAGTTACCAAGAAATAATTTTGAAGGTGATTTTCCAAAAAATAATAATGCAATTAATGCAGCTAAGATTAGATCGATGTGAAGATATTGAATTACTATAGAATTAGGGGCTAATAATAATAATGATGATAAAACAAAAATTGATTGAAATAATATTAATGAATCTATTCCATCCATAAAATTATATGCATTAATAGAATATACAATCATAAAGATGTATATAAATCCGATGAAACTAATTAAACTAGTGTCACCAAAAGAATATACAAATAAGCATGCCAAAATAATTTGTATAAGAAATCTGAATTCTTTTGAGATTCTATACTTATCATCTAAAAAACCAACAAAAGCAATTATTATTAATAATATTGCCATGTAGTCAAACCATGAGCTAAAATCTAATAGAATGCCAAAAATATATCCAATAGCCAAAGCAATTCCACTAGATGTAGGTGTATTTTTTTCATGAAGACCTCTATCAGTTGGCATTGATAAAGCCAAAGGTTTTTTTGTTAATATAAAAGCTACTGTTAGAGTTGTAAAAAAAGTTATTAAAATATTAATCATAACACTTGAGTTCAATAAAAATAATCCTTCCCCATACATGATTAGTTCTTTATTAATGAATCTATTGTTTTGTGCATACCTGTTTCAAAATCTAACGATGGTTCCCAATTAAAATTTTCTCTTGTTTCATTATCATTTATAAGTAGAGGTTTTGTTAATTTATTCATCATCTCAGTTTTATTAATTATGAAAGCCCCAAATTGCAATAATCCTGTTGGTATGTAAAAATCTGGTTTTGCTTTATTAAGAGATATAGCAATTCTTTTTATAAGATCATTTGTTGAGATATCTATATCTTTACAACATGATTTTACTATTCCAGTTAATTTTGAATTTAATATATTTATAATAAGATCAGTCAAGTTGTAGACTGAAACCATGCTTCTTTTTTTATTTAAACTTGAAGTTGGTAATGGAAAGCCTTTGTTTATAATTTTTATTAATGTCTTAATATTGCCTCTTACGCCTTCTCCATAGATAATTGGAGGTCTAATTATACTTAGCAATTCAAGATTATTATCCTCATATTCATTTATAAGTGCATTTTCTGTATTTATTTTTGATAAAACATATTGGTTTCTATTGCAGGTATCATGAGGTGTATTTTCTGAAAAAGAAACCCCTTGTGTATATTCACCATTTACTTTAATGGTACTCATAAAAATAAACTTCTTAATTTGAGATTCCTTTGCAGCTTTATATAATATAAGAGGAAACTCTTTATTTATTTTATTAAATTCATCTCTATCATATTGATTATTAAGATAATTACTATCTGATATTGCTGCGAGATGGATTACAGCATCGCAGTTAGTCATAGCATTTTTTAAGAAGTCTTTTGAAAAAAAATCTTCATTTTTAGCAGACACTGTAATTAATTTATGATTAGAGTCTTCAGCATTCTTTCTCGTGAGACAAACAAGATTATAACCATTCTTAATCAAGGCTTTTTTTAAATAACTACCAAAAAAACCTGTTGCGCCAGTTAAAAATACTTTAGGTTTCATTAAATATACTCAAGGGATGATCTATAAACTGTAAGTATTTTATTGCGATCAAAGTTATTTTTAACATACTCATAAGTTTTATTAACCATATTTTCTTTTTGTTGATCAGTTAATGATAAGAATCTTTTAATAGCATCTTTTAAAGATGAGCTGTTTTGTGGTTGACATAAAACTCCATATGTTTCATCGGGAATTACATCAATACAACCAGGTGTATTTGTAGTGATAATAGGTTTTTTAAATGATGCAGCTTCAACTAAAACTGTTGATAAGCCTTCTCTATAGGAAGGATGTACTAAGCATGAAGCAGAAGATAAATGTGATTCAATATCATCCTGATAATTATGATATGTAATTATTTTTTTATCTACTAAAGATTGGATGTTATCAAACTCGACCGCATCTAAATCATCAGTATCATGTGAACCAATTAAAATAAATCTAATTTGATTATTATCTTTGTAATCTTTTGCTGCATTTAAGAACTCAATAATACCCTTAGCTTTTTGTATACGCGATATCATTAAGAAAGTTATAGGTTTAATATCAATGTATTCTACTTGCTTTTTACTTATAATTACTCCAGCACCAGGAACTATTCTTGTTTTCTGTTTATTTATGATTTTATTTTGTATAAATGCTTTTCTATCATCTTCATTTGCAAACCATACTTCTGTGCTATTTTTTATAGCATATTTATACATTAAGATTACTAATCTTTTAACAAAAGACTTCTTTTTAAGGAAAATGTGACCATACCCAGTCACAAAAACAATAGATTTAATATTAAATAAACTAGATATAATTGAACCGTAGATATTTGGCTTTATGGTAAAATGAAAAATTAAATCAGTCTTTAGCTTTTTATAAATCTTATACAGATTTAGAAATGTACTTATTTCATTGAATATATTTATCCCACGTTCACTTATTGGAATATAATACTTATTAATTGATTTGTCTGTGAATTTTTTTTGAAAACCATCTTTTTTTCCAATTAGATTTACAATATATCCTTTTTTGATAAATAAATTAACAACATCATATCTAAATTTATATAATGTCCAATAATTATTAGAAACTAGTGTTATAGATTTATTTTTTTTCAATTTCGTACCAGCCGAATGTTTTTTTAAGACCAGATTTCAATTCAATTTTTGATTTCCAACCTAACTCTTTGTTTATTTTATTTGACTTTGCAAAATTTCTTTTCATATCTCCAATCCTTTGTTTTGAATATTTAACACTAATTGAATATTTATTATATCTAGTCAGCACTTTTTTCATTGTAGAGATAAGGTTATTAATAGATGTTTCTTTCCCTGTAGAAACATTGTATATCTGTAATCTTTTTTTATTCGTTAGAGATATATAAATAGCTGAACAAATATCATCTACAAATATGAAGTCTCTCGTATGTTGCCCATCACCGTTTACTATGACACTCTTATTATTAAGAATATTCTGTATAAATTTAGCAATAACACTGGTTTTATGGGTTGAGAATCTTCCGTATGCATTGCTAAATCTTAAAATAGTCGTATTTAATTTAAATACCTTTGAAAATGTTTCGCAGAATGTTTCACCTGATAATTTTCCTGATCCATAGGGTGAAATTGGATTTCTTGCAAGATTTTCATCAATTGGAGGCTTAACATCTCCAAATACGGCACCACTAGACGGGAAAATAAAGCCTTTAATATTATTGATTCTAGCTGCATTTAAATAATTAAAGGTCCCTATTACATTTACTTTGAAAGATTTTTCAGGGTTTTTTACAGAAGTATCTACACCAGATTCAGCTGCTAAATGAATTATATAATCAATATTCTTTGTTATTTTTACCGCAAAATTATAATTTGATATGTCTGCTTTTATTAATTCAACTCTCTTAGTAGAATTTACATACAAGTTTGGTCTTTGAAAATATTTATAATCTGTTAAAGATTTCAAATATCTAGGAGAACTTTTTGAAAAATTATCTACAACTATAATTTTTTTAACATTCTTCTTTTTAAGAAGATAATCAATTAAATTACTTCCTATAAATCCCAAGCCTCCTGTAATTAAAATTTTCATTTCCAAATACTCTTTGGCTGTATAATTTTTTTATTAATTTGTTTTTTATATTTAAATACATATTCTGCGATTTCTATTATAGATTTATCAGTCAGTAAAGTTGGTTTTAAACCTAACTTTTTCATCCCATTGTGCATTGCATTATAATAATGTTTCTCTTTTTCAATGCGTGGATTTTTTATTTTTTTAATTACTGTTTCTATATTAATTTTTTTAAGTGCACTTTTAACCTTTTTAGCTAGTTGATTAACAGAAAATTGTTCTGTGAATTGATTATATATTTTTAAATCACCAGGATTTGGTGGATTCTTTATTGCTAGGTTTATACATTGCAGTGTATCTTTGATATCTAAATATCCTCTTATCTGATTACCTGACCCATAAACAGTTAATGGAATTTTTGCAATTGCTTGGACAATAAATCTATTCAATACTGTTCCAAACATATCATCATATGCAAAAGTTGGATAAAATTCTTCTTTTTCAAACTCTTTTCCAATCCTTATACCATAAACTGGTCCCTGCATTAAATCTGTAACTCTTAAATCAGAGGTTCTTACATAAAACCATAGTAAATCTGTATCCATAATTTTTGAAGTATGATAAAGACTAGATCCTTGTCTTGGGTATAAAAATTTTTGTTGTCGATCTTTATGTTTAACAGTTAGCCAACCTTCTTCAATATTAATATTTGGTGTTCCATACTCACCCATTGTACCAAGTTTTATAATGTGACATTTTTTATTATACTTTTTAACAGCTTCAATTAAATTAAATGTGCTCTTGAGATTATTGTCTAATGTTACCCAACCTTCCTTAGGACCGTACATCGAATATGGCGCTGACGGCAATTCTGCAAAGTGAATTACCACATCAGGTTTATATTTTTTAAATAAATCTGAAAATTTTTGAGAGTCAGTACAATCTAAATTATAGAATTTAATATTTTTGTTATATTTTTTTAAGAGTTTCAATCTTTTATCTATTTTTGGATAATTAATTAATGGGGTTTTACCATATTTTTTAAATAAAGATCGTTTGACATAATTATCAATCATAACTAGTTTGTGTTTAGTTAAACTTAAGTTTGCTGACATAGGCCAACCTAAATAGCCATCTGCCCCTAAAATCATGATCTTCATGTTTCTTTCCTCTCAGTTAGATACATTTTCCAAATTATGTAACCAACAAAGATCATCATTATTTTTGATATTTGTGGCGGATAGTGCAATATTGATAAGAAAAATGTTATTGGAATGAAATAACTGTAATCAAAATTTCTTCTAAGAAGTATTAATGGATAAATAAGATATAAGTTAATAAATAAAATCATTCCTACAAAGCCATATTGTTCAAAGAAGGTTAAAAAATAGAAATCTGATGATAAGTACCTATACTCAAGAATAGACTTAGAAGAAATATCGAAGGCATATCCCGTATCTATAGCCGCATATGTTATACCTTTCCCAAAAATAAGCTGCCAGGGGTTATCACGAAAATATTGCAGGACATGTATGAATGGACCATCATCATGTCTAATGTTTTTGTAATCCAAGGTTTGATCAAAAAGAATAAAATAGCCTCTTACAGAGCCAATAAAATGCTGTGCCATTTGGTAATCATCACTTTGCAAATCTTCCATATGATTCAAGAATACTATGGCATAATAAGCACTAATCAATGAGATAATCGTTATTGTTATAAAAATTAAATAATGCCTCTTATATATTAAATAGATTAAAAAAAGTATTAGAAAAATAAAATAAGCAGTTTTAGATGTACTTAAAAATATGGCTAAAACACTCAACATTGCCCAATTCTTCTGGTTATTGCTCATGAGATAGAAGAAAGCTATGATATTAAAAATACCCAATAATTGCGGTGAGCCTATAGAACCCCATACTCTGTATAATCCTAAGCTTTTTGAAGAAATATTTTGAGGTTGGACTAAACCGGCATTTTTGTATACTTGTTCAAACACCCCTCTAAAACCACCAAGCGATAGTAGTTGTTCAAATAAAGTATAAATAATAGAGATCTTTATAAGTAAACACATAAAGTCATCAAATTTTCTTGTATCGTAATGACGTAAAGGAATAAATAAGAATGGTAAAAAATATCCAAGTGTTGACAGTGCAAATTCATGCATATTTGAAAAAATAATAAAATAAAAAGGTACTCCAGTTTCAGCAGGTCTAAAAACGCATGCAACAAATAAATGAGCGATAAGGTAAAGTGCAAATAAGTAAAAAATAGTAGAAATCGCTTGTTGTTTAGTCAATCTTTCGGATATATAAATAAATGCCATAGTAAGAGCAACTAAGATTACTGAATATTCAATAAGGGCAGCAGGAACTTTAGCAAATGTTCTCGAAAAAATTCCAAAAAATATTACTATGATTGTAAATTTTAAAAAATTTTCATAATTAATCTTAAAACTAGTAGTAATCATAATATCCTCTAATTTTTTTTGAAACATCTTTTATTGTGTCAGTGCTTATTATTTCACTCCTTCTTAAGATGTACTTTGATGTTAATTTACAGTTAAGCCCCTTTATACTTGAAGCTGCATAATTGTATCCAGATAATTCCATAATTTTTAATGTTTTAGCGTTATGTGATCCATGCGGATAAGAGTAACTCTCTATTTTTGAACCAATTATATTTTCTAATTTCTCCTTACTTTCATTAATTTCATTGCTTTGCTGTGAAGAATTTAGATCAGTTAATCGATTATGTGAGCAACCATGACTTCCAATATTGGCGATATTCAAGCTTGCGATATCACGAATATCCTGAGATGAAAGATGATTTTTCTTATCAATATTATCTGTAGTGATGAATAAATCAAATGGCATGTCATAAGAATTCAAAATATCTATTGCTGAAATAGTGTCTTTATAACCATCATCTATTGTAATAGAAACACTATTAGAATCATAATTGCCATAATCTTTTAAAGATATTATTTTATAATTTTCATACAGATATTTGATGTGTTCATTAAATTTATTTATATCAATACTAATACCATACGTATCATGTTTAAGCTTTAGTCCAAATGCATGGTAGATCAAGGATCTATTACCTTGTTCATTAGAAAATCTTTTATATGAATGATAGTAAATTGAACCAAACGAATCTCTTATGAAGTTCTTTATATGTCTTTTAAAAGTCTTTTTCATAGTATCTTATTTAAATCGTATTGATGATTTACAGGAAATAGAATCACATTTTGTAGATCATTTTCTGGATAAATAAATCTTTTATGATTTGGAAATTTTGGCCATTTAATTATATTGATATTTTTTTTATTTCCCCATTCTATTATTTTTTTTGTTTGATCATTATTTTTAGTTATGCAAGGGAAAGCATAAGGGCATATATCATTGTTTATTTTAAGATGGTCAAAAAGTTTTACATCCCAATTATGTAAATATTTCTCCCAAAATTTATAGTTATTTATTCTTGATTCAGCTATTTTATTTTCATCAAAACTATTCTTATTTAATAGTGTATTTGATATCCAGTCTATAGACGATAGCTTCAAATTAAAACTATCATCAGCAACTCCATTATTTTTTTTATTTTTCAATATACTGGGTTTAAGATGCCTCAATGAATATTTAAGCTCCTCAAGTGATGGCATCCTACTAACTTGGTTTTGATATATTGTTTCATTACTATAATCTGTCATTAATTCTGAGCCACCTAGTATTGGTAAAAATTTTCTCAAACTATTAAATGATAAATCTCCTTGATCCCCTAACCTCTTATTCTTATATTTAGTAAATGCTGAGTGTGCATTGTCTTCTACAACAAATAAATTTAAATCTTTTTTTAGAGAATTAATAGAATTCCAATCTGCTGGGAAGCCAAAATAATTAACTACAAAGAAAATTGTTGAATCTTTTATATTTTTATTTACTATTTCTTCTATATTTATATTTAAGTCCCGATTAACATGGTAAAAATCTATATTTAAATCTAATCTTTGTAATGGCTGAATTACTTCTTTACATATAAAGTTAGGCAATAAAATCTTTTTTAATTTTACTTTGTGTTTCAGTACTTTTGATAATCCATAATATAATGCATATCTTCCTGATTTATATAAATTTTTATTGATTTTATTATTCTTTTCATACAAAGATGATAATAGTTTTTTATAACTAAATTGTGGTTGTATTGTAATTTTTCTATTAATAATTATGTCCTTTTTTTGAAGTGATTAAATTTGACAATCCGTATATCCATTGTTTACTGAGTAATATTCTACAAATTTTATATATATATATTGGTATAGAAACATAGCTTCTATATTTATAGGCTATACGTAATTGATCCAAAAATCTCTTTGCATAGTATTTTGATGTTATTCCATTAGGGTTTTCATAATATTCTCCTAATACTTCATCAATTCTAATTACTTTTAAATTTGGAGCCATTCTTAGCCATAACTCATAATCTTGACTCGACATAAGATTTTCATTAAAAAGTCCATATTTTTTAAGTAAATTTTTATTCAATACTATCGCCGATGTTGAAAATGTATTACGTCTATACAGTGATTCAGCGATTGTAGAATAGTAAAAATTACCATTGTGAATCCTTTGTGTGGAATTATCACACCTAATAAATAATTCATCATGGATAATCAAATTTACATCATTTCCATACTTTTTAATTGTATTTATACATTTTGACAGTTTTAAATCTTTCCATCTATCATCTGCATCTAAAAATGCAATAAAATCATATTTAGAATTATTGATACCTAGATTTCTTGCGCTGCCAGCGCCTTTATGATTTTGAGATATAATTCTAGAAGAAATATTTTTTTGTTTAAACTTAATAAGATTGTTAGCAACAATATTGGTGGTATCATCAGTGGATCCATCATCAATAAAGATAACTTCAAATAGTTTATTATCAACTTCCTGACTTAACAGACTATTAATGGCATTTAAAATAATTTTAGAACAATTATGATATGGGCAGATAACTGAAATCATTGTTGTATATGTTTTTTATTAAACCATTTTGCTAATACATAAATATTCATAATATTCTCTAGGCTCTTATTATTCTTATTGCTATCTATTATTGATATTAATTCTTCTATATTTATAAACTTACTAAGATGCTTATTAGATTCGATTAAAGTTTCTTTAATTTTTTTTATATTCTTAGATGAAGAGAATATTTTTTCTAATGGCTGATTAAAGCCAGACTTTTTCCTTTTTGTAACTTCATTTAAATCAATTCTATTTGCATATCTTTTCAACATTGGTTTTGAACCATGATAATTATTTGATAAATATGATTTTTCATGCATTGAAAATAAATGTTCAACTAATTTATGATCAAGATACGGAACCCTACCTTCAATTGATGCAGCCATAGTTGTTTTATCTAGAATATTCAACCCATTATCTAATAAATAAGTTCTAAGGTCTTTTATCATCATTTTCTTCGAATATGATAGATTTTCATCATGATTTACATTGAAATAATTATTTAGTAAGTTATTTATAGAATCAAAATCACTATTTTTAACAACATTTCTATATGTTTCTAAATTTATTCCAGAAAAAGTAATCGCATGAGATATATGTTCATATTTAAGTTGAACTAATTTATGATAAGAATTCGGCAATATCCATGATAAGTTTTTAAGAAATCTATCTGAAAATATTTTTAACTTCCCTGCCGTTAATGATTTAATTGTTGAATAATGCCTATGATATCCACCAAAGATTTCATCAGCCCCATTTCCTGCTAAAAGTACCTTTATTTTATTTTTTTGTGCTGTTTTTGATAACAGATATGAAGCAACCATTGATGAATCATATAAAGGTTCATCTAAATAGTTAATTAATTCATCTAGATTTGGTAAAAACTCATCAGAAGTAATTTTAATATTATGATGTGTTGTCTTTAATTTATCTGATATTAGATTAGCTGTCTTTGAATCTGCGTTATCTTTCCCGTCAAATTCTGCTGAAAATGTATTAAAATCATCACGACTTATTTTTTTATAAAGTTTTGTAATAACAGAACTATCTATCCCTCCACTTAAAAAAGTCCCTACTGGAACATCTGACACAGAGTGAATATCAATAGATTTATTTAATAAATCAATAAAATCATCTTCAGACTTAAGATTTTTTTTTGAATCTATATGATCTTCAATTTCCCAATACTTAGATATGGCGACAGATTTATCTCTGATAATTATTTGATGACCTGGTTGCAACTTCTTGATATTCTTATAAATAGTATGAGGTGTAGGTATATAAGATATTAGCAAATATAATCTTATACTTGTCTCATCTAATGATGTGTCAATTTGTTTTGAAGCAAGCATAGAATCAATCGTAGATCCAAATATTAGTTTTTCTGAATCGTAATAATAAAGTAAGGGTTTAATTCCAAAACGATCTCTAACCAACCAGGTAATATTCAATTTTGAATCATTTATGCAAAAGGCGAACATACCTTGAAGTTTATCAATACAAGTCAGACCATATAATTCATACATTTTTAATACAACTTCTGTATCTGAGTTAGTTTTAAATTTAATGTTCTTAGCCATCAACTCATCTCTTAGTTGTTTATAGTTATAGAGTTCTCCATTCATTATAATTACAATTTTTTTATCATCAGAATAAATAGGTTGATTACCATTTTCTGTATCAATAATTGATAATCTTCTCATAGCTAATGAAAAACTGTTTTCTGAATAATGCCCAATGTCATCAGGACCACGATGCTCCATTCTATTAGCCATTTTAACAATCGTATTGTCATTAATTTGAGAAGTTTGATTTAAATTAATATATCCACATATTCCGCACATAATTTAGCTCACTATAATTTTATGTGTGATAGATTCATCTAAATTAAAATTTTGAGAAATATAATATCCAAAACTTTCTTCTAACTCACCATATTGCCTTGATATGTAATATAAATCTTTATTATAAATACTATTTTTATATTCAGTGCAACTATTGTTGGAAATAAACCTAAATTTATTTTTTCCATTTGTTAATAAATTTGTTTTTTTATCTACAATCTCTAAATTATTATTAAAATGAAAGAAGTTTTCTATTAAATAAGATTTTTTAGCTTCAGATATATCTTTTATTACAACCCTATCTTTATATAAACTAACTTCCCTTTTGAAATTTATTTCTTTATCTATTCGATTAAACCCATTAGTAAAAATTGTGATCTTTAATTTTTCATCTAATTCGTCAATCTTGATATCATGAATATGATTTATGTATTCTGGAGGATAAAGTCTCATATTATCCGGTTTATAACCTAATCCATTTATTCTTACACTATTATGATATTCAGGTAAATATGATTTGCTATGCGCTCTAGTGTCGCTATAAGAACCTCTTCCGGTATCAATTAGGATTGGTATTTGATCATAATTTAAATTTAAGTGTAAAAAATCATGATGTGAATGATTATAAAATCCAATCTTGTCTTCATTCTCCTTAAGCACTAAGCTCCATAATCCATATTCTACTTTTTTCCACATCTTATAATCTTTTATAAAGTAAATTAAGTGAATATTCTTTTAAAAATAACTTTTTGTCATCTAAGAGTGTTAATAAATAATTTGGAGGATAATCTGGCGAAATATCACCTGTAAATATCATATTTTTGTTATTTTTTATCAGAAAGGTTTCTAATCCTGATTTTAGATAAAAATTATAGTTAGATAATAATTCTGAAATTGCTTTTTTCTTATATTTATTACTAAACTGTTTTAAATCCTCAAACCAATAATATAATAATAATTGATAATGAGATGATCCATCGCAAGTATACTTATTTATAACAAAGCTCTCAGTTGAATATCTTAGTAATTGTATAGCGTAACTTAATAATTCTTCGTCATCAAAATATAGCGCGTAATATAATAACGCTCTTGAGTTATTGATTAGATGATTGCCATGGCCATAATTATAGAACTCTAATCTTTTTATAAGTATAGACAGCATAAAATGTAGATTTTTCTGAATACTTATGGGCATTTTTCTATTTGAAACTACATAAAAGATTATAATATTTATAATTCTTTCAGAGAGCGTGTAAGGATGCCAAACTAATGATTTATCATCAAAACACTCATGGATAAATTTATTTGACCAGGAGAATAAGATGTTTTCAATAAAATTGATTTCTTCAGTTGAAATAGATTTTTCAGATGATAATAAATATCTTAACCAAATAAACCGATGTAATGATTCATAATCTTCTTCATCATCAAATTTAATATTCCAGTCAGTCTTTTCATCCAGTAGATAAGGTTTTGTTGCAAGAAGAATTTTATATTTTTTAGCTGAACTATTGATTTCATTTTTAAATAAATCAAATTTTTTATTACAACCATATCTTTTAAAAATAGATTTAAAAAGCTTTGTGTAATTATGATAATCATTTTTTCTAAAACATTTATTATATAATTTACGAATTAAAAATTTAAGTGTGTTAAAGATACCACTAAACGTAAATAAATATTTTATAAAGCATCTATTTTCTTTATTTAATAACATTATTGGTTTAATAACGAATCAATAAATATTTTTATTTGTTCCTTACATTCATCTAAACTTTTTATTGAAGTGTTGATCTTCAAGGAAGGATTAGTTGGTTTTTCATATGGCGAGTTTTTTGAATATCCAATTAGATTATCTATTACTCCATTATCAGCTTTTTTATATAAACCTTTAACATCGCGCTTTTTTAATACATCTATATCAGCATATACATATACAAAATGAATATTATTATTTAGTAATGATTTAATTTCTTCTCTTAATTTTTCATACGGAGAAATAACAGCTACAAAAATAAAATCATGCTTTTCTGAAATTGACTTACATAGTGATGCAACTGATCTATTATTCATACAGATTTCATCATAAGAAAATCCAACTGGAATTTTATACTTGTTCCTAATTTGATCTCCATCAATACAAGCTGTATTCATTTTTTTACTTTGAACATATTTGTTTGCATATTCAAGAATCGTAGATTTACCAGCTCCTGACATTCCTGTAAACCAAATTATTTGTGACATTTCTAAATTAATTATTTATGATTCTTTTTATATACTTTGGCAACTTTAGAAATCATATTTATACACTCTAATGGATAATTGCCAATGGCAGTTTCAGCAGCAAGAACTAATCCATTTGCTCCATCAATTAATGTATTATAAATATCATTAACTTCAGCTCTTGTTGGATCTTTTTTAATAACCATTGACTCGAGTAGATTAGTTGCTACATATACTGATTTTTTCATTTTTTTTGCTACATTTATAATATTTTTTTGTGTTTGAGGGATGTTTTCTAACGGAACTTCTCTTGAAAGATCTCCTCTATCAATTAATATTCCATTTGATTCACTTATTATATTCTTTAAATTTTTCAAACCTCTTTTAGATTCAATTTTTGATATTATGTTTATGGGATATTTGAATATCTCGCGTAGTCTTTTCACATCCTGACCAGTTGATGCAAATGATAAAGCAATATTTTTAATTTTAAGATCCTTTGCAATTTTAAATGCTTGAATATCTTTTTTAGTGAATGAAGCTAATTTAATTTGTCTATTCACTGATACCCCTTTATTAATTGCAATACTGCCTCCATTAATAACAGTCGCTTTTAATGATAAATTCTTTTTCTCAATAATTTTTATCTGAACGCTATCAAAATCAATTGATAGTATATCCCCTTCATTGATGAGGTCGAATGCCTCTATAGGCGTTAAACTAAAACTTTTCTTACTTTGTTTGTTCTTATGGATGAATACAGATGTATTGGTTTTCAAAATCATTTTATTTTTAAATATCGATGTTGTTCTTATTTGTGCTCCTTCTGTATCAAAGCATACGGGTATTTTTGTATATCGTTTAATAAAGTTTACAGTACTTTCTAAATCTTTAATTTTTGTATGAGATAAGTTAATTCTTAATAAATTTACTTTTCTCTTATTTATTGCAGTAAGAAATTTTTTATTTAATGTTGATGGACCTACGGTTGCAAATATCTCTGTCATGTATAATTTTGTTTCCCCTTTCCCTTAAAAAATTTAAGTTTAATTATTCTTGGTATATGTAAAATTCTTACAAAGATTGAATAAAAAAAAGCAAAAATAGAATAAATGTCAGGTTGCTTTACCAAAACTCTTCTCTTTGGAGAATTTACAGTAGTATAATATAAGGTTAATTTTTCTTCATCATTGAAATATTTTTTTTGTTCTGAGTATCTATAGAATAAGTTTTCATTGATTGATAAAATATCTGTTATATTATCCTCGGTATATAATGATTTAGTTAACTTTTTTGTTGTCTCAGAAATTATCTCAATTTCATCATCTCTTAATACCTTGCTGTAGTTCTTACTTATACTTTTTGAAATACCCTTTACAGGTCCGTAATGAGAGTTTCCTAACCATGGAGTTCCAGCAATTGTCGGCTCTATTAATGTATTCTCATATTTAAGATCGAGTAGACTACTAATTGATTTCATTACATCTTTAGGTCTATGTATTAAATTTTCATGTCTATAGACAATAAGTTTATTTTTCTCATATTTTTCTTGAAGTATTCTCACTCTCGTTAATGCAGATAGCCAGCAACGAATTTGTGCTTCTAAGTCATAATGAACAAATCTTTTAACAAAAAAGTTTGGTAATTGAGGCCATGCAAATCTTCTAGAACCATAATAACGTCTTGCAAATCTTGTTTTCTCAGCTGCAACATAACCAATTACATTTCGTATAGGGTATATTAACTTTGAATCAGAAAATTCATCATAGAATTTATCTATATTGGTTAAATACAAGCCGCCACTATCATGCATCAATACATGAGATTGTTCTTTAAAATATTTTCCATTATCCCAGGATTTAAAATAAGCATTGTGTCTTGCATCATATAATTCAGCAATATTTGATGCATTATTTGATTCTTCTTCAAATGTTTTTTTGAACTTTGCATAATCAAAATCAGTTTTTATATTTCCATAAAATACTTTTTCTATATAATTCTTTCTCACTCCTAATGGATCACTTGTTTCTTTTCCCCAAGTTGTAGAATATTGATGCTCTTCTTTTGGAATCTCCAATAAGTTAAATACATCAATATTCATTGATTTTGAATAATTAGGGATTGTTTGAGGCACTCCTTGATGCATTTCATGAACTTCATAAAAATTATCAAAAGTTGGAAATCCAATTTCAATCGGATAACTTAGAACTTTGCTATGATTATCTAAGAGTCTAGCTAATAATGAACCTCCACTTCTATTGATCGCAGCTATATAAATAGTTTTAAATTTTTTCATTTTTGCCTAAAATTATCACATTATTAGCTAAATATTTAATAGCTGATAAAAGTGGTACTTTTAAAAAAATATTTGATACAAAGTCTAATAATTTAAATACTGGTTTAAAAAAACTATTTTCTGTGTAAAAAAAAGGTGCCCCAGACTTTGTGATTACATTAAAATTATACTTCTTAAGAATTTTTGTTAGTCTTGTCAATGATATTAATCTTTTTCTGAAATCATATTTTCTATCTATATAGCCCTTCGTTGCAAAATTTGAATTCATAAATGATGAATTTTTATTAAATCTAAAAACTCTATTTAATTTAGTCTCTAGCAAGATTGATTTTATTGAATTTGATATTTCATATTTCTCTTGCAAAAAAAGATATGAGAGTTTTACCAATAGCGATCTAGGTAAGAAAAAATCATGTATGTGATACATGTTGGTTTGACAAATTAGTATATGACCATCATCCTTCAAAATTCGTTTTATTTCATCAAAACAAAAATCTATATCATCAACATATTGGAGCATACCAATGATTATGACCACGTCTTGTGTTTTAGGTTTTATTGGTAATCTTTCATCAACACTTTGAGCATAAAAATTAGCATTTTTAGATTTAATGTATTTTCCACATCTTTCTTTAGCACATTTTATTAATTGTTGCGATATATCAAGTCCAATATATTTATGACCTCTTTTAAGTATTTTTTCTGATGACTGGCCTGCTCCACAACCTAATTCTATAATATTCAATTCTGATTTATTAATTGAATCTAAAATATCTAAAGTCTTATCTAATCTCTTTGAGATCATGTATGAGTTTAAATCATTTGTCTCATAAAATTTGTCCCACCTAAGATTTCTTGGGCTATCCCACCATCTTTTAATTTCTTCTTTTCTAATATTGTCTGATGCCATTATTATAGAAATAAATGATTAAATTAATTTGTATTGTACTTTTTCTTAGAAACTATGTTCGCCAAATATGGCTCCATCTGATTTTCTAAATGATACCCAATGAGAATCACAATTAGGAATATCTATTTCCATCATCCAACTAATAAAATTATTATCATCATAAGCATTTATATTATCTTTTGAAATAATGTCTGAAAGGCTTATTGCTAATGATGATTCAGCTTTAATTTTAAATTTATGAACAATTTTCATATTTTTTCCATAGAATATTATTGTCCCATTACCATCCTTTGTGTCGTCAGGGTTATGACTTGTATTTCTTATATGAATATTTGTTTCAAAGTTATTTCCTAAATAGCCATGTCCCCATTGTCTATGTCTAGGCGGAAAAACATGTGAGACTGCACCATTTGCAATATTAGTTGTATAGTCTGGGCCTGCTTTATCTTTTACTCTATAAATAAAAGAGGCGTTAATTCGAGACGGGACAGATTCTCCCGTTAACCCTATCTCAAGAAACTGTTCCTGATTATCTAATTTAAAAGTTTGCATTTGTTTCAACTTTTTTTTGTCAAAATATTCTGAATTTCCAATGGCCTTAATTTTATCTTCATTATATTTTTGAGTAAGAAAATCAGCTTGAAATTCACCCTCACAATTTGTTGGAAAGACTGACATATCAAGAGATAACTCCTTTGAAGTAAATCCACATAATAAGGCTTTATATGTAATTGGCTTTTCATCAGATTTTATATGATCGATATTCTTTATAATAGGAAATGAATGCGTCGCTTCTAAAAAATTATTTTCCTTATATAAATTTCCAACTACAAGTCTTGGAAAAATACAATTATGTTCAACCTTTACTGATATATAGCATTCATTTTTTAGATCTGATTTTGAAAATAAATTGTCTGCTGTAAAAAATTTTGACCCTAATTCAGGTATGTTGCTTATATCAATTTCTTTAGTAGAGATTAAATTATTATCAGAAGATTTATGTAAATTAACTAATATATTTTTTTTCGTTGGTAATTGAGGTCCATTAAAAAAATGAAAGAAAGGAGTTGTTTGTTCATTATTCTTGCAAATCCAATTAGTTTCTTCAGTATACGATATTTTTTGTAGTTCATCGCTATTTTTAACTCTGCCTGCTGAATGTACAGCACTAAAAAGGTTTTCAGCTTGATAGATTCCAATGATGGCTGGAAATGAGAATCTAAGATTATGTGTAGATATTATTTCAATATGAGCAGTACCATCTAGTTTATCTAAATCTAATTCCTTTTTATCATTTAATATAGCTCTAATAGAAATTTGATTATGATCTTCAATCTCTTCTAAAACATGAACAATTAGTAGATTTCCTAAGTCATCATAGATTTTTATATTAATTGATAGACCGTTAGCTGGTATATTATTCTTTATAGTCCAATAGTTTAAAAATACTATATGCAGGTCAGTTTTATTTCTTAAATAAACTGGAAATACTGCTGATGCGCGATTTGTAAAAGCAATTCTTTGTTTAGCAAAAGACTCTTTCAATCCTTTTACAGGTGATACTGTTTTTGATGATATATTATTTGCCATGATTATTATCTATATTTTTAGAATAAAATTTTTGTGCTAATTGATAATCTTTGACTGTATCAATTTCACACCATTGATTATTAATTTCATAAACATCTAAATCAACTCCTTCATTGATTAGTTCTTGTAACATATCAGTCATAAATGACTCTTGAATAAATTTTTTTGTTGTTCTCCAAAACTTTTTTGTATAACTATCAAAATCTCTATCCCATATTTCCAAGATTTTGTTTATTGTTGATTGAGAAAACTTCATCAACCCTATATATCTTCCATCAATATTGTCAGCAGATTTACAATTTTGCCCTATTTCAATAAGTTTTCCATTTTTTATTTTGAATGATTCTATATCAACTTCATAACTATTATATCGTTCTACCCAGTATTGTCTCCAATTTTTATCTGAAACTACTAAATTTTTATTTTGATTTGAAATTAGACCCTTCAATATTGAATCATGAAAAATTATATCTCCATATGAAATAATTACGTCATCATCTAAATATTGACGTGCCTGCACTAATGAATAAACCATATTTGTCGTATTATATTCTTTATTAGTTATGTTTTTTATCTGTTGTGATTTAATTTGATTTGAGCAATGTCCTGATACAACATAAATATCATGTATATTATTATCGATAAACTGTTTAGTTTGAATATCTAAGATATTTGTTTTACCTATTTTTAATAAACATTTAGGTTGATTCTCAGTTATTTTACCTAATCTAGTTCCTTTGCCTGCCGCAAGAATAATTGCTTTCATATGAATTGATTTAGAATTTTTGATGTAATGTTTTTATCAGATATTTTTCTTTCAGGATGCCATTGCATGCCAACAATATTCATTTTCTGATTATAAAATCCTTCTACTGTTTGAAATCTTGGGTCTAATGCAAAACATTTTAAGTCATTAGATAAATCATCCTCTAGAATACAATGATCATGATATTGATTCACTTTGTATTTACTTTTCAAGCCGATTAATTCATCCGTTCCTATTATTTGATGTTCTATACCTTGCTCACTATAAGTTTCCTTCCTGCAGTGATAATAAGGATGTATCTTTCCATTGAAATATTGATTTATTTTTTGCATACCATGACATATTCCTATTATTGGCTTAGTTTCAGATAAGGCTAAATCTATCAATTTAGATTCTATTAAATCTCTATCCTCAGAAAATTTTGTAGATTTGTTGTCAGGTAAATTATATTGAGTTAAGTCGATATCTCCAGAGCCAGACAATATGATTCCATCAAATGAATCAGCCCTATCAAGATACTTTTCAATATTTGATTGTTTGATATTTTTAGAATTTTTTATAGGTATTAAATCAATATTATAATTAGAAAAATAGTTCTGATACTTAATATCTAAATCATCATAGATCTCATCATTATTTTTTATATGTGATTGACTAATTAAATACTTCATTACTTGTTAGGTTAATTATCTGGTTATTATTACAATCTAATTTGATCCTTTTGCTATTTAATAGATTATTAAATATTGCATTTCCACATCCAATAGCTGCAGGTAAATTAAATTCAGCGCATCTTATTGCCATATGAGAACCAACGCCACCAAATTTTGTAATTAGCCCTTTAATATTATGAGTAAATATCCAGTCGTATCCTGGGTCTGCGCTCTCTATCATAATAATTTTGTTATTTAATGTTGATGCCTTGAATTTTGAATTATCAAGAAGCAATACATTTCCTTCAATAGATTTACTAGTTATATAGTTTGGTTTAGCAATCTTATGTTCTATTATATAAAAATCATTCTTATCGCATATAACTTGATTTTGGATAAGTTTTTTATAACCAATAAATTCATTTCTAGACTTATTTATAAATGTATTATAAAAATCTGAACATTCTGTTTTTGTTTCAAAATTTAACCCTGATTTTAAAACATCCAAAGTTAAGTATTCAAATTCATAGATAGGTATATTTAATATATTGGATAAATTTGACATCATATCAAGTATTGAACTAATTACTTTTGTATATTCAAATTTTAAATATTCCCTTAATTGAAAGGATTTAGAGAGAAAGTTATATAAATTATCTTTTGAAACCTCAAGTTTGTTTTTCTTAAGAACTTCATCTAAAATATTAATAAATTTGTTTTTATTAAATTTATCTTTTTTATTAACATTAATAGAAGTTTTCTTTAATTCCCTATCTTCTAACTTGGTTGAAGTTAAACTATATGTCCCTGATCTTAAATGCCCAAATTTATTTTTAAATTTATCTAAACTTAATCTTTTAAAATCATTTTTATACTGAGCCGCCACCGTATTAAGTGATTGGTAAAAGAGACTAATTTCTTCTTCCTTTAAATAGTTTTCTTTTAATAAGCTATTTAATATAGATTTGCTAATGAATGCCATTCTAGCAGCTGTTGAGAATTGTGAAGTTGCATATTGCTTCAACAAATTAATATTATGGAAAATATTATTGATTATTGAAAGATGATTGTTTGTATTTTCATTAACTGACTTCTTCAGACATTTCTTAACATCATTTATAAATTGATTTTCTTTCTTTGGATAATTTTTTATAATCTTTATGGTCATTCTTTTAAGCAACTGCTTATATATTGTATATTCTTTTTTCTTTAGTATTTTGGGCATCAAATCAGCAAGTTCTGATTCAAATAAATGCGATGAATGTATGACTTCAAATTCAAATTTATCATGATTATGTAAATTCTTAACAAACTTATTTTTATAATATTTTTCCAGTTTTTTTCTTATATTTTCTGGAAGAGAGCTTGGGAGTAATGCTTTTATTGAATAATCAACATTAATATATGGTTTATTTCCAATTTTATATATTAAATTCTTATTTACTTCACTATATCCAATTTCAGTTAAACCAATATTCCAATGTTTTTTCATTAAAATGTCTTCAAATATTGAGTAAGACATTGGTTTTGGGTTTTCTCCAATTAATTCCGATGGGTTCCAAAAAGCCATATCGCTTAATAGATTTGATCCTGACTGAGAATATATTTGATAGTCTGATACAATTTTTTCAGTTGAATCATCTATATAATCTTCATTTAAATCAATATATTTGATGTTAGCAGCTAAAGGCCTAACTTGATAAATTATAACTTTACCATTTTTTCTTATTGCAAATTCAATATCTAACACCATTGATTTAAAAATATTCTCTATTTCATTAATTGACTCAATAAGATTTTTCCATTTTGTTGGGCATTTGTATTTTTTTGTGTCTCTGTGCAGCCATATGGTGCTACTTGATTGTCCACTTGTAACTGTATCTGTTTTACCAGACTGATCATCGTAAGTAATTACATAATATGGAGAGTTTGTTTGTAAACCTTTTGTAAAAACTACTCCACTCAAAATAATCCCCTCAGACTGTTCTTGTATCAATATTTCTTCGTCACTATGGCTATCCATCCTCTCTTTATAAGCAGCAATAACTTTATTGATTGCATTCGAAATTGATTTCTCTGAAAAAGCATCAATATTTTGAACAGTTAAGAATTCACCAGCACATGATCTGTTTAATCCATCTTCTTTGCTTGTAGAACTTCTTACAATAATTTTTTTAGAGAACTTTGTCTGTATTTGTTTGATAATCTTAGATTTTGATTTAAAAAAGTCTTTAACTTTAAATGTGTATAGTGGCTCTATAAGTGATTTATTTAAAAGTTTATTAAGTGTTTCTAATGTTTGTGCTTTTGTTTCAAATAAATTAACAATATTATTAAGTTTATAATCACTAATGTTGCTATTTGAGCTATTAGATTTTTTTGAAAAGTGATGATAAATTGATGTTCTTGATAGACGCTTATAATATTTAATTAATTTAGTACCTATATTATTATTTTCCATAAATAATTTGCCAGGCAATACATTCCAATCATCACCATGAAATACAGTTATCTCACAATCATTATATTTTTTAAGAATCTTTCTTAAGTTTTCTGTTGGATCTATTGAATTTTGAACCATTACTTCATCTACAAAACTACATGCCTCTATGACTTTGCTTCTTTCATTTAAACTACATAAATTTTGTCCATGCCACTGTGCACAAATATCATCTGAAAGAATTGCACATATATGATAATTCCCAAATTTCTTCGCCTGTTCAAGCACTCTTAAGTGACCATAGTGAAATAAATCAGCAATAACAAAAGTGTAGGAAATTTTTTTATTCATTTTTAATACGATGTGTTTCTGCAAAAAAATTCATATTTTTTTTAGAAAAATACATATGGTAGCTAACTATTAATAATGTTGAAAATAAGTTAATTAAAAAATAAATAAATATAAATATATTCGAAAAAGCACATAATATAATAAATAATATTTGCAAATCATTTAATAGATTGATGAACGTAAATGAAATTTCAGTTTTTATTGTTGGTGATAATTTCTTATTATGCTCTTCTTTTATCCATCTAATATATGAAGAATAACGATCATAAATAAAATGTTGTATTGGTGTACTGAATAGACTAATAAGTAATATAATAAAAATCAAACTATTATCAAAACTTAAGCCTAGGATATTGATGTGGTTTTGATCAGCATTCATTAAGACTATTATCAACGCAATCTGCAATGAACCTAGGACTATGGTATCGATAAATCCATCTAAAAACCTACCATAAAAAGTAGGAATATTTAAAATTCTAGCTATGTTTCCGTCACAATAATCAATTATGATTGATAAAAAGTATAAAATTATCCCAATTTGTAAATATTCTTGCCCGTAACTTATTATCAGCAATGATCCATAGACTCCAGTCATTAAAGAAATTAATGTGATTAAGTTTGGTGAAAATCTTAAATAATAAAATATTGGAGTTATATAAAATGATATATATCTAAAAAACGCATCTGTTGAGAATATAGATGTAATTTCCTTTTTATTTATATCTTTAATTTTTATTAGAAGTTCTAGGAATTTCATATTGTATATAGAAAAATATTATCTAATGTATTGCTTAAATTAATCAGACAAATATATTTCTGCCTTACCATCAATTACAATTTTATTTTTAACTCTGCATACTGTAGAAAAAGTTATGATATTCTTTTCTTTATTTATTTCTAAAACAGTAACAGTTGCAGTCACTTCATCCCCTATGTAGACTGGGTATTTAAATTTTAATGATTGTGACAAATAAACACACCCATTTCCTGGTAATTTTGTGCCAAAGATAGCCGAAAAAAACGATGCTGATAATAAACCGTGCGCTATTTTCTTTTTATATCTTGTTTCTTTTGCATATACGTCGGACAAATGTATTGGGTTAGTATCACCAGAGATATTTGAAAATGCTATAACATCATCTTCTGTTATTATCTTTTGAATCGATTCATCCATGCCAAGATGAATTGAATCAAATCTGTCTCTTATTTTATTCATTTGAAGCTTTTAGATTGCTTTTTTTAAGGGGGTTCGCAGGATTTCCAATAACAGTTGTATTTGGAGGTACATTTTTAGTAACAAATGAGCCTGGAGCAACTATTGAGTTTTTACCAATAATTAACGGCTTATCTTTTTTTCCTTGTTTTATAATAGCACCAGTTCCAATATAAACATTGTTCTCAATTATTACATTCCCATTGCATTTAACAGCAGGTGCAAATGTTACAAAATCACCAACTTGACAGTCATGTGCCACATAGCTATATATATTTGCTTGAAAATGTTTTCCTATGTTGATGTTTGATGTCAAAGTTACATATGGACATATTATTGACCCATCTCCAATTATCACATTATCTAATATTGTTGAATTTAAAGCTTTGATAGTAAAATATTCAAACTCTTTATTATTCAGCCTGATATTTAGATCTTCTCTTAATTTATTATTAGCGATAGCAAGGGTGAGATATTTCTTTGATGAATTAATATTTATAAAATCATCTAAACTAATAATGTCGTAATTATTAATACGTTTTATAGCTAATTCATCACTCGATTCTGATACATACACTAATCGTGATGTATTATCTTTGATGTCACTCAGATAGGCTTTTAAGATTGGCATTACTTCGCTTGCAAAACCACCGGCGCCATATATACCGTAAATTTTTTTCATTTAAATCTTTGTTTTACTCAACTTGTTCTTTTAATTTCCATAGCTTGTATTGAGCTTCTGGTGAGTAACCAGAAAACTTAGCTTTTGTTGGTTCCCAAACAAGGTCTCTCCTGTATTTATCAGCAATATACCAAAATTCTTTTTCCGTAATATCTAAGTAGTCAAGAAACTCTTTCCAGTATCTGATTGGAAATTCACCATCATATTTATGAACTAAAGCTACTGCTTCGTCTCTATTAATATGTCCATCTCTAATTTCATGTGACGCATCATAAGTTGCTCTACATATTCCAAATTTCATATATGCCATCCACCAATGAAAACCATCCAATCTATCATCAATACTCCCATATTTTTGATAGGTTCCTTCTTGTCTATCAGGTGCAGCTTCAAAACCACAGTGTTCAGCTGCATAATAATAATTCCATTGTGGTGTCCATCTCTCATAAAATGACATCCAATGCATTTCGGTTCCTACTCGTTCTAAATCTTCTACAGGTGGAGGCGTATATAAATCAAATGAACTAGACTTTATTTCATCTGGGGTAAATATATTTCGTTTCAATCCTGCTTGTAAGAGATTATCAACAGAACTCCCTTTGTAAAAATGTTCAGACCAGTCCTTGATAGCGGGCTCAAATGTATCTTTGTGTTCTAAACTTCCGCCATATTCGACTTCACCATTCTCTCCCATAAAAATTAATGGAACGTTGTATTTTACAGACATATGATAAGCAAGCGCTTGTTGACCATAGCCAAATGGATCCCATGCATCACCATGCAAATCAAAGGCAAGTAATGCTAATTTTCTATGAAGCTCTCCATTTGGATGAATCAATATGTTGTCATATCCATGATCTTTTAAAGCAAGAAAGTTTTTCCAACCAATATCGGTATAAAGAAAAGGTGCCCAAGTAACTGTTAGAGGGTGCATTCCATATTTGTGTTTTAACTTATGAGTTACCATTCCACTATCTTTTCCTCCAGAACCAGGAACAATTACATCAAAAGAACCATCCTTTGATCTATGTTGGTCACAAACTTTTTGCAATAGCTTCTCTCTTTCATCCCAATCAATAACATTGTCTTTTTCATAGGCATAATCACATGCGCTGCATTGGCCTTTTTTCATTTGATCCCAAAGTATTCTTGGTCGTTGATTTGAAACAACACATGTTTTACAAAATTTAATTTCTTTAGGCAATATATCTAATTGTTGATCCAATATATCATCTGTTACTTTTATTTTTTTATTCATTGATAACCCCTATAAGTTTAAAAATTCTTTTAATATATTTAATCCTTCTTTACCACTCTTTTCTGGATGAAATTGACAGCCATAACTATTTTCATTAAATACTACCGAAGCAATATCAAGTCCATTGTACACTGTCTTAGCAAGTAGATTATTTTGATTTGCACAAATTCCTCTGTAGGAATGTACAAAATACATAGAAGCATTATTTGTTAATTGAAGAGATGATTTATTCTGTATAATCTCTAATTTATTCCAACCAATGTGTGGTATCTTATGTTTTTCTTTATTTGTTCCATGGTCAGGTATTTTTTCCACCTTACCTGAAATTAAATTTAAACCTTCTATTTCTCCAAATTCATAACTGATATCAAACATCATTTGCATTCCTAGACAAATCCCTAAAAATGGTAACTTTTTATGTGCGTGTTCTTTAAGTGGATCTATCAGATTTCTCAAATTTAATCCTCTCATACCATTTTTGAATGCTCCTACGCCTGGGAGTACAATTCTTTCGGCCTTATTGGCTTCTTCTGGACTACTTATAATTTTGACGTCAGCGCCAATATGTTCAAATGCATTCGAAACATTATATAAATTACAAAGTCCATAATCAACTATACTGATTTTAGGTTTCATAATTCCTTACGTTTAAATTATTTTGTAATGAATAATTACGAATTTCTTGCAATGATGATTTATCGTAATGTAGGATATCTGCCATTGCAACAGCATCAGCTTTAGATTCATTAACTACTTTCAATAAATCTTCATGGCAACCCATTCCCCCGCTAGCAATAACAGGAATTGGAACTTTATTGGAAACTTCTTTGATAAGATTATAATCAAAACCTTTTTTAGTGCCTTCTTGATCAATTGATGTTAACAATATTTCACCTGCTTCTAATTCACAAGCTTCCATTGCCCATTCAATTACATCTCTACCAGTTTTTTGTCGTCCATTTTCTGTATACACTTCCCATTTATTTTCATCAATTTTTTTTGCCTCTATTGATAGAACCATGCATTGTGATCCAAATTTTCTCGATACTTCCTTAATTAATTCTGGCCTTTTAGTTACCGCAGTATTTATTGCTACTTTTTCTGCTCCACATCTAAGTATATGTTTGACATCATCAATGGATCTTATTCCTCCACCAACAGTTACTGGAATATAAACATCTTTTACTGTTTTTCTTACTATATCGCTCAAATTATTTCGTCCATACAAACTTGCAACTGTATCCATGTATATAATTTCATCTACCCCTGCCTCATAATATTTCTTTGCATATTGATTAGGATCGCCAATTACACGAAGCCCTTCTAGATGAATTCCTTTAATTAAATTTGGGCCCTTTATATCTAATCGAGCTATTAATCTTATATTGCTAGACATTAGTCTTTGGATACTTAATCAATTGGATATCTGAGTTTCCATTGATTGTCTTCAAATTTCCATATATGTGGAGATCTAAAATTGTCACATAATTTTCTAAAATAATCTCGCGTCATAATAGGCTCTTCAAATGCCTTTGATGCGATAGGGAATTCAGATGATGGTATGCTTAAATATTTAAATATTTCTTCTGCAAATCTTTCTGGAAATTCATGATCAAATTTTTTAACAAGCAAAACACCTTCTTCTCTGTTAATGTCCCCTGATCTTATTTCTTGCGCTGCATCTGTTGTGGCTCTACCAATTCCGAATTTAATTCCCATAGTATAGTAAAAAAAATCATCGATCTTATCATCTATACTATTGTATTTACTGTATGTTCCAACTGTTCTTTCAGGCGCTGCTTTAAAATTACTGTGTTCAGCCGCATAATAGTAATTTGATTGAGGATGCCATTTTAAATAATAACCTAAATATCTAAAATCAATTGCATCATTGGTAATATTGTTTATATCTTCAGGCACATAAACGGATAAATCATTATCAGTTAGACCAAAGTCTTGTTTTAAAGAATCATAAGATATGCCACCAAAATACATTTCATCTCGTTCGTTTTTTGATGAAAAGGTCCAATCTCTTTTTGAAGACATAGCTTCATTAACAGGTGTTCCATATTCAGCTTCTTGTTCGCCATAAAATACTAATGGAATGTTAAATCTAATCGCCATTTTTGGTGCAAGACATTTTTGCCCAATAATAAATGCCTGAAATGGATGTAATAATTTATCAACAGCTAACCTTGTTAATAATCTATGTGTTTTTCCATTTGGCGTCATCAAATAGTTATCTAAGCCTGAATGAATCCAAGATTGAAAGTTTTCCCATCCCCATTGAGTATAAATATTTGGTGCCCAAGTTACAGTTAGAGGATTCATTTTATATTTATATTTCAATATATGTGTTGCATAAAAGCTATCTTTTCCTCCAGAGCCTGGTATTAAACAATCATATGATCCATTATTACTTCTGTATTTATCACATAATTTTATTAACTCTCTTTCTCTTTCCTCCCAATCAATTGATTTTTTTTTCTTTTCAGTTACAGTACATGCATCACAAATTCCATCTTTATCAAAATTTATAGTAGTTTTCTTAGAGTTTTCATTATGTTTAAATTCAACAGTTGTATTAGGTCGTTGATTTGAAATAACACATGTCTTGCAATATTTAACATCCGCTGGCAAACCATACTTAGTAACAGAACTTTTTTCTTTTTTGAATTCTGTTAGATTGACATCTTGAGGAAAGTTTATAATTTTTTTAGAATCTTGATTCATTATTTAGTTGTAAAACCTCCATCTATTATAATATTTTGACCTGTAACATAAGATGACATGTTGGTTGCTAAAAATATAATTGCTCCAACTATATCTTCTTCTGTAGCCATTCTATTTAGTAAAGTTTTACTAATATATTGTTTCATAAAAACTTTACTCTGATTTCTTTTAATTCCACCTGGAGAAATAGTATTTACTCTGATGTTGGGTGCTAGTGATGATGCAAGCCATTTTGTCATATATGTCAATCCAGCCTTTGAGACTGAATAAGCTGCTGGATTATTAATATTAGTGTTTTTATAAATCTTTTGATCCGGAGCATTAGTCCCATATATTGAAGAAATATTTATAATTGATGAATCTTTTGCTTTTTTCATGAGTTTATATAAAGCCTGTATTAGAAAGAAGACTGATGTTAAATTTATATTAATAGCGTTATCCCAGGATTTTTTACTTTGTTTGTTAAATGAAGTATTCCATCCTTTCATTTTATCAGTTCCTACCATACCAATTGAATTCACTAAAACATCTAACTTCCCATATTTCTTTTGAATAAGTTTTACAACTTTCTCTATACTTGATGATGATGTAAGATTGCATGAGATTATATCTATATTTTGTTTTGAAATTTTTTTTAAATTAATTCCAACTTTATTTAATTTAGCTTTATTAACATCCACAAGTACAATGTCTGAGCCCAAGTTAACCAGTGTAGCAGATATTGTAGATCCTAAATATCCGGCAGCACCCGTAACAAGAGATACTTTTCCTTTTAATGTATAATTTAGTTTATTCATTATTCTTAAATAATGCCTCTGCAATGTGAAAATCTACATGGTCATCAATATCAATGCTTCTATCTTTTGGTAATTCATAGCCACCTATCTTTCCAGAAAATAGATTGCTGTTGTTTAGTATGTAATTAGGGTTGCAAACATATCCAGTAGTTGTTATGTCAAAACAAATAGGTGAATCCTGTCTTCTAATAATTTCTTCTCCGTCTATTATTTTTTTGATTACACCATTAGAATTATGAACCATATTGAAATATGGCGAACGACTTGATTTTGTAATCCCAAGAACTAAGTCATAATTATTTGTCTGATAGAAATCAATCATACCTTTTATATCATCAATTGACCTCAATGGCGATGTACATGGTAGAGAAAAGAATAATTCAAATGATTTATTATGTTTTTCTTGATATTTATTTACTACATACTGCCAACAAATCCATTCAGATGTATCATCTTTTGATAATGATGCTGGCCTTTCAAATGGTACTTTTGCACCACAATCTAAAGATATTTTTTTTACTTCTTCACTATCAGTAAAAACAATAACTTCTTTAAACATTTGAGATCTTAGAGCTAAATTAATTGTATGTGTTATCAAAGGTTTTCCTTTAAAAATTTTAATATTTTTATTTGGAAGTTCTTTTGAACCTGATCTAGCAAAAATAAATGCAGTATTATTAGACATTATATTTTTACCTTCATTTTATTCTTTAATGATTTTTTAATTGCCAATATTGTATTTAATGTTGGTATTCCATTAACTAAATTACATTTAGTTTCTTTATTACTGTTAATACATTTATGCAAATGATTTAATTCGTCTACATATGTTTGATTCATATCATTTATTTTATTCTTTTTTATAGATGATTTATTATCTGAGAGTAATAGTTTATTTTTTACTAAATCTAATTTGATGCTGAATTTGTCTGTTTCTATCAAACAATATCTATTATTCTTATCAGATATCATATTAAGGTGCATTGTTATATGAAAATTTAGTTTTTTATATTCAAAAAGACATATAACTTTCTTTTCAACAGCATTATTCTTATCTTCTTTATGTGTGAAAGCCATGACTTTATCTGGTTGATTAAATAAATAAATCATATAATCAATTTCGTGAGACAGTTCATTAACAACGCCACCACCTAGCTTTTTACTATGACTTACAGAATGCAAATAATTATTATCTCTCCATGTTTTGTAATTAGATCCAACATAAATATGCACATGATGGATTTTTCCATATTTTTTATCTTTGATTATTTTTTTTAATCTAATAATATTATCTAGAAACCTTAAATTATACCCAATCAATGTCTTTAATTTATTTTTTTTACATAATGATATAAGATTTTTAGTTTTATTTTTATCTGTTGCCATCGGTTTTTCAATTAGCAAATGAAATCCATTTTTTGCCATAACTATAGAGTCATCAATATGATATGATGCTGGCGAACTAATAATAGCAATAGATTTAGAAGTTTTAGGTTTAATCATATTAATATTATTAGTAAAGTTATTGGAAGCTTTTATTAATTTTTGATTAAATTTACTATTACTTCTTTTGCAAACAGTAATTATAGAATTTTTTTTATTCTTTTTTATGTTATTAATATGTCGCAATGCAATATTTCCAGTTCCAATTACAGCGTAATCTGAAATTAGTTCTGTTTTATAAGTCTTGGACTTTTTCATAGTCTTCATGATTACCAATATCTATCCAAAATTCATGCAATGGAAATACTGTCACTTCTTTTTGTTTTATAAATTTTTTAACTAAGGTTGTCATATCAATTTTTAAATTTTTCTTCATTTTCTTTATCACTGATGGCTCTATAACATATATTCCTGCATTTATTAAATATTTCTTAATTGGTTTCTCCTCAATATCAATAATAGAATCTTTTTTAAGCTCAATAGTTCCATAGGGGATTGATATATCATATGCAGCAGCACATAAAGTAAATGATTTTTTTGATTTCTGATGGAAATTAATTAGTCGTCTGTAATCAATATTTGTTAATACATCTCCATTTAGAACAATTATTGGTTCATTCAAATTTTTTATATCTATCAATGATAAACATCCTGCTGTTCCAAGAGGCTTCTCTTCATGAATATACTTTATATTGACACCAAATTTTTTGCCGTTCTTAAAATAATTTACAAGCTGTTCACCTTTGTAATGAACAGAAATTTGGATCTCTTTAAATCCACTCTCTCCTAGGCCTTCTATAATTTTATGTATTAAAGGTTTTTTCTTAACTGGTAACATTGGCTTTGGAGTTATAGCTGTTAATGGCATCAATCTTTTTCCTTCGCCGCCTGCCATAATAACAACTAAGTTTTTCATATTTTTCTTAGCAGAGCTAACTTTAGAGTTAATCATTCCAATAATCTCTGAATTGGTATTAACTATAGGAACTATTGTTTGTGTTTTTAAAATTTCATTGATTCGCTTATTATCATTTTGGTATGCTATGTTAGGTCGTTTATTCATAACATCTTTACATGGTGCATCTAAACTAATTCCAACCAACAATCCTCTTCTAATATCTCCATCAGTTATAGTTCCAATTACTTTATTTTTTGATGATATAATAATTACAGTTTTATACTTTGATTTTTGAAGTATCTTAACTGCATCTGAAACAGTAGATTCAATATTTAAAAGATTATTCTTTATATTTTTAATCATTTTCTCAATATTAGTTTATTATTGACTAACATATTTTTTTTTATATTCCTTGCAACAGACTTTCCTATAAATTCAAAATAATGCTTTGCAGATATACCCTTCCCAGCCCTCTTAGCAGTCAAATTATCAGGAGTTATTTTATCTCCAATATTTAAGTCTTTGCTAAAAACTAATGATTTTTGTACATTCAAAAAATTATTTTTTTCTGATACAGTGATTTTTTTTCTAAATGAACCTAAGGACTTTTCTGCTGAACGTATATTATTAACATATTTTTTAAAATTACTATAATTTAATGAGCTTTTATGATCTGGTCCAGATAAATTATTATTTGAAGTAAGGTGTACTTCAATAAAATTTATACCTTTACCCATTGCTATAATTGGAGTAAGTAGATTACATGAATGATCAGAATAACCAATATTCAAACTATATTCATTTTTCATAGAGTTAATTATATTCAAATTTAATTCATCTGTAGGAGCTGGATATTCAGTAGTACAATGCAATAAAGTTACATTAGTTTTAAGATATTTAAGGTTTTTTTTATATAGTTTTTGATGTTTCTTTAATGAAAAATCTCCCTTTAACTTTAGATATCCATGAGAAATTGCTGATAGAGCAATATCTATATCACTAAATGTAGACATTCCAGTTGATAAAATGATTTTCTTTTTATAACTACCCAGCCTATGAAGTAATCCGATATTTGTAAGGTCTCCAGATCCAATTTTAATAATCTTACTTTTTAGTCTTTCTACTATAAATCTTAGACTAATAGAATCTGATGCAGTAAGAAAGAAATCTATATTTAATGATCTTGCATATCTTTTTAAATCAATAAATGATTCATACTGTAATTCATATTTTTCTAGCATTTGATATTGTGTTTCTTTTTTATTTGATTGTTTTTTTTGATATTTAGCTTTAGATGTATTAACTAGAGAAATATCTTTGGCCTTAAATGCTTGAAATTTGACTGCATCTGCTCCATATTTTTTAGCTGCATAAATCATACTTTTAGCACGTTTTATCGAACCATTATGGTTAACGCCTATTTCTGCAACTAAGTAGATTTTATTTTTATTTATCATATATTGATGTCTGAAAATTTCTTTTCTATTATTGTATCTAAATTGACTTTTTTAAATATTTTTAAAATATCTTTAATAGATTTCTGATTAACATATTGTAATTTTTTTTCTTTTCTAATACGGGTTAACTGAGATTTTATAATTGCATTATTTATAGATTTAGTGTTTGATTGAGTTGATATTATTGACTTTGTAATAGGTCTTCCTTTTTGTCTGTTTCCTATATTTATTGTTGGAATGCAAAGAGCTGGTGCTTCAACAATACCAGTCGATGAATTTCCTATTATTCCATTAGAGTGTTTAATCAGGTTAATAAAATATTTTCTTCCTGCTGATTTAATTAAGATTGATCTATGATTATTTAATTTTATAAAATTTTTTATTTTAGTAAGTATATAATCATTTCCTGGATCTGAATTTGGATATGAAAATACTAAGCCATAATCATCAAATTTATTCAAACTATTAAGCGTGTTGTCAATCAAAGCTTTATTATTTTTACCAATTGTTTCAGGATGAATACATATAACAAAGTATTTTTTTGGTTGTTTAATTTTAAAATGTTTTACTAGATTATTTTTAGTAATTTTAGGTACTTGAGATAATGATGCAACTCCAAGTGATCCAATACAAAAGATATTGTTTTCATTTTCCCCTAATTGCCTAACTCTCTTTTTAAATTGTTTTGTAGCAACTAAATGAATGTGCGAAAGCTTTGTTAAACAATGTCTAATTGAATCATCTATCACTCCTTCAGTTACTTCTCCGCCATGTATATGAGCAATTGGTATTCCCATTATGTTTGCTGCTATAGCTATTGGTAAAACATCATATCTATCACCTAAGATTACAATTATATCTGGAGAAAGTTTATTAAATACTCTATATGAACTACTTAATTGTTTAGACATAGATTTTAATAAATTATTAGTTGTGTCTCCATGAGCAGAGATTGTAATTCTTTCATCAATTGAAAAGCCATCATCTAATAGTTCTTTATAGGTGTATCCATATTGTGCTAATAAATGCATTCCTGTAACAACTAGTTGGAGTTTGAATTCTTTGTTATTTCTCAAATCCTTTAATAATAGATACAGGTGATTATAATCAGCTCTACTTGAACTTATCACACATATGGTTCGTTTTTTTTTCATTAATAATAGCTGCTAGGAAGACTAATACCGCTTTTCCAATGATTAACTGCATTAGTTAAATCAGATCTCGGATTATTTGAATACATTCGTAATAAATGTTGAGGAGTCCAGAGTTCACGAACAAATATATTTTTTTTATGAAACATCTTGATAAGTTTTTGATGATCTTTTCTATACTTTTTATTTAAAAAAATATTTGTTAACCAATAATTTGGCTGGGAATTATCTTCAATAGGTAAAAAATGACATATTTTATCATCAACAAATTTAGATATATACGAGTTATATAGATTTTTTTTGCATTTAAGTGTGTTTTTTATTTCTTTAATTTGAGCATATCCAAGTGCAGCATTTAAATTAGACATTCTTAGATTAAAACCAATTTCATCATGTTTTATTGACCATTTATGATTAAGTCTAGCTGTACTAATTAAATGATTTAATTTTATGTAATCATTTTTATTCTTAATCATAATCGCTCCACCCATTCCAGTAGTGATTGTTTTATTACCATTAAAACTTAATATTCCAAACTTTGAGAATGTACCCAAATGTTTTTTATTTAGGAATGAACCTAAAGCTCCAGCAGCATCTTCAATGATAGATATATTATATTTTTTACAAACGTTAATAATTGATGGCATGTCAGCAGGATATCCATAAGAATGAACTACTATAATTGACTTGATTATTCTTTTTGTGCGTTTGTTGATACATTTTCCTTTTTTATTAATAGTAATTTTGTCTAGATATTTATCTAGTTTTATACTATCAATATTCAAATCTTGTTTTCCACTATCAATAAAGTGAGGGATTCCTTTTGCATAAAAAACTGAATTTGGAGTCGCTACAAAAGTCATAGTCGGTACCAATACTTCACAATTCTCAACATTTGAAAGCTTTAATGAAAGTGTGAGTGCCGATGTACCAGTGTTTGTTAAAAGAACATATTTAGATTTTGTTAATTTCTTAATTTCATTTTGAAATTTAGTTATATATTTTCCATTAGTAGAAACATAAGTAGAATTAATACAGTCGCTAAGCACCTTCTTTGTGTTCTTAGGAAACATTGGTTCATGTACTTGATAAGATTTTCTTTTTCTTAAACATGCCTTTATTTTTTTTATTATTAAATCAATGTGTTTCATTTATATGTTATATATTTTAGATTTATAGTTTTTTAAGTTCGAAGAATCAGTAAACCAATCAATTGTTTCAATAAGGCCTTTTCTCAATCCTTCTTTACCTGAATAAACTGGTTTCCATTTAATTAAAGCATTTGCTTTTTTATTACTAGCTTTCAATCTATCTACTTCACCTTTTTTAGGCCTTACTCTTTTTTTGTCTTCTTTAACTTTATAATCTGACCCAGTTATCCTACCAATTAGTTTGACTAGATTATTAATTGATATTTCATGACCAGATCCTATATTGATGATTTCTCCTATACTTTGTTTATATTTAGCTGCACAAACAAATCCATTTACAGTATCTTTTATATAAGAAAAATCTCTTGTAGGGTAAAGTGATCCTAAATTTATTGTTTTATCCTTACTTAACATTTGAGTAATAATCGTTGGAATTATTGCTCTATTAGATTGTCTCGGTCCATAAGTATTGAAAGGACGAATTATTGAAATTGGTAATCCAAAACTCTTATAGTAGGAATAAGCAATTTGATCAGCTGCTATTTTAGTAGCTGAATATGGAGATTTAGCAAATACAGGAGTTTCTTCATCTATAGGTATTTGAGAAAAATTTCCATAAACTTCACTTGTAGATGTGTGAATTATTTTTTGCACATTGGTGTCAATACATGATTCTAATAAATTCATAGTCCCTAAAGCATTTGTTTGAAGATATGAATATGGCGAATTATATGAATAAGGTATAGCAATTAATGATGCTAGATGGAAAACATAATCAATATTTTGACATAATTTTTTTACAGATTTAATATCAGTTATATCTCCAGGACAAACCTTAATGCTCTTTAAAGTTTTTTTGTCAATTGTATCTAACCAGCCCCAAGTATTAAATGAATTATACATTACCAGAGCTCTTACTTTGCATCCCTGTCTTACTAAGGATTCAACAAGATGAGACCCTATGAATCCATCTGCACCTGTTACTAAGACTTTTTTTCCTTGTAGAAACTTATTATTCATTTTGATAACTTAACTTGATTAAATTATTAATTTTCTTCAAATGATCTTCATTGTTAATTTCAAGTCTAGATATTTTTGATTTATTTAATAGTAATACTTCATTACATAGTTTTAAAGATGTAAGTCTATGAGTAATCATTAATATGGTCATATCTGGATTTTTTTCTTTAATATTATTAAAGATCATCTCTTCAGTATGTACATCAAGTTCATTTGTTGCTTCATCTAATACCAATACTTTAGGATTAAAATATAATGCTCTAGCAATTCCAATTCTTTGTCTTTGGCCACCACTAAGTTTTACCCCTTTATCTCCTATTGATGACATTATGCCATCATCAAGTTTATTCACTAAATCAGTTAGTTGTGACTTTCCTATAACTTCTTTTATCAATTTATAATCAATTTCATTATCATTTATCCCGAAAGCAATATTTTTAACAATAGTGTCATTAACTAAAGAAATATTTTGTGATACATATCCAATTAGAGATTTTAGATTAAAATCTAGATTATCAATTCTCTTGTCATCAATATATATCGCGCCTTGAGTAGGGACATATAATCCAAGAAGTAAATCCACGATAGTTGTCTTTCCTGCTCCTGTTGATCCAACAACTCCTATAAAATCACCCTTATTTATTGTGAATGAGATATTTTTAATTATTGATTTGTTTTTTTCATATCCAAATGTAACATCGTCAAATTTAATATTTTTATCAAAACTTAAGCTATTATTTTTAATATTTTTTTCATTTCCTGGTAAATGAATTATATTTTCTAACAATTCTAAAACTGGCATATTAAATTTTATTGTAGTTAAATTTGCAAATATTTGCTGCATAGAAGGTAAAAGTCTGTAAGCGGCAAGTACAAAAACACTTAATATTGGTAGATTACCAATCAAAGAATTATCAACTGCAATTAAATATAGAACTAATGAAAAAATACCTCCAAATGCAACAATTTCTATCATGTATTTAGGCAAGTGTGAAAATAAAATACTTTTTGCAGTTAAAAATGAATATTTATTGGCTGCATTAGAAAATAGATTTACATAGTGTTTTTCAATATTATAAAACTTTACATCTTTTATGCTATTGAAAGCATCATGAGTATTTTTAAATCTTTTATCATTTTCTTTAAGTCTTTCAGCCCCGTTTCTTTGGAGGAGAGCTTTAATATTTTTATATATTATAAAATAGATTAGTAATAGAAATAATATTGAAGCAATAAATAACTTATAATCAACTAATAGTAACAAAATAGATATGGTCACAACTATAAGGCTTTTTGCTATAACTTGGAGGTAAGGCAATACAATTCCTTCAGAGAGGACGCAAGATTCATCTAATATATTTCTACTAATATTTGAAACATCAGATTTTATAAAATAGCTATAATCTTGATCTAAATACTTACTCATTAAGAGGCTTGAAATTCGATGATTCTGTACAGCAGAAAATTTTACTATTTGCCAAAAAGTGAAAGCATTAATAAGATTACTTAAAACAAAAAGGGTGATTACTAATAATCCTGTGATGACAATAATATCCATTTTTGACCCAGAAAAAATACTTTGAATGTAAGAAAAATATTTTGTATTACTGAATGCTTCAGGATCAGTTAAAAGTCCAATAAAAGGCATTATCGAAGCGACGCCTAACATCTCTATAATGCTTGCGCTAAAAATTAATAAAAAGACAAATATAAGCTGAGGTTTATCTCTATTATCAAATAGCTTAATTATTTTCTTAGTTAAATTTAGGTTCATTCTTTTTCTTAAGAATTTTAAATAAATGGTCTTTTATGATTTTCTGAGGCAAATTATCTAGATCTAAATTTATGATATTCTTCTTAATATTATTTAGCTCTATTAGATATTCATCGTATGGTTCATCTAATAAATAATTTATTTTTTTTTCAAAGTCATTATATTTAGAAAATTTATATCTTATTGTATCATCATAATCTACATAATCATCTGTCATAGATGTATCAATGAATAAAGCTTTTTTGTTTAAAGCTAATGCTTCTAGAACACTTGTTGACATAAAAGAAACTGTTAGATTACTTTGTTGAGACAAATGATAACTTGAGTATTTTTGATTATTAAATTTAAAAATTGATGCATTGTTATCAAAAAGGTTGAAATAATAGTCATATTCTTCATTTGATGATGTTCGTAATGCAATTGATACTCTTTTATTATTTTTTTTAACATATTTAGCTAGATTAATATTTACTTGATGAGAAAATTTATTTAAATCATTTAATGCTTTATTATGTTTACATTTTACTGGATTAATCCAATTTGATATTAAACATATATCATAATTGACATCAAATTCATTTTTTTGACTTTCGAAGAAAATTCCAGATCTTAATGAACCTATTGGATGCCCATATTTAATTTGATGTCCCAATTCATTATGTTTTTTTAAATCATATTCACCAAAACAATAGAAATGTTCATGGCAATATTCTTTATTTAATATTTTTTTATGAAACCTTTGTCTAATTCCATTTTGAATTGCTATATATGTTGGGCCCTTATAATGTTTTGATAGCCAATGATATAATATATTGTCATCAATATAAGTAATAACAATTTTTGGGTTAATAAAATTTATCATAGTTAAAAAATAAGCCTTATAAATAGTTGATAGTAAATTTTTAACTGAATTAATAGATAAAATAAGGTTTTTTAGATAAATGATAATAAAATAAGGATTCAAATAATAATATTTTATATATGAATCCACAATGACATATTCTTGATGTTTTACAATATACTCAGTTATCTCATGACAACCTTCTCTGTCAAAAATAACAATATCAGATTGCTTTGGAAGCAAAAATTTAAATTTATTAAAAATAAAGACTACTCTTTTGTTCTAAAGAAGTTTGTTATAAGAATATAAAGAAAAGATAATAAAAAGCCTAAAAATGTAATTACAAAAACAATAAGTTTTCTTTTTGGTGAATTTCTTACTGTTGGAGCTGTTGCTGGTTGATCTATTTCAGCTGCTTTAACATCACCATAAACAAGTTTACTATGTTCAAGTGTTCCAATATGCTCTTCTAGTATTCTTAATCCAGGAATAAAAGGGTCTTCTGATTCTCTATTTTGCAAGCTCTGTATTTCAGCTTGAAGAATTTTAGTACCTAAAAAATATAAAGGTGCTTGAGCAACTGCAGTTGATTCTTCGCCAACAATTACTGATTGAAGATTACTTGTATAATCTTGCTTCTCATTAATGCCTAATTCTTTTGCCAGAACTAGTGCTTCGTTTAATTGTTCTATTCTGTCTAAAGTTAATTTCTTTGCTAATTTACGCTTCGCAATAATCTTCCCTTCTAACATATTTTTAGTATTAAAAAGAGTTCTATTTACAGCATCAACTAAGTCTGATGAAGTTTGCTCATTAACCATTTTGATATATTCATTTAACCATTTTGCTGCAAGTTGGGGATCTGTGTGTATAAAAGATATTGATAAAAAATATTGTTCTCTTAGTTCTTTTGAAGCTGTTTTCGATTCAATTTTAAAAAATAATTGTTGGTGAAAGTTTTTTTCAAATGAATCTTCAATATTTGTATTATCAAAATATTTATATAATTTGTTATTGAAAAAATACTCTCTCTGTAATTTTCTTGATTGTATATTTCTTACATAGGTATCATAAACTCTTTTTTGTGTCCAAGGGTTAGCAGCTGAATCGAGCTGACCTAAGACTGAACTACTTAATTTTAATGCTTGAACGTCTTTTTCTAGAGGCGGAATTATATATGCGTAAGTTTTATAATTTTCTGTTAGAAGAAGTGAATAAATAATTGAAAAAATAAAAAATGATGCAACTATGCCCAAAATTGTTTTTCTTTTATCAATACAAGCCTGTATGAAGTTTTTAAGATCTAATTCTGTATTCATGTATCTTTCCTTATATCTGAAATCTTATTTTTTGTTTTATTAATCTCTTTTTCTAATTCTTCCAATTCATGTTTCAAATCATCATACTCTTTACTTTTCCTTTTAAAGAATCTTAGTGTTAATCGAGTTTTTTCTTCAAACCCTTCTTTCGTTAAAAAATAAGCATATGCGCGCTTATTTTTATTATTAACAAAGTTTCTAGTTTTAACCACACCTTTATCTATCAAAGCTTTCAAAATAAAATTAACTTTGCCAAGACTTATCCCAAGAAATGCCGATAATTCACGCTGACTAACTTTTTGTTTTTCTTGTAAATATCGTAAAACCTTCAGATCATTATCATGACCTAGTTTTTCAGAGACTATATTATCTATTTTTTTACTCATATGATATAGGAATTAAAAAATTTTTTAACATTGAACGATTAAATGGATTAATCCAGTGTTTATTTTTATGATTTACTGTAGATTTGGCACGCTACCGCCGGTTGAATTATATGTTCAACAAATGAACATATAATAATATTCAAGAAATGTAATGAAATCAAGGAGAATTAGTTAAAATTGACGCTTTATATCAGTATTATCTATAACTATTGAGCATTTCTGGTTCAAAAGGCTTAAAAAGAGCTTAGATCTAAGATTGCCACATTTTTCAAGGAATATGCCTGTTAGATTTGATAGTGCTCCTTTAGTTACCTTAACTTTGTCACCCTTCTTTAAGTTATTGATATCTATAGTATTATTTTTATGTATTTTTGATCTAAGAAGATCGATGTAATTATCTTGAATTGTATATGGAGTAAGCGTTTCTTGGTTTACAAGTAGTCTAGAAATGCCAAAAGTACTATTAATTTTACTTATATTATGCTGATAATCATTGAATTTAATAAAGATATAGCGTGAAAATAGTACTTCTTGGGTCTTTATCCATATGTTTTTTGCGTATTTTTTTGTTATTACAACAGGTAGATAGCAGTTAAACCCTTGATTTTTAAGGTTATTTTCAGCTTTTCTTTCTTGCCTTACCTTAGTCTGCGCAACAATCCACATACTTGTTCACCCCTTGAACATAATAGTAATTGTTGACTTATTTGTCAATGAAATACTTGTAGCTATAGGTTTTTAGGAATTTTTTGTACCATATGATTGATTTCATTAAGCCATCTTCGAGGTTATGCTTAGGCATCCAGTTGAAATCTTTTGAAATCTTTTTATGATTCATAAATTGATGTGTTATTTCACCAATTAATTTTTTATTTCTTAGATCTTTCTTAATTTCATCATAAAGTTTTTTATTATTATTCAAAGAACAAATCTTTTTAATTATATCCTTAACCCTATATCCATCACCTGTTCCTGCATTATAAACTTCACCAATAAATTTCTTTTCGTTGCATAGATTATAAGCAAGACAAATATATAAATCACTTACATCATCAACAAAAAGAAAGTCTCTTTTATTTACTCCGCTGCCTCTAGGTATGAATTTTCTATGGCCTAAATTAGCTAGAATGCAGTCTGGTATCAGTGCTGTAAAATTTAACTGTCCAGGTCCAAAAATATTTGCAAATCTCGTAATTATAATAGGCATTTTATATAAATTTGAAGAGTACGATTTAGATATCAAATCAGCTGAAGCTTTAGAAACATCATAAGGATAGATGGGTCTTAAATCATGTTTTTCAGTATAAGGAAGATCTTGAGATTTATATTCACCATAAGCTTTATCAGATGAAGCAATGATAATTGATTTTATACTATCGTGATTCCTAAGTAATTCTAAAAGATTATATGTGCCTTTGATATTTGTTTCAAAAGTATTATATGGGTTTAATCTAGCTATATTAACATCTACTTGAGCAGCAAGATGAAAACATATATCAATTTTATAGAGTGAGAATATTTTAGATAATTTATCGTAGTTTTTTATATCAACAGTATGTAATTTTATTTTATCAATAATATTTTCAAATTTAAGGAATTTATTTTTTTTATTACTATTAGTAATGCCTATTATTATTGCACCACAAGATAATAGATGTTTAGCTAAGTTTCCACCAACAAATCCGTTTATTCCAGTTATTAAAACTGTTTTATTTCTCCAGAATTTTCTACTTGTATATTTTTGAAATGTTTTTATGCGCATATTCAAGCTCTGTAACAGTATTTATTGTTATATGTATCCCTTTATGATTGTAACAAGTAAGTTTTTTCTTTTTTATTAATTCTTTAATTAAATCAACTAAATCTTTTTTCTTTAAAATAATCTTATGTGATTCTTTAGAAAAATAATAATAGCCTATATTCATTACATCTTCTAAAACTGGTTTTTCATCAAATGAATAAACAAAATTATTTTTTGTCTTCATTACTCCAAATGGGATTGTTATTGGATATGATGAAATTGTCACTAGATTAGAATGCTTTTTATGATGTTTGATAAGTTTTTGTATATTTATATCTGTAATAGTATCTCCGTAACATAATAAAAAATCATTATTAATGACTTTGAGAGAGTCTTTAATACGTTGTAAAATACTTACATTCCCAGAGTTTACAATCTGATATGATAATTTATTAAATTGATTCTTCATAAATGATTCAATTTTATTTGATTTATAACCTGTAGCAATTATGAATTCGTTAATCCCTTGGTTCTGTAAATGATTAATTATGTAATACAAAATTGGCTTAGCATTGATCCTTATTAGTGGTTTTGGAGTATCTTTGGTTATTGGCCTTAATCTCAAACCCTTCCCCCCACATAGGATTAAAGCTGGTAGGTTAATATTTTTGTTCATGATTTTAAACCTGGATCCCTTTGATTTGTCCTAAACAGACTAAAAAGATAACCTGAAATCCTTGCAACATCAATAACAAGACATGAAATAGGTAAAAAAATAATAAAACTAGGTATTGTAAATAAATAATTTTTATATGATTTAATATAAGGCACTATGTATCCTCGAACAATAAGATAAAAATAAAGAAATAAATAGGTAGTTCCATATAAAAATGATAAAAATAAAAGAAAAATAAAAGAAAAATAAAATATGGGCTTTTTATCACCAACAGTTTTCCAGCCTGCCAATGAATAGCTAAAGACTTTTTTAAATCCATGAATCAAATTATCTGTATAATTTATATCTCTATAAGATAAAGATTGAAGATCATAATTGATTGTTCTTTTAATGTTATTAGAGTTTATGCGATTTACAAAATCTACATCATAACCAGATCTAACATTTTCTAGAAATTTCCCTATCTTTTCAAATACAGATCTTTTTATTAATGATCCTGGAAGACAAATCGTTGACTGCATGTATCCATATGTCTGAGCGATAAATGATTTGTCGATTATATTTGTGCCTACTGTGTGTATACGCATCGAAACAATATCTGATGAATTCTCTATCATAAGAGAAAGGTTTTTTTTAAGCCAATCACTGGGAATTGCAAGCCCACAATCTATATAGGCAATTATTTCACTTTTAATATTATTAAGTCCTAAATTAATGGATGAACTTGGACTCATTTTTCCAGAGTAGATATTTTTATACTTTTCTTTTAAGTTATTATCAACTATCCATTGATTGATTATTTGTGATGTAGAGTCATTAGAGCCTGAATCAACTAATATAACTTCTTTTGGCTTTAAGCTTTGATCTTTTAATTCATTTAAGGTCTGAATAATTGTAGATGATTCATTAAAGTAAGGTATGATTACACTTATATTCATTAAACTTTGCCTTAATTAGGCCTTTCTTCCAAAACTAAAATATTTTATTTTATATTTTTTCATAATTTTAGGTGTATAAATATTTCTTCCATCAAAAATAACTGGTTGTTTCATAAGTTTTTTAAAAATATTCAAATCAATTGACCAGAATTCTTTCCATTCTGTAAAAATTAAAAGGGCATCAGCTTTTTTAATTGTATCCATTGCATTAGATGATTCGCTGTAATTTTTCTTAAACTTAGAGAAGTCTTTTTTAAGACTCGCAACTGGATCATATGCATTAATTATAGCGCCATCTTTTATTAAAGATTTTATAGTGTCTATGCTAGGCGCTGACCTAGTGTCATCAGTATTTGGTTTGAATGATAGTCCCCAGATAGAAATCTTTTTTCCTTTTAGTTTATCTTTAAAAAACTGTTTAACTTTTTTATACATAATTATTTTTTGTCGCTGATTAACTTTTGCTACTGATGATAATAAATCAGGATTATATTTATTAGTAAGTGCAATATTTATCAAGGCATCAACATCTTTAGGTAAGCAAGAACCTCCATATCCACAGCCTGGATACAAAAATTCATACCCTATTCTTTTATCAGCACCAATACCCTTTCTAACAAAATCAATGTCTGCGTTAACTTTATCTGCAATATTAGATAGTTCATTAATAAAGCTTATTTTTGTTGCTAACATTGCATTTGCAGCATACTTAGTCAATTCTGCAGACTTTATATCCATAAAATGGATCTTTTCATATCTACGATTGAATGGTCGATAAAGGTTTTCAAAGATCTCTTTTAAGGATAGGTCTTCAAGACCTATTATAATTCTATCTGGTTTAATAAAGTCATCTATAGCCGTACCTTCTTTAAGAAATTCAGGATTAGATACAACGTGAAACTTTAAATTCCTTTTAGATTTAGCTAGATTGCTCTTAATAGTTTTTTTTATATAATCAGATGTTCCCACAGGAACAGTTGATTTTTCAACTATTATGAGTCCAGTTTTTATATATTTAGACAATTCAATACAAACATTTTTTATTGAACTCAGATTGGCTTGACCATTTTTTTTTGGAGGTGTATCAACTGCAATAAAAACTATTTTTGAAGATTTTAATGCATCTTTGTATGAAGTAGTAAAAAATAATCTTTTTTCCCTATAGTTTGATTCAATAAGGTTTTTTAATTTTTTTTCATAAATTGGCATGATCCCTTGCTTTAGGTTCTCTATTTTTAATTTATTATTATCTAAACAAGTAACAGTATGACCAGCATCTGCAAAACATGCACCTGTGACTAAACCAACATACCCTGTCCCAATAATTGTTATTTTCATTTAATTTCCTCTTTTCTCTAAATTAATTATAGAAGAAAAGAATAATATTAATACCATTAACATAAAAATTGTTGAGTGATGATGTGAGAAAACTGCATGTGTCATCATATGAGACATATACATGACAATGGTAGTCATACCAAAAAGGGCAATATTTTGTTTCAGTAAAGAGCTTGATTTAAATTTTTGATGGAAAAAATTTATATTTATTAATAAAAATAATATTAATAATATAAAACCAAAAATACCCATTTTAGCAAATATATCTAGATATTGGTTGTGTGCATGATTCAAACCTGCAGTAGGGTTTTTAAAATCTTTTCTTATCATCGGTATTTTTTTATCTTTAATTTGTTCTGATAATTTTATGTTAAATTTATCAAGGCCTACTCCAAAAATTAAATTATCTTTGAGGATATTATAGGAACCTTTCCATATTATTAATCTAGGCATTATGCTATCTGGGTTTTTCCAATTTGTCTCCTCACCATAAACAATATAATTGTAACCGCTATTAAAACCTTCTGTGAATCTATGAACATTAGTTGTTTGAGAAATTGCTATTCCAAAAAAGAATATGCTTGCAATTATAACTTTAATATCTGGAATAAAGATTCCTTTTCTATATTTTCTATTAAAAAATAGAATCAATAATAATATTATTACGCCCAACAATGATCCTCGTGTTCCAGTCAATGACCATGCGACAAAAGCAAAAAATACACCTAGAGTTGGTAATAGAAGAGATTTAGATGAGTCATTATATGGTTTAATTGTAAGATATGAAAAAACCATAAGTAATAAACTAATATTTCCATAAATAATTGCGCTGCTACTATATACTGAAACTCTAATTTCACCAAGAATAAAAAAGTAATAAAGGGCAACAAGCCCTGTAATAATAGATGCTATATTTATAATCAAATAAAATTCTGTAAAATTAATTTTTATATCTCTGAGAAGCAAATAAATTGGAATAAATAACAAGAATCTTGAGTAATTATCAATTTCTGTAAGGGATGATTCATGATAGATGGAAGAAAATATGGTAATAAAAAACATTAAAAACATGCTGCATAGAAGCAATATTTCAATACGTGAATAATCATCATCAATAATATTCTTTCTAAAGAGGATATAAAACATTGAAATAGCAAATAAAGAGATAAAAATTAAATTTGACCCATTATTTGTAATTAAATTTACTATTAAGAATAAGAATATAAGATAATTAATAACTTTAATTAAAGTGGTTGATAATTTAACATTTTCCTTGATTGGTAATCGCAATGATTGAAACATTACGTAAAATGCAATAATAAAAATGGCTATGCGTATCGGGCTATTTGGTACTCTAAAATATGAGTCATTTTCACTAGCAAGTACCTGTAGTTCCGTAAAATCAAGGTTCAAAATATATTGTTTAAAAGGAACGCCTTCAGGGCCTAAACAAGCAAGTGCGACTAAAAATAAAGAGAGTGTAAAAAAAATTATTCTATTTTCAAGCAAATGTGACACTGTTGTATGCTAGAAACTAGAATAAACCTACAATATTACCTTTAGCATCTAAATCAATTTTTTCAGCTGCTGGAACTTTAGGTAATCCAGGCATAGTCATAATATCTCCACAAACCATGACTATAAATTCAGCTCCTGCTGCTAAGCGGACTTCTCTTATTGGTATAATGTGACCAGTAGGTGCGCCTCTAAGTGTTGGATCTGTTGAAAATGAATATTGTGTCTTAGCAACACAAACTGGATATTCTCCATAACCAGCATTTTGTAAATCATCGATTTGTTTCCTTATATTGCTTGGAGCACTAATTCCATCAGCTCCATATATTTGTTTTGCAATAGTTTCCATTTTAGACCAAAGATCTAAACTATCTTCATATAAATATTTAAAATTATTTTCAGCTTCATCAATAGTTTTTACAACTGTTTCAGCAAGTTCTTTAGCGCCTTTGCCACCATCAGCCCAATGCGTTGAGGATACAATTGGCACGTCAAGTTCTTTGGATTTTTTTTGTAAAACTTCTCGTTCTTTGTCAGTATCAAAAGTAAATCCATTTATTCCAACTACTACTGGTAGTCCATAATGGTTTTTTAGATTATTGACATGACGTTCTAAATTAACAATACCTTTTTGCAGATGATCAACACTCTCCTTATTTAGATCCTCTAAAGCACATCCTCCATGATATTTTAAAGCTCTAATAGTAGCTACCAAGACTACTGCTGAAGGCTTAAGTTTTGCTTTTCTACATTTTATATCTAAAAACTTTTCAGCTCCTAAATCCGCACCAAAACCAGCTTCTGTGACAACATAATCTGCAAGTTTGAGTGAAGCTTGTGTTGCTATAACGGTATTACATCCATGAGCTATATTAGCAAACGGACCACCGTGAATCATTGCTGGATTATTTTCTAAAGTCTGCACAAGATTCGGTTTTATTGCATCCTTTAACAACACTGTCATTGCGCCATGAGCATTAATTTGTTTGGCTAGAATTGGTTCTTTTTTACGAGTATAAGCAACAACTATTTTTCCGAGCCTTTCTTTCAAATCCTGTAGTGACGTAGATAGACAAAAAATTGCCATTATTTCAGATGCTACAACAATGTCGAATCCATCTTCCCTAGGAAAACCATTACCAATAGATCCTAAAGAACAAACAGTTTTTCTTAATGCTCTATCATTCATATCAAGAACTCTTTTCCAAGTGACCCTTCTTACATCTATATTCAATTGATTTCCATGGTGGATGTGATTATCTAGCATTGCTGCAAGAAGATTGTTAGCTAATTGAATGGCATTAAAATCACCAGTGAAATGTAAATTTATATCTTCCATAGGAATAACTTGGGCCATACCACCACCTGCGGCACCACCTTTCATTCCAAAAACTGGTCCAAGAGAAGGTTCTCTAATAGTGACTAGAGCTTTTTTGCCAATATGGTTAAGCGCATCACCTAAGCCTACCGATGTTGTAGTTTTTCCTTCTCCAGCGGGAGTTGGGCTTATTGCTGTAACAAGTATAAGCTTTCCATCTGGTTTATTTTTTAAACTATTTATGAAATCGAATGATATTTTAGCTTTGTCATGCCCATGCAATTCTAGAGCATTTTCTGGTATATCTAACTTTTGTGCAACATCAATGATTTTTTCTGCTTTTGCTGCCTGAGCTATTTCAATATCACTTTTCATTATGTTTCCCCCTTAACTTAAACACTATAATCCTATTTTTATGAATCTTCAACCACGCTTATTGAACAAAAATGTTTAAAATTTCCTCTCGTTTTTAAGTTGACATAGACCACGTTTTTCAACACCTGATTCTGTTACATATACTGTGCCAGAAACACGATTAATTAAAACTTCTTGATTATCTAATTTTCCAAATATATGTGTCTTAGAAAATTCAACAGATATAAAAGATTTTGTTGCTGTACCTATTGATTGATCTAAACTGTTCTTATATTCATTAAATACATATGTATATTCTTTGTCATCAACTATGCATCCAATATAAATATCTTTAGAGATTTTTTGTTCTTCTTTTATCTTTGGCTCAATCAATGAAGGATCATCCATTTCATCTACTGTAGTACCCTCTGGAACCACATCATCAATGTCATCTAAATACAGTGTCTTCTCTTCTGTTCTCTGTACACATAATTCAAATGGAATTTTGAGCAATCCAGAATCATAAAGATGCATTATTACTAATTCATCTTTAATTAAAAAGAAATGATTTCTAAATCCTGTATATATATTTTTGTTATTTTTTTGATCTATAGATAAGCACACACGATATCCATACAATTCATCATTTAGATGTGTAACAGAGATTTTTCTTGGAGTATTAACAAACTCAACTTTAGCATTATGAGGATTAGTTAGGTTTTTTTTGAGATATGTTTGCAATAATTTTTGATATTCTTTTGGGAAACTCCCATAGTTTGCCGACGAGGAAGGAGATGTATTAAGTTCTGGCAGCAAATTTGTCGGTATAGGAATCAAACCCTTTGACGAGCACCCAGTAATCATAAATAAAATAACTATAAAATATGTTTTTTTCATATCTTTATTGCCCAGGGCCGGAGTCGAACCGGCACGAGATTGCTCTCGAGGGATTTTAAGTCCCTTGCGTCTACCAATTCCGCCACCCGGGCGTGTATTTCTATCTTTGTA
>CAYFEQ010000004.1:61958-104875 GCA_964342155.1 uncultured Ectothiorhodospiraceae bacterium | reverse complement strand
ACCTACGACCTTTGGGTTATGAGCCCAACGAGCTACCAGACTGCTCCACCCCGCACTGTAGAATGAAGTCTATAATCTCTATAATTTATTTTCAAGTATTAAAAGAGGCTGCCAATAGTATATGAACTAATCACACTGAGATTCGATGGGAAGATACCAAGGACAATTAAAATTATAGTATTGATACTTATCAATACATATGATGGTATTAAATAAATTTTACCAGCGCCTTGATCAAAATATATTACTTTAATTACTTTTAAATAATAATAAGCTCCAATAACTGTCATAAGTACAACAAAAATTGATAACCAAATATGTCCTCCATGGATCAAAACATTTATTATTGAGAGCTTTGCATGAAACCCAATCAAAGGAGGAATGCCAGCAAGCGATAACATGATGATTAATAATAGAAATGCAAACCAAGGATGCTGAGAATTCAAACCTTTTAAATCAGTTATTAGTTCTATTGGTTTTTTATTTAGAGTTATTAGTAGTAAAACTCCAAATGCAGCCATAGTCATTATTACATAAGATATTGTATAGAACATAGATGCCTCATATGCCTCTTGTTTTCCGAGAGAAATAGCAATTAGAATAAAACCAATATTAGCAATTGTGGAATATGCAAGCATTCTTTTGATATTGGTTTGAGCTATAGCAATAATATTTCCAATCAAAATTGAAATGACGGATAAAATAAGAATCATTTCAGACCAAAAAATAAATAAATTAGAAAAGGCACTCGATAATAATTTAATCAAAACTATAAAAATAGCAATTTTAGGGAGCGTACTTAATAGCAATGTTGTTGGGATTAGTGCACCATGATACACATCTGGTATCCACATATGAAATGGCGCTGCCCCAAATTTGAATGCCAAGCTCACTAATATAAAAGTTAATGAAAATATTAATCCAACATTATATAAATCTAAACTTGCTGAGTCAGTCTGTATATTTTTGATAAAATCAAAAATTTCTGTTAATGCTAAAGTTCCAGTTAAACCATAAATTAAAGAAATGCCAAACAATAGAAAGCCAGATGAAATTGCACCTAAAACATAATATTTTACCGCTGCTTCAGATGAAAAAATAGATTTCTTATTAAAACCTATTATTGTATAAAGTGATAAAGATAATAATTCAATCCCTAAATATAATATTAACAAGTCATTAGCTGATGACATAATCATCATTCCAGTAACAGCAAATAAACATAGTATAAAATATTCAGTTTTATATAATTCAAAATATTTTAAAAAATTATATGAATAATGAAATATAGCAACCATTCCAACCAATAGAAAAATTTTAAATACTGTTGAGAAAATTTCAGTATTATATGAGAGAGGCTCTAAGCCTATAAAATAATCGAATCTTTCAAAAATAGTGATTATGCTTATAATTAAAGAAATTTGTATTAGGTAATATGAAACCTCTTTATAACCTTTTTTTAAAAACAAATCCAAAATAAGTATAAAACAGGCTGAAGAAACGATAATTATCTCTGGTATTAAATATTGGATTAGAATCATAATTATATTCCTCTTACTAAGGAGTAAACTATATTATGTGAAGTTTCATGCATTATATACATAATCAAATCTGGTTTAATTCCAATTATTAAAACTAGAATTAAAAGAACTAATAAAGTCCAAAATTCAATAGACTGAATCTCTTTCATAGAAATAATCCTTTGATTACTTGGAACACCAAATATAACTCTTTTTCCTAACCATAAAGAATAAGATGCAGCTAAGACTAATGTGAAAGAAGCTAATATTGCATAAACTATATTTGATCCCATGCTCGCAACTAATACCAAAAATTCACCGACAAAGCCAGAAGTTCCAGGTAAACCAGAATTTGCTAACAAAAAGAAAATCATGAAAGTAGAAAAAACTGGCATAACTTTGACAACTCCACTTTGTTCATTAATTAATCTTGATTTAGTTCGAGTATAGATTATTCCAATACATATAAATAAAGCTGCAGAAATTAATCCATGAGAAATCATTTGTATGACTGCTCCTTGCAGAGCTAAATTTGCTATATCCATATTTTTATCAGCATTATCTAAAAAAGCAAAAACTAAAAATATCCCAAGTGTTACGAAACCCATATGAGCTACAGAAGAATAGGCTATCAATTTCTTCATATCCTGTTGTGCTAAAGCAACAAAGCTTATATAAATTATAGCTATTAATGATAATGGGATTAGAAATTCATATAAATACATTCCTGCTTCAGTTGTTATAGGTAATAGAAATCTAATCATCCCATATCCGCCTACTTTAAGGATTACTGCAGCTAGAATCACTGATCCTCCTGTAGGTGCTTCAACATGGGCATCGGGTAACCAAGTATGAACTGGCCACATTGGGATTTTGATTCCAAATGCTATTAAAAAAGCAATAAAAATAAAAATCTGAGTTTGCAAAGGTAGAATTAGATTATAAAAATCAAATATCTCAAAACTATTCGCCTTGAATGATAAATAAATAATCGCAACCAGCATGAGGACTGAACCAAATAAAGTATATAGAAAAAATTTTATAGTTGCATAGATTCTATTTGGCCCACCCCAAATCCCTATTATGAGAAAAAGAGGGATCAACATTGATTCAAAGAAAATATAGAATAAGATGCTGTCAAAAGAACAAAAGACTCCAAAGAGTAACCCTTCTAGAATTAAAAATAGAGAGAAAAATTTGTTCTCTTGTGGACGAGTATCACTCAAGCTAAAAAATAATATTAGTAATGAAATAATAGATGTTAATAATATAAATAATAGAGAAAGGCCATCAATAGCAACGAAATAATTTATTTTAAAATTATCTATCCAAGGATTATTTTCAACAAATTGAAGAGTGTGTTTATTAAAGTCAAAGTTAGTTAACAAAATTATAGATAAAATTACCATTAATATTGAAGTCAAGATGCTATAAAATCGAGTGTATCGATTATCACCTTTATTGAAGAATAACATTAAGAAACCAACAACAATCGGTGTCCAAATCAAAATACTTAATAATGGTAATGGTGTTGGGCTCATATCAAAAATCGTAGAAAAATAATAAAAATAGAACTAAACTTATAATCATTGTGAAAGCATAATGATATAAATATCCAGATTGAAATAATCGAATTTTCATAGAAAATGTATTGATTAGATTAGCTAGGCCATTGACTAAATAACCATCAATAATTTTTTCATCTGATTTTTTCCACAAAATTTTAGAAATTAAATTAGCATTTTTGGGAAAATAAGTATTTGCAAGATAAGTGAATCCATATTCATTCTTCAATAAATCATAAAAATATTCAAATTTAATTTTCATCTTCTCGCCAGTATTGGGATATTGTAAAAAAAATAAATATGAAAAAAATAAACCTAGTGCAAGTGTCAAAAAGTTTAATGATGTAAGTGAATGAATAATTAATTCATGTGATGAAGATATTGAAGTTGAAAAGAATTCTTTTAGTCTTACTGAGTCAGTTAAAGAACTACTAAAGTAGTTAGATTCTATAATTGGGTTGAATAGAATAAGACCAATAAATATACTTAAAGTTGCAAGTATTCCTAATGGAATTAATATAATTTTATTATGTTCTGGTTCATTTTCATTAATATGAATTAATTTATTTTTCCCGTAAAAGACCTTAAAGAATATTTTAGATGTATAGAGTGTCGTAATAAAAATACCAAGAATCAATGTATAATATGCAATAGGCAAGCCTTCAAATTTTAGAGCATCAATAATTAAGTCTTTTGAAAAAAACCCTGAAAATATTGGAAAACCAATCATTGATAAACCTCCAATAAAAAATGTGACATAAGTAACAGGTAATAAGTTTTTTAAACCCCCCATCTTTGTGATGTCCTGCTCATGATGGCATTTAAGTATTATTGATCCAGCGCAGAGGAATAAAAGTGCCTTAAAAAAAGCATGGGTCATAAGATGAAAAATTGCCAAAGAATAATATGATAAACCAAGCGCAACAGCCATATATCCTAGTTGCGAAATAGTGGAATACGCAATAATTCTTTTGATGTCATTTTGTGCAAGAGCAACTAACCCCATAGACAAAGCAGTTATACAACCAATTATTAAAATTAAATCTGAGATATATAATGATTGGTCGTAGAGTGGTGACAATCTTGCAATCATGAAAATTCCTGCTGTTACCATTGTCGCAGCATGTATAAGTGCTGAAATCGGAGTTGGCCCCTCCATAGAATCTGGTAACCAAAACTGAAGTGGAACTTGCGCTGATTTTGCTGCCGCTCCAATAAATAACATGAATGCAATCAAAGGTAAAAGGGATATATCATATCCAAAAAAATCAACTGATTCATTTTTTAATATATCTATGGAAGTAAAGAAATTAGAGAAACTTAGGTCTTTGCAATATACAAATACCAAACAAACACCTAGTATCAATCCTATATCACCAACCCTATTTACAATAAAGGCTTTCAAGTTTGCAAAAATAGCTGTCTCCTTATGAACCCAAAAACCAATAAGAAGATAAGAAGATAGACCAACTAATTCCCAACCTATGAAAAGTTGTAAAAAATTATCAGAAAATACAATTAGCAACATTGAAAATGTAAAAAAAGTTGTATAAATAAAAAATCTATTATAGCTCTCGTCTTTACTCATATAAGCTACTGAATAAACATGTACAAGGAATGAAACAGATGTTACTACAAAAGCCATAAAAACAGATAGACTGTCAACTAAAATTCCAAGGTGCAATATAAACTCATCAGAGTGAGCCCAAGTATATAATTTAAATGTATTAATTATTTCTGGATGGAATAGATATTTTATGAATAAAAAAATTGAAAGCACCATTGGTATACCGATAGATGTATTTGCAATTAGATTTGTAAAAAGTTTTGGCGACTGCGGCTTTAATGATAATAGTAATATTGCTCCAATTAAAGGTAGGAATAATATTAAAGATGTATATATAAACATATTTAGCCTTTTAATCTTCCAATGTCATCAACATTTATGCTTTGCTTATTTCTGTATAAAACAACTATGAGGGCAAGCCCAATTGCAGACTCTGCAGCTACTACAGTTAGGATAAAAAATACAAAAATTTGGCCAGTTAAATCAACTAAAAAATTTCCAAAAATTATAAAATTAAAATTTATAGATAGAAACATAATTTCTATAGACATAAGTAGAATAAGAATATTTTTTCTATTTAGAAATATTCCTGCTAAAGAAATACTAAATAACACAGAGCTTAAAATTAAATAATACAACATAGGTATCATTGGCTTTGATCCTCATCTTTTATAATTTTCAGTCTATCTGATTTCGTAACATTAATTTGATCAAAAGGATTTTGGTACTTAGTTAGAGTATTTTTTTTATGGGTTAAGGTAATTGCAGCTATTATGCCTAGCAATAAAATAACTCCAGCAATTTCAAAAGCTAGAATAAAGTCAGTATATAATAAGTACCCGAGGTTTTTAGTATTATCAGAACCAATCAAAGGAATTTCTTGTATTATATTTCTATCCATATTTGAGAACTGGTCACTCAAAAAAAATATTAGTAATATAGCCATACTAAAAAATACTATGAGCCCTACTGGAAAATAGTTTACAAACCCTTCCTGTATTTTAGCTAAATTAATATCCAGCATCATGACAACAAATAAAAATAGCACCATAACCGCTCCTACATAGACCAATATAAGGATGATGGACAAAAATTCTGCATTTAATAACAACCATAATATTGCAGAAGAAAAGAAACAAAATACTAAATAAATTGCTGCCTTGACTGGATTATTGACTGTAATTACTCTCAATGCACTAAAAATTAGTACAGAAGAAAAAAGCAAAAATACATATAACTCTATTTCCATAATTATTATCTAATTTAAATTTTCTCTATCTTTTATTTCTTGAGATTCATATATTGCACCTATTTTTAATAGTTCATCCTTAGAAATAATTCTTTCGTCTCTTCTCTCAAAGTGAAACTCAAAAATTTTTGTTTCAACTACAGCATCAACTGGACATGCTTCTTCACAAAATCCACAATAAACACACTTGAATAAATCTATATCATAACGTGTAGTCCTTCTGGTCCCATCAGATCTCATTTCTGTATCCATTGTAATGGCTAGTGCAGGACAAACAGCTTCACACAGTTTGCATCCTATGCATCTTTCTTCACCATTTGGGTATTTGCGTAATGCATGTAATCCACGGAATCTTGCTGATTGAGGTGTCTTTTCCTCAGGATATTGAACAGTTATTGGTTTTTTAAACATTTTTTTCCCAGTAACTGATAGTCCTTTGAATATTTCAAATAAAAATAAACTTTTAATAATAGATAGAATTTTATTTATCATGATTTAAACCAAGGTGTAATTTCATAATAAATCATAAATCCTTCAAAAAAGATCCAAATTAGTGTAATTGGTAAAAAGACTTTCCAGCCAAGACGCATGATTTGATCGTATCTATATCTAGGTAAAGTTGCTCTAAGCCATAAAAATAAAAATACAAACATTATTGTTTTCATAGCCAGCCACACAAAGCCAGGGATCCAGTCCGTTATTGGTTCAATCCATGTAGACTCAAATGGAGACAACCAACCACCAAAAAACATGATGCTGACCAAAGTACTAATTAAAATTATGTTCATATATTCTGCTAAAAAAAACATTGCAAAGGCCATTCCAGAATATTCAACATGGAATCCAGCAACAAGTTCCGACTCTCCTTCAGATACATCAAATGGTGCTCTATTAGTTTCTGCAACACCAGCGATTAAATAAATTAAAAATAATGGAAGTAACGGTATCCAGTACCAATTTAGAATCCCGCCACTTTGTCCTATTATAATTTCTTGTAGATTTAAACTTCCTGCAACCATTAGAACTCCTACGAGCGCAAAACCCATTGCAATTTCATATGCTATGATTTGTGCAGCTGATCTCATTGAACCTAGAAAAGCATATTTTGAGTTCGATGCCCAACCAGCAATGATAACTCCATATACGCTCAATGAAGTAAGGGCAAGGATAAAAAGTATCCCTGCATTAATGTTTGCAAGCACAAACCTTTCTGAAAAAGGTATTACAGACCAAACCAATAGTGATGGTATTAACATTAACATCGGTGCTGTCAAAAAAAGACCTTTGTTAGCACTTGAAGGTATAATTATTTCTTTAGAAAGAAGTTTTATTACATCAGCTATTGGTTGTAATATTCCGTATGGTCCAACACGAGACGGACCCATTCTAGATTGCATGAACCCAATAATTTTTCTTTCAGAATAAGTGACATATGCAACTATTAGGAATAACGGTATAACAATAATAAGAATATCGGTTAAAATGTTTAAAAAAATGTATAAAGCTTGCATGTTGATTTATAAATTAGTTTTGATATCTATGGATCCAGATTTCATCCCAGTTAAAGTATCTTGGCAAAAAGTTGAAGGATAAACAATTGTCTTGTGTGGCAATGAGTTATCAACATCATAAGCATTTGTTTTAAATGTTTTATGTTTATCAATAATTTCGATATATTCTCGTCTATCAGTATCTTCAATTATATCTTTTGAAATTTTTATTGATTTATTTTGTGCATGCTTCGTCATTTGCAACGAATCTGACCTTCTTGACAATGAATCAATGTGATAAATACTACGGTCAGTGATCTTAAAAAAACTTCTGTTTTGATTTGAGGTTTTTCTCAAATTTTTATGAGCAAATATTTTTGCAGATGCATCAAAATTAATAATCTTATCCTCTATCTCTTCTTTTAATTGTTGAAAAGTATAATTCCCAAGGTTATTTTTATGAAGTAATTCATTTAATATTTCATAACCAGGTTTTACATTATTATCTGGATTTATAATTTTATCAAAATGTTGATAAGTTCCTTCTATATTTATGTAGCTTCCACCAGCTTCAGCAAACGACGCTATTGGAAATAAAATATTCGCATGTTCCCGAATACTTGGCGTAAAAAAAGTGGAGAAAAATATATTCATTTTTGATTTCTCTAGAGATTTATTTAAAGACAAGTTATTCCAAAAATCATATTCTGGTTCAAGGTTATATATAATATATGATGACAATCTATTCTCTATTATTTCATATGCATTTAAACCTATATTCTTAGTTTTTTCTCCTAATAGGTTTCTATGTGGAAGCAGTCCTAATAACCAAGAAGAAGTTGAATTACATTGATCTGCTAAAAAACCAAGCGTAAAATTATTTTGATTTGAATATTCACTTAATATAGAGTGGAACTCTGTCTGATTATCTAATTGGGAAATAGTTGGTCCAACTATTACTAAAGTTTTTTTTCCGGGAATTAAATTTTTTGATATTTTTTCAATTTCTTCCTGCATGTTCTCATTTTTATTTTTGGTTAATAAGTTCATAAAAATACTAAGCAAATCTTCTGGTCTATGGGTCAGGCTAATTTCTACTGGGAAGTCTTCATTAGATGGAATGAAATTAAATGAAAAAACTTTTGTTTTTTTTCTAGTGGCTTTTATTAATCTTGGTGAGAGAATTGGAAATTCCTTTTTTATATTAACCCCGACCAGAACAATATTATCAAAACTGTCTATCATATTAAAATTACATCCAAAAAGTGGCATTGCTGGAAAATTATCCTGGTATGAAAAGTCTCTTTCTTTAGTTCTATGATCAATGTTTTTTATATTAAGTCCTTTAAAGAGCTTTTGAAATAAATACAATTCTTCGCATGTAGATTGAGGTGATATCAAACACCCTGACTCATTAACATTAGAGTGGTTTATTTTTTTTAATTCAGTATTTGCTGCATCTAATGCAGTTTCCCAATCACATTCAATAAGTTTATTATTTTTACGAATCATTGGGCTTTTAATTCTGTCATTTGAATATATTCCTTCATATCCAAATCTGTCTCTGTCAGATAACCATGTTTGGTTAATAGATTCATTTTCACATGGCACAGCACGGACAATTTTATTTTTGTAAACATGATAATAAATATTTGAACCAATACAATCATGAGGAGAAATTCCGACATGTTGTGATAAATCCCATGTTCTTGCTGAATAACGATATGGTTTATTATTTAATGCTCCGACTGGACACAAATCTATCATGTTTCCTGATAATTCTGAGCTGACTCCGTAATCTAAAAATGTATCTATTTTCATTTCCTCACCTCTATCAAGCAAGCCAAGCTCCTTGCAAGCACTAATTTCTTCACCAAACCTCACACATCTTGAACAATGGATGCATCTTGTCATGTCAGTCGAAATTAGTGGGCTGATATCTCTATCTGGTACAACCCGTTTCATTTGCATATATTGCGAATGGTCATCACCAAACTCTAAAGAGATATCTTGTAATTCACATTCTCCTCCTTGATCACAAATAGGGCAATCCAGTGGATGGTTAATCAATAGAAACTCCATAGTAGCTTTTTGGGCCTTTTTTGTTGTATCAGACTTTGTATGGATCTTCATATTTTCAATAAGCTTAGTTGAACAAGCTGGCTGGGCATGACTGAAACCTTCAACTTCAACCAAACACATTCGACAGCTCGCAACAACAGATAAATGTTTGTGATAACAGAAACGTGGTATATGAATCCCTAACCTATCTGTAAGCTCAATGATTGTCTCATTATCATTAGCTATATATGATTTATTATTTATAAAAACTTCCATATTTATGAAACCATTGACTCTTTTTTTTCTACAAAGTGTTCAAACTCAGACCAAAAATTTTGTAAAAAACTTTTGACGGGAAGAGCAGCTGCGTCACCCAGGGCACAAATACAATTACCTTCAATCATCCCCGCTATTCTTTCTAATTGAATAAGGTCGTTTGTTGTTCCTTTTCCCGCAATGATATTTGATAAAATTTTATATAACCATCCAGTACCCTCTCTACATGGTGTGCATTGACCACATGACTCTGCGAAATAAAACCTTGAAATTGTTTGTAAAACAGAAACCATGCAAGTGCTATCATCCATAACTATGACTCCTCCAGATCCAATCATTGAACCTGATTTATTTAACGAATCATAATCCATGTTTGTATTCATAATTTTTTCTGCAGTAAGAACAGGGACAGATGATCCGCCAGGTATAACAGCCTTAAGTTTTTTGGAATTAGCAACTCCTCCAGCCATTTCTAATAAATCTTTGAATGGTGTTCCCAAAGGAATCTCATAATTACCAGGTTTACTTACATGACCACTCATTGAAAATATTTTTACACCTTCACCTGAATTCAAACCTAGTTTTTTATACCAATCTGGACCATTTAAAATTATTTTAGGTACTGTCGCTAAAGTTTCAGTATTATTAATAATTGTAGGTTTTCCATACAGACCTTTGATTGCTGGGAAAGGCGGCTTTACCCTCGGCATACCTCTTTTTCCTTCTATAGACTCAAGCATTGCTGTTTCTTCACCAACAATATATGCCCCAGCACCAATTAAACTATAAATATCTATATTTATGTTAGATGAAAGTATATTTTTACCAACAAAATTTTTCTCATATGCGTCATTCAAGGCCTGATTAAAAACTTTCCACTGATCTTCTACAAACTCTCCTCTAAGATAATTATATGAAACTGTAGCGCCAATAGCATATGAAGCAATCAACATACCTTCTATGATTGAATGAGGATTATATCGTAAAATATCACGATCTTTACAGGTGCCGGGCTCACTTTCATCTGAATTACAAACAAGATATTTTTGTTGATTAGAAGTTGCAGGAATAAATGACCATTTTAACCCGGTTAAGAAACCTGCCCCACCTTTTCCTCGGAGCCCCGAATCTTTAATTTGAGAGATTATTTCAGTTCGAGGTATCTTATTTTTGACTATATTTTCCCAAGACTTATATCCATCTAGTCTCATATAAGTTGATAAACTTGAAGCGTATGGTTTATCAAAGGTTTCTGTACAAATCTTTGTAATCATGAAAGTTCTTCCAAAATTTGATCAACTTTTTCTGTTGTTAAATTCTCTACGTTTTTATGATTAACCTGCATCATAGGAGCATCACAACATGCGGCAAGACATTCTATCTCATCTTTGAGAAAAAATTTATTGTCCTTAGTGGATTCACCAACTTTAATTTGAAGTTTTTTTTCTATATGCTCTAATATTTTTTGTGAACCTCTAAGCATACAAGAAACATTGGTGCATACTGCAATAACATTTTTCCCCACAGGTTTTGTATTTAACATAGAGTAAAACGTTGCAACCTCATAAACATCTATTTCTTCAATATCCAAATAATTCGCAAGTGAATTCATTATTTCCTTAGTGATATATCCATTATTATTATGCTGTAACAAGAGCAAACTCTCGATAATTGCAGATTTATTTTCTTGATCTGGAAATTTTTTCTTAATTTGATCAATTAAACTTAAAGTTTTTTCATCAATAACATATGCTGTATTACTTGATATCATCTATCTATTTCTCCGAAAACAATGTCCTGTGTACCGATAATAGTAACGACATCTGAAAGCATGTGCCCTGTCGACATTTCATTAAGCGCAGCAAGATGTGCAAAACCAGGTGCTCGAATTTTTAATCTATAAGGTTTATTTGCTCCATCGGAAATTAGAAAAATCCCAAACTCACCCTTTGGTGCCTCAACAGGGCAATAAATTTCACCTTCCGGCACACAATATCCTTCTGTAAACAATTTAAAATGATGTATTAGTGCTTCCATATCATTTTTCATATTTTCCCTATTTGGCGGCGTTACTTTTGCATCATCAATCATTATTGGCCCATCATTTTCTTTAAGCCATTTTATACATTGTTGAATGATTTTATTAGACTGTCTCAACTCTTCAATACGAACAAGATATCTATCATAAGAATCTCCATTGGTGCCAATTGGAATATCAAAATTTAATTTATTATATATCTCGTATGGTTCCTTTTTTCTTAAATCCCAAGCTATTCCAGATCCTCTAAGCATTGGTCCAGTAAATCCTAATTCAAGAGCTCTTTCTGGTGTAACTGTACCAATGCCAACTGTTCTTTGTTTCCATATCCTGTTTTCAGTCAACAAATCTTCATATTCATCAATACAAGCTGGAAATCTAGAAACAAAATCATCTAAAAAATCCAATAAACTCCCTTCTCTATTTTTATTAGCTTCATCAAGTTCTTTTTTATTTTTTATATCGGAATGTTCATACTTAGGCATTTGTGATGGCAGATCATTATTTACTCCACCAGGGCGATAATAAGTGGCATGCATTCTTGTGCCGGAAACAGCTTCGTAACAATCCATTAAATCTTCTCTTTCTCTAAAAGCATATAGAAATACTGACATAGCTCCTATATCAAGTGCATGTGCACCTAACCACAATAAATGATTTAAAATTCTAGTTATTTCGTCAAACATTACTCTTATATACTTTGCTCTTTCTGGTATTTCAATTTGCAACAATTTTTCAATAGCTAAGACATATGCATGCTCGTTACACATCATCGAAACATAATCTAATCTATCCATATAGCCAATAGTTTGATTATAAGGTTTCGATTCGGCTAATTTTTCCGTTGCTCGATGCAATAAACCAATGTGAGGGTCTGCATTTCTAATTACCTCACCTTCCATTTGTAGGATAAGTCGTAAAACGCCATGAGCTGCAGGATGCTGTGGTCCAAAATTCATCGTAAAATTTTTAAATTCTTTCATGTACTATCTTTCCTAATAACCTTCGGTACCAAAACTCTTGGCTCTATATCAACTGGTTCATAAATAACTCTTTTAAGTTCAGGGTCATATCTAACTTGTGTATTACCAATCAACGGGAAATCTTTTCTAAATGGATAGCCAATAAAACCATAATCTGTAAGTAATCTTCTTAAATCTGGATGTCCTTCAAATAATATACCAAATAAATCAAAGGCTTCTCTTTCATACCAGTTTGCCGAATCCCATAGACATGTTACTGAAGGAATTATTGGCGGATCTTCTTTTATAAAAACTTTTATTCTTATTCTGGAATTATTTGTTAAAGATAGGAGGTGATATACTAGGCAAAACCTATCGCCAATATCTTTCTTTTGGATATCATCGCCAAACTTTATTCTTCCATGTGTATTAGATTTAACGCCTCTGCTATAACCAGTTGATGTAGCATTGTTTGTTTTCCATTCTGTATTTCTAAATTGACTATAATCTACTGCACATAAATCAGTTAGTTGTTGAAATTTTAATTCTTTTTTTTCTTTGAGCGTTTTAAGAACAGTAATCAAATTATCTTTTTTGACATTCAAAGTAATCATATCGGGACTATGTTTTATTTCAGAAATTGAACCCAAGTATTTTTTTATTTTGTCTTCCATTAATATCACTTTAATTTTGAATCAGCTTGAATTATGTTCTTTCTTCTAATTTTATTTTGTAACTGAAGAATACCGTATAACAATGCTTCTGCAGTTGGAGGACATCCAGGCACATATATATCAACAGGAACTATACGATCACACCCTCTTACGACTGAATAGGAGTAATGGTAATAGCCTCCTCCATTTGCGCATGATCCCATTGAAATGACCCATCTTGGCTCTGCCATTTGATCATAAACTTTTCGCAGTGCCGGTGCCATTTTATTAACTAGAGTTCCTGCTACAATCATTACATCTGATTGTCTCGGACTAGGTCTAAATAACATTCCAAAACGATCTAAATCGTACCTTGAGGCACCCGCATGCATCATCTCAACCGCACAACAAGCTAAACCAAATGTCATTGGCCAAAGAGAGCCTGTTCGAGCCCAATCAAATAAGCTTGTAGAGTCGGCTAATACAAAACCTTCTCTTTTAATATTTTCTAATCCCATTCAAGCGCACCTTTTTTCCACTCATAAATAAAGCCAACTATTAAAACTAAAAGAAAAATTCCCATTGCAACTAAACCGGTTGTTCCAATTTCATTAAGAACAATAGCCCAAGGAAAAAGAAATGCTATTTCAAGATCAAAAATAATAAATAAAATTGCAACTAAATAATATCGTACATCGAACTTCATTCTCGAATCTTCAAAAGCTTCGAAACCGCACTCATATGGGGAGTTTTTTTCTTTATCAGGTTTGCTTGTCCCAAAGGTAAATCCAACAGCCAGCATTAATGAGGCGAAGATTATAGCAAAAAATAGGAAGATTAATACTGGTAAATACTCAAAAAGCATATATTTCTCCTGTCTAAATTATAGCCTAATAAGCTAAGACATACTATATTCTGGTAATGGTATCAGACATAGGGCAGTATATATGCATTTTTTTAATTCCTTTTTAAAATTAATTTGAATAATATATAACTAAGTAAATTTTATAAAAAAATGTCAATAAAAAACCCTAGACACTACAATGAAATTAATGAAATTTATCAAACCATATGGAAAAATTTAGCAGAAGGAACCAATGATAGATCTTCTGAATTTCATACATTTACACTCGCAACTACATTCAATAATATTGCTTCTGCAAGAACGGTTGTTTTAAGAGGTTGCAATAAAAAAGATTTAACTATTTCTTTTCACACTAATAATTTATCTAAAAAGATTGAAGCAATAAAAAAGAATTCTAATGTAGAGAGTTTATTTTATAGTAGAAATGAAAAAATACAGATAAGAGTTTCAGGAAACGCAGAAATTCATAATTCTGATGAAATTTGTAAAGAGATTTGGGTGAACATGAGCCAGGATTCTCGTGATTGTTATCTATATGATAAACATCCTGGATCAATTATTGAAAATCCAGATGATATTTTCTTGAAAAAAACAAATAGTCTTAGTGAAAATTTCTGTTTTGTAAATATTTTCATTAGCAAAATTGAATGGTTATATTTATCTAGCTCAGGTCATAGACGTGTATCTTTTATTAAAAAAAATTCCTTTGAAGGAAATTGGATTGTTCCATAAATTGCCGATGGCCGGACTCGAACCGGCACGACTTGCGTCACTGCCCCCTCAAGACAGCGTGTCTACCAGGTTCCACCACATCGGCGAAATTATGGAAGATCTTTGAGTTCATCTGATTCAGGTTTATTTTGCTGAGGTTCAGTTATAATTTCTTTATCTATTAATCCTTTTTCATCAGTTCTTTTAATACTTGCAAAATATGCTAATGAAAGACTAGTAATAAAAAAAATTAATGCTATTACAGTTGTAAGTTTAGTTAAAAATGTTGCACTACCTCTTGCTCCAAAAACAGTTGAAGAAGCTCCACTACCAAATGCTGCTCCTGCGTCTGCACCTTTTCCATGTTGAACAAGTATCAGAACTATTAAAGCAATAGAAAGGATTATATGTATGGTTAAAATAATTGTTTGCATGATGTTAGTTATCTCAAATTGATGAACAAATTTCAATGAATTTTTTTGCTTGCAATGATGCTCCTCCAACTAATGCTCCGTCTACATTATCAAGCTCTAAAATTGATTTAGCATTTGTATTATTTACGCTCCCTCCATATAAGATTTTTATTTTCAAAGAATTTCTTCCAAAGATATTCGATAAAGACTTAGCTATGTAATTATGAATATCAGTTATTTGTTCTATTGTTGCATTTTTCCCAGTACCTATTGCCCAAACTGGCTCATAAGCTATAACAAGTCTTTGTAGGTTTCTTTTTAATTTATTGCGTAATGAGAATAATGCTGTCCTTAATTGTTTAGCAATTACTTTCTTAGTCATTTTTTTTCTTCTTTCTAAGGCAGTTTCACCTACACAAAGTATAATATTCAGCTTCATATCATTGGAAAATGAAACCTTAGATTCTATTTCTGCATTACTTTCACCAAGAATATGGCGTCTTTCAGAGTGGCCAATGATAACATGACTACAACCACTATCCTTAGCCATCTTTGATGAAACTTCACCAGTAAAAGCTCCATCATTATAAGGTGATATATTTTGGATTCCTAAAAGAATGTTTTTTTTATTTTTAATTAAAGAATAAATATTGAATAAATAAATTGCTGGTGGAAATAATACTAATTTATGTCTGATTTTTCTTTTACTGGAAAGATTTGCTATATTTTTAGTTAAATTAGAAAGAGATTTTAAATTTCCATTTTGTTTCCAATTAGCTGCTATTAAATAATTTTTCATTCTAGATAGTTATGTTTTTTGTATGTTATCACAGAAATACTTCTCTAACTTATTTATTTCATTTAAATCCTGATGCTCAATTAGTAATCTTATAAGGTTTTCAGTTCCTGATGCTCTGATTAAAACTCTTCCAGAATTAATTACTTTATTTTCTAACTCTGAAAAAACTTTACGATTGGCTTCATCTCTCATAAATTTTTCTTTATCTAAAACTGGAAGATTGATTAGTTTGCTTGGAATTATACTTTTTGAAGTTACTTTCTTTAAATCGTCTAGATTTTTTTTTGTTTTTATTAGTGTTTCAAGTAAATTTATTAAAGTAATGATTCCATCGCCAATTGGTATATTTATAAAATCCGTTGTGATTATATGACCCGATGATTCTCCACCAATTTTAGCATTTATATCTGTCATTTTTTCAAAAACAAATTTATCTCCCACATTTGTAGCATGAAAGTCAATTCCTAGTTTTTTATATGCAGACTGTATTCCAAAATTTGTCATTAATGTGCCAACAACTGGTCCATCATAATTTTGATAATCTTTTTTAAATTTACTGAGTATAAATAAAACCTCATCACCGTCAACAACATCTCCATTTGTAGTTACAAATATTGATCTATCACCATCACCATCAAATGCAACACCAAAGTCAATTTTTCTTTGGTTGTCTCTATTATGTATTTTTATTTGCTCTTGCAGTATAGATATGTGAGTTGCTCCACATTTTTTATTTATATTTTTCCCGTTAGGTTGGTTATGTATAGGTATAATATCAATTATTCCATCAGCATGTGATTCATTAAAAATTTCCGCAACATGCTCTGATGTAGCTCCATTAGCACAGTCAATCATTATTAACATCTTCGCATTATTTTTATTTTGTATCTTATCCCTCAAATAGTTTCTTACAGCCTGAACGTATAGATCACGAGAAGTGTTATTAAACCCTTCATGATCAATATCATTCCTTAATTCTTCATCAGAATTATTAAAAATATATTCAATCTCACTTTCCTGTTCTTCTGTTATTTTTAAACCATTATTGTCAAAAACTTTTATACCATTGTCTTGATAAGGATTGTGTGATGCTGTTATTTGTATGCCACTAAATTTGTTGGAACCACTTTTATTGAGAAAATAGCTAAGTGCAGGCGTAGATAGTAAGCCATGATTCTGAGTAATAGAGCCCTGTTTTATTATTCCACATTTCAAAGCATCCTCTATTTCACTAGCTGATGATCTTCCATCATTTGAAATATGTACTGTTCCTAGAGTATTTTTGAACATGGTTTTCGCAATAGCATAGCCAATTTTTTTCATATCTGAAGATGTGATTGGAGATTCACCAACCTTACCTCTAATGCCATCTGTTCCAAATAATTTCATAAATTATAATCCGCAATCTCTTTAGTTATATTTAGTAAAAGTTTGGTTTCACGAACATCGTGTGTCCTAATAATATTAGCTCCATTATAAATTGATAGTAAGGTAGCGGCTAGGGAACCATGCAACCTTTGGTCGGGGCTCTTATTAAGTAAATTTCCAATCATACTTTTCCTTGAAATACCTACTAACAAATTCTTATGTAAATTTTTGATTCTTTGTAAATTTTTAAGTAATAAGTAGTTATGATCAAGAGTCTTACCAAATCCAAAACCAGGATCAATGATTAATCTTTCTTTCAGAATACCTCTCTTAACACAAAGATTTATTTTCTCTTCCAAAAAATTTTTTACTTCTTCAACAACATTCTCATATTTAGGATTGTCTTGCATATTCTTTGGAGTTCCTTTCATATGCATAAGGCATATATGGACATTATTATTTTTCAAAACTGAAAAAGCACCTTCATCTTTTAGAGAAGATATATCATTGATAATTTGTATATTAAGTTTTACAGCTTCCGACATAACGCTAGCTTTTGTAGTATCAATTGAAATTGGTATATTAGAATCATTTCTTATTTTCTCAATGACCGGTATAACCCTATCAATCTCTTCTTGAGAAGAAACTTCTTTTGAGCCTGGCCTAGATGACTCACCACCAATATCTATAATATCAGCTCCATCTTCAATCATTCCTAAAGCATGATCTAAAGCTTTATCGATTTGTGTATATTTTCCACCGTCAGAAAATGAATCAGGCGTAACATTTAGTATGCCCATAACAAGTGGTTTTTGGGTTATATTTAATTCTAAACTCATCACTGAAGTATAAAAGTCAACAGCACATAATGTCTATATATACAGAGTTTTAACTTTGCTAGTTTTTAAGATGCGGGATTAGGCGCAGCATCTCCCTTTCCTTTAGTTGTTGGAGTTGTTCCGCTTTCCCCGGATGTGTCATCATCAGACCAACCTTCAGGAGCACCAGGTTTCTTTCCAGCCATAATGTCTTCAATTTGTTTGGAATCAATTGTTTCATACTTGATAAGTGCTTCAGCCATAATATGCATCTTCTTAATATTATCTTTAATGAGTTTAGTTGCGCGTTTATATTCAGTATCAATGATTCTTTTTATTTCAGAATCAATTGCATGCGCTGTATCATCAGATATGCTTTTTTGTTGAGAAACTGATTTACCTAAAAAAACTTCATTTTGTTCTTCATTGTAAGCAAGTGGCCCCATCTTTTCAGACAAGCCCCACTTAGTAACCATATTTCTAGCTAAATCTGTAGCTCTTTCAATATCATTTGAAGCACCAGTTGTCACAGCATCTAGCCCAAAGATTTGTTCTTCTGCAACTCTTCCACCAAATAAAGCAGCAATCATACTTTTTATTCTTTCTCGACTATTACTATACCTGTCTTCTTCAGGCAAAAACATTGTTACGCCAAGTGCCCTTCCTCTAGGTATAATGCTAACTTTATAAACTGGATCATGGCTAGGTACTAATTTCCCAACTACAGCGTGTCCAGCCTCATGGTATGCAGTGAGCTTTTTTTCATCATCATTCATTACCATTGATCTTCTCTCTCCGCCCATCATGATTTTATCTTTAGCTTTTTCAAAATCATCCATATCAACAACCTTTTTATTCGCTCTAGCGGCAAATAATGCTGCTTCATTGGCTAAGTTTGCAAGATCGGCTCCTGAGAAACCAGGTGTTCCTCTAGCAATGATTTTAGGCTTAACATCATTAGCTATTGGTATTTTTCTAACATGTACTTTTAAAATTTGTTCTCTTCCACGAATATCTGGCAGAGGCACAACAACCTGTCTATCAAATCTACCAGGGCGTAGTAAAGCAGGATCAAGAACATCAGGTCTATTTGTTGCAGCAACTACGATAACTGCCTCATTACCTTCAAATCCATCCATTTCAACTAATAATTGATTCAATGTTTGCTCGCGTTCATCATGACCACCGCCTAATCCAGCGCCTCTATGACGTCCTACCGCGTCAATTTCATCAATAAATATAATGCATGGCGCATGCTTTTTTGCTTGTTCGAACATATCTCTGACACGCGATGCACCAACACCGACAAACATTTCAACAAAGTCAGAACCTGATATTGTGAAAAAAGGGACTTTTGCTTCACCAGCAATAGCTCTTGCAAGTAAAGTCTTTCCTGTTCCAGGAGATCCCACCATTAAGACACCTGTTGGTATTTTACCACCAAGATTTTGAAACTTTGCTGGATCTCTTAAAAAATCAACTAATTCTTTTACTTCTTCTTTAGCTTCCTCTACACCTGCTACATCACTGAACGTAACTTTAACTTGATCTTCAGTCTGCATCTTAGCTTTGCTTTTACCGAAAGACATAGCACCCCTGGTACCACCACCACCTTGCATCTGTCTCATAAAAAATATCCAAACTCCAATTAAAAGTAAGAATGGGAACCAATGTAAAAAAATCTGGGCTAAAAAAGATTGTTTTTCAGGCGGCTTTCCATTTATCTTTACATTATTCTTTAATAAGTCTCCAACCAAAGCTGAGTTATCAGTTTCTGGGCTGTAGGTTTTGAAGGATTCTCCAGATGTTAATCTTCCCTCTATTTCTCTTCCAGAAATAGTGACTTCAGAAACTTGGCCTTTTTCAACCAAACCATTAAATTCAGTATAATTAAATTCACTTACAGATGTATTACGAACACCAATGCCAGAAAACAGCGACATTATAATCACTGCTATAACTGTCCATACTGCTAAATTTTTTAAAAGATCTCCCATTATTTTTCCTTCTTAAGTTTTAGAATCATTCTAAATTCTAGTTAAGTGATTGTCAAACTTCATCATATCAATGGTTTAAAATTATTACAAATAAGGTATATCTCATTACTCATCTTTTTTGATGATGATGGTTTAAATACACTTACTTTTCTAAAGTGTTTTTTTAAGCTTTCCTGTACACTAGCTAAGCTAGAACCAGTGAAATATTTCATAATTAAAAACCCATCCTCTTTAAGTGTTTTTTTACAAAACTCCATGATATTATCGGCCAAAACAGTAAAATTGCCCTGATCTATCACTCCTATACCTGTAATATTGGGTGCAATATCAGATAATACAACCCCTGCTTTGCATTTATTTTCACGTAAAACCATTTCATGAATTTCAGAATTGTTGATATCTCCTTGGATGAAATATACTCGATTTATTGGAGTCATCTCTAAAATATCTATTCCAAGTATTTTATCTACATTTCTTTGTTCACTTATGTATTGTGACCAAGAACCCGGTGCACAACCCAAATCTATGACAAAATTAGAATTTGAAAAAATTTTATATTTGTTGTTAATTTCAATTAATTTGTAAACTGCACGTGATCTATAATTATCTTCTTTTGATTTTTTGACAAATGGGTCCTTTTTATGTTTAGTAACCCAATTAGTAATTTTCTTATTCTTACTCATTACATATTTCATTATATCACTATCAATCATTATCGTTGAATAGATACTATAAGATTGTTAGTATATTTGAATGGCTAAAATTACTTTAAAGGGGAATGAAACAAATACAACAGGTGATGTCCCAAAAGTGGGTGACAAAGCACCAGATTTTATTTTAGTTGGCGAAGATTTAAGTAATGTGACACTAAATGATTTCAAAGATAAAAATAAAATTTTGAGTATAGTCCCAAGTTTAGATACGCCGGTGTGTCAAAAATCTACAAAAGTTTTTAATGAAAAAGCGACTTCTGTAGCTGACACTACTGTATTGACCATTTCAGCAGACCTACCTTTTGCTATGGCTAGATTTTGCTCATCGGAAAAATTGGATAATATCCATATTTTATCAATGATGCGTTCTAGAAATTTTGCAAAAGATTATGGTGTATTGATTGTAGATGGTCCGCTAGCTGGTATTACAGCTAGAGCTGTTGTAGTAATAGACAAAAATAATACTGTCATTCATTCGCAACTTGTTAGTGAAATTGCGGAAGAACCAGATTATGACGCTATACTCAATTGCCTAAAATAGTTTAAATGAACTTTACAAAACAAGTCCTTTACTCAATGCTGTTTGGTATTTTTTTTGGACTTGCTTTGAACATCTTTGTTATTCCAAATGCATTAGTTGAAAATTTCTTAATTGAAAATATTTTTACGACATTGGCAACAATTTTTATTCTACTTTTAAAAATGATTGTGCTGCCCCTAATTTTTGTGTCGCTAATTTCAGGAATTGTTTCAATTAATGATACATCTGCGCTAGGAAGAATTGGCTTAAAAACAATATCCCTTTATATATTAACAACTATAATTGCAATATCTTTAGCATTATTATCATCAACGCTAGTTGGCTATGATCAACAAAATTTAAGTTTAGGATCAAATCCGATAATAGACTCTGATCTACCTCAATCAAAAAACTACATCTTAACTTTCTTTCCAGAAAATTTTTTTGCATCTTTGGCTGATGGTAATGTAATACATGTTTTGGTATTTGCCATATTCCTTGGTATAGCGGCATCACTGATAAAGGAAGAGATAAAAGTCTACATTGATTTAATTGATGATTTAAATAAGATACTTAATAAATTAGTTCTAATGATTATCCAGTTGACTCCGATTGCTGTTTTTTGTTTGTTAGCTAAGACATTTGCAACTCAGGGAATTGAGGTTTTTATACCATTAGCAAAGTATTTCTTCCTTGTTATCATCGTTTTAATGTTACATTTTACAATTACGTATTCAATTCTACTTCGATTATTTGCCTCTCTAGATTTAAAAAAATTCTATAATAAAATTAAGTCTATACTTATATTTACTTTTAGCACAGCTAGTAGTAACGCATCCATCCCATTTACATTAAATGCTGTTATAAATAAATTTGGTGTAAAAAAATCTGTGGCATCATTCTCAATACCTCTTGGCGCAACTATAAATATGGATGGCACTGCAATTATGCAAGGTTGTGCAACTTACTTTTTGGCAACCTTTTATGGAATCGATCTCTCATTAAATGATTATATTACAATTATTATAACTGCAACCCTAGCTTCTATTGGAACAGCAGGAATACCAAGTGCTGGAATTTTGATGCTTTCTATTATATTGACAGAAATAGGAATCCCATTAGAAGGCATTACTTTATTGCTTGGTGTTGATAGATTGTTAGATATGATTAGAACAAGCGTTAATGTAACTGGAGATACCTGTATTACATGTATTGTTGCTAAAAGCGAAAAAATGTTAGATGAAAAAAAATATAATGCAGATGAAAATTAATTTAATCCTCGGTGTCGACTCTGAATATCAGTAGCATCAAAATTATCAATAAATAAAATAGCTTTGCAAAAAGCTTTTGCTCCAGAAACTGTTGTTGTAAGTGAAATATTATTATTTTGGGCTTCTTGTCTAATCGAAAATGAATCTTTAATAGATCGCGCTCCTTCAGTTGTATTAATAATTAAATCAATTTCGTTATTTTTTATCATATCAACAATATGTGGTTGGCCTTGTTTAACTTTATTAATTTGCTTGCAAGCAATAGAATTCTCTTTAAGATAATTAAATGTTCCTGAAGTTGCAAAAATAGTAAATCCAATTTTAATTAAATCTCTTGCCACAACACATACTTCAGATTTATCTTTATCTCTAACGCTTATAAATACATTACCTGATTTTGGTAATATTACGCCTGCAGCTCTTTGTGCTTTAAAATAAGCTTCACCAAAACTTTTACCCAGACCCATGACTTCTCCAGTAGATTTCATTTCGGGTCCAAGTAATACGTCAACTTCTGGAAATTTAGAAAATGGGAAAACAGCTTCTTTAACAGAAAAATAATTAGTTTTAATTTCTTTCGTTAATGACAATTCTTTTAAAGTTTTTCCAACCATAATTAGAGCTCCTATTTTTGCAAGAGGTACCCCTGTCGCTTTAGAAACAAAAGGAGCTGTTCGTGACGCTCGTGGATTGACTTCAAGTAAAAAAATTTCATCATCTTTTATTGCAAACTGCGTATTCATCAATCCAATTACATTTAATTCAAGGGCTAGTTTTCTAACTTGATTACGTATTTGTTTTAAAATTTTTTCACTTAAGGTATAAGGGGGTATAGAACAACCAGAATCTCCAGAATGAATGCCTGCTTCTTCAATATGTTCCATAATTGCACCAATAAATACATCTTTTCCATCACAAATAGCATCTACATCGACTTCTATCGCATCATTGAGAAATTTATCTAAGAGTACAGGTGAGTTATTAGACACGGTAACTGCCTCTTGCATATATCTTTGTAAATCAGAGTCATTAGTTACAATCTCCATAGCTCTTCCGCCCAAAACATATGAAGGTCTAACAACTAAGGGATACCCTATTTTATTTGCCATCTGTAATGCTCCTTCGGTATTTTTTGCAGTTGCATTTATTGGCTGTTTTAAGTTTAGTTTCTCGACAAGTTTTTTAAATTTTTCTCTATTCTCCGCAATATCAATTGACTCTGGGGAAGTCCCAATAATTGTCACCTTATTTGCTTTTAGTTGATTTGCTAATTTCAATGGGGTCTGTCCACCATACTGGACTACAACACCATCTGGTTTTTCTTTTTCAATTATTGCAATAACATCTTCAAATGTTAAAGGTTCAAAATATAATCGATCAGATGTATCAAAATCAGTTGAAACAGTTTCTGGATTACAGTTCACCATAATAGTTTCATAACCAATTTCTTTTAAAGCTAATGATGCATGTACACAACAATAGTCAAATTCGATTCCTTGTCCAATTCTATTAGGACCTCCTCCTAGAATCATAACTTTTTTATTTTTAGATGGTTCAGATTCACACTCATCATCATAAGTTGAATACATATATGCGGTTTTAGACTGAAATTCAGCTGCGCAAGCATCAACCCTTTTGAAAACTGGTTGTATTCCCATAGAAATACGGTGCTTTCTAAATTTATTTAAATCATACTTTAGTATTTTAGATAAGAAAGAGTCTGAGAAACCTTTTCTTTTCAACCTCAAAATTTCAGAATGAGATAGATTCTCTACTTTTTTATCTGATAAAAATACTTCTTCTTTTACCAAATCCTCTATTTGTGCTAAAAACCACTGATCAATTTTAGTAAGATTGTAAACTTCAGTAAGTGAAAACCCTTGCCGAAATGCTTCCGCAACAAATAAGATTCTACTCGGCGTCGGTGACACTAATCTTTTTTCTATATGGTCATTATTATCTTGGGCAGAATTATTTGGAAGATTTATTTGGTTAAGCCCGTCTATTCCTATCTCGAGACCTCTCAATGCTTTTTGAAATGATTCTTGAAAATTTCTTCCAATAGCCATAACTTCACCAACAGATTTCATCTGTGTCGTTAATTTATTATCAGCTTCCTTAAATTTTTCAAATGCAAATCTTGGTATTTTTGTAACAACATAGTCAATGCTTGGTTCAAAAGATGCTGGTATTACATCTCCCGTTATTTCATTTTTCAATTCATCCAAGGTATAGCCAATAGCTAACTTCGCTGCAACTTTTGCAATAGGGAATCCTGTTGCTTTAGAGGCAAGAGCTGATGACCGAGATACTCTTGGATTCATTTCTATGATAAGAAGTGTTCCATCCTGAGGAGATATAGCGAACTGAACATTTGAACCGCCCGTATCTACACCAATCTTTCTAAGAACCCGTATTGATGCATCCCTGAGTTTTTGGTATTCCTTATCTGTTAATGTTTGTGCAGGTGCAACTGTTATTGAGTCTCCAGTATGTATTCCCATGGGATCAATGTTTTCAATGGAACAAATTATTATGCAATTATCATTTTTATCTCTGACAACTTCCATTTCAAATTCTTTCCATCCAATAACTGATTCCTCAAGCAATACTTCACTAGTTGGTGATAAATCAAGACCTCTAGTAACAATTTTTTCGAAATCATCTCTATTGTATGCAATGCCACCGCCAGATCCCCCTAAAGTAAATGATGGGCGTATTATTATTGGGAATCCAATTTTACTTTGAATTTTTTTTGCATCGCTGAAATTATGAGCAATAAAAGATTTGGGGGTATTCAGTCCAATTTCATTCATTGCATTTTTAAAGAGTTCACGATCTTCGGCCATATCAATGGAATCAATACTTGCGCCTATGATTTTAACATTATATTTTTCTAAAATTTTATGCCTATTTAAATCTAAGGTTGTATTTAAAGCAGTCTGCCCTCCCATAGTAGGCAAAATAGCATCTGGTTTTTCTTTTATTATAATTTTTTCTATGTTTCTCCAATGTATGGGTTCAATATAAACCTTATCGGCCATATCAGGGTCTGTCATAATTGTTGCAGGATTTGAGTTTACCAAAATTACTTTTATTCCTTCTTCTTTCAACGCCTTGCATGCTTGAACACCTGAATAATCAAATTCACATGCTTGGCCAATAATGATTGGTCCTGCTCCTATAATGAGAACGCTTTTTATATTTTTATTTTTTGGCATGCTTTTTCTTATGTTTCATCATCGAAATAAACTCTAGGAATACTTGATTAATATCATGCGGCCCAGGGCTTGCTTCCGGATGTCCTTGGAATCCAAATGCAGGAATATCTATTCTTTTTATTCCTTGCAAAGAATTATCAAACAGGGAGATATGTGTAATTTTTAAATTTTTAGGCATACTTTTTTGATCTACAGCAAAACCATGATTTTGACTAGTTATAAAAACTTTTTTCGATTGTAAATCTAGAACGGGGTGATTTGCCCCATGATGACCAAACTTCATTTTGATTGTCTTTGCTCCGCTTGCCAATGCTAAAAGTTGGAACCCTAGACATATCCCAAACATAGGGATGTTTTGATTCATGAGTTTTTGTATATTTGCAATTGCATAATCACATGCCATCGGATCTCCAGGTCCATTTGATAAAAAGATCCCGTCTGGTTTAAGCTTTAAAACATCTTGTGCTGGAAATTGAGCAGGGACAACAGTTAATTCACAACCAAAATCATTTAAAATCCTTAATATATTATGTTTAATTCCAAAATCATAAGCTACAACGCGATATTCCTTTTTTATTTTTCTACGAGCTTCTCCATTAATATAAATAAGACCGTCTTTCCATTTATATGTTTTTTTAGTGGTAACTTTTTGTGCTAAATCCTTACCTAATAATCCAGAGAATTCTTTTATAGATTGCATTCCTTTCTTCTGATCAATATTCTCTCCAGCTACAATACATCCTCTTTGAGCTCCTTTGGTTCTTAGAATTTTTGTGAGCTTCCTGGTATCTATTCCATATATTGCAACCAAACCATTTTTAAACAAATAGTCTTCCAAAGTACCAGTAAGCCTCCAATTGCTTGCTAATATAGGTATATCTCTAATTATTATCCCAGAACAGTATATTTTCTTGGACTCTATGTCCTTTAGGTTGATTCCTGTATTCCCTATATGGGGATTTGTGAAAGTAATTATTTGTGAATTATATGATGGGTCCGTAATAATTTCTTGATATCCTGTCATCGCTGTATTAAATACGACTTCTCCAACAGAAACTCCTTCAGCACCAAAGGATTTACCATGGAATTCTGTTCCATCATCAAGCATAAGAATAGCGTTGTGATGGCTAGACATGGGCTTTATATAAAAAAAAAGATGTCTCAAATGAGTCATCTTGCTTGTTTACGTATATTTTTTCTTTTAGATCCATCTAAAATTACATCCTACGCAAAACTATGTCTTTTGTCTAATCTTTAATACAAAATTATATACTTCTTTTTTCTTATAGTTGGTAAACAGCCTAATAATATCAACAACTTCACTTGCATTATATCTTTTAAGAAGTTTTTTTGCTTTTTCTGTATAATTATCTATTGCTTCTCTAGGTTTAGATCCTTTGTTTACTATGAGCGTAATCTCACCCGAAAGGGGTTTTTGTTTCAGCTCAGATAAAAGTTTTTCTGCTTTATAGGTTTTAACAGATTCATGCAATTTTGTTAGTTCTCGGAAAACAGTAATCAATGTATCTCCGCCAATTATGTCTACAATATTTTTTATAAGAGCTTTTATTCTGTGTTTACTCTCATATATGACCATAGGGCAATCTATGATTGCTGATGACTTAATTTTTTCAATTCTTTCATTATTCTTTTTAGGTAAAAATCCAAGAAAAATAAAATTATTTATTGGTATTGATGAAATGGACAATGCACATGTGAGAGAGCTAGGCCCAGGTATTGGTATTACAGAACATTTTGATGGTATTTTTTTAATTAATTCATACCCAGGATCAGAAATTAAAGGTGTGCCAGCATCCGTTACTAATGAAATTTTTTTCCCATTACTCAAATCTGCTAAAATAGACTGAGATTTTCTTTTTTCATTATCTTTGTTGAAGGTAACTATTCTATTTTTGATATCATATTTATTTAATAATTTTGAAGTCCTTTCAGAGCTTTCCGCTAGAATATAATCAGCATTCCTGAGCATATTAATAGCACGAAGAGAAATGTCTCCTAAATGACCTATTGGCGTAGATATAATATAAAGTTTTCCAGACATGATTTTGAAGATGAATTTTGTTTATATTTAATAATTTACATTGTACTATAATGGAAGTACAGCAATTATAAAATGCACATATCGGAAATAATTAAAAAAAACTTTCATGACAACTTGGAGCTTAATAAAATCTCCTTAAATAAAGTGCTGCCACAAATAGAATTAGCAACAACAAAAATAATTAATGTAACAGATAACGCAGGCAAAGTTATGTCATGTGGCAATGGTGGCTCTGCTGGAGATGCACAACATATTGTTTCTGAATTAGTTAATAGATTTGAAAAAGAAAGGAAAGAAATCGCAGCAGTTTCTTTAAATTCTGATACAGCAACTATTACATCGATTGCAAATGATTATGATTATAAATATATTTTTTCAAAACAAATTAATGCTATAGGGAAGAAAGAAGATCTTTTAATTGCTTTTACAACAAGTGGAAATTCTTCCAATATATGTGAGGCAATAAATTCAGCAAAAAAAATAAAAATACCTGTTGTTCTTATTACTGGGAAGGATGGTGGGAAAGCATCAAACCTATTATCTTCAGAGGATATTGAAATCAGAGTTCCTAGCGACAGAACTGCTAGAATACAAGAGATTCATTTGATTATCATTCATTCTATATGCGAGTGTATTGATGAACACCTTACTTAGTTATTCCATTTCTTTTTCAGTTTCAGTGAGACTACTCTGAAAGGAATCTCGAGAAAAAATTCTCTCAGCATATTTTTCAATGATTTTTTTATCATCCGAAAACTCAACCTGTAAATGTTTCATTCTCCAAAGCAAAGGTGCAAGACTACAATCTACTAAGCCAAACTCTTCACTCATAAAGAATTTATCTGATATGAAGGGTATTATCTCTAAAAAATAGTTTTTGATTTTTTCTTTGAAAGCATCAGTTAATGCTCCATTTTTATATGAATCATTAAATTCAGGATACCATTGGTGTTCAATTCTATATAGTGCAAGCCTAAATTTTGCTCTAGCAACTGGATCAACAGGAAGTAATGGGGGATGAGGAAACCTTTCATCAAGATATTCAATGATTACCCTAGAATTTTGTAATATTAATTCTCTATCAACAAGAGTAGGGAAATCATTGTATGGGCTAATGAATTTAATTTCTTCATCTATATTGTTTACATCAACTTCATGTAATTCTGCAACTATTTCTTTTTCTTTTATTACTAAGCGTGTTCGATGACTATGCAGGCAGTCAGGGAATGAAAATAGTAATATAGCTGAACGTCTATTTGCTAATGATGTCATAATTTATTCCACGTCTTTCCAATATTCTCTTTTTAACAAATATGCGACAAATGCAAATAATGTTAAAAATATTATTACCCAAAACCCAATTCTATATCTTTCAAGCTTTGCGGGTTCTGAAACATAAGTTAAAAAATTTACAAGGTCAGTAATAGCTTGTTTATATTCTTTTTCATCTAATGACCCTGTGACCGTATATTCAAATTTATCTAGGCGATCATCTACGGGTTCTTTTAGTCCCTCCATCCACCATAACACATGCGGCATACTTACATTCGGATAAAGAGTATTATTTACACCTAATGGCCTTGAATCATCTTTATAAAATGATATTAAAAATGTATAAATCCAATCAGGGCCTCTTGAACGCGCAACAAGAGATAAATCAGGCGGCTCTACTCCAAAAGCCTCTTTTGATGCATCCTGATCTACAGCATTCAATATTAATGATCCTATTTTTGTTGCCCCTCCATTTTTATCTGTAGTAAAAACTAAGTTTTTCTCAATCATTTCTTTCGACATGCCTAAATGATCAATAAACTTACTATAACGCTGGTATTTGAGAGTGTGACAACCTAAGCAATTATTTACATAAATTTTTGCACCTCTTTGCAAAGATGGTTGATTATGCAAATTAATTGAAACTGGACTCAAAGCTATGCCTTCAACGCCAAAAACTTTTTGTGGTAGAAATAAAATTAAAATTATTATGAAAATATTTCTATTCATCCATTCTCACTCTTTCCGGCACTTCTTTTGTATTTTCATTTTTACTAGTTAGATAAAGTACAGCAAAAAATCCAAAATAGATAAGGGTAAGAAGTCTCCCAACCCAAGTTAATAATGGAGTAGGTGGATTCATTCCGATATAACCAAGTCCTATGAAACTAATAACAAATAAAGTTAAATTTATTTTATATAAATTAGATCTATATCTTATTGATTTGACCGGGCACCTATCTAACCATGGCATTACAAATAGAATAAGTATAGCTATACCCATCGCTATAACTCCACCAAGCTTATCAGGGATGGCCCGTAAGATTGCGTAGAACGGAGTAAAATACCAAAGCGGTTGAATATGCTCTGGTGTTTTAAGTGGGTCTGCAGGAATAAAATTATCTCGCTCAAGAAAATAACCTCCAAACTCAGGTAGAAAGAAAACCACGAAAGTAAATATTACTAAGAATACTGATAAACCGAAAATATCTTTCACAGTATAGTATGGATGAAAAGGTATGCCGTCTTTAGGTTTACCAGTCTCATCAGTATTATTTTTGATTTCAATTCCATCAGGATTATTTGACCCAACAGTATGTAGCGCTGCAAGATGAAGATAAATTAAAGCAAAAAGCAATAACGGTAGTGCTATTACATGAAAAGCAAAAAACCTATTTAAAGTGACATCAGATACTACATAGTCGCCTCTAATCCATAGAGCGAGTCCTTCTCCTATATATGGTATTGCACCAAAAAGAGAAATAATTACTTGCGCACCCCAATAAGACATTTGTCCCCAAGGTAATAAATAACCCATAAAAGCTTCTGCCATTAGTAGTACATATATAAGCATGCCAAAAATCCAAATAAGCTCTCTAGGTTTTTTAAAAGAACCATAAAGAAGAGCACGAAACATATGAAGATAAATAATGACAAAAAAGAACGATGCCCCTGTTGAATGCATATATCGGATTAACCAACCCCATTCAACATCTCTCATTATATATTCTACTGAAGCAAAAGCATTTGCAGCATCAGGTTTATAGTTTATTGTTAAAAAAATTCCTGTAATTATCTGAAGAATAAATACGAATAAAGCTAAGGCACCAAAAAAATAAAAAAAATTAAAATTTTTCGGCGCATAATATTTTGATAGGTGGTTTCTAAAGAACTCACTTACTGGTAATCTTGCATCTATCCATGACATAAATTTACCCATTAAACTTTCTCTCCATCTTCTCCAATTAAAATTACTGTTTCAGAAATAAATCGATAAGGCGGCACTTCAAGGTTTGTTGGTGCTGGAACTCCTTTATACACACGGCCAGATAAATCAAATGTTGATCCATGACAAGGACAAAAGAAACCACCTTTCCAATTCAATCCAAACTCAGATGTATTTTGATTTGGTTTATATAAAGGCGAACAACCCAGATGTGTACAAATTCCTAACAATACTAAATACTCTGGTTTGATTGAACGATATTTATTCTGGGCATATGTAGGTTGAAAATCTTCTAAAGATGTTGGGTCGCTTAGGTAATCAGCTTCTTCTTTAATCTTGCTTAACATTTCAGGTGTTCTTCTGACCACCCAAACAGGTTTCCCTCTCCATTCAACAACTTTAAATGCACCTGGTTTTAAGTTTGAAATGTCTACTTCTACTGGTGCTCCAGCCATTTTTGTTTTTTCACTGGGGGACATAGAAGAAAAGAATGGGATTAAGCCAAAGATAGTTCCTACACTACCCAAAGCTATAGTCAGATTGGATAAAAATTTTCTGCGATTAGTAGATTTTTTTGAATCAGTCATCCGATGTATCCAGCTAATGATACCACATTATTTACAAAAAATGTTACTCAAATATATAATAAAAACTGTAAACTAATTTATTTATTGTATTATTTAAGTGTAGATTTATTAAATAACTGTCATGAGAGAAAAGTTAAATTATATATTAGTTGGTATAGTAACTGCGCTTATTATCTATCTTGTTAGCCCAAGCATTTTAAGCACAAGAGTTGAAGTTGTAGAAGGAGATTCTTCCGTGCAAGAATCGACGGCTGCGCCTATATCTTATTCAGCCACCTTTAATAAGGTAAAAGAGTCTGTTGTTACAATTTACACTCAGGTAAATATACCTCAGAGAAGTAATACTCTTATTTTTGATCCAGAAACTGGCCAACTCTTAAGAGTTCCACCTAGACGTGCACAAGGTCAAGGCTCAGGAGTTATAGTTACTAATAGTGGACATATAGTTACTAACTATCATGTAATAAGATCTGCAACTGCAGCTACAGTAGTTGACTTTGATGGTACAAGTTATGTAGCGGAATTAGTTGGAATTGACCCTGAGACTGATTTAGCTGTTTTAAAAATTAATGCGTCTCTAAAGCCTATTACTTTTGGAAATATTTTATCTGTAGATGTTGGCGATGTAGTTTTAGCAATTGGAAATCCATTAGGAGTTGGCCAAAGTATAACTATGGGTATCATTTCTGCTACTGGGAGAGATAGAGTTGGTTTAAATACATATGAACGTTTTATACAGACTGATGCCGCAATTAACTCAGGTAATTCTGGTGGAGCTCTCGTGAATACCAAGGGTGAAATGGTTGGTATAAATACTGCAATATCAACATCAAAAAAATCTGGTGGTGGATCAGATGGTATTGGATGGGCAATTCCTGCTGACATGGTAAAAAATGTTTTAACACAAATAATTGAAAAAGGAGAAGTCACACGTGGATTTCTTGGTTTAACTGCTGTACCTGAATTTAATGGGAGAGGAGTTTTAATTGAAAGTATTTACAAAAATGGTCCAGCAGATATAGCAGGTATAAGGATAGGTGATATTGTAAGAAAGATTAATGACGTTGAGGTTTACGATATTAAAGATATACAAAATATGGTGGCAGATTTTATGCCTGAACAAACAGTAATTCTTGAAATTCAAAGAAAAGATAAAGAATTAAAATTTGTTTTAGTTGTTACTAAAAGACCTATCAAATAAATATTATTTCTAATAATTATATTATTTTTGTTTTCGTAAACGTGCTGATATAGCGTGAGCTTGCAGACCTTCTGCTTCAGCTAAAGATGATGCTATAGAGCTTAATTCTTTCGCAGTTTGTTTTGAAATTTTTACAACACTAGAACGTTTTTGAAAATCATATACACTCAATGGTGATGAAAACTTTGCTGAACCTGATGTAGGTAAAACATGATTTGGCCCTGCGCAGTAATCACCAAAAACCTCTGGGCTGTATTCGCCTAAAAAAATTGCCCCAGCATTTTTTATCTTTTTGAAAACTTTCTCGTTATTTCTACAAATAATTTCTAAATGCTCAGGTGCAATTATATTACCAACATGAGCTGCTTCATCAAGATTTTTTGTTTTTACAAACATACCTCTATTTTTAAGGGACTTTAAAATAATTTTTTTTCTAGGTAATGTATTAATTAAACCTTCCATTGCTTCTCTTACTGATTTTATAAGAGTAATACTTGGTGTTAAGAGTATTGCTTGTGCCAGTTCGTCATGTTCCGCTTGAGAAAACAAATCCATAGCTATCCATTCTGGGTTTGCAGTATTATCTGCTATGACAACAACCTCAGATGGACCTGCAATATTATCAATGCCAACTTCACCAAACAGCATTTTTTTTGCTAATGTTACATATATATTTCCAGGACCAACAATTTTATCAACCTTTGGTATATTTTTTGTTCCATACGCTAATGCTGCAATAGCATGAGCTCCACCAATCTTATAGATTTCATTAACTCCACATAATTCTGCAGCAACAATTGCTAAACTATGTTGTTCAATATCATCCATTGGACAACTCATTATAATTTTATTTACGCCTGCAATCTTAGCTGGGACTGCATTCATCATCACGGTTGATGGATATGAGGCTTTACCACCTGGCACATAGATGCCAACGGAATCTATAGGGGTTACTCTTTCACCAAGATAAGAATTGTTTTTCCTCTCACCCCAACTGGAAGAAAGTTGTTTTTTGCAGAATGATGAAATTCTTCTTATGGATTTTTGTAAATTCATTAAAGCATCTCTTGAAACCATTTTCTTTGCATTAGAGATTGCTTTTTTTGAAATACGTGTATTCTTGATATTTTTTATTTTATATCCATCATATTTATTTATAAGTTTTAAAAGAGATTTATCTCCATTTTTTTTAACTGAATCAATAATTTTTTTTACATGTTCATCAGTTTTTTTATCAATGTTTCTCGCTAAATCTATCTTCTTATAAAAAGTATTCCAAAAAGTTCTCTTTGTTGTATCTAAAATATCTATATTAATTCTCATATAATCAATTTCCGTTCTTTTCTATAGCATTATTTAGTAACATAATTAGTGTTTCAGTCTCATCCCACCCTATACAAGCATCTGTTATACTTTGACCGTATTTTAAATCCGATCGTTTACCAACATTTTGTTTACCTTCTACTAAATTACTTTCTATCATAACCCCTATAATATTTTTATTTCCATTATTAATTTGTTCAGCTACATCATGTATAACTATTTTTTGTTTAGTGTAATCTTTTTGACTGTTTGCATGACTAGCATCAATCATCACATTGGGATTTAGATTATTGTTTTCAAGTGTTTTGACTACGCTCTTTATATCCTTAGCTGAGTAATTTTCTCTAACTCCACCTCTTAGAATAACATGACAATCTTTATTGCCAGTGGTTGAAAATATTGCAGACTTTCCTTCTTTTGTTACAGACAAAAAATTATGTGGTCTACTAGCTGCCTTTATAGCATCTATTGCAATTTGAATTCCACCATCAGTACCATTTTTAAAACCTACAGGGCATGATAATCCAGACGCTAATTCTCTGTGACTTTGACTTTCTGTAGTCCTAGCCCCTATTGCTCCCCAACTAATAATATCAGAGATATATTGTGGACTAATTAAATCTAAATATTCATGTCCTGAAGGCATACCCATGTCAGCAAAATCCAACAGTAATTTTCTCGCAATCTTTATACCTTTATTAATTTGAAAACTACCATCAAGCTCAGGATCATTAATTAACCCTTTCCAACCAATGACAGTTCTTGGTTTTTCAAAATAAACACGCATAACAACTAAAATATTTTTTTCAACTTCCCTCTTAATTTTAAGAAGACGTCCAGCATAATCTGCTGCAGAATCAACATCATGAATTGAACAAGGACCAACAATCATAAGTAGCCTCTTATCTGTCCCATCTAAAATACTAATAATTTCATTACGAGTTTTTACAACTGTTTCAATAGCCTTTTTAGACATAGGAAATTTACTAATTAGTTCCTTTGGGGTAATTAGTTCTTTAGTGGATGAAATTTTAAGGTCATCAGTTAGATTTTTCTTTCCCATATGTTATCCGGCTTTATTTATTAAGTTTACAAAATCATCTATTTCATTTCTGTTAACTTTGTATGAGCTTTTGTTAACTATTAAAACTGAGCTAATTTTATGGATTAAATCTATTTCTTTTAAACCATTTTCTTTGAGAGTTCGGCCTGTTTCAACTAAATCTACAATTACATCAACCATATTTAGGACTGCAGCAAGTTCAATGGATCCATAAAGCTTCATTACAGAACATTGAAATCCTTTTTCATGAAAAAATTTTTTAGTTATATTCGGGTATTTGGACGCAACCTTTATATTGTTCTTAAGTTTGATTTTGTTTTTAGCTGCTACTATTAGTTTACAGTTAGCTATATTCAAATCTAATAATCTAAAATGATTATTTTTGTTCGCTTCCAATAAGGTATCCTTACCAACGATGCCCAAATCTACTTTACCTGATTCTATATATAGAGGCACATCACTCGCTCTAACTACAATAATTTCTAAATTTCTTTTATTTGTAGAAAATATAAGTTTCCTTGATAAAAGTGGAGATCCATTACATTTCACACCACTTTTTTGTAGCATGCTTAATGCATCTTCTAAAATACGACCTTTTGAAATAGCTAATCTCATTTTTATAAAATATACCTACATTGGTACTCGTTCAATTTTCGCACCTAACTGTCTTAACTTCTCTTCTATGCAATCATACCCTCTATCAATATGATAAATCCTTCCTATTTCAGTTGTACCTGATGCCACTAATCCAGCCAGAATCAAGCTCGCCGATGCCCTTAAATCTGTAGCCATAACCGGTGCTCCAATTAAAGAGTCTACGCCCACTACATGAGCACAATTATTTTTCACCACAATATTGGCTCCCATTCTATTCATTTCTTGTACATGCATAAAGCGATTTTCAAAAATATTTTCTTTGATTTGACTGTTACCTGATGCTATTGAATTTAATGCTGTTATTTGTGCTTGCATATCTGTAGGAAATTTAGGGTAAGGTCCTGTTTCTATGTCAATCGGCTTAGGCCTATTTCCTTTCATATCTAGATTAATTGTAGTTGAAGTAACGTCAATATAAGCTCCCGCCTCACGAAGTTTATCTATGATAACGCTCACATGTTCCGAAACAGTATTTTTTATTTTTATTGTTCCGCCTGTAATTGCCCCTGCTACAAGAAATGTCCCTGTCTCTATTCGATCAGGTAAGACTGAATAATGAGTGCCTTCTAATTCATTTACTCCCTCAATTTCAATTTTATCAGTTCCATGCCCAGAAATTTTAGCTCCCATTTTTATTAGAAAGTTGCTCAAATCAATGACTTCTGGTTCCTTTGCTGCATTTGAGATTGTAGTTATGCCTTCAGCTAGACATGCAGCCATAATAATATTTTCTGTTCCTGTGACGCTTGATTCAGGAAATTTTATTTCAGCCCCTTTTAATTTTTTAGATTTTGCAATTATGTACCCATCTGTTATTTCTATTGTTGCTCCCATATCTCTGAGAGCTTGGATGTGCATATTAACCGGCCTTGTACCTATAGCACATCCTCCAGGTAAAGAAACTTTTGCCTCTCCAAATCTGGTAAGTAGTGGACCCAAAACAAGTATGGATGATCTCATCGTTTTCACTAATTCATAAGGAGCAAAAAACTTTTTAATTTTTGTAGGGTCTAAATGAATATCCATTTCTTCATCCATCATAATATTAACACCCATACGACCAAGTAGATCAATAGTCGTTGTAACATCATGCAAATGAGGAATATTTGATATCTTTACATCTGATTTAGGCATCACAGATGCAGCAAGAATTGGTAGAACAGCATTCTTTGCTCCAGATACAGACACCTCTCCTCTCAAAGGATTCTCTCCTTTTATAATTAATTTATCCATTATTCTCTTCCAAATATTCTGTTGTTTGGATATTCTAAAGTTTTATAAAGAATAATGCCATGATTAATGAAGTTTCACATTTATATTCCAATTGGGTCCTGAGTAAACCGAAGCTCATACTCTTCATCTTATCTGTAATTATTATATCATTGTCAATGTCAATCCCATATTTTAAACTAGATGCCTCTGCAGATTCATTAATACTTGAAAATGATCAAGATTTGAAAACATATAGAGGAATGTTGCGTAGATACCAAACCAAAGATTTTTTGGTCATGACTTTTACTCCTAATAAAGGAGAAATATTTAATGAAAAAAACTTAAATATATTAAAAAATTTAAAAAATCAACTGATGAAGGTAGAAGGGGTTGATTCTATAACTACCTTGATTGATGTCCCACTTGTTAAAAGTTCAGATTTATCTTATACCGAAATGATTAACGATGTGCCTACAATATTATCTCCCAGCGTTAATCATGAAAAAGCTAGAGATGAAATACTTAATAGTCCAATTTATAAAGACTTAATTATAAGTAAGGATGCGAGAACAACAGCTTTACAAATTAATATAAAAAATAATCAGAACCTAGATAATCTTATTTTAGAAAGAACGGCATTAGCTGACAAAGAAATGTTGGGAAACATAAATTCTGATGAAAAAGAATTATTGTCTGGGTTACGTGAAGAATATGAAATTGTTAAAACAAAACATGATGCGGCTGTACACACAATGCTCAAAGATATTAGAAATATAAAAAGGTCTTATGAAAATGGACATGGTTTGGATTTAAGATTGGGCGGAGTTCCAATGATAGCGGATGATATGATTTCTTATGTTAAGAGTGATTTAATTAATTTTGGCTTTGGCGTATTTATTTTTATTGTTATCACTCTTTCTGTAATATTTAGAAAGATCAAATGGATAATTTTACCTTTATTGAGCTGTGCTTATGCTGTAATCGTTATGATTGGTTTGTTAGGTTTTTTTGGTTGGAAGGTGACCGTTATATCATCAAATTTTATTTCACTTATGCTTATACTGACACTCTCAATGAATATACATCTTATAGTTAGATACAGACAACTTTGTAGGCAATCTGGAAGAGGACAGCTTGATATAGTAAAAGAGATGACATCAAAAATGGTTCGTCCTTGCCTGTACACTGCGCTCACAACAATAGTTGCATTTACATCTTTAGTATTCAGTGACATTAAACCCGTGATAGATTTTGGATACATGATGGTATTTGGGCTTTCAGTAACATTTATGACATCCTTCCTTCTATTGCCTTCTCTGCTTTGCTTATTAAATAAAGAACAAACTAATATTGAAGAAGGTTCAACTAATTTCAAAATTACTAAAATTCTTGCTGGCTACACTATAAATAATGGAAAACAAATTTTATTTGTCTCATTTTTTATTGGTTTTTTAACATTATTTGGAATAACACAATTAAAGGTTGAAAATAGTTTTATAAATTATTTCAAATCAAATACAGAGATCTATCAAGGTATGAAACAAATAGATGACAGGCTTGGCGGCACTACTCCATTAGATATAGTTTTGAAATTTGAAAATACAAAACACGATGATTTAATTGACGATGATTTTGGAGCAGACTTGCTTGATGACGAAGAAGGTGAAAATGATTTGAGTGCAAACTGGTTTACCACAGATAAGGTTAAGCAAATAAAGAAAGTTCATGATTACCTCGATGGTCTTCCAGAAGTTGGGAAAGTTCTTTCATTAGCCTCCACCCTTCGTGTCGCTGAGGAATTGAATGACAATAACGAATTAGATAGTCTAGAAATGGCATTGTTATATAAACGCGCACCTACATCGGTAAAGGATGTTGCTGTAAATCCATATATTTCCATTGATGATAATCAAGCCCGGATTAATCTTAGAATATTGGACTCTAAAGAAGATCTAAGAAGAAAAGAATTAATTGACAAAATTAGACATGATTTGATAAATCTTCTTGGCTTTCCTGAAGGGAGTTTTGTAATAACAGGTATTCTAGTCTTATATAATAATATGTTGCAAAGTCTTTTTAATTCCCAAATTTTATCTCTTGGCTTTGTAATGTTGGGGATTGGTTTAATGTTTATGATTCTATTTAGATCTTTAAAATTATCTTTAATTGGAATAATTCCAAACTTGTTGGCTGCTGTATTCGTTTTAGGGTTAATGGGTTTAATTAATCTACCCTTAGATATGATGACTATAACAATAGCAGCAATTACCATCGGGATTGCAGTAGATAATAGTATACATTATATATATAGGTTTAGAGAAGAATTTGAAAAATCAAAAGATTATGAAAAAACTGTTTTTACATGCCATGACAGTATAGGTAGAGCTATTTTTTTTACAAGCATTACAATCATCTTTGGCTTTTCAATTTTAGTTCTTTCAAACTTCATTCCGACAATAATTTTTGGACTCTTAACTGGGTTGGCAATGTTTATTGCGCTGCTTGCTGTCCTAACTCTATTGCCAAAATTAATAATTTCTTTTAAGCCCTTCAATTAAAAAGTTTTATGTTTTCTCTTCTAGTGCAGTGATTAAAGAGTCTAAGCCCTCATTTCGTATATGTTCTCTAAAATCTACGCGATAATTTTTTAATAAACTTACTCCATCAAAAATTACATCAAATACTTTCCATTTATTTTTTGAATCCAATTTGAGCCTATAATCAACAGGCATCTCATCACCAGACGTCATTGCATAAACAGATTTTACTCTTGCAACAGATGGTTTCTTTCCTGGCTTATAAGGCAAAAAGGATATTTTGTCGCCTTCGTATTCCAAAAGTGATCTCATGTAGGTTTTTATTAATAAGTCTCTGAATGCCATCTGAAATTGATTCCTTTTAGACTCGGATGCTGTCTGCCAATTTTTTTTACCTAAAATTAATTTGGACATAAGAATTATATCAAATTTGGGCATAACAAGTTCATTCACTTTTTCTTTCAAATATCCTTCATCATTTTGTAGCATTTCTCGATTTTGTTCGATAAAAATTGTGACTTCATCTACAGTCCTTTTTAGAAATATATCAGGCTTTTCAGTTGCTTGAATTGTAACTGAAAAGAAAAGAAAGAAAATTATTATGTATTTATAAACTTTTCCCATTCAATGATATAATATAAAATCAATAGGCATGAAACAATGGTATTTTGTTATAAATCCAATTTATATGAATACGTTTAAGAACAAAAATCGTTCCTTTCTTAGTCCACTCGTGGTTGTTCTATTGCTCTTATCCATATCGAGCTGTAGCACTACTCAAGGAGTTAAGCATGATCCGCTGGAACCCATGAATCGTGCTATATACAAGTTTAATGAAGTTGTTGATGATGTTATACTTAAGCCCATCGCAAAGACCTACAAAGCAATTACACCCGATCCAGTAGAAACTGGTGTTTCAAATTTTTTTAATAATGTTGGCGAAATAAATACTATTGTTAACGATGTTTTACAGCTTAAATTTGGTCAAGCAGGGCATGATTTGACCCGGTTTGCAATTAATACTACCGTTGGATGTTTGGGAATTTTCGATGTAGCTACCAACTTAGGTTTGAAAAGAAATAAAGAAGATTTTGGGCAAACCCTTGGTTATTGGGGAGTTGGAGCTGGCCCATATATTGTTTTACCTTTCTTGGGCCCAAGTAGTTTACGGGACGCACCAGGTTTATATGTAGATGTAAAAACAGAACAATCTATTGCACCGACTCAAACAGAGCTCCATCATGAGGAAAGACAAACTCTAACAGCAGCAGAGATTATTGATGCTAGAGCTAGACTTCTACGTGCAACCAAAATACTTGACACTGCTGCCAAGGACCCCTATGTATTCATTCGCGAATCTTATCTTCAAAAAAGAGAAAGTATGGTCACGGATGGAAAAAATGATGAAGACTTTGAAATTGATGTTCTTGGGGTAGATTATTAATACTTTGTTTAGTTAAAGTAATAACTTTTTAAAATTAAGGAATCAATGGATATCTTATATTTTCTTTTTGGATTAATCTTTTTGTGGATTGGGGCGCAATCTCTAATTACTTCAACTGAAGGTTTATCTATTCGATATAAAGTATCAGGTTTCCTGTCTAGTTTTTTTATAATTGGATTAGGTACATCATCGCCAGAAATTTTTATCTCTGTTTTATCTAGCCTGAATGGACAATCAATAATAGCATTTGGAAATACAATAGGATCAAATATCACTAATATCTGTTTAGTGTTTTCTCTAGGAATATTACTTCTCCCGAATCAACAAGTTTTTAATGATGCATTAAAGACAGAAATTAAAATTTTTAACTACTTTTCCACCAGTGAAATATTGGCATTTTTTCTGCACTTATCTCTCCTATCTATTTTAGCATTCTTCTTTCTACTGAATGATATAACTAGAATTAATTCATTTATATTAATTTTGTTATTTCTTGTCCCAATATTTTTCTTTAGGGAAAATGATCTTTCACAATTTTCTGTGGATGAAAGACAATATTCCTCATTAAAAATTTTACTCACATTAATCATTGGCTTAGCCCTCCTTTTTCTTGGCACTAACATACTTCTTATTGGCGCAAAAGCTATAGCTATACAAATTGGAATTTCAGATTATGTTATTGGATTGTCATTGACGGCAATTGGGACAAGTTTACCTGAATTGGCTGCAGTAATAGTTTCCATCCGAAACAAGCACTATGAATTCATAGCAGGTAATATAGTTGGTTCAAATATATTTAATATAGGGCTTGCACTGGGGTTGGCTGGTGTGATAAGTCCAGCTATACTTATCAAAGCAGAATTAATGAGAGACTTATTGATGATAATAATTACTACTATTGCTGCCTATATTTTTGTAATGCAGGGTGGAAAGTATCTCTCTAAGAGTATAAGTCTAGCTTTACTAATTTTGTTTGGTTTTTATCAATCAGGGCTATACACAATATGAAGAAAATTAACAAACGAAGCATGGCACACAAAGTAATTAAATCAGAGATTTCTGCTTTAAATTCCATGCTTAGAAAAATAAATAAAGATTTTGAAAAAGCATGCGATACCATTCTTAAATGCAAGGGGAAAGTGATTACTATTGGTATTGGTAAATCCAGTTATATTGCAGCTAAAACAGCAGCAACTTTTTCAAGTACAGGCACGCCGTCCATGTTTTTGCATGCAGCTGAAGCTTTGCATGGTGATATGGGCGTAGTTTCAAAAGATGATGTAGTATTATTTTTTTCAAATTCTGGAGAAACGAATGAAATAATGCTTATTCTACCTTTAATCAAACTTTTAAAAATACCTATAATCTCGATCACTGGTGCAACAAAGTCAACTCTAGCCAAAGCTTCCAATGTAATTTTAGATTCAGCCGTAAAAAAAGAAGCATGTCCATTAGATTTGACACCTACATCCAGCGTTCTAACTGCTCTTAGTCTTGCAGATGCACTTGCAATCACTTTATTGGAATGCCGAGGTTT
>CAYFEQ010000004.1:0-61858 GCA_964342155.1 uncultured Ectothiorhodospiraceae bacterium | reverse complement strand
ATATATCGAAGATGCTTATTTTTGATCTGATGACTAAAAGACCAGTTACTATAACTAGAGATACTATGGCAGCTGAAGCCCTTAATTTGATGGAAGAAAAAGAAATAACATCATTATTAGTTGTAGATGAAAAGAATTCATTATTAGGAATTTTAACACTTAATGAATTGATAAAATCTGGAATCTCATAATGCCTTTTCCGACGCCAACAGCTTATTTGGAATCAATGGAAAATATTGACAAACAGATAATTGAAAAAGCTAAGAATATTGATTTAGTAGTCTTTGATGTGGACGGAGTTTTAACTGATGGTGGAATCTATGTATCAGAAAATGGAGAAGAATCTAAAAGATTTTTTGCTCAAGATGGTCATGGAGTCAAAATTCTGCAGAGTATAAATATTGAAGTAGCAATTTTAAGTGGGAGATACTCAAAATCTGTAGAAGTAAGAGGTAAGGAATTAGGTATCAAATTTGTTATTCAAAACTCAAAAGATAAATATAAGGATTTTAAAAAGAATTTTATGAATAAATTTAAAATTGAAAAAGTTTGTTTTGTTGGTGACGACATCGTGGATATAAATTTAATGAAAGATGTTGGCTTAGCAATTAGTGTTCCTGGAGCTAACTATAATAATGTAATCAATCATGCAGATTGGGTTACTCCAAGGCTGGGAGGCTTTGGTGCTGCAAGAGATGTATGTGATTTAATTTACTATTCAAAGAACCAAAATGAAAATAAATAAATATTTAAAAGAATTTAAAAATGATAAGAAAAAAATTTCTATCCTCACCCTTTCATTGCTAGCTTTACTGTGGCTCAATCATATGCTAACCGATGCAATTAACTTTAATAGGATTAAAAAATCTGAAACAAAAACCAATCACTTTCTAAATAATTTTGTAATTGAACAAACAGGTGATGATGGTAATGTTAAATGGACCTTAAATGGCGATAGGTTAGAAAAATTTCCTTATAGTGAAAGATCTGAAGTAATTAATCCAGATATGTACGTGAAATCAAGTGATAAAACCTTTTGGAAAGTAACTGCCTCGCATGCTCTAGATCCTGATTCAGAATTTAACTCCATTTATTTAACTAATAATGTTAAGTTTGAAAAGAAAAATTTGTCCCAAGAAAGTGAGGTATTTATTACTACAACACGGGCTATTATTTATCCGATGGAGGAAAAAGTTGAAACGGATGCTTTTGCAATAATTATAACTCCAGATTCAAAAACTACAGGAGATGGAGTAATTGCAAATATAAAAGAAGGATATGTAAAAATTCTTGCAAATGCAATACGGGTTGCGTCTACTAAGGAACGTACTGAATATTTAGAGGGAGATCAATTACTATATGATTTGAATAAAAAGTCTTGGAAGATAGTTAAAAAGAAGCAAGGCAATGAAAAAAATCAAGTTAAAGAAAGGGTAAAAACTATACTTAAAACAAAAAAAATGGATGTAAATTAAAAATGATTGGTCTTAATTGTAATAATCTCTGTAAAAAATATGACAAAAAATCTGTTGTAAACGGCGTAAATTTAGAAGTTGAAACAGGAAAAATAATTGGTCTTCTTGGGCCCAATGGTGCAGGGAAAACAACAACTTTTTTTATGATTGTAGGTTTAATAAAGTGTGACGCTGGAAATATATCTATTGATGACAGTGATATTACTGATCTTCCAATGCATATAAGATCAATGAAAGGTATCAGCTATTTACCTCAGGAAGCTTCAATTTTTAGAAATCTTTCTGCTCAAGATAATATATTGGCTATTCTTGAGACCAGAAAGGATATTACTGAAGAACAACGATTGCAAAAATTTAATGACTTAGTAAAAAGATTAAATATAAAAAGTATTCTAAAAACTATAGGCGCTAGCTTATCTGGTGGCGAAAGGAGAAGAGTTGAAATTGCTAGGGCTTTAGCCACGGATCCGAAATTCTTATTATTAGATGAACCTTTTGCTGGAATTGATCCTTTATCTGTTTTAGAAATACAAAAAATTATCAAATCCTTGGCAGCATCGGATATAGGTGTGTTAATAACTGACCATAATGTTAGAGAGACATTAGGTGTTTGTAATAAGGCATATATTATAAATAATGGAGAAGTTGTGGCTGATGGCATCCCTTCTAAGATTATAAAAAATAAATTAGTGCGAGAAGTTTATTTGGGAGACAACTTTAAGATATGAAAATAAAAGGAAAACAATATTTAACCTTGTCAAATAAATTGATAATGACAACCCAAATCCAATTGGCAATTAAATTACTGCAATTAAACTCTCTAGATTTGCAAAAAGAGATTGATGAAAAAATAATGACGAATCCATTTTTAGAAAATGAAGATGATGTTACACCAGATGTAATCTCAGAAATACCATCAACAATACAATCTACTGCTATGCAAAGTAAAATGAATAATGGAGAAGAAATTTATTCAGAAACAATATCTGATACAGAGAGTTTACGTGATTATCTTCTTTGGCAATTAAGAATGTCGTCTATGAGTGATGATGATCAATTCATTGCCTATAACCTGATTGATTATATTAATGATGATGGCTATCTCACTGAAGATGTAGAAGAACTCTTTTTAATGCTTCGAAAAAATCTTGAAATAACCTTTCAAGAAATCTTTGCTGTGCTCCATAAAATTCAGACTTTTGACCCTATAGGTGTTGGGGCTACATCTATAACAGAATCACTAACCTTGCAACTTGACTATTATCATAAAGAAAACTCTAACTATAAACTGGCAAAAAAAATTCTAAATACTTTAGGAAAAAACTACAATGGTGATTTATCTAAATTAAGTAAGCTTTTAGATAGCTCACAAAATAAAACTGACATCCATCAGGATGCTGTAGATTTAATTAGATCTCTTAATCCAAAACCTGGTTTAGCAATATCATCAACACTTAATCAATACCATATAACACCAGATATTATAATTACAAAAAAAGGAGATAAATGGATTACGGAATTAAATCCTATGATAAATCCTAAAATAAAAATCAATAATGCCTATCAAGCATTAGATAAAAAAATTACAAATAAAAATGATGTAGAATACTTCAAAACCAACTTACAAGATGCTCGCTTCTTTCTAAAGGCGCTAAAGAATAGGAATGCAACCATGCTCAAAGTCGCAAAAACAATTTTTATGAAACAAGTAAGATTTTTAGAAGAAGGAGATGTTGCTATAAAACCACTCACTCTTGAAAATATCTCTGAATCAATTGGGATGCATGAATCAACTGTCTCAAGATGTACCAATAATAAGTTTGTTCAAACCCCTAGGGGGATATTTGAATTAAAGCATTTCTTTTCATCAGAATTGAATACTAATTTAGGTAGTGCAATATCTTCAAAAGCAATCAAATCTATGATAGAAAAAATTGTACTTGGTGAAGACAAAAGTGCGCCATTAAGCGATTCAAAGATTACATCAAGCTTCAACAAACATGGCATTAAAGTTGCAAGAAGAACGATTACAAAATATAGGGAAATGTTATCCATACCAACATCAAATCTTAGAAAAAGAAGGGTTAAACAAAATGATATTACATAAATTAGTTAGTGAAGAATTTATTCTACTAAATCAAAAACTGAATAATAAAAAAAATGCTTTAGAATTTATTAGTGACCATTTCCAAAAAGAAATAAAAATAGAAAAAGATATAGTTTTTGATAGTTTATATGCCAGAGAGAAATTAGGTACGACTGCACTAGGTGATGGAGTTGCGCTTCCACATGCTAGAATAGATTTATTAAAAAATATTCAAACACTTATTATTCAACTTGATTCTGGAATAGATTTTGATGCAGTAGACGGAAAGAAAGTTGATATTATTTTTGTTCTTCTTGTTCCAAATGTTAATTCTGATGATCATGTTAAAATATTAGCTGAAATTGCAACAGTATTAGATAATAAAAAAATAGTAAAAAAGATTAGAAGCGCAAAACAATCTCAAGAAATTATTTCCATCCTCAATGGTACTAAATCCTAGTTAAAAACTTTTTATAATTATGACAAAAAAACAATCGCAAATAATGCTGATAACAGGGTTATCTGGATCAGGCAAAACAATAGCATTACAATCTTTAGAAGACTTAGGTTTTTACTGTATTGATAATTTATCTCCTAATATGATTTTGAAGATAGTTGAATTTACACAATCATCTAAAAGTAATTTATATAGTAAGGTTGCTATTAGTATAGATATAAGATCAATTAAAATGGACAAGAATTTTGAGAAATCAATTGAAAAGCTATATCATTTATTGAAAGAATTAAATATCTTTGTTACAACAATTTTTTTATATTCTGAAGAACAAATCTTGTTATCTAGATTTAATGCAACTAGACGGTTACACCCTTTATCGAGTGATAAAATAACTCTTATTGATGCTTTAAAAAAAGAAGAGAATACTATGCATTGTTTAAAAGAAAAGTCAGACCTTGTAATTGATACAAGTAATTTAAAACCATCTGAATTAAAAAATGAAATAAAAGAACGAGTTCTTATAGTCCATGAAAAAAGAGATATATCAATTCTGATACAGTCTTTTGGATATAAAAATGGCTTACCTGTTAATAGTGACTTTGTTTTTGATGTACGTTGCCTTAAAAACCCTTTTTGGGATAAAAAATTACGTTATTTATCTGGTAAAAATAAGAAGGTAATTTCTTTCTTAGCATCTGATAAATCAACTACAAAAATGGAAAATTCTATTATTTCTTTCTTGGAAAAATGGATCCCTAATTTCTCTAACAGTGATCGTCATTATTTAACAATTTCAATAGGCTGCACTGGAGGCTTACATAGATCAGTTTTTTTAGCAGAAAAAGTTTATAAATACCTTTCATTGAAATATACTAACATTTTAATTAAACATAGAGATGTAAAATGAAAGTCGGTTTATTACTTTTAACCCATAATGATATTGGTTCTCAATTGTTATTGGCTGCAAAATCAATTTTTGGTGATACACCATCGCGTGTTGAGCTATTATCTGTAGATCATTATGATCAACCAAATGATGTAATACACTTAGCTAAGCAATATGTCAAAGTTCTGGATGAAGGCAAAGGGGTTTTAATACTTACTGATATGTTTGGATCAACACCTAGTAATATTGCAAGTGAATTTTCTAATGTTAAAAATGTAGAGGTTGTATCTGGCATTAATTTATCAATGCTGCTGAATATCTTTAATTATCCAACTCTCTCATTAGCTGCTTTAACTAAAAAAGCTCTCGATGGTGGAAAACAAGGTATTGTAAAAATTAATCATGAAAGAAAAAATATTTAAAATAACAAATAAATTAGGTTTACATGCGCGTGCTGCAGCAAAAATTGTTGCTCTCACATCAAAATTCAAATCTAAAATTACAATTACAAATGGTAAGAAGATGGCTGATGCTAAAAGTATTATGAAAATATTAATGCTTGCAGCACCAAAGAATACAGCATTGAAAGTTAACGCCAATGGCAAAGATGAATCGCAAGCTATGGATGCAATAGAATCATTATTCTTAAATAAATTCGACGAGGAATAATATGACTTTAGTTTTAAAAGGCATAGCTGTATCAAAAGGAATATCAATTGGAAAAAGCTATATATTTAAAAAGGGTCAACCAAGTGTTGAAGAAAAAATTGTAAAAAAAAATCAAATATTGAAAGAAAAAAGAAGATTTGATGATGCAACAAAAAAAACTCTAAACCAATTTGAATTTATAAAACAAAGCATTAATCCTGCAATTAAGAAAAATGCAGCAATGTTTCTTGATACTCATATTTTTTTGATTAAAGATAAAACATTCATTAACAATGTAAGAAAAAATATTAGGAATAAGAACTACTCAGCTGATTGGGCAATTTACTTTGAATTTCTACAAATCCAAAAATCATTTGAAAATATTGAAGATCCTTACATCAAACAAAGAATTGAGGATATTAAGCATGTAGTTATGAAAATATTAGAAAATCTTAATAACAATCAAATAAAACCACAAAAGACTTTCAAAAATTTTAAGAAGCGTATTATTATTTGTGATGATTTAACCCCGACAGATGTTTTGATTATGCATGAATCAAAAGGGCTTGGATTAATTTCTGAATTTGGTGGTCCTTCTTCTCATAGTTCAATTTTAACAAGAAGTTTAGAAATGCCAGCTGTGGTAGGTGTGAAAAATGCTCAGGTAGTAATCAAGGATGGAGATACATTAATACTTGATGGTAATGAAGGAAACCTAATTATTAATCCAGAAAAAAAAGCATTATCATACTACAAGGATTTGCAACAAAAAGATTTAAAGAAAAAAAGAGTAATGTCTACTATTTTGAAAAAAGATAATGTTACTTTAGATGGAAAGAAAATAGAAATTATGATTAATCTTGAGCTCCCTCAAGAATTAAAGATTATTAATAAAACAAATATAGATGGAGTAGGATTATTTAGAACTGAGTATTTATATACAGATCGAAAAGACTTGCCTACTGAAGATGAACAGTTTATTGCATACAAAAAAATAATACAAAAAATGAAAAATGTACCTGTGACTTTTAGGACGTTAGATGTAGGTTCAGACAAAGAAGTCTCAGGAAATATAAAAACTGGGTCTGTAGCAAAAAATCCAGCGCTTGGACTTAGAGGCATACGTCACAGTTTATATGAACAACATATTTTTATTAGTCAAATTAAGGCTATATTGCGAGCTGGTTATTATGGAAATATAAAAATCCTGCTTCCGATGATTACTAATATATCCGAAGTAAAATCATCAATTAATCTCATTGAAGATGCAAAGAAAAAATTAACTCGAGAAAAGAAGAATTTTGTAAAAAAATTTGACATAGGCATTATGATTGAAGTACCGTCATCCGCGGTATTAGCTAAAAAATTTACGAAATATGTAGATTTTTTATCAATTGGAACAAATGACCTTGTTCAATATACTTTGGCTATTGATAGAATTGATGATGAAGTTAATTATCTTTATGATCCTATGAATTCAGCAGTTCTTAGTCTAATAAAAACAACTATTGACGCAGGAAATGAAAGTAATACGCCTGTAGCTATGTGTGGAGAAATGGCTAGTGATATTAACTATATTAGATTATTGATGGGGTTAGGTCTTAGATCATTCAGCATGCATCCCAGTGCCGTCCCAGAAGTTAAAAATGTAATAACAGCTACAGATACAAGCAAAATTAAAGATTTATCTGATCAAATTTTAGACATCGATGATAGCGACCAGAAAAGCTTACTGCTTAATGAATTAAATAAAAAAGTTTTTAATTAATAATTCACCTATTTCATCAAACAATCAATTAAATTTTTGTTTTGTAATCACTATATTTATGTAGATAATAGGTACATGGATATCGAAAACAAAACCGCCGATAACTCAATTACTCTTGATCAACTAACAGAAGTGTTGGACAGCGGAGCTATTCTCAAAGCAAAGAACTTATTAAATTCCTTATATCCATCAGAGATTGCTGATGTAATAGAGGGGATGCCAAGGAATCGCAGAGATTTAATATGGAAATTAGTCAACAATGATAATAAAGGTGAGACCTTAGCAGAAATGACTGAAGAAGTTAGGGTTAACTTGTTAGATGAATTAATTGATAAAGATGGTCCCGAAGGTTTAGTTAAAATAGCTGAAAAATTAGATACAGATGATTTGGCTGATATTATCCAATCTTTACCTAAACATCTCACTAAAAAAACAATTAAGAGTTTAGATAGACAAAATCAAGAAAGACTACAGAAGGTATTATCTTTTCCCGATGATACAGCTGGAGGTTTAATGAATACAGATACAATTAATGTAAGACGTAACATTACTGTTGATGTACTTTTAAAATATCTCAGAAGACTTAAAAGCCTACCAGAACAAACTGATAGGATTTTTATCACTGATAAAATGAATAAATATTATGGATTTGTTTCAATTAATGATTTATTGGTTGCAGACCCTTCCAAGATAGTTTCCGATATAATGACTGAAGATAAAGATGGTATCTTATCAGATACAAATCAACATGAGGTTGCTAGAACTTTTGAAAATGCTGACTTAGTATCTGCAGCTGTCATAGATCATGAAGGAATATTACTAGGGCGAATAACAATTGATGATGTTGTTGATGTAATTAGAGAGGAGGCTGATGAGTCGGTCCTTAATATGGCTGGATTAAAAAAAGATGATGATATCTTTGCGCCAATTATACAAAGCACAAAAAGAAGGACATTATGGCTTGGTGCAAACTTAATTACAGCTCTGCTAGCAGCAGCATCAATTGGTATCTTTGAAGCAACAATTGAAAAAGTCGTTGCTCTTGCAATACTAATGCCTATTGTTGCTAGCATGGGTGGGATTGCTGGCAGTCAAAGTCTCGCATTAGTTATAAGGGCTCAAGCTTTGGATCAAATTGGTTATTCAAATTCTAAATCTTTAATAATAAAAGAGTCGGCCATAGGTCTTCTCAATGGAATTTTATGGTCTTCAGTTGTCGCATTCTTAACATATTTATGGTTTGGAAGAATAGATCTTGGTTTTATAATAGCTGCAGCCTTAATGATTAATTTAATTATAGGGGCTATCAGTGGAGTCAGCCTTCCTTTGATTTTAACAAAATTAAATATAGATCCTGCACTGGCTGGGGGAGTTATTCTAACAACAATTACAGATGTAATAGGTTTTATATCTCTACTTGGCATTGCAACCCTTATGGTGTAATAAGTATTAGAAAATATTAATACTCTAATATTATTTTTAAACAGCTTTTCCACAAGTTTTATACATAAAAAACACAATATATTGTGGTTATCAATAGTTACAACCACAATACTTAGTGCTATAATTACTAATCCACATAATAATTATAACTAGTAAAAATGACGATAAAACAAGATAATCCAGAGGGAGCCCCTCTACAACCCGACCAGTCTAGGCAAACTAGTAACCCTAACAACATTTCTGCTGTTCCTGGCAAATACAGAGTCATGAGAAGAAATGGAACTGTTACTTCATTTGATCTAAATAAAATTATAGTAGCTATGACAAAAGCCTTTTTAAGTGTTGAAGGAGATAGCGCTGCTGCATCAACCAGAATACATAATGAAGTTCAAATGTTATCGGAGCGAGTAGATAGTATCGTTAAAAGAAGATTTCCTGAGGGTGGGGTTATTCATATTGAAGATATACAAGATCAGGTAGAATTAGCGATAATGCGAGCAGGCTATCAGGATGTAGCGAGAGCATATGTATTATATAGAGAGGAAAGAGCAAAAGAAAGAAGGGAGAACAGCTCAACAAATGAAGATGATTTACCTATTACTAAAAATACCTTATTAGATGATGGGTCAAGCGAACCAATAGATGCGAAAAAATTAAAATCAATGATTGATGAGTGCTGTAATGACATAGATGGCATATCAAAAAACCTAGTATTTGAAACAATAGATAAGAATATTTACGATGGAATTAAAAAAGAAGATCTTGCAAGCTCTATTCTAATTTCTGTAAGACCCTTAATTGAAAAAGATCCAAATTATTCATATGTTACAGCAAGAATGCTTTTAAGAACTATAAACGAAGAAGCATTGAATTTCTTAGGGTTTGAGTCTAAGAATCTATCATTTGATGAAATGAAAAAAATTTACCCTGATTATTTCAAACAGTACATAAAAAAAGCATCGGAGCTTAAGTTATTAGACTCAGCTCTGCTTGATTATGATTTAGATTTCATTGCAAAACATATAGATGTTAATAGAGATATGTTGTTTACATACCTAGGACTCCAAACTCTTTATGACAGGTATTTCATTCATCACAATGAGACAAGATTTGAGTTGCCTCAAGCATTTTTCATGCGTGTCGCAATGGGCCTAGCTGTTAACGAAAAAAATAGAGAAGAGCGTACAGTGGAGTTTTATAAATTACTTTCTTCTTTTGATTTTATGTCTAGTACCCCCACTCTATTTAATTCAGGAACGTTACGACCACAACTTTCATCATGTTACCTCTCCACCATGCCTGATGATCTTAAGGGAATATTCGAAGGCATAAGCGATGATGCCATGTTGTCTAAATTTGCTGGCGGCCTTGGTAATGACTGGTCGCAAGTGAGAGCCTTAGGATCTTACATAAAAGGTACGAATGGTAAAAGCCAAGGCGTAATACCATTTTTAAAAGTTGCTAACGATACAGCGGTAGCAGTTAACCAAGGCGGAAAACGAAAAGGTGCAATGTGTGCCTATTTAGAAACATGGCATCTTGATATTGAACAATTTTTAGAGTTAAGAAAAAATACAGGTGATGATAGAAGAAGAACTCATGACATGAACACGGCTAATTGGATACCGGATTTGTTTATGAAAAGAGTTCATAAAAATGAACATTGGACTTTGTTTTCACCAAATGATACTCAATCACTCCATGATTTAACTGGTCTTGAGTTTGAAATTAAATATGAACATTATGAAAAATTAGCAGAGGAAGGGAAAATTACTAATTTTAAAAAAGTTAATGCTATAGATTTATGGAGAAAAATTCTGAGCATGCTTTTTGAAACTGGTCATCCTTGGATTACTTTCAAAGACCCTTGCAATATTAGGTCTCCTCAACAACATGTCGGAGTTGTACATTCTTCAAATTTATGTACAGAAATTACTTTGAATACATCAAAAGAAGAAATTGCTGTCTGTAATTTAGGCTCAGTTAATCTAGCTGCTCATATAAATGATAAACAAGAATTAGATACTGAAAAACTTGAAAAGACAATCACAACAGCAATTAGAATGCTGGATAATGTTATAGATTATAATTATTACAGCGTTGATAAAGCTAAAAACTCTAATCTGAGACACAGGCCAATTGGTCTCGGTTTAATGGGCTTTCAAGATGCCTTATATAAATTAAGAGTTCCTTATGCTTCAGAAGAGGCCGTTGATTTTGCAGATATAAGCATGGAACACATAAGCTATTTTGCTATACGAGCATCCATGGATCTTGCTAAGGAAAGAGGTGCCTATGAATCTTTTAATGGATCTCTGTGGAGTCAAGGTGTTCTGCCAATTGATAGTTTAAAAGTTTTAAAGAAAATAAGAGGTAAATATTTAGATGTAAATCTAGATCAAACTCTTGATTGGGATACCTTAAGAGAAGAAATCAAAGCTAATGGAATGAGAAATTCAAATACGCTTGCCATTGCTCCAACAGCTACTATTTCCAACATTTGTGGTGTTTCTCAATCAATTGAGCCTACCTATCAAAACCTCTATGTAAAATCTAATCTTTCTGGAGAATTTACAGTTATCAATCCATATTTAATTAATGATTTTAAAGCAATTGATATTTGGGATGAAGTCATGATTAAGGACTTAAAGTATTTTGATGGTCAGCTGTCATTGATTAGCCGAGTACCTGATAATCTTAAATCACTATATGCAACCTGTTTTGAAATTGATACTAGATGGTTAGTAGAGGCTGCTGCACGAAGACAGAAATGGATTGACCAATCCCAATCACTAAATTTATATATTTCAGGCACTGATGGAAAAAAACTTGATAAAGCATATAAATTAGCATGGATAAGAGGATTAAAAACAACTTATTACCTACGATCATTAGGTGCAACACATGTTGAAAAAAGCACTGCTGACAATACAGGATCAAAGTTGAATGCTGTAGGTAAAAAAAATGCTAATGGGGAAAAAGAAGTTGAACAATGCCTAATTGATGATCCTGATTGTGAGGCATGTCAATGATTAGCATACCTTTTGAATTTATGATTTATATTATTTCTGGATTGATTGCAATAGGCATATCGATTACATATTATCTTTTTGATTTAAAAAGAACTAATGAAGAAACTGAGGTAAGAAAGAATTCTCTTACAGGACAACAGATAACAAATTTAAGGAGGCATAAATAATCATGCGTAACTGGGACGATCCAATAACAGAATCACTTAAACAAGTTGAAGTTGATAATAATGTTAAAGATATTGTAGAAAAAGATACTAATGCCTCTGATAAGAATATCAAAGAAAACGAAGGCCTAACTGGCTTTGAAGATATAGAAAAAGGAGCTAATAGAATACAAGTTGATGACAAAGCAATAATAAATTGTAGAGCTGATTTAAATCAATTAATCCCGTTTAAATATGACTGGGCATGGCAAAAATATTTAGATGGATCAGCTAATCACTGGATGCCAGAAGAAATTCCAATGCATGATGATATTAAAATATGGAATGATCCAAAAGCTTTAACCGAAGATGAGAGAAAAATTGTTGAGGTTAATCTTGGTTTTTTCTCAACTGCAGATTCATTAGTTGCAAATAATCTCGTACTAGCTGTATATAAACACATAACTAATCCTGAGTGCAGACAATATTTATTAAGACAGGCATTTGAAGAAGCTATTCATACACATGCATATACTTATTGTGTTCAGTCATTAGGCCTAGATGAAGGCAAGATATTCAATATGTATAGAGAAATACCCGCTGTTGCAACAAAAGCAGAATGGGCACTTCCATTTACTCAAAGCTTGGGAGATCCTACATTTAGAACAGGTACTAAAGAAAATAATCAAAGATTATTGAGAGACCTAATAGCGTTCTATGTTGTCTTTGAAGGTATATTTTTCTATGTAGGTTTTACTCAAATATTATCTATGGGTAGGCGAAATTTACTTACAGGCGTCGCACAACAATTTCAATATATTCTTAGAGATGAATCAATGCATATGAATTTTGGAATTGATGTAATTAATCAGATTAAAGCAGAAAACCCAGAACTATGGACCGAACAATTCCAGTCTGAAATGATAGACTTAATTAAAAAGGGTGTAGATCTAGAAACAAAATATGCTTACGATACCATGCCTAAACCTATATTAGGTATGAATGCTGAGTTATTTGAAGAATACCTTAAATTTATTGCTAATAGAAGACTTCTCCAAATCGACCTTCCAGAACAATATCCTGGAGCAAAAAATACCTTTGAGTGGATGTCGGAAATTATGGACCTGAAAAAAGAAAAAAACTTCTTTGAAACACGAGTAACTGAGTATCAGACTGGTGGACAACTTAAATTTGATTAATTAATAGTTTCTTATTTTTCTGTTTTTTCGATTAGAATTCTATTAGTTATTAATAGTTTATAAATAATAAAAATCGTATAAGAAAATAAGATCGTTGATAATAATGACTCATCATAAAATGGTAACCCTGCAACATAACATTCAATAAGTCCATTTAGGTCTTTTGTATATAAAGAACCTGCAAACCAAACTCCAAAATTACTAATTATAAAGAAAATTGATGGACTAATTACTGATGTAACGAGCACAGACATAGTAGTTAATTTTTTCATAATGATAGGCGCGATATAAATGATAACTAAAAAGGACCCATAAACAAAAAATATGTAACTATAAAAGCCAATAAAAATATCACTTACTATTTGAGATAGAAGCACTATACTAGATGAAATAGTTAGATTTCTAAAATAATAACTTGCAAAAATTATAAGAGATAGTGTAGGAGTAAAGTTTGGTATGTCCGAAAACACCCGTGATGTTATTAGTAGTAAAAAGAATCCAACGAATAAAAAAATTTTTTCTTTCATATCTAAAAATTAGTAGTTATTCCAAAATAGTATGATTTACCTTCTGAATTATAATTATGTGCTTTTCTATATTTTTTATCAAATAGATTATTTATCTTAAATGATAAATCGTATTTATCCATGTTTTTGCTATATATTGCGTTAAAAATAAGATAACCCCCTAACTGATGATCGTCATAAATAGAATTATCTCTTTCATCTTCACTAATAAACATCAAACCAATTTTAGTATTTTTCTTTATATCGTAGAAAATTTTGCCAGAAACCTTATTTTTTGGTCTTCTTGATAGCTGTGTATTGTTTGTTAAATCATCTGCAATTTGATGTGTATAATTTAGAGAAAAATTATATTTTTCTGATGATAAATTATAATCAACCTCCATTCCAGAAATTCGAGCTTTATTTATATTTTGCATTTTTGATCCATCTGACTCAATCAGGTTGGTAATAGAGTTATTAAAAAATGTAATAATGAAGTCATTATATTTGGTTATTTTATATTTTAAAGCTAGTTCGCTAGAAATTGATTTTTCTGGACTTAAATCTTGATTTCCTCCATACCCAAATCTATCAGTACCATCGGGTGGTCTAAAAGATTTACCAATTCCAGCAGAAAGAATTATTTGATTATTTAATAAATAGGAAAAATTTAGATTGCCTGTAAGATAATCTCCATATGAATTATGATTTATATACCTAGAACCAAAATTAAGAGTTGTTTCTTTGTTAAATAAATGTTCAGTCTGAAAATAAATTTCTCTTATGTTATTACTTTTTCTAAAAGAAGTTCCATATGATAATTCATGAATAGCTTCATCTGTATAAGATGTCCCTAAGATTGTATTACTAGCCAAAAGATTATAAAAATTCTTTTCAAAAATAAATTGGTTAGTTTTAGTATGAGTAAAGTCTGTTGCTGATGAATCTGCTTGATCTATTTTATTTTGTTTATCTATAAAGATAAACTTAGAGTGTGAGTGTGTATCTTGTGCCATCCATGATACTTTCATATGCGCATCTTTATGATCTTGATTTAAATTACTGCCGAAGCTATCATATTCCGTTTTTCCATCACTTTGATAATAATTCATATTAAAAGTATTGTTTTTTTTCTTATATAAATAATTTAGATTTATATTATTATTTTTATATGAATGGTTTTTATTAGATGTTGTTTTTGCTTTAAAACCATCTGACTCGACTTTTGAAAAATCTACAACAAACGAATGGTTATTAATATCAAAGCTTTTGAAAAAATTTATTTTATTAGTTTCATCTCGTCCAGAAGTTAATCTTAATTGACTTGACTTATCTTCAAATTTTCTTGTAATAATATTTATTACACCCCCAATACTATTTTGACCATATAGAGTTGACATGCTACCTTTGGAAATCTCTATTCTTTCTACCATCTCTGTTGATATGTGTTGTATAGATGGAACTCCTAATGTTCCTGGATTTAACTCAACGCCATCAATGAGTACTTTCGTATGATTGCTCTCAGTCCCCCTCATAAAAATTGATTTTGTTTGGCCATGCCCTCCATTACTACCAATACTGATGGAACTAGTAGAGTCTAGAATTTCATGGATGTCAGAAAAGCCTGAATTCTTGATGTCTTCTCTTGTTATTACTTCAATTGAGCTTAGAGAATTAAATATTGTAGTTGGTCTTTTTGATGGCGTTATAACGATTTCATCTAATTTTGATTTTGAAAATGCTGTATTTCCCATAAACAACAGGGTGTATAAAAAAATTTGTAGTAATAATTTAAACTTCATCTTTTATCCATCATCAAGACAATGGATTATATAGATGATGATCTTGATAAAAACAAGATGTTTTGATACCCATCTATAATTAAGCATCCACCGCTTAATGGGTTTCTTATCATGTTGGTGTTCGGACTTTTATTTTTACCGTTGCGGGGGCAGTGTTAGATTATTATTTACTAACTTTCCCAACTTCATAAGATTAGTTAATTTTTTATCCCTATTCCTCTAGATAAAATCACAAGAGCAATAGAAAATAATATAACTATTAATGACACAATAATCAAGAGAGATAATATTAAATCTGTTTCTATCAAATCTAAAAAACCATATCTGAATGAACTAACTAAGTATGCTATTGGGTTAAAAGCTGAAATATTTTGCCAAACTTGAGGAAGAGCCTCAATTGGATAAAATGTCCCTCCTAGATAAGTAAGGGGTGATAAAACAAAAGTAGGTATAATGTTTATATCATCAAAACTTTTAGCATAAACAGCATTTATAAATCCAGCGGTAGAAAAAAGAAATGCTGTTAAAAAAGTTATTAAGAGCGTGAAACCAATATTTGTAATTTGTAGTTCGGTAAAAAAAGTTGTAACAAAATAAACAGCAGCTCCAACACAAAAAGCACGTAAAACACCACCAGTAATATAGCCTAAGAGAATAATATAGTTTGGGACAGGTGAAACTAATACTTCTTCAACACTTTTTTGAAATCTTGCACTATAAAATGAACCGACCACATTCATATATGAGTTAGTTATTATTGGCATAATAATTAATCCAGGAATTATATAATCAACATAACTGAAGTTCTTTATTTCACCTATCCTATCTCCAATAAAATTACCAAAAATTGTAATATATAAAAAAATAGTTATGACAGAAGGAAGTATTGTTTGTATCCATATTCTTGCAAACCTCAGTGTTTCTTTTACAACTATTGTTTTAAGCGCTATAAAAACTTCATATGTCATAATTCAGTCTTCTCCTTTGTAAGTTCCATAAAAAGCTCTTCTAACATATTTCTCTTACTGCCCATACTAACTACATTAATATTACTTAATTTTAATTTTTCTATAATATCAGTTACAGATATCTCATCAGATATAGTAATTTCATAAGTATTGTTATCTATACCTTTAAAATTTAAACCTCTAACAGCCGTCTCCTTTTTTATAGGTTGAGATGTTTTTAAAATATAAGTATGTGCTTTCCTCATTTCAAAAACCTGATCCATTGTAGAGTTTTGAATAATTTTTCCCTTATGTATTATTGCCAGGTTTTTGCACAACCTTTCTGCTTCTTCTAAATAATGTGTAGTTAAAATTATTGAGACACCTCTTGAATTTATTTCTTTTAAGAAATCCCACATATATAACCTAAGTTCTGTATCAACTCCAGCAGTTGGTTCATCTAAAATCAGGATGCTTGGTTCATGTATTAAAGCTCTTGCTATCATTAATCTTCTTTTCATGCCACCTGACAATTCTCTAGGCGTATTTTTTCTTTTTTCCCATATTCCAAGTTTAGTAAATAATATTTGTAATCTTTTTTTAGCAACATCTCTAGTAATACCAAAATAACCAGCAGTATTAATCATGGTTTCTTCAATTGAAATAAATTGATTGAGATTATATTCTTGTGGCACTAGTCCAATATTCTTCTTAGCAAACTCTGGATTTTTTTGAATGTTTTTACCAAATACCATTACCTCACCTGATGATATAGTAACTAAAGATGAAATAATCCCAATTACTGTAGACTTGCCAGCCCCATTAGGACCTAAAAAAGCAAAAATATCACCCTTTTTTACTGATAAGTTTATATTCTCAAGAGCTATAACTTTATTTCTATAGACTTTGTTTAAATCCCTGATATCTATTGCGTTTTCCATAATAATAATTCCTTAAAGAAAATATGTACTTATTGTTAAATTATTGACAATATTATATAGTTGCGTAAACTTATCGAGTTATAGCAGATAATCAATATCATTATCAAGTCTATATTAACTATAATTAAGAATATGAGTCATACATCTTTTAAAAACGCCAAATTCAGATTACAAAGAAGCGAGCTTGCAGTCCCTGGTTCATCTCCTAAAATGTTCGAAAAAGCACTTAATTCAGATGCTGATTATATATTTTTAGATTTAGAAGATGCAGTTTCTCCTAATGATAAAGAGTCTGCAAGACAAAATGTCATACAAGCTCTGAAAGAAATGGATTGGAGAGGAAACGGTAAAACTATTTCAGTAAGAATAAATGGTTTAGATACACATTACATGTATAAAGATGTTGTTGAAATAATGACTCAGGTGGGTGAATTTGTTGATACTTTGTTGATACCAAAAGTTGGTGTAAGAGATGATGTATATATGGTTGATTGTTTAGTTTCACAAATAGAGCAAGAAAAAAAATTAAAAAAATCTATAGGGCTAGAATGTTTAATAGAAACAGCCCTTGGCATGGTAAATATAGAAGAAATTGCTAAATCAAGTACTCGTTTAGAAGCGCTTCATTTTGGAGTTGCTGATTATGCCGCAAGTTTAAAAGCTAGGACTGTAATAATAGGTGGCTTAAATCCAGATTATCCTGGCGATCAATGGCACCATGGTTTATCAAAATTAGTGGCAACATGTAGAGCATTTGGATTGAGACCTATTGATGGTCCTTTTGGTGACATAAAAGATGCTGAGGGTTATATAAATGCTGCAAAGCGTGGAGCTGCTATTGGAATTGAAGGAAAATGGGCTATCCATCCTTCGCAGATTGAGCATGCAAATAATGTATTTTCACCGCCAGAAAGCGAAGTTGAAAAAGCAACAAGGATTTTAGATGAACTCAAAAAGGCAGCTGATGAAGGTAGAGGGGCTGCGCAATTGGATGGAAGAATGATTGATGCCGCATCTGCGAGAATGGCAGAAAATATTGTTAACATTGATAAACTTATTAAATCAAAGAAATAATGAATATACATGAATATCAAGCTAAAGAAATATTAGCTAAATTTGGCGTATCTATACCAAGAGGTGAAATTGCCTACAGTCCGGAAAATGCAAAAGATAGGGCTGCTGAATTAGGCGGTGAAATGTGGGTAGTTAAAGCACAAATTCATTCAGGAGCACGAGGTAAAGCTGGAGGAATAATTGTCTGCAAAAGTTTGCAAGAAGTTTCTGATGCAGCTAATAAATTATTGGGGAAAACTCTTGTAACTAATCAAACTGGGCCTGCTGGTAAAACAGTCCAAAGAATTTATGTAGAAGAAGCAACAGATATTAAAAAAGAATTTTATCTTGGTTTAGTGTTTGATAGAAGTTCGGAAAGTGTCATGGTTGTTGCTTCGTCAGCAGGCGGTATGAGCGTTGAAGAAATTGCAAAAGAAAAACCTGAGACATTAATAAGAACTAAAGTAGAAGCAGCTGTAGGAATACAAAATTTCCAAGCTAGAGAAATAGCATTTGGATTAGGTATTGAAGCAAAAGCAATATCTAGATGTGCCGAAGCAATTTTAGGTTGCTATAAAGCGTTCAGCACTTCTGATGCAACAATGGTTGAAATTAATCCTTTAGTTTTAAGTGGAGATGATCATATTTTAGCCTTAGATTGTAAGATGTCATTTGATGATAATGCATTATATAGAAACCCACAAATTGCTGAACTTAGAGATAAATCGCAAGAGGATCCAAAGGAAACATATGCTGCTGACAGAGGTTTAAATTATATAGCGCTTGATGGTGATATTGGTAATATTATAAACGGTGCTGGACTAGCTATGGCATCAATGGACATGATTCAACTCGCTGGTGGACAGCCTGCAAATTTTCTAGATGTTGGTGGAGGCGCAACACCAGAAAAATTTGTAAAGGCCTTTAAACTTATATCTGGTGACCCAAAAGTAAAAGTAATTTTGATTAATATTTTTGCCGGTATAAATAGATGTGATTGGGTTGCTCAAGGTATTGTAGATGCTCTTGATCAACTAGAAATTAAACAGCCTCTAATTATAAGATTAGCTGGAACAAATGTTGAAGAAGGAATGAAAATCTTAAAAGATAGCAAAATAAAATACATTGAAGCTTCAACACTTGAAGAAGCAGCAAATAAAGCAGTTAAAGCACTGTCGGATTTAGGGTAAATCAATAATGGCAATATTAATTAATAAGGATTCAAAGATAATTGTACAAGGATTTACTGGAAAAATAGGTACTTTTCATGCGGAAGAAATGATTGAATACGGCACAAATGTTGTTGGTGGAGTAACGCCAGGCAAAGGTGGTCAAACACATTTGAAAAGACCCGTTTTCAATACAGTAAAAGAAGCTGCACAAGAAACTGGTGCTGATGCAAGTATATTGTTTGTACCCCCTGCATTTGCAGCAGATTCAGCAATGGAAGCAGCGGATGCAGGAATTAAAACACTTGTTGCTATAACTGATGGAATACCTGCCCACGACATGATTAAGGTAAAGCGTTATATGAGACGATACAAGAATGAAGAAAGGATGACTTTAGTTGGGCCAAACTGTGCTGGTGTTATAAGTCCCGGCAAATGTATGCTTGGAATTATGCCAGGACATATTTATAAAGAAGGGAATGTTGGTGTTATAGGAAGATCAGGTACTTTGGGTTATGAAGCCGCTCAACAAATGAAAAACCTTGGTATTGGAATTTCAACAAGTGTTGGCATTGGCGGAGATCCAATTAATGGCAGTTCTTTTAAAGATCATCTACAAAAATTTGAGCAAGATGATGAAACAAAAGTTATTTTAATGATTGGTGAGATTGGTGGACCTCAAGAAGCAGAAGCAGCATCTTTCGCCAAAGAAAATATTTCTAAACCTGTTGTAGCATATATAGCAGGGTTAACTGCTCCTAAAGGAAAAAGGATGGGCCATGCTGGAGCAATTGTTAGCGCATATGGTGAGTCTGCAGCAGAAAAAGTTGAGATATTAAAAGAAGCTGGAATTACAATTGCAAAAAACCCATCTGTGATTGGCGATACAATTGCATCTGTAATGAAATCTATTAATGGATAAAGATTATTCTTTAATTGATATTGGCGCAAACTTAACGCATGATCAACTTCTAAGCAATATACATTCTGTTATTGAAAGGTTCAAAAAAGCAAATATTAAAAAAGTTATAATTACTTCCTCAAATCTTACTGATACAAAAAAAGCTCTTGATCTGATCAAAAAATTTCCACAAATATTTTTTACTACAATTGGTTTTCATCCACATAATGCTAAAGACTTTAAAGATGAAGATTTAATCTCTATGTTGTCATTTGCTGAAAATTCTCATGTTATATCGTTAGGAGAGTGTGGCCTTGATTATTACCGAGAATATTCTCCCAAGAACGAACAAATTGATTGTTTTGAAAAACAACTAGATCTGAATACTAAACTTAATTTACCTACATTTCTACATGAAAGAGGTGCTCACTCAGATTTTTATTCAATACTGAAGAAGTATATTGATCACATCGATAAATCTGTTGTTCATTGTTTTACTGGAACTAAAGAGGAATTATCTAAATACCTAGATATTGGTTGTTATATTGGTATCACAGGATGGATTACTGATTTAGATAGGGGCTCTCACTTGCATGATATTATTAAATTTATTCCTGAAGATAAACTAATGGTAGAAACAGATGCACCGTATTTAATCCCAAAAAATATACCTGATAATGAAAACCTCGTAAATGAACCATCTTTTTTGCCATATGTTGTAGAAGAAATTGCAAAGTGTTTAAATAAAGATATAGAATATATCTGTAGGCAGACTTACACAAATACAAAAACATTTTTTAAAATATGAGAAAAGAATCAAAATATTATTTAAAATTACCTAAAAACAAGAATCGTCTTCTTTTACATTCCTGCTGCGCACCTTGCTCAGGAGAAATAATTCAAAGATTAGTAGATTCAAGTATAAATTTTTCAGTCTTTTTTTATAATCCAAACATACATCCTCTTAAAGAGTATGAAATAAGAAAAAAAGAAAATATTAAATTTGCTGAAAAAAATAATATACCATTTATTGATGGTGATTATGATATAGATGAATGGTTTGAACAAACTAAAGGTATGGAATGGGAACCAGAGAGAGGAAAAAGATGTACTACATGTTTCGAAATGAGGTTTCTAAAAACAGCAAAATATGCCCATGAAAATAATTTTGATCTTATATCTAGCACCCTTGGTATTTCAAGGTGGAAAGATATGAATCAAATAAATGAAGCAGGGCAATGGGCTGCTAATAAAATGCCAAACTTAGAATATTGGACATTTAATTGGAGAAAAAATAATGGCTCACAACGAATGTTATCTATTTCGAAAGATGAAGGATTTTATAAACAAGAGTATTGTGGTTGTGTTTATTCTTTCAGAGACACTAATATATGGAGACAAAAAAACTCTCGAGAGAAAATAACTATTGGCAAGAATCATTATACTAACTTAATTAAAAAAACCACCAAGAATCAATAGCATTATTATGCTCAGCCAGGTCAAGAGAGACCGAGCTACCAAAGTCTGAATATATGAAATTTTTTCTATAATATCTTCATTATCCTTTTCAATTTGTACTGAAGAATTTCCTATACTATTAATCAAGTCTATATTTGATTCATATATATTCTTTGTATTTAGGTTATATTTTTTCCAAACCATTAAAGAAGATTCAAAATTACCAACAATTGCAAAAGCTAAAGAACTCAATCTAATTGGTATAAATTCCATTAGACCTAGAATATCCTTAATATCGCTTCTAGATTTTTGATCTATTCTCAAATCATTGGTAAATGAAAAATAATCTAATATTTTATATCCTAAGGCTCCCCCTGGTCCAAGTAATAAAAACCAAAAAATTACAGAGAAAATGTTTCGCGTTGATCCGTAAAATAAGTTTTTAGTAATTGCATGAATATCATTTTTTGACAATTTATTTTTATTTATGTCTTTAGTTAAAATCGTGATGAGTATTTTGTCATCAATTTCCATTTTTTTATCAATTATAAATTTGAAGTCGTCTATTTTCTCATTGAATTCATTTGGACGTAGACAATAAAACAATATTAGAAAATTAAATAAAAATGCTAATGTCCAATGTACATATGCGGCAAGAAATCCATTTATAACTATAGTTGATAAAATACAAAATAAACTAAAAAGTACATATATAAAGAATTTTTTTTCAATGTATTCTTTTATATAAAGATGGAAACTGTTATAAGACTTCTTAATAAACCCTTCATCCCGTAAAGTGACTAATGGGTCATAAATAAACTCTACCAATAAGACTAAGATTATTAAAAATGCTGTTTCCATATCAGAGTTAATTTCTTATTTTTTCCCAATTAAAAAATGGTCCAGGGTCTTTTTTCCTATCTGGTGATATTTCACTATGCCCTATTATATTATCATCCATAATTTTTGGATAGCATATCTTTAGGGCTCCGATTAATTCTCTTAATTGTACATATTGATTTTCTTCGTAATTTTCGTCGACTGAACCTTCCAATTCTATTCCTACAGAAAAGTTATTACAATTTTCTCTTCCCTTATGCGAAGAGCGTCCTGCATGCCAAGCTCTTAAATGAAATGGTACAAACTGTATTATTTCACCATTTCTGCGAATAAAGATGTGCGCAGAAACCCTTAGGTTTTTTAAAGAATCAAATGACGGATCAGATGAGCAATCAAGCTTATTTGTAAATAACTTAGCTACATTATCATTATCGAAAACACCTTTGGGCAAACTGATACAGTGTATTATTACTGTATCGATACAACAATCTTCGGGGCGTTCATCACAATTGGTTGTAGGAAAATATGAAATATCTGTAATTAAATGGCTAGATTTATCTATTTTTAACATATATATTCATCTAAATGAAATAGACTGTTAATATTATACTTATCTCTAATTATGTCAAACTTTCTGATTAATACAGACAAAAAATTAAAAAAAATTATTCCTGAAATACAGAATTCTAAGTATTTGGGCATAGATACTGAATTCATAAGAGAGTCTACATATTATCCAGTCCTCGCGCTCATTCAAATTTCTACTATGAAATCAATTTTCTGTATTGATATATTAAGCATTAAAGACAAGACATTATTAAAGAAGGTGCTGACTGCTAGAAAGATTAAAAAAATTATGCATGCTTCAAAACAAGACCTTGAGGCATTAAATAGTTATTACAAATCGTATCCAAAAAATATTTTTGATACACAAATAGCTGCAAATCTCATAGGTATTGATATGAATATCAGCTACGCTGGCCTTGTAAAAAAATTTTTTGACAAAGACTTAAAGCAAGGTTCCTGGAGAACAGATTGGCTAGAAAGGCCATTGAGTGAAGATAAAATAGATTATGCTTGTAATGATGTTAAATATTTATTGCCAATCTATAAAGCTTTAAATAAAGAATTGAATAAATGTAAAAGACTAAGCTGGTTTAATGAAGAACAGAAAAAAGAATTAAAAAAAGATAATGTCATTACGAAGCCTAGAGAGTCTTGGAAGAGAATCAATATATCATCTGACTTAACTAAAGATCAAATTAAAAAATTAAAGTCTTTAGCAGAATGGAGAGAAAGAAAAGCTATTAAAAAAGACTTGCCAAAAAGATGGGTCATGCTAGATAGTGAATTGACGAAATTGATTATCTCTGACGAAAAGAGAGTAAGGACGATTCTTAATAATTTAAAAAATGATTTAAGCAATTCTGATAAAAAAATAATTATTTCTTTAATAAAAAATAATTCAAAAGCTGCTAAAATAAAAAATATTAAATCTGTTAATATTAAATCAAAAAAACAAATTAATGAATGTCATAAATTGCTTGAAAAAGTTTCAATTAAATACAAGCTCCCTCAGGCATTAATTGCTAATAAACGTGAAATGGATATGTATGCAAGAAATCAAAAACAAATAAGATTTATGGATGGATGGAGATTTAAAATTTTTGGTAAATTGTTACAATAAGAGATGAGAAAGTTTTCTTCTAAAATAGTAGATGGTAAAGATCGAACCCCTAGTAGATCGATGCTCAGAGCTGTAGGATTTAAGGATAAAGATTTTAAATTACCTCAAATAGGCGTCGCATCAACTGGAAGTATGGTTACACCATGCAATATGCATATCAATGAACTTGCTGAAATTTCAGCAAAATCAATTGATGCCAATGGAGCAAAATCTCTAATTTTCAATACCATTACAGTGTCCGATGGCATTTCAATGGGAACTGATGGTATGCGTTATTCTCTTGTTTCTAGAGAAGTTATAGCCGACTCTATTGAAACAGTTGTTGGTTGTGAAGGATTTGATGCTTTCATTACAATTGGCGGGTGTGATAAAAATATGCCTGGCTGTGTTATGGCTATGGCTAGACTCAATAGACCATCTATTTTTATTTATGGTGGCACTATTCTTCCTGGTAGGTATAAGTCTAGACAAATAGACATAGTTTCTGTTTTTGAGGCAGTTGGAAAAAATGCTAATAAAGAAATTAGTAATGATGAATTAATTCAAATTGAAAAGAAAGCTATCCCTGGGCCTGGTTCTTGCGGAGGTATGTATACGGCAAATACTATGGCGTGCGCAATTGAGGCGTTAGGATTGAGCTTAACCAATAGTTCAGCGCAAGCAGCAATTTCTAAAAGCAAACGTCTTGACTGCAAAGAATCTGCTAAAGCATTAATTAATTGTCTCAAAAAAAATATTAGGCCTAGCGACATTATTAATAAAAAATCATTAGAAAATGCTATTACTGTCGTTATGGCACTTGGTGGATCGACAAATGCTGTTCTCCATTTGCTTGCGATTGCTAAAGATGCAAAGGTGAAGTTATCGCTCAATGACTTTGAAAGAATTGGTAAAAAAGTACCTGTTTTAGCAGATTTAAAACCAAGCGGGAAATATACGATGTCAGAATTAGTCAAGATTGGTGGCGTAGCCCCTTTAATGAAAATATTGTTAGAAAAAAAACTTTTACACGGAGACTGTATTACTGTTACTGGTAAAACATTAAAAGACAATTTAAAAAAAATTAGACATTATAGAAAACAACAAAAGATTATCAAACCTTTTCATAATCCAATAAAAAAGAATGGACACCTAGTTATTTTGAAAGGCAATTTATCACCGAATGGTTCTGTAGCTAAAATTACAGGTAAGGAAGGAGATTTCTTTTCTGGTATAGCTAAAGTTTATAACTCTGAAGAATCAGCTTTAAAAGATATTCTTAATGATAAAATAAAAAAAGGGATGGTGATTGTAATTAGATACGAAGGTCCTGTAGGTGGACCTGGCATGAGAGAGATGCTGTCACCAACATCTGCAATAATGGGTAAAGGACTCGGTAAAGATGTCGCATTAATTACAGATGGTAGATTCTCTGGAGGAAGTCATGGTTTTGTTGTAGGACATATCTCGCCAGAAGCTCATATAGGTGGCCCTCTAGCTATTGTTAAAAATGGGGACACTATTGAGATAAATACTATTAAAAAAGAATTAAACTTAAAAATTTCTGGAAAAGAATTTAAGAAGCGGTTTAAAAAATGGGCTAAACCAAAGAAAATTCTAATTAACGGTGTATTAACAAAATATTCAAGACTTGTGAGTCAAGCTGACACCGGAGCAACAACGAGTATTGATATTTAATTTTTATACTTTTGTGAACTCATCGCCGTAGAGCTTAGTCATTATTTGATTAATTTTCTCTAATCTTTCGATTGCATCTGTTGTTGAAATTAAATCTGCTTTCAATTCTAATTCAATTGGCAGTAGTTCTGTTAACCTATAACCTATCCATGAGGCGTCAGCAAATCTTTCTTCCTTGAAATTTATAAAATTCTTCAGATTGGGATATATTTTTTTATAAAATTTAGAAAGGATTAAATATTTTTGTGGAATTAAATATTCTTTTTCTGAATCTAATTTTCTAATCTCCCCTCTTAATAAATTTTCTTTATCTAGTATTGCATTTGAGATCTTTACTATATTCTTTCCTTCTACGGTGATGCCCAACAACCCATCTTGTAACTTATCCCAATCAGAAATGTTGACCCATGATCCATATTCAAAAATATCTTTTACATAGGTATCAGGCTCTTCTTTTTTAACAAGTGAAATACAAAACCCTTCATTAGACTTAATACATTCCGTCACCATGTCTAAATATCTTCTCTCAAAAATTCTTAATGGGAATAATCCACCTGGTAGTACAATGCTCCTCAATGGGAAAATAGGGGCATTTATAAAATGAACGTTAGATGATGTAGCCGTCATTGTTCTTCATTCTCTGAAAAATCTAAAGAAACAGAATTTATGCAATATCTTTTACCTGTCGGCTTGGGTCCATCATCAAACACATGTCCCAAATGGGCATCACATTGCTTACATATGACCTCTACCCTTTTCATAAAAAAAGAATTATCTTCAACATAGTTTAAGGAATCTGTGGAATATTTGTCAAAAAAACTTGGCCAGCCTGTTCCAGAATCAAATTTTGTCTGGGATGAGAATAGAATATTCTTACAACAAGCGCATTTATATAAACCAGACCTTTTATTAGAATTATATTTCCCACTAAATGGTACTTCGGTACCTTTTTCCCTCGTCACCTGATATATATCTTTAGATAAAATCTTTTTCCATTCTTGATTGGATTTATTTTTATATGGCATCTTTTATTAACTTTATCATATTGGAAGTATTTCCATTACTCATTATTAATATTGTATCAATTTCTTTTTTTAATTGCTTAATATAGTTTGAAATTTCTTTATCTGTGGTAAAAGCATTGATGTTTTTAGTTTTATTAGTTTTAAATTTAACCTTAGATTTTTTGTCATGATGGATAATTGAATAATCACAATGTTCTAATGCTTTGTATAATTTAGACGTGTGAGTTCCCCTTATCATTGAATTTGATCTAATTTGACAAATCGAGAGAGTCTTCTTATTAGATTTTCTATTTTGTAATGCCTTTATTGAGCCTAACACTGCAGTAGGGTGATGAGCAAAATCGTCATAAATATTGATTTTTTTGAAACAGGCGATGTGTTCCATTCTTCTCTTCACTCCTTTGAAACTTTTTATGGAGTCAAAAATTTTTTTAATTGGCAAAGATAGTTTTTTGCAAGCTATGATAGATATCGCTATATTTTTAAAATTATGAACACCAAGAAGGTTAGTTCTAAATTTTGGGTTTTTCCAATGAATATTTTTTAAAGCAGTCAATTGTGACCATACACCTTTAGTCAACAATTCTTTAATATTCTGATCTGATTCATTATAAATAATATGTCCATTTTTTGGTATTGTTCTTACAAGTTGGTGGAAGTTTTTTAAAATGTCATCTATATTATCGAAAATATCTGCATGATCGAATTCAATATTATTAATAATCAATATTTCAGGCATGTAGTGAATAAACTTTGACCTTTTATCAAAAAAAGCTGTGTCATATTCATCAGCTTCAATAACAAAATATTCTGATTGTGTTAAATTTGCAGGTTTTTTAAAACCAATTGGTAAACCCCCAATAAGATAACTTGGATTGATTTTATTCGATTTTAAAATATGTGTTATTAGTGATGAAACTGTAGTCTTTCCATGAGTTCCTGATACCGCTATGACTTTTTTATTAACAAGTATATTTTCCTTAAGCCACTGTGGGCCTGACATATATCTGATTCTTGACTGTAAAAGCTTTTCAATTATTGGCATCCCTCTTGACATTACATTGCCAACAATAACTAAATCAATTTTCTCATTCAGGATTTTTGGATTATAGCCTTTAGAAATTTCTATTTTATTTTCCCTTAAAACAGTTTTCATTGGGTCAAAAAAATTTTTATCAGAACCTGTTACCGTATGTCCTTTCTGTTTTGCTAGAATTGCCAATCCAGCCATAAAAGTACCTGATATTCCTAGAATATGTATTCTCATTAAACTAAAATTTGTAGAACTATTAACATCACTGAACCTGCAAACATACTATATACGAATGAAACGCCTAGTCCAAAAACCATACTCTTATCTAATGCATGTTTAAAAACAAATCCATTCAATAACCATGTATAGATTGTAACAATCATTATCAACAAAACTATAAGGTTTTTATCATAGTTGGTAATAATACTAATAAAACTAGTTAAAAAACCAACTATTGCATGAATCCCTAGTATTGCAGTAGCCACCTGCACGTAACGAACTTTGTACTGATCAATCGTATTCGAAGCTTTGTCTTTAATATTTAAACTTAATTGTATGAATAGTAGAGTCACACCAACATATACTAAAGATAATAATATTTGCGCAGTATAACCAAATTGTAAATCTGGATCTGAAGGTATTAAGGAAATTAAAATATTGATTATAATAACAGAATTTAACAATTTTGGGTCCGTAGGTAAATCCTGCGGTCCTTTTGAAAATTTTAATATATCAAAAAAAATTGCCAAATTATTCAACATAATAGTGCTATAATGAAGCCTGAAACTAGCTATAAGGATAACATATTGGACCAAAACTCTATAATTAAATCTTATAAACGAGTATCCAGTTTTTATGATATGACATTTGGTCAAGTTTTCAGGCCCGGTCAAAAAACTGTAATAAATAAAATGAATTGCCAGCCATCAGATTCAGTGCTAGAAATCGGAATAGGCACTGGTTTATCTTTTAAATATTATCCAGATGAAACAAAAGTTATTGGTATTGATATATCTCCCGATATGTTAAAACGCGCGAAAGAAAAAATAAAAAAAAGGAAGTCGAATGGAAAATATATTTCAGAGATGAATGGCGAACAATTATCTTTTGCTGATAATTCTTTTGATAAAGTAGTAGCTATGTATGTAATCTCTGTGACTCAGAACCCTCAAAAACTCTTAGAAGAAATGAAGAGAGTATGTAAACCAGGTGGTGATATTTATTTGGTAAACCATTTTAGCTGCGATGATGATGGCTTTCTTATAAAAGTATTTGAAAAGGCATTAATGCCAATCAGCAAAATACTTGGATGGAAACCCTATTTTCCTATTTCAGAATTTGAAAAGTATGCCGGACTTAATATCAAAGAAATTTCAAAAGTAAATATATTTAATTATTGGAATATAATTCACGCCGAAAATAAAAAATAACTCAAAATTAATTAATTTTTAGTAGCCTCTTCCACCATCTTTTTTAATTCTCCTGAATTAAATAAATCAAGTGTAATATCACAACCGCCAACCAATTCACCTTTTATATATAGCTGAGGAAAAGTTGGCCAGTTAGCAAAATTAGGTAACTCTTGCATGATTTCTTGATCAAGAATAATGTTTACATATGCAAACTCTTTCCCACACTGCTTAAGCGCTTCTACCGCTTTCGAAGAAAATCCACACATTGGCATCTCAGGGCTCCCTTTCATATATATAATGACTGGGTTTTCTGTAACTTGTTGTTTTATTCTATCAATTGTTGACACTAGAATGCTCCTATATGGTTAAACTATATTATAGCATTTCTTTCGTCAACATTAATCTGAAACCATCTTTCAAATAATGCAAGATGCCATAATTTATTACCATTTAATTTTGTAAGGTGTTTATTAGGGCTTTTCAGCAAAATCTCAATATTTTTAGAGTCAAGAATTCCTCTTTCTTTACATGCCTCAGAAAGCAAAATTTCTTTCGTGTAATCAAGAAATTTATTCTTAATGATTTTCAATGGTGGTACTGGAAAATAAAACTTATCTCTATTAATGAAGTCATCTGTGAAGAATTTTTTTGCAATTTTTTTTAAGTGGTGTTTTCCGCCATTCATAATTTTAAGTTCGGAAGGGATTTGAAGCATAAATTCAACTAAATTAATATCTAGAAATGGAACTCTAGTTTCGAGCCCCCATGACATAGTCATGCTATCAACTCTTTTAACTGGGTCATCAATAATAAGGGTTGATAGATCAATCCTCAGAACTTTATCCAAGAAGCTTAAATTAGTATTTTGTTTATCAAAAAGATCTTTAATAAGATCTCTACTATAATTATCACTACTGAATTTTTCTGTTACTGTCTTAGAAAAATCAGTATGATCTCTGTCAAAATAATTCACACTAAATTTTCTTAAATTACTAGACTCTAATTTTTCCATTTTTTCATACCAAAAATAACCTCCAAAAAGCTCATCTGCTCCTTGGCCACTTAATACAACTTTCTGTGTTTTTGAAACTTCTCTGCCTAACAAGAAAAAAGCTGATGAATCCTGACTGGCCATTGGTTCTGGCATGCAAGATATAACTTCATCTAAATTATCAAGCAATTCATCATCTGAGAGAAAAAATTTTTGATGAGATGTATTGAATTGTTGAGCGATTTTATCTGAAAAATAAAACTCATCACCCTCTTCATTTTCAATGCTAGGGAAACCAATTGAGAAAGTATTAATATTAGAAATACAATGTTTAGATGCAATAGCCGTAATAAGACTTGAATCTAATCCTCCTGAAAGTAAAATGCCAACTGGTACATCAGAAGTAGTTAAACGTTTTTTTATAGATAACACCATCAATCTTTCTATTTCTTCTAGAATATCTTCCTCAGTTATAGAAGGATGTAAATTTATATGATCAAATGAATAATATTTTTTATTTTCAGATTTTCCGTCTAACATAATTTTTAAATTATGTCCTGGCTCGAGTTTTTTTATATCCTTAATTATAGTTCTTGGAGCGGGGACAACTGAATGCAAAGTAAATTGATAATGTAAACTAGTCTTATCAATTTCTATTTGATTTTTTTGCGCATTAATAAGTGACTTAGTATTTGATGAAAATCTAAAAAAATTATCATTTAACATATAATATAAGGGCTTTATTCCCAATCTATCTCTTGATAAAAATAGAGTTTCCTTATTTGCATCATAGATACAAAATGCGAAAACACCATCAAAGTGATTTACACATTCCTCTCCATAAAAATGATAGCTCTTTAAAATGACCTCTGTATCTCCATCAGAAAAAAAAGAATATCCCTCTTTTCGTAATGTATTTCTTAATTCTTTATAATTATAAATAACTCCATTAAAAACTATTGTTAAATTTAATGAATGGTCAGTCATGGGTTGATGTGATTTTTCTGTTACATCAATAACTGATAATCTTCTGTGCCCTAAGAATAGTTGATTATGGAAAAATAGTCCTTCATTATCAGGACCTCTCCTAGAAATAGTATCAATCATTCTTTTCGAGGTCTCTCGATTGACCCCTACATTATCAAACCTTATTTCTCCACAAATTCCACACATATTTCAAGCCCTATTATAATATTTTTAACTTATGATAGATTAAACAGTCTACATCATTTATGATGATGACTGAATTACAATTATTTCTGAGGTGAATATGAATCCTTTACTTTCAATAAAAGGCACAATAATATCTGGCTTTATTTTGACAATTGTATTGTTATTAGTCTTTGGTGGTAATGCACCAGTTGATGGAGCAACTCTATTAAGATGGTTTCACTATCTATCTGGTATAACTTGGATTGGATTATTATACTATTTCAACTTTGTTCAGGTTCCTGCGATGGCTGCAGCTACTGCTGATAAAGACCCTGGTCCAGCAGCTATTGGTAAATACGTTGCACCGCTAGCGCTTTTATGGTTCAGGTGGGGTGCTGTAGTTACATGGGTTACAGGTGCAGCATATCTAGCTCATGCTGGAAGATTTGTTTCTGCTTTCACTCTTTCAAGCGGCGATCTTGTTATAGGTCTTGGCGCTTGGTTAGGCACAATCATGCTTTTCAATGTCTGGGTATTAATTTGGCCCAATCAACAAAAAGTCCTTGGTATGGTTCCTGCCACTGATGAAGAAAAAGCACATGGCAAAAAGGTAGCCTTACTTGCATCTCGAACAAACACAGCTTTAAGCATACCAATGTTGTTGTTTATGGGAGCATCTCATAACTCAGCTGCACTTGGTCTGGCAACTATTTCGAGTTATATATTTTTAATTTAAAAGAGTAATGTAAAAAAACCTAACCCAAATGGGTTAGGTTTTTTATTTAGTGACGTTTCAAAAAAGTATTTTAGAACTTATGAGTAAGTCCCATACCCCACGTACGATTTGAACCACCAGTAGAGTCAAAGCCTTGTCTAGCGTAACCTATTTGAAAGTCTGTTGCTTTACTGAGATTACTTGTTATTGAAAAACTATGAGTCCTATAATCCTCAACAGTTAAATTTGCATCTCCATGGCTAAGAGCGTATTGAATCAAATTGTTGCCCATTGTGTAATGAGCTCCAAATGTCAAAATTTCACCTTCACCATTTGTAAAGCTTGGACCTGTGCTAGAAGCTTCTAAATCTTCATCCCAGAAAAAGACACCTAATCCAGGCATCACTTGGTATGATCCAAATATTTTCTTGTTGCCTTCGCCTGGGTTGCCAGCGCTGACTTCATTGTCATGTATTGCTGCATATCCAAACTCAAGACCAGGTATAAAAAGATCGTTGAATTTTATTCCATATGAATAATCACCTGATTGCATATTTGAATTAGCTTTCTCACTTAATCCATACATATATGCTAGTGTCACTGGACCCATCTTAGCATGATAAGACAACATTCCTTCCACGCTGCCCGCCATTCCAAAAGTGCCGTCACTCATAGCGCCATGGTTGTTCATTGCCCATCCAGTATCCATAGTTACATCGTATTGCCCCATAGTTTTGTATGGTGACTCAAATGTACCTACACCTACGTAGCCCAACGGAGTCAGTAATCCTAAGTTACCTAAATGGAGATCGAGTGTTCTACAATCAGCTCCGGCATCACTACATGTAGTGGTGTCATTAGTTGATGTTCCATCTCCGATGTCCGTTCTGTACTCTACTTGTCCGACTAACGTCATAGCCCCTAGGCTTTCCTTAAATTTAAGTCCTAATCTAGTTTTATTTCCATTATCGCCTAGTCTATCAACTGAATTCGTTGCACCAGAGCTATTTCTATCAAAGCCAAGGTACAATCGTCCATAAAAATGGATACCTTTATGTGCCCCATCTCCAGACATAGCATGCGGTCCGCCAGCAACAGCCATTTCAGGTATTGCAAAGACAGACAGGAAAACCAGCATTAGGATGCTGTAAAGTTTCTTCATGAATTTCCCCAATTTTTTATTAGTATACACAGCCATTTTCCAATAAAAGCATAGGCTTTTCAAGAAGTAAATGTCTCAAAATAGGGCAAACGACCGATTTTAGCGCATTTTTATTGCCCAAAAGGCATCTTTTTGGGGTAAATAAAGATATATTGATATGTACTAGATTTATTGCTGTTTTCCATTAAAATATGTGTTTTTCGGACTTAGGATAATATGATGACTGACTACATAATGAATACATATAATCGTAAGGATATAGCCTTTAAGCGCGGTGAAGGGGTCTATCTATGGGACTCTAATGACAAAAAATATCTTGATGTCACCTGTGGCTTAGCCGTCACTAGTTTAGGTCATTCGCATCCAGAAATAAGTGAGGTTATATACAATCAGTCGAAAACCCTGATACATACCACAAATGCTTTTGTTATTGAGCAACAAGGGCTATTAGCTGAAAGGCTTTGTCAGCTGTCAGGAATGCAAAAGGTATTCTTTTGTAATTCAGGGGCAGAAGCCGTAGAAACTTCAATTAAAATAGCCCGTAAGTTTGGTAATGATCAAAAAATTAATAAACCTAAGATTATGGTTATGTCGAATAGTTTCCACGGTAGGACTTTAGGAGCTTTAACAGCGACCGGGAGTGCAGAAGCACATAATGGATTCGAACCTCTTCTAGAAGGATTTGTAAGGGTTCCTTTCAATGATATAAAATCAATTAAAAATAAAGCCTCTAAATATAATTCTATTGTTGCAATCTTGGTTGAATCTATTCAGGGCGAAGGAGGAATAGTTATTCCTGATGAGAATTACTTAAGTGATTTACGTAAAATTTGTGATGATAATAACTGGTTATTGATGGTAGATGAAGTGCAATCGGGCATGTGCAGAACAGGAAAGTGGTTTGCTTATCAACATAGTCCAATAGTGCCAGATGTAATTACAATTGCTAAAGCACTTGGAAATGGAGTTCCCATTGGTGCATGTCTTGCGAAAGGACAAGCTAGTGAAATCCTGACTCCAGGCACACATGGATCCACGTTTGGTGGTAATTTTTTATCTACCTCCGTAGCATTAAAAGTATTAGATATCATGAGAGATAAATATATATGTGCTAATGCAAAAGAAATGGGCGATTATTTTGAAGAACAACTAAACAATAAATTTAATAAACATAAATCGGTTAAAGAAATAAGGTGCAAAGGCCTGATGATAGGAATTGAACTTCATGAGGAATGCACTAATCTCTCAAAAGAAGCTTTAAAACTTGGTTTAATAATAAATGTAACAAAAAAGAAAGTAATTAGGTTATTACCTCCATTAATCATTAAAAAAGATCATGTCGATGAAATAGTAAATAAACTTGAGATATTGTTAAAATAGATTATGAATAATAAGAATATAAGACATTTTAAATCTTTATTAGATATAAATAAGAATGAATTTCTTCGCATCATTGCACGTTCTATAGAATTAAAAAAAGAAGCTCAGTCGAATAAAATTATTGATTCTTTAAAAAATAAAACTATGGCCATGATTTTTTTAAAAAATTCAACAAGAACAAGAGTTGCTTTTGAAACAGCAATGTCTAGTATGGGTGGTCATGCAATCTTCTTGCCATCTCTATTTTCACAAATAGATAGAGGTGAAGATTTATCAGATACTGCTAAAGTCCTATCAGGTATGGTAGACATTATTTTGATTAGAACTCATGACCATGCTGAAGTGGAAGAATTAGCTGCCCACTCCACTGTCCCTGTGATTAATGGACTTACAGAAAAATGTCATCCATGCCAACTGCTTGCTGATATGCAAACTTTCTTTGAAATTAAAGGACCAATAGAGGGTAAAAAAGTTGCATGGGTTGGTGACGGAAATAATATGTGTAACTCATACATTAATGCAGCAAGGATTCTTGATTTTCAATTAAAGATAGCTGTTCCATCTGGATATGAACCAGATAAAAAACTTTTGTCTCTTGCCAAAGAAAATGTTGAAATTTGTGATCTTCCTGGAAGCGCTGTAGAAGATTGTGATTTAGTTGCTACGGATGTTTGGGCTAGTATGGGATCAGAAAAAGAGAGTGAAAAAAGACATAATGTTTTTAAAAGCTACCAAATCAACCAACACTTAATAGAAAAAGCAAAGCCAGATGCAATATTTATGCATTGTTTGCCAGCCCATAGAGGTGAAGAAGTAGATGCAGAGGTTATTGATGGAAAACAAAGTGTTGTTTGGCAGCAAGCTCATAATAGATTACATACAAGTAAGGCGTTGATTGAGTTTCTGTTTAATGAAAATGAATAAATTGATTGGTTTCAGAAATCATGCCTAACCCCTATCATAGTTGCTCTAATATCTTGCCCTGTTTGGTTCGCATTATTTTTAGAATAGCCAGTATAAATTCTACTGCTTTTAGAAAGCTTGTACTGAAAACCTAAATTATAACCATCTCGATCATAACCACTGCCAGCGTCAGCATCTGCTTCCGAATATGAATATTGTATGGTTAAGGGACCGGTTTTATAATTAATTCCATACCAATCAACTTCTCCATCATTTCCTGTTTGGGTAAACATTTTGCTATCAAGGCCAACTTCTTCATGCATATACCAAAGCTTAATTTTTCTTTTATTAGCAAGTTCTATATTATATGTGAGTGCCATTTTCTTATTATCATCTTTTGCTGAATCATCTTTATTCGCAGCATAAACAACATCAAATCCTTTAGTTAAAAAATTCTTATATTCAATTCCATAACCATAATCATCATTCACATCCTTACCACCACCACCCGTTCCTTCACCAAAACCACGTACATAAGCAAGCTCTAGGTCTCCAAATTTAATTTGATATGATGCTGATTCCCTCCAATATGAGCTATGCCCCATTGATGATTGAGTAATCATTCGGGTATCTCTTGCCTGAGTAATAGTGTCATGTAAAATGTCGTGTTTAGCCATATACCTATAAGGAGCCTTGACAGAACCAATCTTGAACTGCCCAAAAGGTGTTAAGAGACCAATCCATCCTTGTTTCATAGCAAAAGTTCTGCAGTCAGCTGAAGCATCACTACATGTAGTTCCGTCACTTGTTGCAGTACCATCGCCAATATCGATTGCATACTCAACTTTATAGTTAACAGCATAACCATCACCTATTGATTCCTTTCCTTTTATTCCAAATCTACCCATGCCCTCATCATCTCGAAGACCATCCACGGAAGCAGTCGAACCTGAATCTCCAGCTTTAATGGAATCATATTGTACAAATAATCGACCATAAAAAAGAATATTTGATGAATTTTTCTTATAGTTTTTTGATTCTGCAGAGACTTTATTAACTCCAAAAAATAGGTGTATAAAAATTACAAGAATCAGTAATTTATTAAATAATACCTTATAAGCCATTAGGAACTATCACTTGATGAATTATTAGAACAATGGCAACACTTGCTCCTAACCCAAACATCATCTTTCCAAAGTCTTTTGCAATAATCGGGAAGACATATTTAAAGCGGTAATCTGAAATAACTGTAGAAATTGCGAGTTCACGACCAGATAACAATCCTACAAAAACCCAAGTTGTGGACATTGGTAAATCATTAAGTACTTTAAAATAATATAAAACAAATGCATAAACAATATTGATAATAGTAGTAGATCTTGCGAATCTTGCTCCATGTTTATTAATAACCACTTCTTGAATTTTCCCTCCTCCTGTATAAAAGACGTATCCAAGTATCAAAACAGTGGAGACGAGTACCATTATTAAATCACCAAGCATTAATTGCCTAGGTAAAAAAACTGCAATGTTTGCCATATCATGTTGCAACCATGCAAACCATAACCATCCACTACTTACCCACTGGCTTACTCTCCAAAATTTTCTATTCTCCGGATGGTCTGTTTTTTCGTTAATAAATCTTTCTAGAATAATCCAAACAAGGTATGCGGTTATTGCGGCCACACCATAACCAACAATAGATTTTATAAGCATTTTCTCAAGAACTGTTACAGTAGCAAAAGCTGATAAAACTAAAAAAGTTGTTGAGACAGGGATGCCATAGCGGGTTAAGACCAGTAGAACCGCTGGGGCAGCAGCGTGATACCATTGAATCTCCTGGAATGGGATTCGTGTTAACCTCTCATATGAAATATCACCATCATAAAAGTACCATCCATAGGTAATTGTAAAAACCAACATGATTGAGGCTGCAAACCATAATGTATACCAACGAAAATATTCTTTGTTAGAGGAAAGGAATGTACCTAATGTTTGAATAGAGTCATTTGCAATTACAGAGTATGCTGCAAGAAAAAACCCTAAATACATCCAAACTATACTAAGCTCCATTAGGCTCCTTTAAGTAAAGTTTAATCGACATAACCCCAAAATCCTGAATAAGTATAACTCATATTATGAGACCAATACTCATATAGAATGATAATTTATTGGGTAATATTGTAAAGACAAATTTTATGAAATTTTTATTAAAATTATGTTACAAAAGCTACAATCATTTTACATAATCTATCGAATAGCCAAAAGATCTAGCGGTCCTTATTCCAAATCGGCATGATTTATCCGAGTTCAACGCCTTCCTTAACCTTCTTACGTAAACATCTATGGTTCTAGAACCTATACGAGTTTTTTTTCCCCACACAGAGGTAATTATTTCATCACGCGAGAAGACTGTACCTGGGCTTTTTATCAAAAACTCTAATATTCTATATTCTCTTGGGGATACAGATATTTCTTTGAGGCAACAGTAAGCTCTTCGAGATTTATGGTCAATTTTTACATCTTCCCATTCTAAGCAATCTGCACGTTTTTTATCTACGGTATTTTGTGTCTCTGTCATAAGAAATTTGATAGTGTTGTTGCCCCTAACTTCTCATGTTATTATCTCATAAATTTGTGATATCTCAAAAAACAATGACTGATATTATTCTACATAAATCAGAGCAGTATGTTGAAGAAGACCTAAATTACTATTGTTCAGATATTCGAGATAAGCATGGCATGATCAAACCAGATGAGAATATGATTAGCCTAACGCTTAATTCAAAAAAATTCACTGATAAAATTAAGGGTGATGAAATAGCTTCTGCTTTATATCCATTTAAAAAACATAGTTTTCATCGTATTTATATAGGTTTGAGTTTTCCATTGTTTGCAAATAATTGGGGTGCAGTATTTATAAGATATTTAATGTATCTTGTCGATAAAAATGGATATGTTGTTCTTCCGGTATATGCTGAAAGACAAGGAGTAGAAAAAAATTATTGGTCAAGAACATCGCTTGAAGATATTTTTAGAAGTAGGATGAAATGGTGGGGTATGAGTAACATTTGGGCAGAAAATGATGGAGTGATGTCCATAAGAATTGGTAAAAAAGAACCGCCAAAAAAAAATAGCTCTCTAAACTATTTGTTTGATAAATATTTTGAAAAACTAAAACAAGAGGGGGTAAAAGATCAAGCAAGCTTATATAATATAGTCTCTAAAAATATTTCTAATGCTACTTTTAGTGCCATTATAGAAAAAATAATTATTGATTATTTTGGCAGAAAAAAAGCTAAAACCTTTTGTGAGATTGAGGGAGATGGTTTATTGGCTGCAGAAATTTTACAAAGTGACTATATAAATATAACTAAAGCTTCTATTTTTACTAAAGATATAGAAGGAAATCGAGATTGTAAGAAATATTTATCTCAAGGATTTCAAAAAGAACTTAACATTGTGGCTTCAAATAGTGAAATAATAAAGTTAAATGAAGATTATGATGTAATAACAATGATAAATGTTTTAAATAAAAAAAATGATAATGAAAAAAAACCTTATCTGAATGAAGTTATTCAAAGATTAAAAAAAGATGGTTTGCTTATAATTTTTAATGAAGCACAGGAGTCTCCTGATGAAGCTCTAAAACTTATCCCTAGAGACTATGAATATACTCAATACTCATCTATTGTTGGCACTAAATTAGATATTCATAAAAATATTCCTCATTACTCAGACCTTATTATGGCTGAGCTTAAAAACGAAAATCAGTCTCGTAAAAATGTAATTAATGTTTTTCAGAAAAAATGAATTTATCCAATCTACTTAATGAAATTAGCAGTTTAGTATGGGGTCCCATTACATTAACTCTGTTGCTTGGGGTTGGAGTTTATTTAACATTCGGTCTTAAGGCTTTTCCAATTACAAACATAGCTTATGGCTTTAAATCTCTTTTTATAAAAGAAGGAAAAGCAACTGATGGCGATATTTCTTCTTTCCAATCACTAATGACAGCTTTATCAGCAACTGTTGGTACTGGAAACATTGCTGGTGTTGCTACAGCAATTTTTTTAGGTGGTCCGGGCGCTATTTTCTGGATGTGGATTACAGCATTGTTTGGCATGGCTACAAAATATGCCGAAGCTTTTCTAGCAATTTATTTTAGAGAGCGTAATTCCAATAATAATATTGTGGGCGGGCCAATGTATTATATAAAAAATGGTCTAGATAAAAAATATCACTTCCTTGCATACTTATTTGCAATCTTTGGTATGACAGCTGCATTTGGAATTGGTAATGGGGTACAAGTCAATTCAGTATCACAAGTTATTAACATAGAATTTGGAATTTCAACAACTGTTATTGGTTTTGTAACGGCATTACTGGTTGGTTTAGTGATTCTTGGAGGAATCAAAAGCATTGGAAACATTGCATCTAAACTTGTACCGACAATGTCGTTGTTATATATATTTGGTGGATTGATAATTATTTTAAATAATTACATGTTAATACCAGATGTTTTCTCTTTAATAGTTAATTCAGCATTCACTGGAACAGCTGCAGCAGGTGGATTCGCCGGCGCAACTGTGTTATCTGCTATAAGATTTGGTGTCTCAAGAGGAGTTTTTTCTAATGAAGCTGGACTGGGTAGTTCACCAATTGCCCATGCAGCGGCACAAACAAATAGTCCAATTAAACAAGGATCTATCTCCATGCTAGAACCATTAATTGATACATTAATTGTTTGCAGTATTACAGCATTTGTTATTCTAATAAGCGGTGAGTGGCTTAGCGGTATTAATGGAGCTGCATTAACTACATCTGCATTTAATCAAGGGTTACCTTTTTTTGGAAAATATATTGTTATCTTTGGATTAGTCCTATTTGCATTCAGTACAATTATTGGTTGGAGTTATTATGGTGAAAAATGTGCTGAATTTATTTTTGGTGAAAAGATTGTACTTTACTATAGGATACTTTGGATTATTATTATTCCTCTAGGAGCAGTAATCAAATTGAATCTTGTCTGGTTAATTGCTGATATTATGAATGGATTGATGGCACTTCCTAATTTGATTGCACTAATACTCCTAAGTCCATTTATTTTTTCGAAAACAAAGGAGTTGCTGAATAACTCTAAAGAATTAAAAAATGAAGATTAATAAAAAAATCAAAAAAGTTATACAATCTGATGTAAGAACAGCACTGCATGAAGATGGTGTTAAAAATGATATAACATCTAATCTTATATCATCCAAAAAAAATGTTTCTGCAAAAATTATTTTTAAGGAGCAAGGGGTTTTATTTGGTACACACTGGGTAAACGAAGTCTGCAGACAAATAAATTCTAAAATAAAATTAACATGGAAAGTGAAAGATGGAAAGAATGTAAAAAAAGACCAAGTAGTTTGTAATATAAAAGGTAATGGGAAGTCAATTTTAAAAGCCGAAAGAACAATATTAAATTTTTTGCAGACACTCTCTTCGACAACGACTCTTGCTAAAAAATTTGTGAAAAAAATTCAAAATAAGAAACTTATCTTATTGCATACAAGAAAAACAATACCTGGTCTAAGAATTGGTCAGAGCTGTGCATGCATTGAGGCTGGTTGTAAGCCTCATAGAATGAGTCTATCTGAATCAATACTGATAAAGGAAAATCATTTGAAACTAATAGATGACTTGGATAGTTTTATAAAAAAAATTAGAAGATATAAGAAGCCAATTATCGTAGAAGCTAAGACTTTTCAAGAGATTAAACTACTAAGTAAAATGAAAATTGATAGAATTTTATTGGATAATTTTACCGTTAATAAGCTTAAAAAAAGTTTAAAAATCCTTAGATCAATTCCTGTTGAAGTATCTGGCAATATCACTCTAAACAACATAAATCAATATGCGTTAAAAGGTGTTACCCATATATCAATTGGAGCTTTAACCAAAAATATACATGCTCTTGATTTATCACTACTGATTCAGTGAATATGGTAAATTAGCATAATTATAGTTATAATATTGTCTGATGAGCGATGTTTGAGAGCTATAAACAATCCAATCATTTAATTAAAGTATTCATTGTTGTCTTTATTTTCTGGTTGATACTTTCCGGTATTCCTACAATTGGCATGATTGCCCTTGGAGTACTTTCTTCTTTATTGATAATTTTTCTGATAAATAAGATGGATATTATTGATCATGAGACAAGTTTGCTAAATTTTAAGCCTATTAGACTATTAATATATTTTTTCTGGTTAATAAAAGAGATGTTGTTAGCAAATATTTTAGTTTGTTATTATATAATTTCACCAAAAGCAAAAATAAACCCTTCAGTCATAAAAGTAAAGGCTTCGCAAAAATCTGAAGTTGGAAAGGTTTTATATGCTAATTCAATTACTTTTACGCCTGGAACAGTAACTATTGATGTTAACGGAGATGATCTAGTAGTTCATGTATTAGCAGAGCCATTTAAAAATAGCATTCTCAAAAATACAATGGATTCTATGGTTAAATCTACTGAAAGCGAAATACATGATTGAAATATATACAATCACTATTGTTGTCATTGCTTTGGCAATATTAATATCAATAATTAGGTTTATTTCTCTAGAAGATGTCTTTACAAAAATACTTACAACTAATTTATTGGGAACAAAGATTGTTCTATTAATACTTTTAATTAGCTCTCTTAGTAATCAAGTAGACTTCTCCGATATTGCTATGGTCTATGCGCTCATTAATTTTATATCAACAATTGTTATTTTGAAATATTTTGAGAATAGAGGTATTTCCAAATGAGTATGTTATCAACGATTCTTATGTTAGTTGGTTGTCTAACACTTATAATAGGGACACTTGGTCTTTTTAGATTTAATGATTTTCTCTCTAGGACTCATGCAGCATCGGTAGTTGATACATTGTCTACTCTTTTAATAATTTCAGCACTGATGATTAATTCGGGGTTAACATTGTATTCAGTAAAACTTTTTTTAATACTCATATTTTTATATATTACTGGCACAACAGCCATTCATGCTCTATCACAAGTTTTTTTAAAAAACCAAGAAGATAAGGAGAAATAAAATTACTATTTATATACTTCATTTTTTGTTGCTGACGCTCATAATTATTTCTATCTATATTATGTTTTGTAGGAATTTATTTTCTGCAATAATGTCTACTACTATTTTCAGCTTAATATGTGCGCTAATTTTTTTATTGTTGGATGGGGTTGATGTTTCTTTAACAGAGGCCGCAGTTGGGGCAGGTATTTCGACTATATTATTTTTAAGTTGCTTAAGACATATGGATTTCATTACAAAAAAGAATACTAAACCTTTGCTTTCAAATTTAATTTTGTTTTTATTTCTTGCTATCTCACTGAGCTACATTATTTCTGATTTACCTGAATTTGGTGAATCTAAAGCTAACAATTCATATGTAACTAACTACTATTTAGAAAATACGAAGCAAGAAATTGGCATACCTAATGTTGTAACCTCAGTTTTAGCAAGTTACCGTGGCTTTGATACTTTAGGAGAAGTTGTGGTCATATTCATTGCTGGAATTTCTGTAATCGGGATACTAAGAGAGGAAAATAAGGAGCAATGAAAGATCTAGTAATTCTGAGAATTGTAACAAAGTTAATCATACCACTGATTCTATTATTTGGGCTTTATGTACAATTTCATGGAGATTATTCTGCGGGCGGAGGTTTTCAAGCAGGAGTGATTCTAGCTTCGGGGTTTATTTTATATAACATTATATTCGGTATAAATGTTGGTGAGGAATTATTAAGTCAACGTCTCTCAAAGATTTTAATGGGTCTTGGAGTTCTACTTTTTGTTGGTGTTGGAATTGCAGGAATGGTATTAGGAGATAACTTTTTAGAATATAATTCTCTTGGCCTTGATAGTAAATATGGGCAAATTTTGGGAATATTCTTAGTCGAAGTTGGTGTTGGATTAACTGTTGGCAATGTAATGATACTTGTCTTTTATGCATTCAATAAAGGGAAGGTTGGCTAATGTTATTTACACTAGACATTATCTTACTGTTGATGGGATTATTCATAATCATTAGAGAAAATAATTTAATAAAAAAAGTCATTGGTTTGAATATCTTTCAGGCATCTGTTTTCATTTTTTATTTAATTATTAGTAAAGCAAAAGATGGTGTTCCACCAATACTAATAGATAATGAAGTAATTTATTCCAACCCTTTGCCACATGTTCTAATACTAACAGCAATTGTTGTCGGTATTGCAACTACTAGTCTAGCTCTTGCATTAATAGTAAGCATAAAAAAGGAACATAAAACGATTGAAGAAGATGAACTTGATGAGATTTAATTAATGAATCAATTACCGATTTTAATTCTTGTCTTACCTCTATTAATAGTTCCTATATGTCTTTTTATCAGAGATAAAGGACAAGTTTATATCTTAACTTTAAGTGTATCTTTAATAAATCTCTTGCTTGTTTGTTTTCTCTTTTTTGAAGTACATACAAACAACACAATATTTTATGAGTTAGGCGGCTGGAAGGCGCCTATCGGAATAAGACTTCAAGCAGATTTACTATCCTGTTATTTTCTTCTTTTAATAAATTTAATGAGTTTTATTTGTGTATTATCAGGAAGAAAGATAATTGAAAAAGAAATACACCCTCAAAATATTTACTTATTTTATATTGCCTGGTTATTATGTAATATTGGTTTCTCAGGAATTATTTTAACGAATGATATTTTTAACCTTTTTGTATTCTTAGAAATTTCATCTCTTTCAAGCTACTTTTTAATTTCACAAGGTATGCACAGAGGATCAAATATTGCAGCTCTTCAATACTTATTTGTTGGAAGTATTGGTGCAGTATTTATTCTGCTTGGGATAGGTATAATTTATTCTCATTTAGGAACTTTAAATATGACTGATATTTCTGAAAAGTTCCTACTGATTGAAATACCAAAATCATTAATTTTCTCTATTGGTTTATTAATTATAGGGATAGCTATCAAATCAGCTATTTTTCCTCTACACACTTGGCTCGTTAGAACATATGCCTATTCACCCTCAATAATAGTTACTTATTTTGCTGGTACCTCTACAAAAGTTGGTATCTACATATTAATAAGGGTTTTTCTAGATATCCTCAATGTCATAAATCCCCTTGAACAGTATTCATTGATAGAACTTATTTTATTCATTTCTGTAATTGGGGTATTACTAACCACAACTTATGCAATCAAGCAGTTAGATTTGAGAAAGATGTTAGCATTTTCTAGTATTGCTCAGTTGAGCTACATTGTCATTGCTCTAATGATATTTACTAATGAAAGTGTAACCGCTTCATTAGTACATGTTTTTAACCACTCAATTATAAAAACTGGATTATTTTTAATAATTGCGACAATTTTTGTTTCCAGTAATCAAATTAATACAGAAGATCTTGCAGGCCTTGGTAAGCAATATCCTTATATGATGGCTGCATTTGTAATTCTATCCTTTGGGTTGATTGGAATTCCGTTAACATCTGGGTTCATAAGTAAATGGTATTTAGTTACAGCAATATTAGATTCCAATTTTTGGTATTTAAGTATAATTGTTTTAATTACTTCTTTTATGACCTTATTTTATATCTGGAAGCTTATTGAAAAGATATATTTTCTTGAAACAGATAAATCAGGATCTCCGTCTATCATGGCTCACCAGGGCGTAGGTATTCTTATACTGACAACTCTCACGTTATATTTAGGCATAGATACAACTTTTACAGTTGGGATTTCTGAAAGTATCTCGAATTCAATCTTATCAGGAGATCTTAAATGAGTCTTCTATCACTGCATTTATGCTTACCTCTAGCAGGTATAATTTTGTTAGCATATATAAAAAATAATAAAGGATTATACATAACCCATCTCCTTATAAGTTTTTTTTCATTTCTACTAGCTATAAAGATATTTTTAGAAAAAGATTTCTATCTTCAGTACTCTTTAAATATTTTTAATATAATCCCCAATATTTCCATAAGCTTTAGTGTCGATGGGCTGGGTATGGTTTTTCTTTTAGTTTCTAATTTTTTGTGGCTAATGACGACAATTTATTCTGAAAGATATCTAAGTTTAAATGGTTTTAATAATAAATCTAAATTCTACATATTTTTTACATTAGCAATGTTTTCAACAAATGCGATTATCTATTCATCTAACTTATTTACAGCTTTTATTTTCTATGAATTTTTGACGCTTAGTACTTATCCCCTAGTGACTTTCAAGAAGGATGAACAATCAATTAACAATGGAAAAAAATATTTGTACTATCTTCTTGGTACATCCATAATTTTCTTACTGCCTGCCATAATTTTGACTTTTAATTTAACAGGAACTCTCGAATATAAAATTGGTGGTATCTTCGCAGAAAATGTAAATCCATTGATGATTAATATATTAATTCTACTTTTTATATTTGGTATTGCCAAATCTGCTATTATGCCTTTTCATAGATGGCTACCAGCAGCTATGGTTGCTCCAACGCCAGTCAGTGCTCTTTTACATGCAGTAGCAGTCGTAAAATCAGGAGTATATATAATGATGAAGATTATTCTCTATATCTTTGGGGCACAACTTTTACAAGATACTAGCTCTGATTTGATTTTAATTTTTCTTTCATCGGTTACAATTTTATTTGCCTCAATAATGGCTTTAAGACAGGATAATATAAAACTTATCTTAGCTTACTCAACTATCAGTCAATTATCCTATATTATATTGGCAGTTTCGGTTTTAGCGCCACTATCTGTTCTTGCAGCTGTACTACACCTTATATTTCATGCACTAGGAAAAATTATATTATTCTTATCCGCTGGACTAATTACTACATGTACAAAAATTAAAAATGTAAGTGAAATGCACGGGCTTTCATCGAAAACACCATTTGCTATTTTTCTTATAATGCTTGGTGCTTTTATAATGATTGGGATCCCACCCACTATTGGTTTCTTTAGTAAATGGTATTTATTATTGGGAGTTGTACAAAGTGAAAATTTTTATATATTACTAGTGCTTATACTGAGTACATTATTGAATGCTGGTTACTACTTTCCAATTATCTATAAATCTTACTTTAGTAGAACTGATGTTCAAAGTAATGAGAATATGAAGGAAGATTTACTTTTATTATTCCCTATACTCATAATTGGAATTGTGACTATACTTTTATTTTTCGGATTAGAACCTATAATGAACTTTATACAAATATATATAATTAAATAATGAATATTTTTAAACCAACAACATACCTAATTTTTTTTATAGCTAATCTATTACTTTATCTTTTTTATGATTTTGGGAAAGCTCATTTCATGAATGATAATTTACTTGGGTTCTATCCAATTTTTGGATTCTTCTCATGTTTAGTGCTTATTGCTATAGCTAAAATTTTGGCATATTTTCTTGAGAGGGATGAGAAATATTATGATAACTGAGATATTTCTACATCCTGCTATCCCAATATTTTTGGGTTCACTATTAATTTTTATCTTAAAAAATAAGAGTAATATAATCTCTATAGGCTCATTAGTTATCTCTCTATATGTACTTTTTTCTATAACAGATGAAATGAATCTCATATATAACCTATCTTTAAATGATTTAACGTCTAATAGCCATCAATCTTTGAATTACTTTTCATACAGTAGACTTGGTTTCTTATTTTGCTTGGTTTATTTAGTTATAGGTATTTTGGGTAAATTATTTTCAATGTATAGAGATAATTATATTGAGAAGGCCTTAATATTAATTTACATTGGCTCAGCAGTCTCTGTTGTTTTCTCAGGTGATTTTATAACCTTCTATATCTTTTGGGAAATAATGGCCATAGCTTCAACGTTTATAATCTGGTCAGCCAATACAAATGCATCACAAGCAGCTGGTACTCGTTATCTATTGATTCATTTGTTTGGAGGCATAATTCTACTTATAGGAATTGTTGGACTGTCGTTTGCCACTCAAGATTTAACGCTTAGAAATTTGCAAGGATCAGATTGGTATAACTGGTGTATCCTAATTGGTCTATTGCTAAATGCTGGCGCTCCTCCTCTTTCAGCATGGATTCCAGATTCATATCCTGAGGGTAGCTATTCGTCTACTGTCTTTTTATCTGCTTATACAACCAAAACTTCTGTATTTGCACTTATTGTAATCTTTGCAGGTACCAAAATTCTTATTTACATAGGTTTATATATGATTATGTATGGAATAATTTATGCCTTACTAGAAAATGATATCAGAAGAATATTGGCATATAGTATTGTTAATCAGGTAGGCTTTATGGTTGTAGGTATAGGGATTGGATCTGAGTTAGCATTAAATGGAACTGCCTCACATGCATTTGCACATATTATTTATAAAGGACTCTTATTAATGTCTGCTGGCAGTGTAATTTATATTACTCAAAAAAGAAAATGTACGGATGTTGGTGGTTTATATAAGTTAATGCCCATTACAACAATCTGTGCAATTATAGGTGCATTGTCAATCTCAGCTTTTCCTCTAACATCGGGTTTTATTTCTAAATCTATGATTGCAGATGCAAGTTTCCAACAAGGATTAGAGTTTGTTTGGTTTATGCTATTAGTTGGGTCAGCGGGGGTTTTTTTACATGCAGGTATAAAATTTCCCTGGTTTGTCTTTTTCAATAAGGACAAAAATATTTTGGCTCAAGATCCACCCTTGTATATGAATATTGCAATGATTTTATCAGCAGCACTATGTTTGTTGATTGGTATTTTCCCAACCATTCTTTATGGAATACTCCCTTTCGAAGCAACATATATTCCGTATACAGCGAATCATGTTATTTCGCAAACTCATTTACTTTTGTTTTCTGGATTGGCATTCTTTGTCAGTTTAAAATATTTAGAAAGAAAACTAACTATTACTTTAGATTTTGATTGGTTCTATAGAAAAGTTAATAATATAATCCAATCTCTTATATCATATTCTCTGTGTGCAATTGAATTGATAATAAAAAAGGCTTTTGATTTAATTTCTTATGATAAATTTGCTAAAGTTGAAAATTATTTAATCAAACAAAACAATATATCTCTAATGATTACAGTTATATTAATAGTGCTTTCATTATTTATATTGCTCAATCTCAACTAGCTCCACCTATTGTTATATTATTTATCAAAACTGAACCAATATTAATATTAGATCTTCTATCAATATCACTTCCAAGACCAATTATATTTTTAAACATGTCTTTAAGATTCGAAGCGACTGTTATTTCAGTAACTGGGTGTTTTATTTCACCATCTTTTATAAGATAGCCAAACGCACCCCGTGAATAATCGCCTGTTATAATATTAACCCCAGAGCCCATCATCTCTGTTATATAAATACCATCTGGCATACTAGAAATAATATTTTCTATTTTTTCCTTTTCAGTATCTACCACAATATTAGTTACTAAACCTTTGTTGGAAGTTGATATACTGTTTAATTTTCTAGCTGAATAAGTATCAAGTAGATATGTTTTGAGTTTACCTCTGCTTACAATGCTTTTATTTTTAGTGAGTACACCTTCTGCATCAAATGGACTACTTCCCATGCCATCTGGTAAATGAGGTTCTTCTGAAATATTAATAAAATCAGGAAATATAGGCTGATCAATTTTATCTAATAGAAAACTTGCTCTTCTGTATATAGCAGCACCTTGTATAGCAGAAAGAAAATCATTGAAAATTGAGACTGACATTTCTGGTGAAAACAATACGGGGCAAACACGCGTCTTTATAGTTTTAGCACCTAATCTTGAAATAGTTTTATAACCTGCTTGAGCGCCAACTTTTTTTGGGGATTCTAATTTTTTAAAATCCCGAGTTGTTGAATATTCATAATCTCTTTCTTTACTCTTTCCATCTTCTGCCACTACTATACATGACAGAGTAAAATTTGTTGTTTGTTTCATTCCATCAGCTCCATTGCTATTAACTAAGAGAGCATTATTATTGGTATATGAAAATGAAGAACCCTCAGAATTATTGATTCTTTTGTCATATTCAAAAGCACTCTTTTCGCATTCATGAGTTATATTAATTATTTCCTTTATATCTATCTTAGATGGATGGTAAATATCAAGTTTTGGCATATTATCACTAGTAACAAAATTAGTATCAGGTAAGCCATTACAAATATCTGGTTGGGTATTTGTGGCAATATTTTTAGCTTTTTCAATAGTTTTTTCTATACTTTCATTTGATAAATTATTTGTGCCAGCAAACCCTTGTCTATTTTCATAGAAAATTTTGACACCTAAGACATTGTCCTGGTGATGCTCAATGCTCTCAACACTTCCACATCTTGATGTAACTGTTACTCCTTCCGATAACCCTATGCTGAATTGATAGTCATATTTTCTATCTATTTTTTTAGAAAGGTTGTTGAGGTTTTCTTTAATTTTATTTAATTCCAAAGAGAGCATAGGATTATAATTGTGTGCCACCAACAGTAATTTCATCTATTTTAAGTGTAGGTTGTCCTACCCCTACCGGAACTGTCTGCCCATCTTTGCCACAAGTACCTACTCCTTCATCAAGCTTTAAATCATCACCAACCATTGAAACTTTTTTTAATATTTCAGGACCGTTTCCTATTAATGTCATGTCTTTAATTGGATCAACAATTTTTCCATCTCGAATGTTATACGCTTCTGAAGCTGTAAAAACAAATTGTCCATTTGTTATATCTACTTGTCCGCCTGAGAAATTAGCTGCATATATTCCTTTTTTTACAGATTCAATAATTTCGTTGGGATTGTGTTTTCCTGGTAACATAAAAGTGTTTGTCATTCTCGGCATTGGCAAACATCCATAGCTTTCCCTTCTGCCGTTTCCTGTCGATGAGGTTTTCATCAAACGAGAATTAAGTTTATCTTGCATATAACCTTTGAGTATTCCATTTTCTATAAGCACAGTTCTCTGCGTTTCACACCCTTCGTCATCAACTGATAAAGATCCTCTTCTTTTTGATATAGTTCCATCATCAATAACCGTACATTCTGATGAAGCTACTTTCTTGCCAAGTAATCCAGTATAAGCAGAAGTTTTTTTTCTATTAAAATCTCCTTCTAATCCATGGCCTATTGCTTCATGTAATAAAACTCCTGGCCAGCCTGGACCGAGTACAACTGTTGTCGTTCCAGCTTTACAATCGATAGCATCTAAATTAATGTTGGCTTGTCTAAGCGCCTCATCAGCAAATTTATAACCTGTACGATTATTTAGAATTTCATCATACATATATCTTCCACCACCACCAGAAAATCCTTGTTCCCTTCTTTCCCTATCTTTAAGAATGACAGCAACACTAAAACGAACTAATGGTCTTTCATCAATTGCCTTTATACCATCACTATTCATAACAACAATTGATTCATGTACTCCACTAAGATTTAATATAACCTGATCAACTTTTGAATCTTTCTTTCTTATATACGCGTCAATAGATTTTAAAAAATCAACTTTTTCACTATCATTAATAGAGTCTATAGGAGAAGCAGAGTCATACAATTTCTTAAATTTTTTTGATGGTCCAAGTTCAATTGACTTTTCTTGCCCATGATTAATAATGGATCTTGACATTTCTGCGGCTTTAATTAAATCTTTCAAATCATATTGACTGCTATATGCAAATCCACTTTTATCTTCAGATACAGATCTGATTCCAAAACCACTATCTATGTTTGAATTACCACTTTTAATGATACCGTCGTCTAGCACCCAACCTTCAGTTTTTGTATATTCAAAATATATATCAGCAAAATCAATTTTATTTGAACATGCAATAGATAAAGCCTTCTCTATCTTATTATCAGTAAGATCATGAGGTTCAAATATTATTTTTTCGATAGAATTCATTTATCTTTTAATAATCTAATATGGTTAAGAACCGGAAAATTTTTCCTAATAGAGTGTAACTGTTTTCTATTAATTTTTGAATAAATAAAACCTTTCCCTGATGAAATTTCTGCAGACACCTGTCCCCACGGATTGACTATCATACTATGCCCATACGTTTTTCTTCCATTTATATGATAACCGCCTTGACATGCTGTAACTATATAACACAAGTTTTCAATAGCTCTGGCTTTCACAAGTGTATCCCAATGTATTTTCCCAGTTTGTTCAGTAAATGCAGCAGGAAGAATAAATGTTTCCACACCATACTTAAGTTGCATTCTAAAAAGCTCAGGAAACCTTAAATCATAACAACAAGAAAGTCCTGTTATTCCCACAGGTGTTTCAACAACATGTATTTTCTTACCGTGTGAAAATACTTTAGACTCATTGTATGATTCATTAGAGTTTGGTAACTTAACATCGAAAAGGTGAATTTTATCATATCTGCACTTTACTTCTCCTTTATCGTCATAAACAAAAGTCGTTGCAGTAACTTTCTTTTTGTCTTTAGTTTTGATTGGTATACTGCCACCTACTATCCAGAATTTATATTTTATTGCATTTTCTTTTAAAAAATTTTGTATTGGCCCATCACCTTCTACCTCAGAGTATTTAAGAAAATCATTATCATTTTCTGGCATTAAGGCAAAGTTTTCAGGTAGAACCACTATTTTACTTCTTAACTTTCCTATTTCTTCAAAATAATTAGCCACCTCATACAAATTTGCTTGTATGTTAGGTCCTGAAGTTAATTGTATAGCTGCAACGTCAGTCATAATCTCTTTTTATAAGGATATATCAATTTAAAATTGGTTTAAATGATTCAGTAACTTTTACTTCTGGGTCTTCCCAAGGCCCTGTTACTGAATATTCAATTGCTGCCACCTTATTAGTATCTATCCCAAGTGCTTTTTCACCAATTTCTTTTAGAAACTTGTCATAAAAAATTGCAGCTACTGCACCAACTGGTCCTCCAACGACAGCACCTGTGATTAGGCTAGTGGATGAAAGATCAGGGATAAAAAGCAGTGTTTGATTATAGGTTTCCTTAATCAGATTAGTTTCACCGGTTAATCTCATCTCACCAAATGTACCTTGAAGAATTAATTTTTTTGTATCCGCCTTACCTGCTTTAAAATGAAGGTCTCCTTCCATATCATCATACTTAAGTCCTGTTGAAAAGAAGTCACTAAAATCCAAAGAAAGTCTTTTGGGTAATGCAGAAATACTAAATAGACCTAATAATTGTCCAATTGCTTGAGTTTGCTTAGTAACTTGTAATACTTCACCATTATTAGATTTAAACTTCAAAGTACCATCAAAATTAGAAAATTTAAATTGATCTGGAGATCCATTCCATAATCCGACTAATTCTGATTTAATTTTACCCTTACGGATCAAACCAGTATAACCAAGTCCCTTAAGTGCTCTTCCTAAATTATTACTAGAAAAACTAGCTTTGAAAAAAGTTTCCATTTTCTTATTCTTATGACTCCACTCACCAGAACCGTCCATTGATAAATTAATATTATTAAAGTTAAATCTTTCAAAAATTAGACTATTTTCTGTCGGAGCTGTTAAAACTTCAACATTATCAAGATGTAAGTTCCCTACTTTAACTTGTTTAGATACTAGGTTTAAATAAGGTAAATCACTGGGTTCTGAAAAATAATTAAATTGGTTCATATTTAGATATCTTAATCTTGCCACTACTCTATTTTTTTCAGAATTTTTTATTGGCCAATTAATATTACCTTTAATATTTGGTGAATCTACATTTAAATACCATATATCTTTTTTAAATGAGACTAACATTTTATATTTATCAAAGAATACTTTTACATTATTGTTATCATCTTTTTTATATGTGTAATTAACATTTAGAAGTTTTTTTTCAGACTTAGTCTTTCTAAGTGGACCAATAATATTTATGGCAACACCCTTCAAATCTGATATTAAATTAAAATTTACTCTTTCAAATAAATATTCTGGAGTAAGGTTAATTCGTATTTTAGCAAATGATTCACCATTGACAATTCCTTCATCTTTAATTTTAAAATAATCTTTTATTAATTCAGTATTTATTTTGCCATTGGCTTGCAAAAAATATTTAGTAGTTCCATTAAGAATATTTGTATTAATTAACATATCAAAATCTTTATTTTTAAATTTGAATTTATTCTTTGTGGAAACTATATGTGATCCACTAAAATTAATTCTAGTATTTAGGTTTGTAATTGCCAATTTAGTTTTTTTATCAAAAAATCCTAATTCAGATACTTCTAGCACTCCATATAAGTTCTTTTTCTTTAAATAGTTTTTTCCTCTAATATCAATAAAGTATTTTCCTGATAAAACTAAATTTTTATCAATAGACTTAATATTGTATTTATTTATAGTTTTGCTTAAGAATTCTATCTTTCCATTAGATGTAACTCTAAAATCTAATTCATTTCGGTGATAAGAAGAACTCATATTAAATTTATACAAATCATTCACAGTGAAGTTTTGTGCATTCATATACAAATTATTTCCCTTATATCTATAATTAATTAGTGCATTTAAATTAATAATTTGTTCTTTATCACCAAATTTTTCATGTGTAATCCCTAAATTTGGACTATTGAGTTTCAAAAAACCCTTAGTAAATGTACCAGTAGAATTTCCAGAAATATTATTGATAGAAGGTTTTGCATTTTTTGTTATTAATTGAATATTTTTAAAAGAAAATGTAAATTTCATTTTCTTTAATATATTTAAATCAATGAAGTTTGCATTTTTCACTTCACCAGATTTTAAGTTTTTCAATACTTTATTAATATTTTTTCTTGATATATTGGGCATCACATTTAAAAGATTTTTAAAATCAATAATTTGTAAACTTTTGAATGATAGATCTGTCCCTCTATTATTTTTAATTTTTAAGAAAAATTGATTGCTTGAATAGTTATGGCTTTGAGTATTGAAACTAAAATCGTTTAACAATAAACTTTGTGTTTTATTTTTAGAATTATAAATTAAGTCAGATTTTATATTAGTCAATTCTAACTTTTTTTCTGTAATCCTGTTATAAATATCTAGACTGTTAGCTGAGACTTTACCACTTAAAGTCTTAAATTCACCTTTATCTAAATTTGACCAAAGAGTATAGTTTATAGACTGAGCAGAAGTTTTTATATTTTTCATCTCTATTGGAAATTTTTTTAGATTTAGGTTAACCCCTCTAGAATAGATTGTGCCAGTTGGCTTTTTATTTTTAGTTAAATTTAAATCTGCAGCAATATGTACAACTTCATTGATATTTGAATGATTAAATGTAGTAAAAATCTTTAGATTATTATCTTGACTTACTATTACAAGATTCATATTTTGTAATATGTATTTATCAACATATGGTAGATTATTTAAAATAATTGAGGAATCAGTCATTCTAAATGTCAGTGCTGAAAAATCTGTTTGAGCTTTATGCTCCAAGAAAAATTTATCTTTAAGTTCAAAAATATTTTTATTTTTGAAATATAGATTTCTATTACTATATTTCAAGCTTAATTTAGTATTTATAATATTAAATTCTTTTGGAACAAATCTATTTTGAATAATAGATTGATACAAATCTAATTTAGATATAAGGCTTTCCCCTGATATAATTTCCTTATTTGTTTCTTTGTCTATTAATTTAATTTTATGAAATATTATCGTTGGTTCTAATCCATTCCATTCAACATCGATATCATCAATTTTAATTCTTAAATTTATATTTTTTTCTAATGTAGAAATTATAGAACTTTTATAGTTGTTATTTATAAAATTAGTATTTTCAGTAACAAAAATAATTGTAAATAGAGCTAGCAATATTATTGAAAAGATATTCGTTAAATATGAGGGTGTTTTATTCATCTAATTACTGGAATGTATAATTATCTGCTTCAATGTTTTCATCCCATAATTTTTCAAGTGAATAAAAGCTTCTTTTATCAGGATGCATTACATGAACCAGTAAGTCTCCAAAATCTAATAGAATCCATTCAGATTTAGCATATCCTTCAATGCCAATTGGTTTTATTTTATTTTTTTTAAGTATTTTAATAAGATTGTCAGCAATTGATTTGACATGCCTTAACGATCTTCCTGAGACAATAATCATATGGTCTGTTACTGAGGTCTTGTTTTTTACATTTATAGAGATTATATCTTCAGCTTTATTTTCTTCAAGTGCGCTTATTATGAATTCTTTTAATAATTTCATATAAATTAATAGACTTTATTCTTCTCTAGCCACCTTTCTAAGTTAATATTCACTAGACCTGAAATGGATTTATTATTTTTAAGTCTATGTCTAATCTCCTTTGAAGAAACATCTACAATAGATGTATTTTCTATAAATATTTTACCATATGATTGATCATGAAATATACTTTCATTTTGTGTCATATAGCACGAAACTTTGTTATCTGTAATTACCTTTCCTGATCTATCACGACGAGTAACTAATATATTAGATAATTTAATGATTTCTTCAAAAGATTTCCAAGAAATTATATTCGTCAATAAATCATCACCTACTATGCAGTATAATTGAGCCTCAGGATATTCAGCCTTTATCTCTTGAATGCTATCATATGTAAAAGATTTACCCCCTCTTGTTATCTCTCTATCATCAACTACAAAATTTCCTATATCCTCTAAAGACTTTCTAATCATAAACAATCTCTCTTCAGCGCTAGCTTCAATTTTTTTATTAGAGTTAGATATGTGGGTTGGAATAAAGTGAACTTTTTCTAATTTATGTTTTTGAACAATTTCTAATATAGGGTTTATGTGCCCCAAATGTATTGGGTCAAATGCGCCACCGTAAATACCAATTCTCATTTTATAGTGTTTTCTAATTACGAATTTTACCTTGGCTACTTACAACATATTTTAAACTTGTAAGGCCTTCAACGCCAACAGGGCCGCGCGCATGTAATTTATCTGTGCTAATTCCTATTTCGGCACCAAGACCATATTCAAACCCATCAGCAAATCTAGTTGAAGTATTTATCATTACGGAACTGGAATCTACCATATTAATAAATTTTTCAATGGAATTTTTATTTTTTGATACTATAGCATCAGTATGATTTGACCCATATTTATCTATATGAGCAATGGCCTCATCTAAATCTTGCACTATTTTGATAGAAATTATTGGCCCTAAAAACTCCGTATACCAATCTACATCTTTAGCTAAAACTACATTACCCAAATACTTTTTAGTATTTTTACAACCTCTAATTTCAACACCTTGTGATTGGAGTGAGTTAGCTAACTTAAATAAAAGTTTTTTTGATACACTTTTATGAATCAAAAGAGTTTCCATTGCATTACATACACCAAATCTCTGTGTTTTCGAATTTATAGAAATCTTCATAGCTTTACTTAAGTCTGCTTCCTTATCTATGTAGACATGACAATTGCCATCAAGATGTTTGATTACGGGAATTGTAGATTCTTGTGTGATTCTTTTTATTAAGTCTTTCCCTCCTCTAGGGATTATTACATTAACAAATTCATTCATTTGAAGAAGGCAACCGACGGCATGTCTATCAGTAACTTCTATGAGCTGCACTAAATCTAAATTTTTTTTATTCTTATGTGACTTTAGAGATTTTTTTATACTACTCATAAGTCTTCTATTTGTATAAATTGCTTCTGAACCACCTCTTAAAATAACGCTGTTACCCGATTTTAAACAAAGCCCTGCAGCATCAATTGTGACATTCGGCCGAGACTCATAAATCATTCCTATTACTCCAAGAGGTACTCTCATTTGACTAACTGTAATTCCACTTTTTTGTTTTACAGAGTTTATTTTTTTATAAAGTGGATCAGGTATTTTAATAATTTCATATAATCCATCACACATTGCTGTAATTTTATCTCCGTTTAGAATCAAACGGTCTATCATTGCATCATTCATTTTTTTCTTATGTGCATTATTCAGATCGATAGTATTATTTTTTTCTATGTTTTTTCTGTCTTTGTCTAGATTTTGGGCAATGGATTTTAAGATATTATTTCTATCAGCGCTAGTATTTAAGGCTGCCGACTTCGACGCTACAAAAGCCTTTTTACATAAGTTTTCTACATAACGATTAATTTTGTCTTTCAACATGCTTTTTTACCAATAAATTTGTCAACAGGTTTGTTAAGTATAAAGCAGGAAATAAGGATTTCAAGCTGATGCCAAAGGCTAATATTCTCTACGCCTGTCTTTATAGATTTATCAATAGAGTGACAGTATTCTATAACAGTAGTAAGTGTATCAGAATCAACTTTAGTTCTTACATAATCATAAGTTTTAATTTTAAAATTCGGTATATAAATATTTAATTTATTCCCAATATTTAAGTTATAAATTTTTTTAAATTCACTATTTAATAAAAAAAGAAGGTATACAGAGGGGAAGTTTACTTCTTCAAGATATTTTAATATTTTTAATGATTTAGATAAATCAAGATTAAGTAATGAATTAATTAAATCAAATTCAGAAAATTTATAATCATTTTGCAAAACATCAAAATAATTATTTACATCAGTAATATCAGCGAGCGACATTTTATAGATTTCTTGTATTATGGCTAAAGTATTACCTTCAGTTTTTTCAATAATCTTTTTAAATATTTGTTCATCAAACTTCAATTTATATGTAGTAAATTTTTTTTCAACCCATATTTTTAAATCATGCCCAGTTAACTCAAAAATTTCTATAATAGTAGATGATTTTGATAAATATTCATAAAATTTAGTTTTTTTAAATGAAGATGCCTGTCTATCGATTTTAATTATTATTTTTAAGTCGTCTGGAACTTTTGCATCTGAAATTATATCTTTAATTTTTTGTGGAATACTAGTTGATACAATATTTAAAGTTATTACTCTATTTTCTTTGAAGAGAGTATTTAATTCTATCTCATTCCTAAGATCATCCAGTATAAAATCACTATCAATGACAAAGTTCTTTTTTGTAAGAAAATTAAGTTTTTTAAAATAATTTTGTATTCTTCTTTCAATCTCATTCTGTAAATGTCTTGGACTGCCATGAATAAGGTATATAGCAGACTCTGGTATTCTTGACGCTCCAATAAATTCTTTGTAATTAAGTTTCATATCGAAAAAAGATAGAGATTATATATAATATAACATGTAGATGGTTAAAAAACTTAACAAAATTATAGGCTTCATAGGTTTAGGTATTATGGGTAAACCCATGGTTAAAAACTTATTAAATTCTAATTACCATATAAACTTTTTTGCTAGAAAAAAATCCGTTATTAAAGAAATTAAGAAAATTGGTGGAAACTTTAATTCAAGTATTAGTGATATTTCAAAAAACTCTCAAATAATAATTACGAACCTGCCTGATTCAAATGATGTGATTGAAGTTATACTGTCTAAAAATGGTTTACTAAAAAATATTACTAAGGGCTCCATTATTATAGATATGAGCACTATATCACCAGATTCCACTATTTATATCGCAAAAGAATTAAAGAAGAAGGGTGTTTTTTTTATAGATGCCCCTGTTTCTGGAGGAGAAATAGGTGCGATTAGTGGAGAATTATCTATTATGGTTGGTGGAGAAAAAAAAGCTTTCAATCACATAAAACCTATTTTAAATATTCTAGGAAAGAATATCACCTATATTGGTAAAAGTGGCTCCGGTCAAATAACAAAGGCTTGCAACCAAATCCTAGTGGCAGAAACAATGGTGGCAGTTAGTGAAATATTTTTATTAGCTAGAAAAGCTGGCTGTGATCTGAAACTTATAAGGAAAGCGCTGATGGGAGGATTTGGTTATAGTAAAATTTTAGATATTCATGGTTTACGTATGATAGATAAGAATTATACTCCTGGATTCAAGGCATCTTTACATCTAAAGGACCTAAATATAGCTTCAAAAATTGCAAAAAAACTAAAATTAAAACTAAATGGTGCTGCATATGTCAATAAATTGATGAAACTTGCAATACATCGTAAGTTGAATAATAAGGATTCATCAGTTATAAACAAAATCATTGAAGAACACAATAAATAAAAACTCTTCCAATTAATCCCTTTAAATATATAATGTAGATATGAAAGAAACCTTTGAAAATTATTTGATGAAAAATCAAATCAAGCCAACAAAACAACGTCTACAAATTGCGTCTTTAGTTTTTATCAAGGACCAACATTTTACAGCTTCAGACTTAATTGAGAAAATTAATAAATCTAAGATAAATATCTCACAAGCCACTATATATAATACATTATGTCTTTTTGAGTCTAAGGGTTTGTTAAAAATAATTAACCTGGATAATGAACAAAAGTTTTATGATACAAACTTAAGCCATCATCATCATATTTATAATCTAAACAATCATAGTTTATTTGATGTACCGGAAGACAAAATAACGTTTTCTAAATTACCAAAAATTCCCGAAACAATGAAAGTTGAAAAAACAGAAGTTGTTATAAAAGTTATAAATAAATAATCTAACTAATTCTAATATTTTTCCTGATTACTTAAGATCAAAACGGTCTAGATTCATAACCTTGGTCCATGCTTGTATAAAATCATCAATGAATTTTGGTTGTGAATCTTCGCAGCCATAAACCTCTGCCAAAGCTCTTAACTGAGAATTAGACCCAAATATAAGGTCGACACGAGTAGCTGTCCATTTAACTTTATCAGTTTTTCTATCACGTCCTTCAAATAAATCTTCCTTTTTAGAAACCTCTTTCCATTTTATTCCCATATCAAGTAGGTTAACAAAGAAATCATTTGTAAGTTTCTCAGGTTTATCTGTAAAAACACCATTTTGGGAGTTATCGTAATTAGTATTCATAACACGCATACCGCCAATGAGGACTGTCATTTCTGGAGCAGTTAATTTCATTAATTGTGCTCTATCAATTAAGATTTCTTCAGCTACTGTGCTGAATTCATCCTTAACATAATTACGAAATCCGTCGGCTTGAGGTTCAAGCAAACTAAATGAATCTTGATCTGTCTGATCTTGTGAAGCATCAGTACGCCCAGGAGAAAATGGAACTTTTACATCTTGACCTGCATTCTTTGCAGCTTTTTCTATTCCTGCGCAACCACCTAATACAATTAAATCTGCTAGAGAGACTTGCTTATCACCAGCATTGAATTCATTTTGTATTTTTTCCAGAGTTTGAATAACCTTTGATAATTCTGACGGGTTATTTGCTTCCCAATCTTTTTGTGGAGCCAGACGTATTCTAGCGCCATTTGCTCCGCCTCTTTTATCTGAACCACGAAAGGTTGAGGCTGATGCCCAAGCAGTTCTAACAAGTTGTGGTATAGATAGCCCAGACTCTAAAATAGTTGCTTTAAGAGCTTCAGCATCCTTTTCATTTACTAGTTCGTGCGTGGCAGCAGGAACTGGATCTTGCCAAATAAGTTCTTCATTGGGAACATCTTTACCAAGATAACAAGCACGAGGCCCCATATCTCTATGTGTAAGCTTAAACCAAGCTCTTGCAAATGCATCTGCAAACTCGTCTGGGTTTTCATGAAAACGTTTTGAAATAGGTCCATACTGAGGATCCATTTTCATAGAAAGGTCAGTTGTTAACATCATTGGAGCCACCTTTTTAGATGAATCATGCGCATCAGGAACAATATTTATATCAGTACCATTTTCCTTTGGCTTCCATTGATGGGCTCCTGCAGGACTCGCTGCTAATTCCCATTCATATCCAAATAATAAATCTAAATAGCCCATGTCCCATTTTATAGGATTAGCAGTCCAAGCGCCCTCTAGACCACTACTAATAGTGTCAGCGCCCATACCAGTCCCATAGTCACTATTCCAACCAGTAGATTGTTCTTGGATTTTTGAACCTTCGGGTTCTGGACCTTTATGTGATTCAGGTGCAGCACCGTGGGACTTTCCAAAAGTATGTCCTCCAGCAACAAGTGCAACTGTTTCATAATCATTCATAGCCATACGTCCGAAA
>CAYFEQ010000003.1:0-118578 GCA_964342155.1 uncultured Ectothiorhodospiraceae bacterium | reverse complement strand
TTGGAGCCTATGAACGATGCGCTTCAACATCAAATAGAAATTTTGAAGGTCGGCAAGGAGAGAAAGGAAGAACTCATTTAGTTAGCCCTGCAATGGCTGCACTTGCAGCAATTAAAGGACATTTTGATGACGTCACAAACATTGAATGAAAAATAAAATTATTCAAGGCCAAGTAATTCCTATTAATCAATCTAATATTGATACAGACGTTATAATTCCTAAGCAATACCTTAAATCAATTGGTAAAACTGGTTTTGGTAAATTTTTATTTGATTCCTGGAGATATGACGAACCGGGTGATTTAAGTACACAAAAAAAGAGAAAAACGAATAAAGATTTTATCTTAAATAAAAGCCCATATTCTTCTGGAAAGATTTTAATTGTAAATGATAATTTTGGTTGCGGTTCATCCAGAGAGCATGCTGTATGGGCAATTAAAGATTTTGGGATAGAAGCAATAATATCTAGTTCATTCGCAGAAATTTTTTCTAATAATAGTTATAGGAACCAATTATTATTAGCTCCAATTAAAAAATCTGAAATAGAATGGTTGTTTAATCAAATACCGGATTCAGGTATATATCATTTGACAATTGATGTTCTTAATCAGACAATTAGTACGCCTGATAATGTGAGTATTAATTTTTCTATAGATCAATCAAATAAGGAAAAAGTTATTTTTGGATATGATGATATTGAATTAACGCTCAAAAACAAAAAATTGATTAAAGATTTTGAGAAAACAATAAAAAGCAAAAAACCTTGGCTATTTGATGATGAACACTAAGAAAAATAAAATTTTATTATTACCTGGAGATGGAGTTGGTCCAGAAATAATGATAGAAGCTGTAAAAATTATTGATTACTTTAATGAAAAAAAATTATTAAATGTAGACTATGATTATGCAGATATAGGCGCTATTGCTCTTGATAATCATAAAGTACCACTCCCAGATGAGACTTTAAAGAAAGCATCTGAATCTGATTCAATTTTACTTGGAGCTGTTGGTGAAAAAAAATATGAAAATAATGAAAGAACATTAAAACCAGAATATGGTTTATTGGAATTAAGAAAGAAGCTTAAATTTTTTGCTAATTTGAGACCAATCTTTTTATTTGACTCACTCATCAACGCTTCTACATTGAAACCTGATGTAATAAAAAACTTAGATATCTTAATAGTTAGAGAATTAATCAGTGGTGTTTATTTTGGTGAGCCACGAGGGTTCGAATCTTCAGAAGATGAGCCATATGCTTTTAATACCATGAAATATACGGAGAGTGAAATTGAAAGAATTGCAGATTTTGCTTTTACGATTGCATCTTCTAGAAAAAAGAAAGTAACATCTATAGATAAAGCAAATGTTCTTGAAACCTCACAATTATGGAGAAAAACTGTTGATAAAGTTGCGACTAACTATTCAAATATTGAGTTGAAACATATGTATATAGATAATGCTGCAATGCAACTAATAAAAGAACCAAAACAATTTGATGTTATGTTGACAGGTAATTTATTTGGAGATATTTTGTCTGACGAAGCATCAATGTTGACTGGTTCAATTGGAATGTTACCATCAGCTTCTCTCTCATTGAAAAATATGGGATTGTATGAACCAGTGCATGGATCAGCTCCAGATATAGCCGGAAAAGGAATTGTTAATCCAATTGCAATGGTATTATCATTAGCAATGTTACTTGAATATTCATTTGATGAAAAAGAATTATCTGAATTAATAAAGACATCAGTTAATAAAGTATTGGCTAATGGTATTTTTACAAAAGATCTTTCTGATTCTAAAGATTTTGTTTCAACAAGCCAGATGGGAGATAAACTTTTAGATGAAGTTGTAAGAAATGTTAAATAAAAAAGAAAAATATAGTATAGCAATTGTTGGAGCAACGGGGATAGTGGGTGAATCATTATTAAGCATCTTGGATTCACGAAATTTTCCCATTTCCAGTATTGCTGCTATAGCGAGTGAAAAATCAAAAAACAGTAAAGTTAAATTTGGTTCACAATTAATAACGGTCGAATCAATTAATAATTTTAATTTTAAGGAAACTGATATAGCTTTTTTTTCTGCAGGCAGTGACATTTCAAAAGAATTTGTTCCTCAAGCAGTTGATGCTGGTTGCATAGTAATTGATAATACATCAGAATTTCGTTATATAGATGACATACCATTAATTATTCCTGAGGTTAATTTAAATCAACTTGAGCGCTATAAAAGTAAAAATATAATTGCTAATCCAAATTGTTCAACAATACAAATGTTAGTTGCATTAAAACCAATTCATGATAGATATGGGATTCAACAAATTAATGTATCAACATATCAGGCTGTTTCTGGTTCTGGTAGAAAAGGCATGGACGAACTTATTGATCAGACAAATTCGTATTTTGAACAAAAGGATATTAAGCCCAGCGTTTATCCTAAACAAATAGCTTTCAATGCAGTACCTTTTGTAGATAGTTTTTGTGATAATAATTATACAAGAGAAGAAATGAAAATGGTTTGGGAGACACAAAAAATATTAGGTTCTGATATACATGTAAATCCTACTGCAGTTCGCATACCAGTATTAGTTGGTCATTCTGAAGCCATCTCTGTAGAAACTGAAAAAAATATTGATGTGAATCAGGTTATTCAAGATTTTAAGAAACATGATAGTATACAAATAATAGATGATAAGGAGACTTTTTCTTTTCCAACTGCATTCAATGAAGGACATGGAACGGATGACGTATATGTAGGAAGAATTAGAAAAGGTCTTGATAATGATAATATTTTGAATCTTTGGGTTGTTGCTGATAATGTTAGAAAAGGAGCGGCGTTGAACAGCGTGCAAATAGCAGAAAAATTAATTGAGAGTTTATAATGTTTAAGATAATTTTTAATTTAATCATAGCTTTTATAGTTACTATTTTTATTCTAGAGTCAACTTCAGTCATAAGACCTTTTTCTGAATCATTAATTCGTAGTGGATTTTTACCACCTATAGAACCTGGTACTTCAGCTCCAGGTATAATGACCGTTGTAATGGTTATGCTTCAAGGACTTTTAGTTTCACTAGAGCCAATCTTTATTGTGGTAATGAATATTATTTATCAATTAATAGATATGATTTTAACAATACAAATAACAATGAGCGGATTAATTTATTTCCTTATCCTATTTTTTATACTTTCGTATTTGTATGAGAAATATAGAAACCTCGTTCTCCATGTTAATAAATTAGAAGAAGATATTAAGTTGAATACGTCTAATATTGATCTAGCACGTGCGTTAGAAGAGTCAGAAAACCATTTAAAAAAATTAATAAAAAGTGAATCGTCGAAAAAAAATACAGATTTGGTTGAACAAGCAAGTTTGATTAAAGATTTATTATTAAAAATTAATACCTCAATAGAAACTGATCAGAACTCATTAACAGATAGAACTAAAAAAAATAGAAGAGTTCAAGCCTTAGATAAACCAAAAACAACAGCAAAAAGAAAAACAACAGCAAAAAGAAAAACAACAGCAAAACCAAAATCAGTAGCAAAGCCAAAAAAAACTAATGTTATAGATGATGAGAATATATCTAATATTGATCTGGCACGCGCATTAATCGAAAGCAATGATACAAAAAAGGCGCGTGAAATATTAGTTAACGTTGTTAAAACAGGAAATGAATCAGAGGTACATGAAGCTAAACTACTTTACTTGCAATTGAAATAATGAGGATAGTTCTTTGTATCGAATATAAAGGTACAAATTATACTGGTTGGCAAGCACAAAATAAGACATCTAAGAAAACAATTCAATATTATTTAGATAAATCAATATCTAGTGTCGCAAATTCTAAAATTAAATCAGTTTGTGCAGGAAGAACGGATAGCGGTGTCCATGCTTATTGCCAATTTATTCACTTTGATACTGATAAGAAAAGAGATCAACAAAATTGGGTTAGAGGCATTAATAGTCAACTTCCAGATGATATTAGGGTAAAAAAACTATATTTTGTTGATGATAGCTTTCATGTTCGTTATTCTGCTATATCTAGAAGTTATCGATATATAATACTTAATCAAAAAATAAATTCTGCAATATTATCTGACTTTGTTTTATGGTACACCTCTGATATAAATATTGATAAACTTAAAAAATCTATTCAATACATTAAGGGAGAACATGATTTTAGTTGTTTTAGATCTTCTGGCTGTCAAGCAAAGACTCCTGTTAAGATTATTAAAAAAGCGAGCATTACAACACAGAAAAACCTTATAATTATAGATATAACAGCTGATGCTTTTTTATATCACATGGTTAGAAATATAATTGGAACATTGTTGGATGTTAATGTGACGAAATTTAAACCGTCTCATGTGGCTGCTATTATTAAGAGTAGAGATAGAAAAAATGCTGGAAAAAAAGTTTCATCAAAAGGTCTTTATCTAATGAATGTAGAATATCCAAAGAGATATAAAGTCTCTAATACCAAAGAATCTTTTTTATTATGAGCAAAACTAAAGTTAAATTTTGCGGTTTCACAAACACAGATGATGTTAAGCAAGCGCTGGATCTAGATATTGATCTCATTGGTTTGGTTTTTGTTGAATCAAGTCCACGATATATAAAATTAAAAGAAGCTGAAGCTATTTGTAAGCTTTGTGAAAAAAAAATAAAAACAGTTGGTGTTTTTATGAATAATTCTGAGGAATTCATAACAAAAGTTATTGATCGTACAAATATAGATCTACTTCAATTTCATGGACAAGAAAGTCTTGAAATGTGTGTCAACTTTAATAAACCTTATATTAAAACGGTACATGTGGATGACAAACCCTTAGATGATGGAATAAATCTCTATGAAAATCACCCGTTGCAGCCAAACTTTTTTTCTTACTTATTAGATACTAAGACAAATCATATTGAGGGCGGTACAGGAATACAGTTTAACTGGAATAGCATAATAGATTATAAAAAAAATTTACATCTACAAGATAATCATATTTTTATAGCAGGAGGGCTTGATTCAAGTAATATAAAAAAATTGATTCTTGACTACAACCCATTGGGGATAGATGTGAGCAGCGGAATAGAATTTTCCAAAGGTAAAAAATCTCCATCCTTAATGAAAAAATTCATAGAAAATGTAAGAATAGCAGACAGTGAAAAAAGTAAAAAAAAATAATTACAGAGATCAGCCAAATAAAGATGGCCATTTTGATTTATATGGAGGAACTTATGTTTCTGAAACACTAATATTTCCTTTAACAGAACTATTAAAATCATATAAAAAAATCGCTAAATCCCTTTCCTTTAAAAAGAGGTTAATTAATGAGCTCTCTCATTATGTTGGTAGACCAACACCAATATATCATGCTGAAAAACTTAGCAAGCTATTAGGCAACTGTAACATCTATCTTAAACGTGAAGATTTATGCCATACAGGTGCACATAAAATTAATAATGCTTTGGGACAGGCATTGTTGGCAAAACAAATGGGCAAGACTAGAATAATTGCTGAGACTGGAGCAGGGCAACATGGTGTTGCTACTGCAACTGCATGCGCACGATTAAACTTAAAATGTGTGGTTTACATGGGTAGTGAGGACATTCAAAGGCAAAGCATAAATGTTTATCGCATGAAACTATTAGGAGCTGAAGTTATAGAAGTTACATCCGGATCAAAAACACTAAAGGATGCTTTAAATGAAGCTCTACGTGATTGGGTGACAAATGTTGATAATACGCACTACATTATTGGATCAGTGGCTGGTCCTCATCCTTACCCAATGATTGTTAGAGATTTCCAATCTGTAATTGGTTCAGAAGCAAAAAAACAAATGAGAAAGCTTATAGGAAAAAATCCAGACATATTAATTGCATGTGTTGGCGGAGGTTCAAATGCAATTGGTTTATTTCACCCTTTTTTAAATGACCGTATAGAGATGATAGGTGTTGAAGCAGGTGGACATGGATTGAGTACTGGAAAGCATGCTGCTCCACTATGTGCAGGGAAACCTGGTGTTCTTCATGGCAATAAAACTTATATTATGGAAGATGAAAACGGTCAGATTAAAAACACTCATTCAATATCAGCAGGTTTAGACTATCCAGGAGTTGGGCCAGAACATTCGTGGTTAAAAGATAACGGCAGAGTTAAATACGTAAGTGTTACAGATAAAGATGCATTGAAAGCGTTCTATCTTTTAACGGAAGAAGAAGGAATAATTCCTGCTTTAGAAACTTCACATGCATTAGCATATGCATTTACTCTAGCTAAAAAAAGAAATAAAAAAAATATATTAATCAATTTATCTGGAAGAGGAGATAAAGACATTGATAGTATCGCTATGCTCAAAGGTATGAAATTGTGAATAGAATAGCAAATGCATTCCCAACTTCTCCCAATAAGAAAAAAACTGCATTTATTACTTATCTTGTTTGTGGAGACCCAAGCATAAATAGCACTAAAAAACTATTACAAATAATGGTTGATAGCGGAGTAGATTTAATAGAATTAGGAATGCCTTTTACTGATCCTATTGCAGATGGACCTACTATCCAAAAAGGAATAGAGAGAGCATTAAAGAATAAAACTACCCTTGAAAATACATTAACTGTTGTAAAAGATTTTAGAAAAAATAATAAGAGAACCCCTATAGTACTTATGGGTTATATGAATCCTATTGTTAACATGGGATATGAAAAATTTTCTATTAAAGCTAAAAATTGTGGAGTTGATGGAATACTGATTGTAGACCTCCCAATTGAAGAATCTTATGAAATCAATAAAGTTTTTAAAAGGAACAATTTAAAACAAATTTTTTTAGCATCACCAACAACTGACGCTAATAGGTTAAAAAAAATAAAAAAATATTCAGAAGGGTATCTTTACTATGTATCAATAAAAGGTATAACTGGTACTTCTATTAAGAATATCCAATCCATTAAAAATCAGGTAAAAAAAATTAAACGAATTTCAAATAAAAAAATCCCTATTGCTGTAGGTTTTGGTATAAAAAACAGATCCTCTGCCAAAAAAATTAGTTCATTTTCTGACGGTATAATTATAGGTAGTTCTATAGTAGAATTAATTGAGAAATACATACATAATAAAAATGCAATGTATTCAAAAATTAAAGATTTTTTACTTGGAATTACTAGAACATTGGAAAAAAAATGAGTTGGTTAGACAAAATTTTACCAGCAAGAATTAGAGCTGCTGTAAAGAAAAAATCTTCAGTTCCTGAAGGTTTATGGCATAAATGTCTTAACTGTGATGCAGTTATATATAGAGCTGAGTATGAAAAAAATCTAAATGTTTGTCCTAAATGCAATCATCATGGCCGGATTTCAGCTAGAAAAAGGATTGACCTGTTTTTAGATAAAAGTGAAAGAGTTGAAGTATTGACCTCAATATCACCCAAAGATATTTTGGATTTTAAGGATAAAGAAAAATATAAAGATAAACTAGTATCTACTCAAAAGAAAACCGGAGAAAAAGATGCCCTTATTGTTTTTAAAGGAAATATAAATAAAATACCTTTAGTTGTTTGTGCATTTGAATACTCTTTTTTTGGTGGCTCAATGGGATCTGTTGTTGGAGAAAAATTTTCATCAGCAATTAAAATATGCCTTGAAGAAACAAAACCATTAGTCTGCTTTTCTGCAAGTGGAGGTGCTAGAATGCAAGAATCTTTATTTTCTCTTTTCCAAATGGCAAAGACAAGCTCAGCACTAAATAAATTAGGGCAAAAAGGTTTGCCATATATTTCTGTTTTAACAGACCCAACCATGGGAGGTGTGTCTGCTAGCCTTGGAATGTTAGGAGATATAAATATTGCTGAACCAAACGCTTTGATTGGTTTTGCCGGTCCTAGAGTAATAGAACAAACTGTAGGTGAAAAATTACCAGATGGATTTCAAAGAAGTGAGTTCTTAAAAAAACATGGGTCGATAGATCTTATAGTAAATAGAAATGAGCAGTCGAAAACTATTTCTCAATTAATTGCTATGTTAATGGGTGATTTATCGCGTGAAAAAACAATTTAAAGACCTTTCTGAATGGCTAGATTGGCAACAAACTCTTCATCCCAAAAATATTGATTTCAAATTAGAAAGAATAAAATCTGTATATAAAAAATTAAAAATAGATAAAATTGCAAAAAAAGTGATTATAGTAGCTGGTACTAATGGTAAAGGTTCTACAGTTGCTTTATTAGAAAGTATTTTACATCATAAAGGTTATAAAATTGGTTCTTTTACTTCACCTCACATGATGGAATACAATGAAAGAATAAAAATAAACAAGAAGGAAATTCAAACAAATAAAATACTACAAGCTTTTGAAATTATTAATCAATATAGAGGAAAAACGACACTTACTTATTTTGAATTTGCGACTCTTACAGCATTTTATATATTCCACACACTAGATTTAGATTTTGCAATATTAGAAGTAGGTTTAGGTGGGAGGCTAGATGCGACAAATATAATTGATTCAGATATTTCTATTATAACTTCTATTGGGATTGATCATGTAGAATTCTTAGGATCTACTGTAGATAGTATTGCTCTTGAAAAAGCTGGAGTTATGAGACCTTTTTGCCATTGTATTTTCGCTCAAAAAAGTCCTCCGAGCAGCCTACTGAGTTATGCTAAAAAAAATGCTACCAATTTTTTATATAATGATAATGATTTCTCTCTAAAAATTTTCAAAGATAGTTGGTCGTGGAAATATAAAGATAATAAAATTAGTAATTTACCATTATTACCATTAACAGGTGATTTTCAATATAATCATGCAGCAGCTGCCTTATCTGCCTTACACTGTCTTGATCCAAATTTATTGAACGATAATAAAAATTTATTTATGGGTTTGAAAAAAACTACACTTTTAGGAAGACATCAGGTTATATCTAGCCATCCTGAAATTATTCTTGATGTTGCACATAACGGTGACGCTGCAGAACAACTTTTTAAAAATCTATCTGAATCTAAAAGAAAACGCACTATAGCAGTGATTGGAATTCTTGAGGATAAAGATGTATATAGTCTTGTTAAGCCAATGAAACCACTTGTTGATGAATGGTTTTGTGGAACAATTAATAATCAGAGAGGAATGAATGCAGATGAAATAAAGCTTCGAATTTCAAGCATAATAGATAAAAGAAACATTCATTCACATCAATCAGTTCTAGCTGCGTATGATGCAGCAATAAGTTCTTTAAAAAAAGATGATCGTTTAATAATTTATGGTTCTTTTTATACTATTTCCGAGATTTTAAGGTTTATAAAATTTAATAAAAATAATGTTGTTAATTTATAATGAATATTAAAACATTGTCTAAAATATCTATACTTATATTAATTCCACTATATATTTTTATGAATCCACTTTTAGAGTACATAAATAACTACGGTAAAATTACTTATGTAATGGATATTCCTACCCAATCATTTGATAATGATATAGAAATAACTTCTAGTAATGGTGAAAATGTAGATATTATAAATTTACCAAAAATAGAAAAACAAATAGTTGAGTCTTGGGTTGTTGCCTATCCAGAAGTTAGCGGAAATAAGGAGATCAAGGTATTTATTTCAAAAGTAAAAAATATGGGTATAGATGCTTTCATTTTTGTAAAAAACAAGAATAGCAAAGTAAAAATATTATCTGTAGGTCCTTATGTAGATCAAACAATGGCTATAACCATGAAAAATAAAATTAATAAACTATTTAATTATGATGGCAAAATCTTACGAATAACCAATTAATGGAAATAGTTGACATCATAATATTTTTATTTTTATTGTTTTGGACAGTAATTGGCCTAACTAAAGGTTTTGTTAATGAGGTAGTCTCATTACTATGTTGGAGTTTCGCATTATATTTTTCCGTTAATCATAATGATATTCCATCACAATATATTTTCTCTTTTATACAATCACCTGAACTAGCAAATATCCTTTCATATATTTTTATATTTATAATTGCTTTTGTTGCAACAATACTTCTAGGTTTCTTTTCAACACAAATGGTCAAAATACTTGGATTTTCCTCTTCTAATGCTGCTTTAGGTTTTTTTATTGGGTTCATAAAAGGCAATATATTTTTGATTATAATCATTTATGGTTTTAGTTTAACTGAATTAACAGCGACTACTTATTGGGAACAATCTCAATTTATACCCTTTTTTGAGGATTTCATACAGAATTTCATAAAATCTCATGATTCACTCTTTGATAGTTTGGACTTAAAAATATAATATATAGCATATGTGTGGCATCGTTGCAGTTTATGGAACCAATCAAGTTGTTCATGATATATATGAATCGCTTACAGTCTTGCAACATCGTGGCCAGGATGCCTCAGGCATACTTACAAATTATGATGGCAAAATTGCACTAAGAAAATCTTTAGGGTTGGTGAGAGATGGTTTCAGTTACCGCCACATAAACCGTTTAAAAGGTAATTTAGGTATAGGGCATGTAAGATACCCTACTGCAGGGCATGCTGAAAGTTCAGCGGAAGCACAGCCTTTCTACGTTAATTCACCATATGGAATTGGATTAGCCCACAATGGCAACTTAATAAATTCTTCAATATTAAAAAATAATCTTTTCAGTGAAGATTTGAGACATATTAATACTAAATCTGATTCGGAAATCCTCTTAAATATTTTTGCTCATGAATTACAATTACATGGGAATGATAGTTTTACACCTGATGATGTTTTTTATGCGGTAGCAGGAGTACATAGGCGAGTGAAGGGAGCTTATTCGGTTGTTGCTTTAATTGCAGATAGAGGAATAGTTGCATTTCGAGACCCAATGGGAATTCGACCGCTATGTTTTGGTGAAAGAGCAATTAATGGGAAAAAAGAAATAATGGTTGCATCTGAATCAGTAGCATTAGACTCTACCGGCTATAAGTTGATCAGAGATGTGAAGCCAGGTGAGGCTGTATTTATTGACACAGAAGGAAACGTACATACAAGGTTATGTTCTGATAAAACAGGATATACTCCGTGCATTTTTGAATATGTATACTTTGCAAGACCAGATACAATTCTTGATGGAATATCTGTATATAGAGCACGAATGAGAATGGGACAAAACCTTGCAAAAAAAATAAAAAAGGAATGGAAAACCCATAACATCGATGTAGTAATCCCAATACCAGATACTAGCAGAATAGCTGCTCTTGAATTATCTACATCCTTGAAAGTCCCCTTCCGTGAAGGATTTATAAAAAATAGATACATTGGAAGAACTTTCATCATGCCTGAACAGATGCAACGAATACAATCAGTAAAAAGAAAACTTAATGCTATAGGATCAGAATTTAAAGGAAAAAATGTTTTGTTGGTTGATGATTCTATAGTTAGAGGAACTACATCTAAACAAATTATAGAGATGGCAAGAGAAGCAGGAGCAAAAAAAGTTTACATGGCATCAGCTGCTCCTCCGGTTAAATTCCCAAATGTTTATGGTATCGATATGCCAGCTAGTAATGAATTTGTAGCTTATGAAAAAACTGACAAAGAGATATCAGATTTTATCGGCGCAGATAAATTGTTTTATCAAAACTTAGATGACCTCATTATGTCTGTTAGAGAAGATGGTTCTCCAATTCAAAAGTTTGATGCTTCATGTTTTGATGGAAAGTATGTTACTGAAGACGTAACACAGGACTATTTAAAAGAATTAGATACTGTAAGAAATGATGCCTCTAAGCAGAAGCAATCTATTGATATATCTGAAGATGTAATTGTTTATTGAAATGTCAGCTAGTCAAGAACTTATTTTCAAAATAAAAAAAATTTTAGTTGATAAATTGTCACAAGACAAAATTAACAAATATCTAATAATACAAGCCTCAACTCAAAAGTTATATCTAATAGATAATGACAAGATTAGTTTTGAATCATCTGTTTCTACGTCAAAAAATGGGCTTGGTAATAATAATGGATCTTATAAAACACCTTTAGGCCTTCATAGAATTAAAGAGAAAATTGGTCAAAAAGAATCAATATATACTATTTTTGAGTCTCGGCAGCCAACTAAGACCAAATATGATCTTCAGAATATTCCTGATAAAGATTTAATCACTTCCAGGATAATTTGGCTTGATGGAATTGAAAAAGGTATTAATTTAGGTGGTGAAGTTGACACATTTTCAAGATATATCTATATCCATGGGACACCTCATGAAAATCAGATAGGAACACCTGTGTCACATGGATGCATAAGAATGAAAAATGATGAAATAATAAATCTTTTTCAAATGGTAGATATAGGAACACCTGTTGTAATCATTGATGCTTAAAAGATCTTATCTAATAATTGATTAGGGTTAGTAATTATGAAGTCAGCATTCCAAGAAGGTATAATTGAGTTATTAAATACAAAACCAAAATCTGCAGCTACTGTAATCATACCAGCTTGCTTTCCAGCTTGAATATCTCTTCTATCATCACCGACATATGCAATAATATTTGGTTCTTTACTAAGTTTACCGCTAGCCAATAATAATGAATCTGGTTCAGGCTTAGTTTCTTTCACCATATCGCCAGTAACAAGACAGTCTAATTTATTCAGATAACCAAGTTTTTTAAGAATATCTTTCACAAATCTTGCATGTTTATTTGTTACTATTCCCCAAATAATTTTTTTTTCTTCAATATCATTAATTAATTCTTCAATTCCATCAATTAAGTGAGTATGAATACAAACATTGTTTTCATAAGCATTTAAAAATTCACCCTTCAACTGATTTTTAGTAATTTGGTCAACAGAATTTTTGCAGGCAAATTGAATTATCCCTTCTGCACCTTTGGAAATATGAAATCTGAGCTCTTCATGAGTCACTGGCATTAAATTATTTTCTTCTAAAACTAAATTAAGTGCATTGCACATATCTTTAGAAGTGTCTACGAATGTACCATCAAGATCAAAAAGAATTGCTTCTATATTATTTTTTATTTTTTTTTGCATAAAGAAAATAATTTATATTCGTAGATGATGAAAATTCAAAATCTAAAATTAATGGATTAAAAATCAGCCCAACAATCTCTTCAACACTGTATTTTAATATATCTAAATTATCTGACAATTCTGATGGTTTTACGAATTTCTCATATTTATGTGTACCTATGGGAATTATTTTGAGAAAATATTCAGCAAGAATTTTAGCAAAAATAAATGATTGTAAATTTCTATTGATTGTAGACAAAAACAGAGAAGAGTTATTATTTGATAAAGCATTTATTTCTTCTAATAATTTTTTTGGGCTTGGGACATGCTCAATCAATTCAAAACAAATTATACAGTCAAACCTCTTTTTTGATTTTTTTATATACTGATCAAGAGTTGTACATTGATAGTCAATTTTTAATTTGGATTCTTCTGCATGCTTTTTTGCAACAGATATTGTTTTTCTTGATGCATCTATCCCCGTAACTTTTGCACCTTTTTTTGTCATTTCTTCTGACAATAACCCACCTCCGCAGCCAATATCTAAAACTGATAAGCCATCAAGTTCAATGCGATCTGTGATAAATTTTAGTCTGTGGGGATTAAGTTTATGTAGCATCTTATATGGGCCACGACTGTTCCACCACTCATGGGCGTGGTTATCAAAATTTTCAATCTCTTTCTTATCTACATTCATTTCTAACTCTATTATTTGATTTACATAATAGCACTTTTTTATGGAATTGCTCCTATCTTGATTGTTAATTCACCTTTACAATCCTTTTTTAGCCTATTTTTGCTAATTTATAAATTGACTCGTGTATATGACTGCTTTGTGATAAAATACAGTTTTAATAAGGTTCTGCAGTTAATAACATTATATGTCCCAAAATCAAGAAATAAAACTTGAACAAGAAATGAGGCAATCCTACTTGGATTACGCGATGAGCGTAATAGTAGGAAGGGCTTTACCTGATGTAAGAGATGGCCTTAAACCTGTTCATCGGAGAGTTTTATATTCTATGTATGAGCTTAATAATGGCTGGAATAAATCATATAAGAAATCTGCTCGTATTGTTGGCGATGTAATAGGTAAATATCATCCGCATGGTGATTCTGCAGTTTATGACACTATTGTAAGACTTGCTCAACCATTCTCAATGAGACATCCATTAATTGATGGGCAAGGTAACTTTGGCTCAGTTGACGGTGATGCACCAGCTGCAATGAGATATACAGAAGTACGCATGGCAAAACTTTCACATGATTTACTAGCAGACATTGATAAGGAGACTGTTGAGTTTGTGTCAAACTATGATGGGTCTGAAAAAGAGCCAACTGTTTTACCAACAAGAATTCCAAATTTATTAGTAAATGGCTCAACAGGTATTGCGGTTGGGATGGCTACGAATATTCCTCCCCACAATCTTGTAGAAGCAGTTGATGCTGCAGTTGCGATTATTGATAATCCAGAATTGGCTGATAGAGACAATATTGATGATTTGATTAAAAAATGTAATTTATTAGGACCAGATTTTCCAACAGGCGGTGAAATTAAAAATGATGGAGGTGTACAAAGTGCATTATCTACAGGGAGAGGATCATTTAAGATAAGAGCAAAGCATATAATTGAAGGTAAAGAGGGAGAAAAAACTTCAATTGTTATTACAGAATTACCATACCAAGTTAATAAATCAAAATTGATTGAAAATATAGCTCAACTTGTTAGGGATAAGAAGATCAAAGAAATTAGTCAGCTTAGAGATGAGTCGGATAAAGATGGAATGCGTCTCGTGATTGAGCTTAAACGTGGAGAACAGCATGATGTAGTTCTCAGCTCATTATATAAGCACACAAATATGCAGTCTTCATATTCAGTTAACATGGTTTGTTTAGTTGATGGTGAACCAAGAACTTTAAGTTTCTCTGAAATTATAGCTGAGTTTGTTAGGCACCGTAGAGAGGTCATTACTAAAAGAACTCTCCACGATTTAAATAAAACTAAAATTAAAGCTCATTTATTAGAAGGATTAGGCATTGCCCTATTGAATGTTGATAATATTATATCATTAATAAAAATGTCTAAGAATACTGCGGAAGCAAAAGAAAAATTATTAAAAGGAAAATGGAAACTTGGCCAACTAAAAAAGTTATTAACGAGTATAGATAATAAAACGAATGGATTTATGTTACGTGATGCACAATATGGTCTAATTAATAATGATTACAAGTTATCACCAACACAAGCGCAAGCTATTTTAGATTTGAGACTTCAGAAATTAACAAACTTAGAGCAGGAAAAAATTTTTCGCGATTATGAAGATTCTATAATAGAAATAAAAAAATATATAAAAATCTTATCAAATCCAAAAGAATTGGATATGGTCATGAAAAAAGAATTGGAAATTGTAAAATCTGAATATGGTGAACCTAGACGATCTTCTATAACGCTTGATGAAGGAGAGTTGAAAAAAGAAGACTTGGTAAAAAAAGAAGAAGTTATTGTGGTTTTAACAAAAGAAGATTATGTCAAACGACTTCCGCTAAGTGAATTTAAAAGTCAAAGAAGAGGAGGAAGAGGCATTAATGCAACCCGGTTTAAAGAAGGAGATGAAGCAAAGCTATTATGTAAAGCTCATACTCATGATGTATTATTATGTTTCTCAACTTATGGAAAAGTTTATGCAATCAGGGTATTTGATTTACCTGACCCAAGCAGACAGGCGCGTGGTAGACCAATAAATAATGTTCTGCCTTTAAATAATGATGAACAAATTAGTACATTTGTTGTTGTTAAGTCATTTGATGAAGATGGCCACTTATTTCTTTCGACTAAATTTGGAATGATCAATAAGATTCCTATTAGTTTATTTAAGAAAATTAGAAATACTGGTCTGAAAGCAATTTTACTCAAACCAAAAGATGAACTATTAGGGGCTTTATACACAACTGGTAAAAATAAAATTATGCTAATAGCAGATAATGGCAAGGCTATAAAATTTTCTGAAACAGATGTCAGAGTACGATTCCGTGGAACTCTAGGCGTGAGGGGCATAAATCTACCTAAAGACACCAAGTTAAAATCTATTCTTAAGCCTGAAGGTGGTGAAATTATAACAATAACGGAAAATGGTTATGGTAACAGAGTTTCAGCAGATAGTTATAACACTCAAAAACGTGGTGGAATGGGAGTAATTGGCATAAAAACAAGCAAAAGAAATGGTAAAGTAGTTGGAGCGGTTAACGTGAATGATGGTGATAATATTATTTTAATTACAAACAAAGGCAAGACAATAAAAATTTCTGTTAAAGATTTACCAGTAATTGGGAGGAATACTCAAGGAGTAAGGCTTCAGGTCCTACAAGATGATGAAAAACTTGTTGCTATATCAAATGAAACTATGTCAAATAAATTATAATGGATAAGTCTCTAAAAAAATTACGTACAGAAATTGATCAAATTGATTTACTAATCTTAAAGCTTCTTAATAGAAGAGCTGAGACTGCAAAAAAAGCAGCTGAAATTAAAACTAATTCTACAAATAAAAAAATTTTTAGGCCTGAAAGAGAGTCGCAGATTATTCGTAATATTACAAAGTTAAATAAAGGGCCATTAAATAAAGACCATTTATCTGTCATCTACAAGGAAATTATTTCTTCATGCTTATCCCTAGAAACCGAACTTAAAGTTTCTTTTTTAGGCCCTTCTGGCTCTTTCAGTGAAGCTGCTGTAAGAAAAATATTTGGAAGCTCTCTCTCGCCAACATGTAGAGATTCTATTAGTGATATTTTTGAAGATGTTATCTCTAATACTGTAAATTATGGAATAGTGCCAATTGAAAATTCGAATCAAGGCAGTATAAATCAAACCTTAGAACTGTTAATTGACAAGCCTACATTAATATGTGGTGAGGTCAATTTAGATATTAAACATTGTTTGCTATCTAATAACAAAAACCTTAATTCAATTAAGACTGTATATGTTCACGAACAAACATATTTACAATGTAAAGATTGGTTAGCTAAAAATCTAGCTAACTGTAAAAGAATTAATGTGTCTAGTAACTCTGAAGCTGCACGTAAAGTTAAAAAAATAAAAAACTCAGCAGCTATAGCAGGATCAAACTGTGCAAACAAATATAATCTTCATATCTTAAAAAAAAATATACAAGATTGTTTTAACAATGCAACTAGGTTTGTATTAATTGGAACAGAACCTGTCGCTGCTAGCGGCAATGATAAAACCTCTATTGTTGTGTCAACAAAAGATAAATCAGGAGCTCTTTATTCGCTTTTGAAGCCATTATCAACAAATAAAATAAGCATGACTAAAATTGAATCTATTCCTACAAAAAGAAAGAATTGGGAATATATGTTTTTTGTTGATATTGTCGGACATATTAGTCAGACAAAAATTAAACAAGCATTAAATTTGATAAAAAAGAAAAGTACATTCTATAAAAATTTAGGTTCTTATCCAGAGAGTATATAAATTATATATAAATGATGAAGAAAATGTCAATTTTCACATATAGACCAGGTAAAAGCATTGGTTCTGTTCAGAAAAAATATAAACTTAAAACTGTCATTAAGTTAGCATCTAATGAGAATCCTTTTGGGCCCAGTTCAAAAGCATTAAATGCAGTCAAAAAGAAATTTATTGAAACTAATAGATACCCTGAAAGCGACCCAGTTGCCCTAAAACTACAATTGGTTACAGAATTAAAACAAAAAAATATATCGATAAATAATTTAATAGTGGGTAATGGATCTAATGAAATTTTAGATTTTGTTGCTAGAGCATACCTTTCAAAGAATGATGAAGTAATATTTTCTAAACATTCATTTTTAGTTTATAGAATTGTTGCAAATATTATGAATGCAAAGATTGTTGAAACTAAGCCTCTATTACTCAGAGATGAGAATTACCTTGGTACTAATCTTTCAACAATACATGATAAAATTAGTAAGAATACTAAATTAATTTTTATAGCTAATCCCAATAATCCAACAGGTACAATTTTAGACTACGTGCAAATAGAAAAATTTTTGGGCAGCATATCAAAGAAGATTATCGTAGTCTTAGACGAAGCATATGCTGAATATGCAGAGCATAATAATAAGGCTAGCGCGATAAAATTATTAAAAAAGTACAAGAATTTAATAATTACTAGAACATTCTCAAAAATATATGCTCTTGCAGGATTACGTATTGGTTACGGCATTGCTGCAACAGAAATAATAAAAAAATTAAATTACTATAGACAGCCATTTAATACTAATCACTTTGGTCAGTTGCTTGCAACTGAATCATTAAAAGATAAAAAATATATTTCTGATAGTTTAATTAAGAATTTAAAAGGGATAAATTATATTAAAGAGCAATTAGATAAAATAGGAATTGATTCATTAGGTTCATATGGAAATTTTATATCATTCAAGACTGGAAGTAACACAAAAATGATTTTTAATAAATTATTAATGAATGGAATAATATTAAGGCCTCTTACTAATTATGGTCTACAGAATTATCTAAGAGTTAGTGTAGGAAAAGATGCAGAAAATAAAAAATTCATCACTGCATTAAAAAAATTAGTAACAACTCGAAAAAAGAATGTTTAATAAAGCTTATATCTTTGGATTAGGAATGATTGGTGGATCTATTGCTCTTTCTTTAAAGAAAAATAAAATTGCAAAATACATATATGCATTTGATAAGGACAGAAAAAGCTTACTCTATGCAAAAAAGAATAGAATTATTAATGACTATGATAAAAAATTTAATTATCTTAAAGAAGCAGATTTGATTGTCATTTGTACTCCAATTAATGCCTATAATTCTATATTGAAAAGAATAAAGTCATCTAGAAATGATAAATGTATAATTACTGATGTGGGCAGTACAAAAAAATCAATTATGCAGTCAGCTACTAAAGTTTTTGGAAATAAAAATAACTGTTTTGTTGGTTCACACCCATTGGCCGGGAAAGAAAAGAGTGGAGTAAAAAATGCTTGTCCGAATTTATTTAATAATGCAGTTGCTATTATTACATCATCGCAGGTAACTGATAAAATTGCTTTGAAAAAAATTAAACTTTTTTGGAAAAAGATTGGATGTAATATTGAATTATTATCTCCTGAATTACATGATGTGATCATGTCTGAAACTAGCCATATTCCACATTTAATATCATATAGCCTTGTTAATTCTATTTACCGAAGCAAGAATGTTAAAAATATAGCAAGATTTACTGGAGGTGGGTTTGAAGATTTTGCAAGAATTGCTAGAAGCAATCCTATTATGTGGTCAGATATATGCCAACATAACAAAAAAAATATATTACTATCATTAGACTCCTTCATAAAAGAATTGAAAGAACTAAAAATAAAGATTAGAAAAAATGACTATGCATCATTGCGTTCATTGTTTAATAAGACGAAAAATAAACTTTCATAACCATGACTAATGATGCAAGAAACCTTATTATAAATAATTCTGAAAAAATTTTTGGAGAAATAACTATACCTGGAGATAAATCCATTACACATCGCGCAATTATGCTTGGATCTTTGTCACAGGGAACTGCTAGAATAGAGAACTATCTAGTATCAGAAGATTGCAATAATACACTTAATATCATGAAATCATTAGGTGTAAATATAAAACAATCTGATAAAGCTCTATTAATTGAAGGTAAAGGTCTTCATTCATTAGATAAACCAACTAAACCACTTTATGCTGGAAATTCAGGCACGCTAATGCGTTTAATTTCTGGTATTCTTGCAATGCAACCTTTTGCTTCTTCTGTAACAGGTGATGAATCTCTCACTAAAAGGCCAATGAAAAGAATAATAGAGCCTTTACGATCTATGGGAGGCATTATTGATTCTAAAAATAATCTACCTCCATTGCATTTCAGTCCAAATAAATCAAAACAATCTATAAAATTTTCTTCGAAAATACCTAGCGCTCAGGTGAAGTCATGTTTGTTACTTGCTTCCTTATTTACTAGCGGAGAATCTATAATTAATGAAGAAATCTCAACTAGAGATCATACCGAGAGGCTTTTAGAATACTTTGAATATCCAATAAAAATAGAAAATAAAAAAATTATAATTCAAGGACAGAAAAGCTTGAAAGCTAAAGAAATTTCCATTCCGTCAGATATATCATCCGCAGCTTTTTTTATTGTTGCTGCTCTAATTAAAAAAGACTCCGACATCCTTATAAAAAATGTTGGTCTAAATTCAATGAGAACAGGAATACTCGAAACATTAGTGGATATGGGTGCAAATATTAAGATTCTTGATAAATATATGATTGGGAATGAACCAGTTGGCAATATTCAAGTAAAATATTCTAAACTTAAACCTGTAAAAATGTCTGGGCCTAACATTGTTAGAATGATTGATGAATTACCTATTCTTTTTATTGCTTGCGCATCATGTTCCGGTGTCTCTGAATTTTTTGATATCGAAGAACTTCGATATAAGGAAAGCGATAGAATAAAAGCAATGGAAGAAGGATTAAAAAAACTAGGCATTGAAACTAAAAGTACGGTAAATTCTTTCACGATTGTTGGCGGTAAATTTAAAGGTGGGATTATAGATAGCCATAATGATCATAGGATTGCTATGTCTTTTGCCATAGCTGGTTTAATTTCAGAAAAGCCAGTTACTATAATGAATACAATAAACATTAATACATCCTACCCATTGTTTTTTTCAACATTAAAAGAAAGTGGAGTTCAAATATTTAAATCATGACAACTGATATACCAATTATCACGATTGATGGATTAAGTAGTTCAGGGAAAAGCTCAATCTCTGTACTTTTAGCAAAAAAATTAGGATGGAATCTTTTAGACAGCGGATTATTGTACCGCGCTATTGCTTACCTGACTGCATTAGAATCAAAATCAATTAATGATCAGGATCAAATTAATAAATTAATGGGAGATTTTAAATTACAAATCACTAAACAATCAAATTTTTACAGGGTCATATATAAAAATAATGATATTACAGATTATTTGAATACAGAAGTTGTAGGTAAAAATGCTTCAGTAGTATCTAAACTTCCATTCATTCGTAATTTATTTTTACCTATCCAACATTCCTGCATACAGGCACCTGGGCTTATAGCAAATGGACGAGATATGGGAACTAAGGTTTTTACTAATGCAACTTTAAAACTGTTTTTTGTTGCTGAAGTTAATATTCGAGCAAAAAGGAGACATGAACAACTAATTACGCAAGGGGAGAATGTTGATTTTAATTCGGTCTTAGCCTCACTGAAAGCTAGAGATGATGCCGACCAAAATAGAAGTATTTCTCCTTTAGAACCTGCGCATGATGCAAAGATTATTGATTCAAGCGATCTAAATATAGAGTCTGTTCTTGATAAAATATATGAATTGTATACTATATCAAGAGTTAAATAATAGATAGGAGATACAACACTATAATGTCAACACAAAGTGAATTTGAATCTTTGTTCAATGCAAGTGTCGATAAAATTGATATGACCCCTGGTAGCATTGTCAATGCCAAAGTCATCGAAATACGTAATGATTATGTAATCGTTAATGCAGGACTCAAATCTGAAGGAGTCATCACAAAAAACCAATTTTTAGATTCAGAAGGAAATCTAGAAATTAAAGTTGGTGATTCTGTGGAAGTAACATTAGATATGGTAGAGGACGGATATGGAGAAACTTTATTTTCAAGGGAAAAGGCAAAAAGAATTAAAGTCTGGACAGAATTAGAAAAATATCAAAATTCACAAGAAATTATTAAAGGAAAAGTCTGTGGTAAAGTAAAAGGGGGTTTCACGGTTGAATTAATGAACATAAAAGCTTTTCTGCCTGGTTCACTCGTAGATGTTCGACCATCTAAAGAAATTGATTATCTTGAAGGGAAAACCTTAGACTTTAAAATTATTAAAATGGATAAAATTAGGAATAATATTGTGCTTTCACGTAAAGCAGTTTTACTTGATCAAAACTCTACTCCAGAGGAAATTGCTGAAAAATATACAGAAGGAAAAAAAGTAAAAGGTTTCATAAAAAACCTAACAGATTATGGTGCCTTTATTGATTTAGGTGGAATAGATGGACTTCTTCATATTACAGATATTTCTTGGAAAAGAATCTCTCATCCGAGTGAACTGCTGAAAGTTGGAGATGAAATAGAAGTTATTGTTTTAAAATATGATCATGATAAAAATAGAGTAAGCTTGGGCATGAAACAGTTACAAGAAGATCCATGGGAAGAAGTGTCAAAGAATCTAGAACTAAACAAACATTATAAAGGGAAAGTAATCAATATTGTCGATTATGGTGTTTTTATTGATTTGAACAACAACATTGAAGGCCTTGTAAGAACTTCAGAATTAGATTGGACCAATAAAAATATAAATCCAAATAAAGTTGTAAATATTGGAGACGAGATTGATGTAGCTGTAATAGAAATTGATAATGAAAAAAAACGTGTTTCACTTAGTCATAAACAATGCAAAGAAAACCCGTGGGTAAAATTTAGTGAGAGTCATAATAAAGGTGATAAAATTAAAAGTAAAATTAAATCTATAACTGACTTTGGTTTATTCATCGGGCTTGATGGCGATATAGATGGACTTGTTCATATAACAGATATTGGGCCGACAGATAAACAAAATGATATTATACGATCATTTAAAAAGGGAGATGAAGTAGAAGCAATAATATTATCAATTGATGCTGAAAGAGAAAGAGTATCTTTAGGATTAAAGCAAATTAAAGAAAGTACTTTTTTAGATTATATTGAAAATCTTGAAACTGAATCTGATATTGAATGTTTAATAACTAGTGTAAGTGAAGAAGGGATAATATTACTAATAGATAATAAAATAGATGGAATATTAAAGCTGACTCAAAAAGATCTAAAAGAATGTCTTGAGAAAGAAACTTATAAAAAAGATGATAAGGCTAAATTTAAAATAAAATCATTTGACAAAAAGAACCATCAAATAGTTTTAACGCAAAATTAATATATTATGTCATTAAATAAATCAGACTTTATTGCGCAATTGTCAGAGAAATTTGGATCTTTTACATCCTCTGATATTGATTTCTCAGTAAAAAAAATTTTTGAATATATGAGTCAGGCCTTATATTCAGGGGAAAGAATTGAAGTAAGAGGTTTTGGTACATTTTCATTACACGAGCATGATTCACGCACAGCAAGAAATCCTAAAACTGGTGGTTTAGTTGCATTAGAAAAGCGATATACCGTTCATTTTAAGCCTAGTAAAGAGCTTAAAAAAAGGGTTAATAATAAATAAAAAACTTATTTTCTTCACATAATTTTCTTATTAGAATATTATGTAAAACATATGATTAGATTTATAGTCTTCATTTTTACTATTTTAATTATTGGTATTGCAATAACAATAGCAACTCTGAATGTAGAAATAATTGAAATTAATCTTTATTTTAAAAGGTACTCAGAACCATTACCATTTCTTTTATTTATCAGCTTTATGGTTGGTTGTTTCTTAACACTGCTCTTTTTCTTATCAGCATACATCAAACATAAGCATGAAAACATTAATCTCAGAAAGAATATGAAAATTAAAGAAGATGAGATTGATAGTTTGAGGAAGAACCCCCTTAGAGAAGACCACTAATGCAGACTCTTTTGTTGATCATTTTGGTGATTGCAATTTCATCAATATTGTACATATTATTAAAACCACAACAAACTGAAACCAAGAAAGTATTTAATGCTGAATACTTTAGGGGATTAAATTATTTATTAAATAATGAAGAAGATAAAGCATTTAAAATCTTTACTGCTTTGATGGATGTTGATAGTTCAACTGTAGAAACTCATTTAGCATTAGGTGGCTTATATAGAAGACGAGGAGAATTTGATAAAGCAATATTAATCCATCAAAACCTATTGTCTCGGCCAACCCTTGAGAATGAACTAAAACAACAAGCTTTATATGAATTAGCAAAAGATTTTTTTTCTGCTGGTCTTTATGATAGATCAGAAAAAATCTTTAGAACCTTATCCGAAAATAAAATATATAGACAGTCATCACTTGAGTACCTTTTAAGAGTTTATGAAGTTATTAAAGATTGGGATAAGGCAATTGAATTAGCAAAAATAATAGATACTGAATCATTTGGAGATAAACCAATTGAGGTATTTTTGGCACAATACTATTGTGAAATGTCACAAATGTATTTGAATGATGAACAAATAGATAAAGCTTTAGCGGTTTCAAAGAAAGCTCTCAAAATCAATAAGTCATGCATCAGAGCAAATATACAATTGGGAGATTATTATGCAAAAAATAATCTAAATATATCAACTCAATATTATCTTGCAATTTTGGATCAAAATCCTATCTTTGCTCCATATGTTATAAAAAAAATACTTTATAATGCCCAATCACTAAATAATGATTTGTTTTTAAAAGAAGCTTTTCAGAAAATACTGGAAAATAAAAAGTTAGATTTCTTACCAGATGTTTATCACTATTTGTATCATCATGAAAACCCTGAAGAAGCCTATAATTATGTCGAAAAATTTAATAGCAATCAAACAAACAATAATTTCCAAGTTGGGTATAGCTTATTATGTACTGCTATCGATCGCACTCAAGAAAAAGATCTTTTAAATAAAATAAAAAATTCATATGATGAAATTATAAACAACCAAATGGATTTTATTTGCACAAAATGTGGTTACAAATCTAATACATTGAATTGGTCTTGTCCTAGTTGTAATTCTTGGGAAACAATTGTTCCTAATCAGTTAACTGATATACTAGATAAAACAGAGAATTAATAGAGAGATTGTGTATAAACAGAATATAATAATTGCCCTTGATTATGATAACGAGAACAAAATATATCAATTTTGTGATCAAATTGACCCATCTAGTTGTAAGATAAAAATTGGAAAACAAGTTTTTACTAAATTTGGGCCCAACATCATAAATAATCTCCAAGAAAAAAAATTTGAAATTTTTCTTGATTTAAAATTTCATGATATACCAACCACTGTATATAAAGCTTGCAAAGAGGCTTTTGATTTAGGAGTTTGGATGCTAAATATTCATCTTTTAGGCGGTATTGAGATGATTGCTGCTGCAAAACAGGCTAGAGATGAAATTAATTCAGATGCCAAACTTATTGGGGTAACATTGCTCACAAGTACAACAGATTCAGCGCTCAATAATATTGGTTTAAGTGAACGACCTGCTATGATTAAAAAATTAGCTGAACTTGCATCCAAAACCAAAATAGATGGGGTTGTATGCTCGCCTTCTGATATTAGATTTGTCAGGGAAATTGATAAGACATTATTATTTGTTACTCCAGGGATAAGATTAGATACAACTGCTGATGATCACGCAGAAGTATTCACACCTCGTGATGCTATAAAATTGGGGTCAAATTATATTGTGATTGGTAGGCCTATAACTGAATCAAATAATCCTATGCAAATAATTACAAACATAATTGAAAAGGTAGAGCAAATAAATTGATTCATTTAAGTAATTTTAGATAGTCTTCTTTATTATTAAATTTAGCTCCATAAACTTGAATTATTTTACCCGCACAATAATTTGCAAACTTTATTGCATCTACAAAACTTTTCCCGTTGCAGTATGAGTGCATAAATGCAGCTAGAAACATATCGCCAGCACCTGTAAAGTCTTTTGATTTTATCGAATCAGTACCAACAGTATGAAGTGTATCACCATCGAAGTAAGTAGAACCATTTTTACCTAGTGTAATAATAAACTTTTCAGCAAAATTCTTTAAATATCCAATTGCCTTATCAAGTGAATTTGATTGAGAAAAATTTTTTGCTTCTTGTTCATTACAGAATAATATCGAAGCTTTTTCCCCAAGTAATTTTAAAAAATTTTCTCGGAACGTTGAAACTACATATGGGTCAGATAAAGTAAAAATAGTTTTTATATTATTTTTATTTGCTTGCTCTAAAGCATATTCACAAATATTAAAATTCCTTTCTGATGTGACTAAATAACCTTCTATTAAAAGATATTCTGACTCTTTTAATTCTCCTAGATTAATATCATCCTTACTTAATGATTCTGATGCCCCCAGGAATGTGTTCATGGTACGCTCATGATCCGGAGTTATTAAAACTAAGCATTCACCGCTCTTATTCTGATCAGACTTTCCAATAAAAGTTTTAACATTTGATTGATTTAAACATTCAATAAAATTATTACCCGTATTATCATCAGAAACTCTTCCTGTAAAACAAACTGAATTTCCAAATTGTGCCATACTATAAATTGAATTAGCTACTGAACCACCTGGAACTATCTTTTCTGGAGGCCTTAAGTTTCTTATAAAATCATGTATTTTAAAATATTCATCATAATTACTTAAAGACATACAGCCTTTTTCAAGGTTTAGTTTTCTAAGCATGCTCTCGTTAACCTTGTATTCATAATCAAGCAATGAATTTCCAATCCCATATATTTTATATTTGTTCATAAAATTTTGTTCCTTATTTTACCACTGATCGGACTCGAACCGATACTTTCTTGCGAAAAAGGGATTTTGAGTCCCTCGTGTCTACCAATTCCACCACAGTGGCAAAACAATAAATAATTTTACTATAGAAAATTTTATTTGATAAATTTAGCTGGTAATTTTGGGGTTTTTAATCTTGCCCCTTTATTTCTATGTATCCTTCTGGGTTTTTTATTGAAAGTATTTTTACGAAATGTCATTATTTATTTTTTTCTTTTGCATCTTTAGCTAATTTAGCCATTTCTGGTGTGTATGCTGCTCCTTGCCACAACATATCATAGACAATTTCTTCATTACCATTCTCACAAACATCTATTACCTTTTTGAAGAGTGGCTGAAATGTTTTACTTTTGTGTGAATTTTCATGATCCTCATAGGATTTCCAGAAGGTAATTATCAGCGCTTCTTTATTTTTGTATTTGCTGTCCAAAGCTTTCCCTAAACTGCTTCCTTCGTTTGATATTTGCCCACTATTTAAGACAACCATTCCTCCAATGAAACCTGTCTCGGAATGATAAGTTTTAACATTTTCACACATTAGAGCAACCCTTTCCTGTAAATCATCAATAGTATATTCCTTTTTTAAAATAACCCGATTGATAGTGACGATACCGTCATAGGGAAAATTTTGTATCAAACTCATTAGATATCCTCCTGCATTACTTTGTTAAATTAGATTGGTTTACTATTTATATATGAGATATACCTGCATTATTAATATCAAATTTCTTTTTGAATTGCAAACTTTGTATTTTATAATTTTTAATTAATGAATAATTTTATGATATCAAGTTTTGATTACCATCTTCCAATTAGTCAAATAGCAAATGAACCACTGACTAAAAGAGATAATTCGAAACTTATGCATCTAGATGTAAAATCAAGGAAGATAGAAAACAAGCAGTTTCATGATATTGTTAGCCTTTTCAATAAAGGTGATTTAGTTATATTAAATAATACTAAAGTAATACCAGGTAGAGTGTTTCTTAAGCGTGAAACAGGCGGGCAAGTCGAAATACTCTTTGATAAAATAATTTCTTCAAATTCCTTTAAAGCTATTTATTCATCTTCAAAACCATTAACAATAGGAACCAAGTTATTTTATGAAAAAGATAATTATTTTATAGTAGAATCAAAACAAAAAAATTATATTACTTTATCACATAAACTTAATGAATCAGTAATTAGAACTTTAAAAAGAATTGGGACTATCCCGCTTCCAAAATATATAAAAAGGCCAACTTCCGAAAATGACGAAAAAAGATATCAGACCATTTACGCAAATAAAGAGGGTTCTATTGCAGCACCCACAGCAGGATTGCATTTTACTAATGAAATAATAGATCAATTATTAAATAAAGGAGTAAACATTAAATCTCTAACACTTCATATTAGCTATAATACCTTTAAACCAATTATTTGTGATAACTATTTGGAGCATGATATTGGTAAAGAATTTTTTATAATAGAAAAACAATTAATTGATGCTATTAGAAGAACAAAAGAAAAGGGCAAGAGAGTAATCGCAGTAGGGACAACTGTTGTTAGAGCTATTGAGCATATTTTTTCTCAAAATATAAATGATGATACCAATGATTATGTAGATTTATTTATTTATCCAGGTTATAAATTTAAAGTAATAGATGTGCTACTCACTAATTTTCATTTACCTAAATCTACTTTGCTTTTACTAGTATGTGCTTTTGGAGGAAAGGATATAATATTGAATGCATACAAAGAGGCCGTCAAAAAAAATTATAGATTTTATAGTTATGGAGATTGTATGCTGATTAATAAATTATGATAAATTTTATAATAGACTACAAGAATGGGAAAGCTAGAAGCGGAAGACTGCAACTTACGAATGGAGTTGTAAATACCCCAACCTTTATGACTATTGGCACTTATGGTGTTGTTAAATCATTAACAAATATTGATCTTATTGATTCTGGAGCTCAAATGATACTTTGTAATGCATTTCATTTGATGTTGCGACCAGGAATGGAGGTTATTGCAAAGAATGATGGTTTGCATAAATTTATGAACTGGGATAAACCAATCTTAACTGATTCAGGTGGATATCAAGTTTTTAGTTTATCAGATATTTCAAAAATTAAAGAAGATGGAGTTGAATTTAAATCACCAATAAATGGAGATAAAATATTTTTGACACCACAGAAATCAATAGAAACACAAACAATTTTAGGCAGTGATATAATAATGTCTTTTGATGACTGCACTCCATTTCCTGCATCTAAAGACGATACTCTTATATCAATGGAACGGTCTTTACGTTGGGCTACATTATCAAAAACTGCAAACTATAATAACATCCCAATATTTGGAATAGTACAAGGAGGAATGTTTATGGATCTACGTGAGCAATCCTTACAAGAATTAGAGTCTAATAACTTTGATGGTTATGCAATAGGCGGTTTATCTGTTGGAGAATCATCAGAACAAAGGAATGAAATAGTTAATCATATTGCACCACAATTACCGGAAACTAAGCCTAGATATTTAATGGGTGTTGGTAAGCCGCTCGATATTGCTTATGCTGTTAAAGATGGAATTGATATGTTTGATTGTGTCATACCTACTAGAAATGCAAGGAACGGCCATCTTTTCACTAATAAAGGCATAATTAGGATACGGAATAATCAATATATTAATGATACCAGTCCAATAGAATTATCCTGTCAGTGCTTCACATGTAAGAATTATACTAAATCCTATATAAGACATTTAGATAGATGCAATGATATATTAGCGGCGAGACTTATGACAATACATAATGTATACTTCTATCAGGAATTTATGAGCAAATTGAGAAAAGCTATTACTGAAAAGAATCTTGAAAATTATATAGAAGAATTAGAGAATATATATTCTACTTCGGAGAGACAAAATGGAGATAATTAGTTTAGCTAATGCAACATCACATACTGCGCAGGAACCATCAGCGTTAGGATTTCTTCTTCCTATTTTTATTTTAATCTTAATGTACTTTATTTTAATAAGACCTCAATCAAAAAAAATAAAAGAGCATAAAGAAATGATAACTACCTTGAAAGTTGGTGACGAGATATCAACTTCTGGCGGTATTTATGGCAAAATTATTAAAATAGGTGAATCCTATGTCCTTGTAAAAATAAGCGATAATGTTGAATTTAAATTACAAAAAAATGCAGTTGGTAAAATTTTACCAAAAAACTCTTTGGAGAATATAAAGTAATATGGGAGTATACCCTCTTTGGAAATATATACTTGTTATTCTTGTTTTGAGCTTTTCATTTGTTTATTCACTTCCAAATATATATGATTCATATCCAGCCATTGAAATAAAAGCTATAGAAAGTTCTTTAGAAAAGAAAGATAAAAATAGTTTTACTGAGATTTTTAAAACGCAAAAAATTGAATTTATGAATGTTACTGAAACTGATGGAGTGCTACAGTATGTCTTTAATGATATTGATGACCAACTTAATGCTTATGAAAGTTTGAGTAAGTTAAACAAGAATATAAGTATTACAATGAGTACATTCTCATCTGTTCCAGAATGGTTAAAATCTCTCGGAGCTTATCCAATGTTTTTAGGATTAGATTTAAAGGGTGGAGTACATTTCTTATTACAAGTTGATAAAGAAAATATTATGACCAATATGATTAGAGAGATAGAACTTGATGTTAAAAAGCATCTTATAATAAATAAATATAGATATAATTTTATGCACCAAGGGAAGGAAATGCTGATAATTGAATTTAATAATCAGGCTCCAATCCCTAAGATAATTGAAAGTATAAAACAAGAATTCCCTGAATTAATTATCAATCAAGAAAAATCTAAAGACATTATTGCTCTCAATATAACGCCAACAACATCTGCAATTGACCTTGATATGAAGAGTGCTCTAGTAAAAAACTTATCTATCTTAAGAACTAGGGTAGATGAATTAGGAGTAGCGCAGCCTATTTTACAGCAACAAGGAAAGGATAGAATAATTATTCAATTGCCAGGACTTCATGACTCTACCAGAGCTAAAAGTATTTTAGGGTCAACTGCGACCCTTGAATTTAGGTTGACTAGAGGCACTACACAAGACTGGATAGACTCTCAATCTAAAGGAAAATCAACAATTAATTCTGCCGTCCTTTATAAACATCGAAATGGAAACCCAACATTGCTGAGTAGAAAAGTAATAGTTTCTGGAAAAGATATTCGAGATGCAAATGCGGGATTTGATGGAACAACTAACACCCCATCAGTATTTGTTCGTCTTGGAGATTATGGAGCATCAAGAATGTTGGAAACAACATCAAAAAATGTTGGAAATAAAATGGCTGTAATATTTGTAGAAAAAAATAAAAATGAAGTGATAAATATTGCTACCATACGCGAAGCTTTCAGCAAAAATTTTCAAATCACTGGCCTTGATAGAGATGAGGCGCGTGACTTAGCCATATTATTAAGATCAGGTTCATTGAGTGCTCCAATGACTATAATTGAGGAAAGAACAGTTGGTCCAAGTCTTGGTGAATATAATATAATAGCAGGACAAAATTCTATGTATTTTGGATTATTTTTAGTCGGATTATTTATGTTTATTTATTATAGGCTTTTTGGATTAGTTGCAAATGTTGCCCTTGCGGCTAACATTATGATAATTGTTGCCGTACTTTCTTTATTTCAGGCTACATTAACTTTATCTGGGATAGCTGGCATAGTTTTAACAGTTGGAATGGCAGTTGATTCTAATGTTTTAATATTTGAAAGAATAAGAGAAGAACTACGGAACGGCAATCCACCTAACTCAAGTATATTCTCTGGTTACAAAAAAGCTTTTTCAACTATTGCAGATGCTAATTTAACCACATTAATAGCTGCCATTGCTCTGTTAACGATTGGGACAGGGGCTGTAAAAGGTTTTGCTATAACTTTAGTGATTGGGATTCTGTCATCAATGTTTACATCAATAATTGGCACAAGAGCAGTTATTAGTTTAATTTATGAAAATAGGAATACGGAAAAAATATCAATCTAATGTTTTCAATTATCAAAAAAGACAGCAAATTTAATTTTCTAGGTTATAGAAAAGGAGCTATATTTTTTTCTAGTTTGTTGATTATTCTCAGCATAATAAGTTTTGCTTTAAATGGTTTAAATTGGGGAATTGATTTTTCCAATGGATATATTGCCCAACTTCAATATCAAAAGGATGTAAATATCTCAGAATTAAAAGCTAATTTAAAAAATAATGGAATTAATGATTCTGTGGTCCAGTACTATGGGACAAATAAAGAAGTTATTATTAAACTCAAGGACAGTCCGAAAATTGATCAAGTTTCAATCAATGATTTCCTTATCAACTCTCTTACTACAGATAATCAGTTTAAAATTTTACGCCTAGAATATGTAGGAGCACAAGTTGGATCAGAATTAAGAGAAAAGGGTGAATGGGCCATGTTGGTAGCCTTATTAAGTATCCTTATATATATTGGATTTAGATTTGAATTTCTCTATGGGATAGGGGCAATTTTTGCTCTGCTGCATGATGTAATTTTGACACTAGGTTTTTTTTCTATCACTCAGCTGCAATTTGATTTAAGTGTCTTATCAGCAATTTTAGCTGTGATTGGTTATTCACTCAATGACACCATAGTTGTGTATGATAGGATTCGCGAAAATATGAGATTGATTAGGAAAAATGAATTTATAGATATATTAAATATCTCTGTTAACCAAACCTTATCTCGTACAATCATTACTTCCCTAACAACTCTATTTGTCTTGTTTTCACTATTGTTGGCCGGTGGAATAGCAGTGAAATTTTTTGCTACTGCAATGATTGTTGGTGTTCTTGTTGGAACATATTCATCAATATTTATTGCTAGCACAAGCTTATATTTTTTAGGCATAGGTACTGAACAACAATAAACTATTTTTAATTATTAGATAATTAATGTTGAAGAATATAGAGATATTATTACTAGAAACTTCTCATCCCGGAAATATTGGCGCTACAGCAAGAGCGATGAAGGTTATGGGATTGAAGAGTCTCTCTTTAGTAAAACCAAAGAAGTTGCCAACGAATGACTCATATGCTTTAGCTGTTGGATGTAAAGATGTAATTAAAAGAGCAAAAATATTCGACAATCTGACAGATGCTTTAGAAAAATCAGAAATCAACATTGGCTTTAGCTCTCGTGAAAGAAAAGCAAATGTACCAAAACTTACTATTGATCAATGCATAAAGCTTCTTTATGCGCATCCAAAAAAAAAGATATCTATACTATTTGGTAATGAACAATCTGGCTTATCGAATAAAGACTTGTTAATGTGTAATTATCTAGTAAAGTTACCGACATACAAAGATTATCAATCATTAAATTTAGCTGCTGCTGTTCAAATATTCTCTTATGAATTGTTCAAATATTCTTTTAAACACACAAAGCCACTTTTGAGTAAAGTAAAACTTGCTCCTACAAAACAAAAAAATTTTTTTTATAAAGAACTCATTGCTTTGCTAATGAATACTAAATTTATGACAAAAAAAAATATTAAATCATTAACTCAAAAAATTCATATAATTTTCAATAAGGCATCGCTAGATAAAGATGAAATTAATATTCTTCTTGGAATCATTGCTTCAATTAATAGAAAGGTAAAATAATAATTGATTAAATTACTCAGGTATATGATAATTACTCTGAGGTAGTTATGAAGCTTACAACTAAAGGAAGATATGCAATAGTGGCTATGATTGACATTGCACTTTTCCAGAAAAAAACCCCTATATCACTAAGTGAAATATCAAAAAGACAAGATATTTCATTATCATATTTGGAACAATTATTCTCTAAATTGAAGACCAAATCTTTAGTAAAAAGTGTTAGAGGTCCAGGAGGTGGCTACAAACTAGATAGAGAGGCATCAGAAATTACTCTATTCGAAATTATAACTGCTGTTGATGAGAATATGGATCAAACCCAATGTGGTGGCGCAATGAATTGTAGTAATGATAAACCCTGCCTGACTCATTATGTTTGGACCGACTTAACAAAACAAATACATGATTACATGAAGGGAGTCTCACTCAGCGATGTAATTGTAAGATATGATATCCAAAATATTGTAGATAAAAGAAGGGAGCATGGATATGGCAACAAACTTACATGATAAAAAGAATATTTTAAATATACCAATCTATCTTGATTATTCAGCAACTACTCCTGTAGACCCTAGAGTTGCGAAGATGATGTCTGAGTGTCTGACTATCGAAGGAGCGTTTGGCAACCCAGCGTCTCGTTCACATACATTTGGGTGGGAAAGCGAAAAACTTGTCGAAGAAGCTAGAAAAAATGTTGCTTCTTTAATCAATGCAGATCATAGGGAAATAATTTGGACTAGTGGAGCTACTGAATCAGATAATTTAGCAATAAAAGGTGCAGCACACTTTTATAAAGATAGAGGGAATCACCTTATAACACTGTCTACTGAACATAAAGCTGTTCTTGATACAATGAGGTCGCTTGAAAATGAAGGATTTGAAGTAACTTATCTTGATCCAGAACCTAATGGACTTTTAAACCAGAAAAAACTAGTAGAAGCAATTACTCCTTCAACTATATTAATTTCTATAATGCATGTAAATAATGAGATTGGAGTTATTCAAGATTTGGAAAGTATAGGAAAAATCACTAGAGAAAAAAATATTATATTGCATGTGGATGCTGCTCAAAGTCCAGGCAAAGTAAAAGTAGATGTTGATAAATATAATATTGATTTATTATCTCTTTCTGCACATAAGGTTTATGGGCCAAAGGGAATAGGTGCGCTTTATGTACGTAGAAAGCCAAGAGTAAGATTAGAAGCTCAAATGCATGGCGGTGGTCATGAGAGAGGTTTTAGATCTGGAACTCTTCCAACGCATCAGATTGTAGGAATGGGAGAGGCTTTTAGAATTGCTGAAGAAGAAATGTTAGAAGACAATAAAAGAATTCTAAAACTAAGAGATAAACTTTGGAATGGACTAAAAGATATGGAAGAGATTTACCTTAATGGTGATTTAGATCAAAGGATACCGGGTAATCTAAATGTGAGTTTTAATTTCATAGAAGGAGAAAGTTTGATAATGGCAATGAAGGACGTTGCTGTTTCTTCTGGATCAGCTTGCACATCTGCAAGCCTTGAACCAAGTTATGTTTTAAGAGCTCTAGGAAGAGATGATGAGTTAGCTCATAGTTCGATAAGAATGACAATAGGGAAATATACAACAGAAATAGATATTGAGCATGTCCTAAAAATTATTAAAGACAACGTAAGCAGGTTAAGAGATTTATCGCCATTATGGGAAATGCATAAAGATGGCATTGATTTAAAGAAAGTTAAATGGTCGAGTCATTAAAAATGTCAATATCAGTTACTAAATCAGCAGCAGAACATGCGCAAAGACATCTTTCAAGCCGTGGTAAAGGAATAGGTCTTAGATTAGGTGTAAAAACTACTGGATGTTCAGGGCTCGCGTATGTAATTGAATTTGCTGATAAAATTGAGCAGGATGATTTAGTTTTTGATGATAACGGCATAAAAATAATCATCAACCCAAAAAGCTATGTTTATCTTAAAGGAACAGAATTAGACTTTTCAAAAGAAGGTATTAATGAGGGATTTAGATTCAAAAACCCAAATGTCAAAGATGAATGTGGATGCGGTGAAAGTTTTAATGTTTGATGGACATTTTAAAGAAGAATTATTTTGATTTATTTGGTATCGAAGTTAGTATAGAAGTAAATAAGCCTGCGTTGGATAATAAATATAATAATTTACAACAACAATTTCATCCTGATAAATATTCCAATTCATCTAGCCATGAAAAGAGATTAGCTCTTCAAATATCATCTTATATCAATGATGGATATGTAACTTTAGGTGACTTAATTAAAAGAATTGATTATATATTTAAAATTAATAATTTCAAAAGAGATGAATCTGAAACACTTAAGGATGATAATTTTTTATTAGAGCAAATTGAGTTCAATGAATTCATTGACAATATTAAAGAGAATGATTCTAACCAAGTAAGCTCTTATCAAAATAATATAATTAAGAAAATATCTTTATCTATCAATGATATAAAAAACTGTTATTTGAAAAAGGATTTTGAAGAAATGTGGAATATTTTTTGCAAACTAAGATTTTATATTAAACATGCAAATGAACTTAACGATAAATTGACCTCATGAGTTTAATTCAAATATCTGACCCCGAGTCTACTAATAATGAATTAAATAAATTTATAGTAGGTATTGACTTAGGAACTACAAATTCATTGATAGCATCTAGAGGTAAACAAACAAAATTTTATGGTTCACTGCATCCTTCTGTAGTTAATATAAATGATCAATCTCAAAAGCCTTTGTTAATTAAATCTATAAAGAGATTAATTGGCTTAACTAGCTCAGAAGTTAAAAATCTTGTTAACAAACTTCCACATGAATTTGATTTATCTAATGAGAAACTACCAATGATAACATCTGATTCAGGTAAAAAATTTAGTGCAATTGAGATTTCATCACTTATATTAAAAGCTCTTAAAGAAATTGTAGAAAAAAATGAGAAAAAGCCAATAGATGGAGCTGTTATCACTGTACCAGCCTATTTTAATGATATTCAAAGACAGGCAACAAAAAAAGCAGCTGAAATAGCTGGATTAAAAGTACTTCGTCTATTAAATGAGCCGACTGCTGCAGCTATTGCCTATGGACTCAACACTAAGGAAAAAGGTAATTTTGTTATTTATGATTTAGGTGGAGGAACTTTTGATGTTTCAGTATTAAATCTTCAAAAAGGAGTATTTAAGGTTCTATCTACTGATGGAGATACATCACTTGGAGGGGATGATATTGATAATTTAATAAAAGAGAGTATTGGATGTGAATTAGAAGAGGCTAAACTTATTAAAGAAAATATATGTACTACCAATCAAGATTCAGAAAGGTTATCAGTTGCTGATTTTAATAAACTAATAAAAGATCTTGTCGCTAGAACCTTGATGATGACTAAACAAGCTATAAAGAGTTCGGGGCTAGAAACTAATAAAATCAAAAATATTATTCTCGTTGGTGGCTCAACAAGAATACCGTTAATAAAAAATTTATTACAAAATGAATTTGAATGTGAAATTCTTGACGATATTGATCCAGACAGAGTTGTAGCAGAGGGAGCAGCTATACAAGCTGGGGTTCTATCTGGGACTAACAAAGAAGAAATCCTTTTACTTGATGTATTGCCATTATCCCTTGGAATAGAAACCTATGGAGGTTTATCTGAAAAAATTATACCTAGGAATACACCAATACCTGTTTCTGCTTCAAAAAATTTTACTACATTCAAAGATGGGCAAACTAAATTACTAATACATGTCATACAAGGCGAAAGAGAATTAGTTGACGATTGTAAATCATTATCAAGATTTACATTGCATGATATATCACCAATGGTAGCAGGGGGTGCACGAATTAAGGTTGAATTTCAAATTGATGTTGATGGTCTTTTATCGGTATCTGCAGAGGAAGAAAGTTCAGGAAATAGAACAGATATAGAAGTTAATCCTTCTTATGGAATGACTGAAGATGAGCTTATGAAAATGATAGAAGATTCAAATAATTCTGCTGAAATTGATATGAAGTTAAGAAAACTTAATGAAAGTAGGGTTGAAGCTGAAAGAGTAATTTATGCAATAACCGAAGCTTTGAAAAAAGATGGAAAAGAATTATTAGATGATAATGAATTTTCCTTAATCAATACACCATTAGAAGAATTAAAAAAATTAATAAAAAAAGATAATTCAGATGAAATCTTATCAGCAATTAAAAAATTAGAAGAATCATCTGAATTTTATGTAGAACGAAGAATGAATGCCAGCATTAAGTCCTTGATTGCAGGTAAAAATATTGATGATATAATCTAATTCGATGCCAAAAATTACATTTTTACCCAATAAAGAAATTTGCCCAGAAGGAGCTACAATAGATGTCCCTCAAGGAACAAGTATTTGTCGGGCAGCTCTTGATAGTGGAATAATGATTGAACACGCATGTGAACTATCATGTGCATGCACAACCTGTCATGTATATGTGAATGAAGGTTATGAATCTCTTGAATCTCCAACAGAGGATGAAGATGATTATCTAGATAAGGCATGGGGACTCAAACCTCAATCAAGATTAAGTTGCCAGGCAATTATCAATAATAAAGATTTGATTGTTGAAATACCAAAATATACAATTAATCAGGTGTCAGAGAGCAATTAATATGAGCTTAAAATGGACAGATAGTTTAGAGATAGCAATTGCGCTTGATGATAAACACCCGGATATAGATCCCTTATCCATAAGATTTACTGATTTACATAAATGGATATGTGAATTGGATGATTTTGATGATGTGCCAGATAATTCTAATGAAAAAATTTTAGAGGCTATACAGATGGCTTGGATAGAGGAAAAGTAAATGGCGCTTGAAGAAACATTATCTATAATTAAACCAGATGCTATTGAAAGAAATCTTATAGGCTCAATAATTTCTTTAATCGAAAAAAATGGATTGAAAGTAATGGAAGTAAGAATGTTGCAGCTTTCGAGAGATAATGCTGAAGAATTTTATTCTATCCATAAAGACAGGCCATTTTTTAAATCTCTTGTTGATTACATGACTTCAAATAAAATAGTAGCTCTAAAACTCAAAGGTGATAATGCGGTTAATGCTTATCGTGACCTTATGGGAGCAACGGATCCAGAAGATGCTAAGCCAGAAACAATTAGAAAACTTTTTGCTGAAAGCAAAGAAAGAAACTCAGTGCATGGATCTGACAGCATTGAAAATGCTAAAAAAGAAATTGAATTTTTTTTTAAATGAATTCTCTTTATCAATTTTTTAAATTATGACCGATGATACAATAAAAATAGTTAGGGGTTTTAAGGACATATATAACAGTTCTGAATTAAAATTATTGGATAACTTTAAAACTACTATTTCTAGTATCACAAAACAATACGGCATTAATGAATTAAGAACTCCTATCTTAGAAAAAACGGAACTGTTTAATAGATCAATTGGCTCAACAACAGAAATAGTCAATAAAGAAATGTATACTTTTGAAGATAAAAATGCTGATTCTCTTAGTCTACGTCCAGAAGGTACAGTTTCATGCGTAAGGTCTGCTTTAGAAAATAATTTAATATTTGATAGAGGAATAAAACGAAAAAAATATTGGTATTATGGTCCAATGTTTAGAAGAGAAAGACCTCAGAAAGGAAGATTTAGACAATTTGATCAATTTGGTATTGAATATTTTGGATTTGATAATATCAACAGTGATTTAGAAATAATTTTTTTTGGAAATAGACTTTTTAATGATGAATGTAAGATAGATGGAATAAAACTACATCTTAATTCTATTGGTAATGAAGAAGACAGATTGGGTTATGGAGAAAAAATAAACAGTTTGTTAAGTAAATTTAAGAAAGAACTTACTGAAGAACAACAAAACACTTTGACACGAAACCCTATTAGGCTTTTAGATGCGAAATCAGAAAAAATTAAAGAAATATTGCAAGATCTTCCTAATCTTGTAGATATTTTATCAACAGAATCTAAAAAACGTTTTGAAAGTTTGATAGAGAAGTTAGAACAATCACATATCAAATATACTCTTGATAATTCTATTGTTAGGGGTCTAGATTACTATAATGATACTGTTTTTGAATGGAAACATGATTCTTTAGGCAGTCAAGATGCTATATGCGCAGGCGGTAGATATGATGGATTGGTTAAAAAAATAGGAGGTGTTGACGTACCTGCAATTGGATTTGCAGCTGGAGTAGAAAGAATTTTAATGATTTTATCAAAACTCAGTCAGAATAACATACAAGAAAATTCTGTTGCAATTATCAATTACTCTACAGAGGATAATTTTGCAGGGCTTGCAATAACAGAATCTCTCCGTAACCAATTTGAGAAGATTAGTTTTTATAGCACTGACTCTTCATCAAATATAGATAAACAATATAAACAGGCTGAGCAAATCAAACCAAAGTATATTTTATTTTTCGGTGATGAAGAAATTAAATCAAATACATATACTATTAAAGATTCAAGGGATAAAGTAAAAAAAGAAAAGATTTCAAAAAATGAACTAATAAAGATTTTTGATAAGATTAATAAATGAGTGACGAATATACAGAAGAAGAAGAGAAACTTTTATCTTGGTTCAAAGATAATTTAAAAAGTATGCTTATAGGATTATTTGCTGGTATCTTCCTTATACTTACATATAAATACTATATTGATTATCAAGACCAGATAACATCAAATCTATCTTTTGAATATGAGACAACTTTAAATAAATATAGAGAAGGTAATGTAGAATACTTATTAGAAAAAGATAAGCAATTATCACAAGACCATCCATCAAATATATATACAAATCTAATAAATCTATATTCAGTAAAAATCTTTGTTAATAATAAAGAAATTGATAAGGCATTTGATAAACTTAATTTTATTATTTCTAATTCATCCTCTCAGCATATTAAGATGATTGCTCAAATACGTAAAACTAGATTGATGATTTCTAATAATCAGCTCAATGAGGCAAAGTCTCTAATAAAAACAATTGATCCATATGAAAAAAACTATATTTTAGTCGAACTCCTAGGTGATATATATTATAAGGATGGTGAAATAGAGCTAGCAAAGCAAAAATATAATGCAGTTCTCAATTTTACTTTAACCCCTAACAAGTTAAAAATCTTGGAAAATAAGATTAATACAATAAAATGAAAAATTTAAAAATATTATATATATGTCTATTCTCTTTGACGTTGTCAAGCTGCGCTTACTATGAAAAAGTTTTTAAGAAAGAGTCAACAGAATTTGAGCCAAAACCAGAAGTATCGACAAATTACATCATAGAAGAACTTTGGTCGATTGATGCAGGAGGAGGAAGAAGTCCGAAGAGTACGGTACTACAACCATCTTTTGATAGTAAAAACAATATTTATACTATTGATTCAGATGGATTAATTAACTCTATTGATTCTCAAACTGGTGATAGAAATTGGTCACAGAATATGAATTTAGATGTTACGTCTGGTATAACTTCTTATAAAGATTTAGTTTTTTTTGGTACAACTGATGGAAAAATTTATGCCATTAAAAGCGATAGACTTAAAGAGAGCGATAATTTATTTAACGTCTATAGCATTCCATTTATTTCTGATTCTTTGCCTGTAAAACCTGAGTGGCATTTTCAGCTTAAAAGTGAATCAATAGCACCTGTGGTAGGTTCATATAATAATATTTTTATCAAAACTAACGATGGAGATACACTAGCTATAGATATTACAGACGGTAGTTTATCGTGGAAAAACATTAGTAACAACATACCGTTATCATTAAGGGGCTCAGGATCTGCATCAGTAGATTATGAGAATATTTATGTAGCTAGGGACGACGGAACCCTAATTTCGTTATTACAGCAATCAGGAAAACTAAATTGGTATATATCTATTTCTGCTAAATCAGGTAGAAATGAACTAGAATCCCTTCGAGATGTTGAGATGTCACCATATGTTGACTCTGGTTTAATATTTGTTGGTTCCTATCAAGGAAACCTAATTGCTGTTGATTCAATCTCAGGGTCCTTATTATGGTCTACCCCAATTTCGGTTGTCTCTAATCTTGACGGTGATGATGAAAGGCTGTTTGTATCCTCTGTAGACGGATATCTACATGCATTGAATAAATATAATGGTGAGACGTTATGGAAGACTAAATTAGTTGAAAGAGAGAAGTTATTACAGCCTGTGGTCTTAGAAAATACTGTTATTGTAATGAATGACCAGGGTTATATTTCATTGCTAGATAAATTTAATGGCAAGATTCTTGAATATGAAAAAATTACTGGTGAAATTGACTATCAAATAAGAATACTAAAATCTAACAAAAGTTTTTTTATATTAGAAAAAAATGGTAAGCTTACTGCGTTCAATGTTTTTGAGCGCAAATATGAAGACTCAAGTTTCTTTAGTTGGTAGAACGAATGTGGGGAAATCCCTGCTTTTCAATAAACTTGTTAAATCAAGAAAATCATTAGTTGTTGACTTTGATGGAAGTACTCGTGATATTAATCATGGGATAATTTCTCATAAAGATAAATCTATTGTAATTGAAGACACTGGTGGGTTCCCACAAGATAAAGATAGATATAACAAAGAAGTTGAAGCTCGAATATATCAATCTATCAAGCAAAGCAAACTAGTATTGTTTATGACATCATCAAAAGAAGGATTAACTAATAAAGATTTAGAAATATCACAAATACTTAGAAAACATAATAAAAAAGTCCTATTGGTTATAAATAAATCTGATTTACTTTCTAAAAGAGATAATATAAATACTTTTTATAAGCTTGGCTATAAAGATATTTTTATAATTTCTGCAAAAACGAATGAAGGAATCATAGAATTAGAAAATAAGATTTTTGATATTTTAGAAGGTGAAAATAAAATTTTAGATGAAAATAATTTAAGAATTTCATTTATAGGCAAACCCAATGTTGGAAAATCTACTCTAATTAATAGTTTGATAAAATATGATCGAATGATTACGTCAGAAAATTCTGGAACGACATTAGATTCTGTGGAAATTAAATACAAGTCAAAAAAAAGCTCATTTCTATTATATGATACTGCTGGGATTTTAAAAAAATCAAAAACTAAGAGTATTATACAAAAATTTAGTATTACTCAAACATTATCAACTATTAAGACTACAGATATATGTATACTAGTATTGAGCGCTCAAGATGGGATTACTAAGCAGGATAAATTAATCCTTACTCATATCAAAAAGTATAATAAACCTTTTTTTATTGTCACGAATAAAATTGATGCAATAACAGTCAGTGATTTGAAGAAATTAAAAAAAGATATCGCATACTTTTCAAATATTACAAGTAATGCAGAAATATTCTTTGTTTCTGCTATTAAAAAAAAGAATCTTTCTAAAATCCCAGCTACAATTATAGCAATTTCTAAATTATTGAATAAAAGATACAAGTCTGCAAAATTAACTAAAATTCTCTATGACGCAACTTCTAAACATCAGCCACCAATCTATAATAAAAAAAGACCTAAATTAAAATTTGCACAACAAAGTAGTCTACGTGAACTTATTATTTATATATATGGAAATGGTTTGAGTCATATTTCTCCATCTTATAAAAAATATTTACTTAACTATTTTTCCACAGAATTGAATTTAATAGGACTGCCACTTGAGTTAAAATTTTCACAAAAAAAAGAACCCATTTAGGAATGGGTTCAATTTTTTTAAAAAATACTACTCAGCAGTTTTAGGGCTAATTATATTTTTAACTTCAGAGATTTTATTTGCAGGAAACCCACCTGTTTCAGCATGGTCTCTAATGAGCTGTTCGTTGTCTGCATTGTAAACGCAGTAGACTTTATCACCAGTTACATAACTGTGATCCCATTCAATTCCTGTGCCCATATCCTTTAGGATTCCACAAGATTTTTGTGAAATACCTTTAAGATCGTCTGCACTAAGATCGCCAGCTCCTGGAATTTCTCTTTCTATTACATATTGTGGCATTTTATACCCCTCCAATTTTGTATAACATCTCATTCTCCTATTTATTGATATAACCTTCAAGGAAAAAATGTATTTAATTATTTATATCTGCATCAAGAAATATCATTGGATCAATATAAGTTTGATTGAGCATCATTGACCAATGAACATGAGGTCCTGTTGATATACCTGTTGTTCCAATTCTTCCAATCAAATCGCCTTTTTTAACATATACCCCTTTTTTTACAGAGATTTCATTCAGATGTATGAAAATACTAAGTAATCCTTTTCCATGGTCTATATAAACAAACTTACCATTATAAAAAAAATCTCCTACAATTATAACTTTCCCTGATGAGGGTGCTACAATCGGATCATTCATTTTTGCTGCAATATCCATTCCATTATGATAACGACCTTTTTTTCCATTATAATATCTTTCAGTTCCAAAGACGCCCGTTGTAATTCCTTGTACAGGATAAACAAAATTAGTATCAGGATTATTAGAGGACCATGTTTTTCTATAAGATTTAAGAATATTCTGTTCTTTTATGATTCTTTTAATATCATCCGTTGAAGGTTCGGTATATTTTTTTGAAATTTTTATATATTGTTTTTTAAATTTTTTCTTTTTTAAATAAAAATTTACAGTTTTTTGAGTATTTTGACCTACAATATTTATTGATTGATCTCCGATGGGAGTTTTATAAGGGATACCATATATAAGGTAGAATTTGTTATCAATTTGCTTAGTTAATATTTTTATATCATTTATAAAAACATCATTTCTGTATTGCTGTTGAGTAATTTCTTGCAAGAATATACCTCCTGGCACATTAAGATATTTAGTCTTAAAAATAGAAGAAGTATTACTATCTGAAGGAAATATACATATTATGATAATTATTACTTTTTTTATAAATAGTCTATGCATGTGTAATTAATTGATTCGAGTCTTTCCAACCATTTTTTATATACCTAGTAGTTACAGTCGTGATTATCCCACCTCTTACTTTCCAATATCCTGTAATAGTCATATATCTAGGTTTGATAAGCCCAGATATATCGCTCAATATAGTATTTGTTACATCTTCATGAAATGCCCCTTCATTCCTAAAAGAACCCATATATAGTTTCAATGATTTCAGTTCGACACATAATTTATGTGGCACATAGTCTATAGAGAATTCGGCAAAATCTGGCTGAGAAGTCAAAGGACATAAACAGGTAAATTCTGGTATCCTCATATTAATGAGATAGTCTTTTTTATCTTGTGGGTTTTCAAAAGTGTCAAGTATTTTTTTTCTAGATGTCATTTATCGATATCTCCTGATGGTAGTATTATAGCAAAGAAAATATTATAATTTAATGTAGGTATTATGCGTCTTACAAAAATAAAATTAGCCGGCTTCAAGACTTTCGTAGACCCCACAACACTGACATTCCCTAGCAACTTAACAGGTGTGATAGGGCCAAATGGCTGTGGAAAATCAAATATCATTGATGCCGTAAAATGGGTAATGGGTGAGTCATCAGCACGGAGTCTGAGAGGGGACTCAATGGAAGCTGTAATTTTCTCAGGATCGTCATCTAGAGAACCTGTAGGAAAAGCTAACGTAGAGCTATTTTTTGATAATTCTAACAATACACTTGATTTAAAGTTTGCTAAATATAATGAAATAGTAATTAGAAGGGAATTAACCAGAGATGGCGTCTCAAACTACTATCTTAATAACACTCGCTGCAGAAGAAAAGATATTAGAGAGGTTTTTTTAGGAACCGGTTTAGGGCCAAGGAGTTATGCAATTATTGAACAAGGTATGATTTCTAGATTAGTTGAATCAAAACCTGAAGAATTAAGAACTTATCTTGAGGAGGCTGCTGGGATTAGCAAATATAAGGAAAAAAGAAGAGAGACAGAGCTCAGGTTAAAGCATACAAAAGAAAATCTAAGTAGACTTAAAGATGTGATGAAGGAAATTAATTCACAATTAGGCAAACTTGAAAGACAAGCGACTGCTGCAGAAGGATATAAAGAATATAAATTAAAAGAGAGGCAACTCAAATTAGATATAATAGCCTTAAAATGGTTAGGTTATGATTTAGAAATAAACGAAATAGAGAAAGAAATAAGTAAGGAAACTACTAACCAAGAAAGGTTTAAGGCAGATTTAAGCAATAGGGATAAATTAATAGAAAAGGAAAGAGAGAAAAGAACAAGCGAAGAAGAAAGCGCAAATAGACTTCAATCTGATTTCTATCAAATAGGAAGTGAAATTGCTAAATGTGAAAGCGATATAGAGCATAGTCAAGAAACTGAAACATCAAGAAAGCTATCTCTAGATGAAATAGAAGCATCCTTTATAGAGATTGAAAAGCTAGAGACAAAAGATAAAGAGAAAGATAATAAATTAACTAACAGCATTAATGAGAATGATGAAAAACTTACGCAAGCCAAGAATAAAGTCAAAGAATTATCAACCAAGAAATCTGAATCTGCTTTTGCATTACAGAATTGGCAAACAATTTACAATGATTTTTTATCAAAACAGGCTGAAACTATAAAAGAACATGATATTGAGAAAACTAAAATTGCATCCTATCAAAAATCTGAAGATGCTTTAAGTAAAAGGCTCAAAATATTAGAATCTGATGCTCAGGCAGATAAAAATAAAGAATTACTAAGTAAAAGCACAATTTTGAATGATGCTACAAGCATAAAAGAGAAACTTTCTGCGGTACTGATTGATTTTGAAAGAATTAAAATACCAAAAGATGAAAAGAATAAGACCTTATCTCAAATACCAAAAACAATTACCGCTATAGTTGAAAGATTTAAGAGCTTATTTAATCAAATCAAACTCTTGGTGAGATCCCAACAAGATGAAATTAATGATATTAAAAATAAAATTGATGATTATAAACAACTTTTGAAAAAATCTAATCAAAGACTCGAAGAACTTCAAAAACTAATTAAAGATGATGAGAAGCATAAAATCAAATTAGAAAAAGAAAAAATAGAACTTAAACAGATGACTGATAAAATTGTTTGGGAATTCGATGAAACACTAGAGTTACAAAATGAATTAAATATCAAAATTTCAAGTCTTAATGCTGAACAGTCTTCACTAAAAAATAATCTTCATCGTTATATTGAAGAACGCAAGGCGACAGAATCTAGAAAACAAAAAATTATAACAGACGTCAATATACCAAAATCAATGTCTACTGATATGCAGTCAAAACTGACTGAATTGATTAGCAAAAAACAGGATAAGGAAAACCAACTTTCAGATGCTAGAGATAAAGTAGCAAAATGCGATCAAAATATACAGAACTTTGAGCTTGATAAACAAAAAATTGATGTATCTATAAATAAAATAAGAGAGACTCTAGAAACAAAAAAAATTAATCTTGGCGAGAAGAGTGCACAAAAAAAATCTTTAAAAGATAATATTGAGGTTAACAAAGATGAAATAGATCAAGCGATAATAGATGTGGACAAGACTTTAGAGGTAAGTAATTTAGAGATTAATCTTGAAAAAACTAAAAACAAAATTGAAAATCTAGGCCCAATTAATTTAGCTGCAATTGATGAATTAAAAGAACAAGAAGAAAGAAAAAAATATTTAGATAATCAGTATGATGATTTATCTAAATCAATAAGTACTTTAGAATCTGCAATCAAGAAGATAGATTTAGATACTAAATCTAAATTTAAAGATGTATTTGATCAAATTAATAAAAATTTAGAATACTTTTTTCCAAAAATTTTTGGTGGAGGTAAAGCTTATTTAGAAATGACAGATAATGATTTGCTGAATACTGGAATAACAATCATGGCAAAACCCCCTGGTAAATTAGTTAGGAATATAAGTTTGCTTTCAGGCGGCGAAAAGGCTGGAACAGGAGTTTCTTTTGTATTCTCGATGTTTAAACTTAATCCAGCCCCATTTTGTTTTTTAGATGAAGTTGATGCACCTTTAGATGAAGGGAATAATCTTAGGTTCTGTTCTATTGTTAAAGAAATGTCTGAGGAAGTTCAAATTATTTTTATAACTCATAATAAACCCACAATGGAAATTGCTGATATCCTTTCTGGAGTAACAATGCGTGAAGCTGGTGTTTCAAAACTTGTTTCAGTCAATATAAGAGAAGCAATGGAACTAAATGCAAACCAAAATGTTGCTCAAACCTCAAGCAATTAATCAGTTCACTTATGGTTGAGAATAAAAAAAAAGTATTAGCTCATATCAAGGAACTAATAAGAATACTTAATTATCATAATCTTCAATACCACTCGTATGATCAACCGGTAATTACGGATGATGAATATGATGAATTGTATAAAGAATTGAAAGATTTAGAAAAGAATTACCCCGAATATCAAGATGAAAATTCACCAACAAGAAGAGTAGGTTCAAAACTAATGGGTGGTTTTAAAAAAGTTACCCATTCTATACCCATGTTATCTCTTGGAAATGCATTAAATAATAATGATTTTGAAAAATTTTATTCAGGATTACAAGAAAAAATAGGAGTAAAGAATATAACTCTTTTTGCTGAACCTAAATTTGATGGTCTAGCAGTAGGGATTGAATATAAAAATGGGAAACTCTATTCCGCTGTTACTAGAGGCGACGGAACAATAGGCGAAGATGTTACTACAAACGTAAGAACCATTAAATCATTACCTTTAACAATTATTGGAAAAAACATACCAAAAAAACTATTACTCAGAGCTGAAATATTTATGAATAAAATAGACTTTACAAAGTTAAATCAAAAATTAATCAATTCTGGAGAAAAATCATATGCTAATCCCAGAAATGTTGCAGCAGGAAGTATAAGGCAATTAGATCCAAAAATCACTGCTCAAAGAAATTTGCAAATATTTATTCATGGAATTGCTGATATTGATATTAAATTAAATGATAATAGGCATTCTTTGCTGATGAAGAAAATACGAAGCATGAAATTTAGAACATGTGAATTAAATAGAATTACAAATAATTTTGATGAGGCATTTAGTTACTATCAAGAGATAAAAGAAAAAAGAGATTCTCTTCCCTATGAAATAGATGGGATTGTTTATAAAGTAGATGATATTACTCTGCATAAGCAATTAGGTTCAACTTCAAAAGCACCAAGATGGTCAATAGCATATAAATTCCAATCTGCAGAAAAAATTACTAAATTAAATGGCATAACTTTTCAAGTTGGTAGAACTGGCGTATTAACTCCCGTTGCAGAATTGACTCCTGTTAATATTGGCGGAGTTACAGTTAGTAGAGCAAGCTTACATAATATGGATGAGGTTTCAAAAAAAGATATACGTGTAGGTGATTATGTTTATGTAAAAAGAGCGGGCGACGTAATTCCTGAAGTTGATCGAGTTGATTTATCTAAAAGGACATCAAAATATAAAAAAATAAAATTGCCACGATTTTGTCCATCATGTAAAACTAAAATAATTAGAATTGAAGATCAATCTTTTTATAAATGCCCTAATCACAATTCTTGTCCTCCTCAAGTTTATCAATCTATCATTCATTTTTCATCTAGATTAGCTATGAATATTGAAGGATTAGGTGTAAGTATAATTGAGCAACTCGTAGATAAGAAAAAAATTAATAATTATTCTGATCTTTTTTCGCTTACTTATGATGACATATTAGAATTAGATAGAATGGCTGAAAAGTCAGCAAAAAATATCTATACTTCTATTAATAATTCAAAAAAAATAAAATTTGATAAATTTATCTATGCTTTAGGAATAAAAGAAGTTGGCTTAACAACTGCGAAAGTATTGAGTAGTAAATTCAAATCTATACAAAGTCTTATGAATGCGACAAGAGATAATTTAGAAAGAATTAAAGATATTGGCCCAATAGTCTCAGATAATATTTTTAATTTTTTTCATGATAATGAGAATAAGAAAATTATTAATAAATTTATCAAGCTCCAATTAAACCTTATATATGAGAACAAAGAAAAAAAAGTAAAAGAGTTAGATGGATCATATGTTATTACAGGTATTTTTGAAAATTTTAGCAGAGAAGAATTGAAGGAAATGTTGCTTGATAGGGGTGCTTTGGTAACAAATACGGTCTCTAAAAAAACAAAAGCCCTAATAGTAGGAGAGAACCCTGGTTCCAAATATCAGAAGGCAATAGACTTAGAGATAGAAATTATTGATGCGCAGAAATTAGTCAAGCTTCTCGCAAAATCTCATTAATACTTACTTTGCTTCTTGTCCTGTCATCAACTTTTTTGACTATTACTGCGCAGTAAAGATTATAATTTCCATCTTCAGATGGCAATGAGCCAGACACCACAACCGAGCCTTCTGGAATTAATCCAAAAGTTATTTCTTTGGTATCTCTATTATATATTTTTGTACTTTTCCCAATATATACACCCATTGAGATAACAGAGTTTCTTTCAACTATAACGCCTTCAACAATTTCAGATCTAGCACCGATGAAGCAGCCATCTTCAATTATCGTAGGATTAGCTTGAAGTGGTTCAAGGACACCACCAATCCCAACTCCACCAGAGAGATGAACATTTTTTCCAATTTGGGCACATGAGCCAACTGTAGCCCAAGTATCAACCATAGTACCTGAATCTACATATGCGCCAATATTGACATATGATGGCATTAGAATGACATCTCTGCCAATATAAGAACCTTCTCTTGCAATAGCCTGAGGCACGACTCTTATATTATTTTCTTTAAAATAGTTTTCCTTTTTCTTTGTGAATTTTGAATTTAATTTGTCATAAAACTTTGTATAACCAGCTTCCATAACTTTATTTTGATTAATTCTAAAAGATAATAGAATCGCTTTTTTGACCCATTGATTAACAATCCATTCATTATCAATTTTATTTGCAACCCTGATTTTTCCACTATCCAGATCACTGATTGTTTCACTGACAATTAATTTAACTTCATCTGTAATGGCATCAGAATCTTTTGCATTGTAAGCATCATGAATTATTTGTATTTTTTTATCCATATATAATACTAAAGTGATTGTGGAATTCTATCATTTATTATTTTGTTCTTTTTCTCATCATCTTTCGAATCTAAGAATACAAGGATATCATAATATTGTCTAATATTTTGAACGTACTTAAGGGCTTCCCATCCACGTGCATATCCATATTTTGTTGTTTTATAATATTGTGACTTACTTAATTGTAATAATATAGGTTTCATTTCTAGCCAATTATAAGGATTTTTATTTTGGTTTCTTGCAAGTTGGAATGCGTCTGTAACATGTCCAAGGCCTAAATTATAAGCTGCTAATGCAAACCATGTGCGATCAGGCTCGAGAACTTTTATTGGGAGTCTTTTTAGAAGTTGATTTATGTATTTTGCTCCACCTCTTATGCTTTGAATTGGATCTGTTCGATTTTCAACACCTAGATATTTAGCAGTATCTTGAGTTAACATCATTAGGCCTCTAACACCAGTATAAGAAACAGCTTCCTCGCGCCATCTAGATTCTTGGTAAGCAACGCTTGCTAATAAACGCCAATCAAGGTTATATTTTTCAGCCGCATCTCTAAAAGTTTGTTCATATTTTGGAAGTATTAATACAATGTCTCTTAAGAATTGTTTAGATCCAACAAATGAGAAAGTATTAAGATGACCAAAATGTTTTTCAAAAAGTGTATTTAGCCTATTATTATTAATTGAATGTTCGAAAAATTCTTTCAGTTTATTTGTCAAACTACCATCATTATAAGAAGACAATGCCCATGCAACAGGTTCTGACGTACTCACTTTAAACGCAGTTTTTATATTAGGGTAGAATTGACTATAAATTTCAAACTCATTTGAATTTAAAATTGTATAATCTATCATTCCTTCATTAACCAATTCTATTAACTCATCAGTATTTACATTTTCAAGAGAAATCCATTTTAGTGTGGGGTGGTTAGTTTTTAGAGAATTTAAAACTTCTTCATGATTGCTTGATTTAAGAATTTCAATAGTACCAGATAAAATATCTTCAACTTTTCTTGGTCTATTTCTTGTATCTGAATTATATACTAATACCTGATCAACTCTATTGTACGGGTATGCAAAACTTAATTTTTTTTTCTTAGTTTCGGTTGCAGTTAATCCTACACCTATATCTGATGTTTGATTGTCCAAGCTTAAAATAATTTTATTTATACTTTCTTCTGTAATTATATTTAATTCAACACCAAGATATTCAGCAAAATCAGCCATAAGCTCATATTCAAAACCAGCAGGAACACCTTTATTTTGATAATATGTTGTAGGCCCAATTTTAGTTACAAAGTTTATTTGATTTTTTGCTATAATATTTTCTAGATTATTTCTTTTGAAAATATAGTTTGAAAAAACATTTATAAGAATCCCAATAATTAGGCTAATTAATAAAAATCTATATATAAAATTAAGCATTATTTACTAGAGTTTGTTTTACTACTAGTATTATAGTTTCTTTTCTTTCTATTGTAGGATTTATATTTGTTAAACTTATTAGATCCGTATCTATTATATCTTCTTCCTCTATGCTGATAAGGTCTGCTTTTAGTGACTTTTTTATCTTTCTGACCAAAAAGTGCCCTCATGATTCTAGTAAAAAGACCATCAGAAGAACTTGCTTTTCTACTTGTTGGCTTTGGAGGTGATGTCTTAGGTATGATTGATTCAATCATTGGTTTTTGCTGAGATATATTTTTTGTATCATAATTATTTGATTTATTTCCAAACTTGTTATTTTTAATTGACATTTTATATTCATTTTCTGGTAGATTTTGTTTGTCAATATTATAATTAGAGCCTTCTAAATCTGGATCTGGAATTACCTTAATACTTATAGATTGTCTATTTTCAATATTTTCAATTAAATCCTTTTTCTCATTTAATAAGTATGTAGCCATTCTGACAGGAAGATAGACAGTTAGTGATTTTTCACTCTTCATTGCTTCCTCTTCTAAAATTCTTAGAAATGAGATTGTCAGAGTAGTAAGTGATTTTATTTGCCCAGAACCAGAGCAAGTAGGGCAAACCTCATTGCTGGTCCCAAGTAAAGTAGATTTTAATTTTTGTCTAGAAAGTTCTAGCAAGCCAAACTTTGAAATTCTTCCTATTTGGATTTTAGCTTTATCGTATTTAGATGATTCTCCCATTTTTCGCATGACGCTCTTTTGGGAATTCATTGACATCATATCAATAAAATCAACAACTATAAGACCTCCAATATCACGAAGTTTTAATTGTGAGGATATAACTGAAACAGCTTCTATATTTGTATTCAATGCTGTTTCTTCTATATCGCCGCCTCTTGTAGATTTAGCTGAATTCACATCTATACTGGTGAGCGCCTCAGTTTGATCAAAAACTACATTACCGCCTGATGGTAGAGCAACTTTTCTTTTATAAACAGTTTGTATTTGCGATTCAATTCTAAATTTACTGAATAGTGGTATGGATTCTGTATGTTGAGTTACTTTTATTTTTGAATGAGGAATAAAATGTTCCTTAGAAATTAAAAACTTATCATAAAAATCTTGATCATCGATAATTACTTCATCGCTTCTCTCATCTATATAATCCCTAATTAGTCGCTGAAGTATATTGCTTTCCTGATAGATTAAGAAAGGAGCTTCTTTTAAAATTGAATTTTCTAAAATAGATTCATAGATTTGAATTAAATAATCAATGTCCCATTGCAAAGATTCTGCTGTCGAGTCTAGGCCAGAAGTTCGGAGTATTACGCTCATACCATCTGGGATTTTTATTGAATTAAGTAATTTTTTTGCTGTTAATCTAGCTGACCCTTCAAGTCTTCTAGAAATCCCACCTGTATTAGGATTCTTAGGAAGTAAAACTAGGTATTTACCAGCAAGTGTAAGATGTGTTGTAAGAGCAGCTCCTTTACTACCTCTTTCTTCCCTATCAACCTGAACAACTATTTCTTGACCTGATTTAAGACAATCTTTTGAAGTCCTAGGAATTTTTGGGGTAAACACCTCATTTGAAATTTCTTTGAATGGAAGAAACCCATGTCTTGCTCTTCCAAAATTTACAAAAGCTGCTTCTAAACTAGGTTCAACCCTGGAGATTATACCTTTATATATATTCGATTTTGTAGTTTTTGATGGTGCTTCTATATCTAAATCTATTAATTCTTTGTTTTCGACTACAGCGAGTCTCATCTCCTCCTTTTGAGAAGCATTCACTAATATTTGTTTCATTATTAATCCTGTAATTCATAAGTTACATTACTCAAGGCCATTATTTATAAACTGCTATTTTCATTATCAAAGATTATTGTTTGAGCCTATTGTTTTAAGTCTGAGAGATTTGCCTCAGAAAACAAATTTTTTACTAATATAAGGCCTTTTTCAACTTTTTCTTATTAATCCCAAATTGTGGGACATCTTCAAACAATATAAAAATCTTTGAATTAATATATCAATGATTTAAACTATCTTCAAACCTTTATTTTATACAATAATCATGACAGCAGTAAAAAAGCTATCTATTTCAACTGATCAATCAGGACAAAGACTAGATAATTTTCTTAGGAAATCATTAAAAAGCATACCTAAAAGCCTCCTATATAAAATTATAAGAGATGGGCAGGTTAGAGTTAATATGAAACGCACACAACCCTCCTATCGGATTCAGTGTGATGATATTATACGTATACCACCATTAATTGATAAAACACGCGCCTCGACACAGCAAACACATGTAAAGGAGCTCATAGAGAAAAATATTATTTTTGAGGATAAGGATTTATTGGTTCTCAATAAACCAAGTGGAATTGCTGTCCATTCAGGCACAAAAATTAAAACCAATATCATTAGTCTTTTAAGAGATATGCCAACGTATAAAGATATTACCTTGGTGCATAGAATAGACAAATATACTAGCGGCTGCTTAATATTAGCAAAAAATTATAAAACAGCTTCATCTGTTGGTAATTTGTTTACTACAAAAGCAGTATCTAAAAAGTATATTGCACTACTTGCAGGTAGAATAAAAAAGAAAGAGTTTTTTGTCTCCAAATCGTTGAAAAAGGAAAAAGTCCTCGGTATTAAAAAGATGGCTGTCTCTGAAAATGGGAAAGAAGCTATAACTGAATATAAAGTACAAAAAACTTTTAATAGATCAACGCTAGTAGAAGTTATAATTAAAACTGGGAGAACTCATCAAATAAGAGCACATTCAGCCGAGATAGGCTATCCAATTTGTGGGGATATGAAATACGGAGATAAAAACATAAATAAGGATTTTAAAAAAATTGGATTGCATAGAATTTTTTTACACTCATCTGAAATCTCATTTTTTTATAAGAAGCAATATAATTTTACTGCAAAAACCCCCTTTGACTTAACTAATATCTTAGATACTATAAATAAAAACTAGATTAATATATAATTTAGATAAGGGATAAAATATGAATAGTGATGATTTGTTAAAAGATTTAGTTAATTCTTTAATTGAAGAAAAGAGATTAGAAAATAAAAATAAGTTTTTGTTTCGTTCAATCTTTTTCATAATTTTTGGATTATTATTAATCGTAGTTTTTTTCTCAGCATTAGATGATGAGATTCATACAAAACAGCATACAGCAATTATTGAAGTTAATGGGGTCATTGCTCCTGGAACAGGTGTAAATAGTCAAAATATTATACCTTTCGTAAAAAATGCAATGAAGAATGAAACTTGTCTTGGCATTATTCTAAAAATTAACAGTCCTGGTGGAAGTGCCGTACAATCTAAACTCATCCATGATCAAATTGTAAAGCTTAAATTAAAATATAATAAACCTATATATTCTGTTATAGAAGATATGGGAACTTCTGGCGGCTACTATATTGCTGCTAGTACAGATTTAATTTTTTCAAGCAGCTCAAGTATTGTAGGTTCGATTGGAGTAAGACTAGATAGTTTTAACATTCAATCTTTAATGGATAAATTAGGAATTAAATCTCAAACTATTTCGTCTGGTGAAGATAAAACAATCCTTGACCCTTTTCAAACATTATCTGAAAGACATAAAAAACATCTTACGAATCTAATCAAAGACATACACAATCAATTCATATCTGATATAAAAAAATCTCGAGGAGACAAGTTGAATGATACCGATATTTCTACTGGGCTTTTTTGGACAGGCAACCAAGCGCTAGAAATTGGTTTGATAGATGATGTTGCTTCCGTTTATGATGTTAATGAAAAATATTTTAATGATGTAGTTATTCTCAATTATAATAGAAAAGAAAGCCTTTTGGATAATCTGTTAGGAAAAACTCTCAATAAATTGTTAAACATTAACAGCAATACATTGAAATATTAATGCTTGTTTTTAATTTTGCTCCAATACAATCTTCTGAATCTATTATTTCAATTGAAAAAGAATATTCAAAGAAGAAAGATTGCTTCCACCTAGTAAAAAAAGCCAGTGAAGGGCTTCTCAAATCAATAATTAAATTAGAAGGAAAAAAACTAAAAAAAATAAAAGTTTTTATTGGACCTGGAAGCAATGGCGCTGATGGACTTTTTTTATCAAAACTATTAATCAAAAAAAGATATAAAGTTGATATATGTGTTCCACAAAAAAGCAAAAAAAATCATCAAAAAATTATAGATGATCTTGAATTAAACAAATATATCGATATAAAAAACCCTATATCATGCGCTAATTATACATTAGTAATAGATGGTTTATTTGGAACAGGTTTGAATAAAAAGATTATTGGAATTTACGCGAAGATCATCAAAGAAATTAACAATTCAAAAGCATATGTAGTTTCAATTGATATACCCAGTGGACTAAATTCAGAGACAGGAACAGCATTTGAAGAAACTGTTAGATCAAACTTGTGCTGCACATTAATTTCTTTAAAAAAAGGTTTATTTACAAAGAGCGGACGAGATTATTGGGAAAGATTAGATAATCACCCTTTAATTAAAACTGAAAATAATGAAAATACATATCTCCTTTCTCTATCTTCATTTAAACAATATAAAATAAATTTATTCAATTTTAAAAATAAGATCTTATCAAAAAAATTTAAATTTAGAAAAAAACACGACACACATAAAAATTCATTAGGTAAAAGCTTAATCATTGGAGGAAATGAAAATTTTTTCGGAGCACTTCTTTTATCTAGTCATTCTGCGCTTAAAACAGGATGTAGATATATTGAAGTTATATCTACAAAAAAACACTCAGAGTTATTGCCTATGCGTCACCCTGAATTAATTGCATCGACTTATAAAAAACTACAATTTTCAGATAAACTTGAATCTTATAATAACCTTCTTATTGGTCCTGGATTAGGACAATCAAAATGGTCACATGAAATTTTTAAGAACCTTAAATCTTTTTTGCTCAGTAAAAAAAGTTTTAATCATACTATTATACTCGATGCTGATGCTTTAAATTTACTTGCATCAAAACCATTCAAATATGATAACTGGATTTTAACGCCACATCCAGGAGAAGCAGCACGACTATTAAATGTTAAAGTCTCGACAATTCAATCAAATAGATTCGAAGCAGTTAATCAAATACAAAAAAAATATGGTGGGATAATAGTTTTAAAAGGCTCTGGCACAATAGTTAAAACATCAAATAATCGGACATCTATTTCTTTACATGGAAATGAAGGTATGGCTTCAGCTGGTATGGGTGATTGTCTAAGCGGAATTATTCTTTCTTCTACTACTTTGATTAAAGATAAAGCTGAGGCCGTTCTATTTGCAACAGGTATACATTCATTAGCTGCAGATCTTATTATACAAAAAAAAGGAACAATTGGTTTATTAGCAACGGATGTTATAAAAAAATGTGCTTCATTATTAAATTCTAGCAGAAGATTATGAGAAGCAATTACTGAAAAATTATGATTAAATATTATTATACTGATACAGAAAAAAGTTATTATAAAATATTCAATGATATTAATTTATCAAAATCTAATAACCACATATTTTTTCTTAACGGAGACATTGGATCTGGAAAAACTTCAATAGTAAGAACTTTTATTAAGGCCCGTAAGATTGATAAAGTTATTACTAGCCCAACTTTTACGCTTATTAATGAGTACGAACTTGATAATTTGAAAGTCTTTCATTATGACCTCTATAAACTTAAAGATAGTCAAGAATTATTAGATATTGGAATAAACGACTATTTGAATCAGAATGCTATCCATTTTTTCGAGTGGCCATGTAAATACGAATCTATATTGCCTAAGCCAAATATAATTATTGATTTAATTAGTCTTGATATTGGGAGACTGATTAAAGTTACAGATAAATATAATGGCTAAAACAAAATTACCAATATTATCAATAATCGGTCCAACAGCAATTGGTAAAACTGAATTAGCATTTATTTTTGAAAAAAAGTACCCCGTTGAAATCATAAGTGTTGATTCAGCAATGATATATAGAGAAATGGATATTGGCACTGATAAACCTAATTCAAAAATATTATCAAAAATTAAGCACCACCTTATAGATATCAGAGATCCAAATGAAAACTATAATGTTGGTGATTTTTACCAAGACGCACATAGATTAATTAATGAAATTCATAAGAGAAAAAAAATTCCACTCTTTGTTGGTGGAACACTAATGTATTTTAATCAATTATATTGTGGCTTAGATAAACTTCCTGCAAGCTCTAAAGAAACACGAGAATTTATAAATAATTTAGCACAAAAATATACTTGGGAAACTTTATACAGCAATTTAAAAAAGATAGATTTAAAGAGTGCTAAAAAAATTACTAAAAATGATTCTCAGCGCATACAAAGATTTTTTGAAATTTATTTATTAACAGGAAATAGACCTTCATCTTTTTTATCATCATCAAAACCATTATCAAAAGAATATAATGTAATGACGATTAAACTTATCATTGATAATCGAACATTATTGCACAATAAAATTGAACAAAGGACAAAAAAAATGTTTGAAGATGGATTTATTGATGAAGTTACCACTATAAGAAATAAATATAATTTATCATGTGAATCTAAATCTATGAGAGCTATCGGATATAAACAAATCATGAGCTTTTTGGATGGAAAGCTATCTTATGATGAAATCATTGAAAAAACTATCTTTGCAACAAGACAACTAGCAAAGAGACAAATCACTTGGTTAAAAAAATTTGAAAATGCCGTTGAAATTAGTAATATAGGTAAAATACCAACATCTTTTTTTACAAAAATTGAGAAAAATTTGCATTTTTTATAAATAGTGTCAAGATGAAATATAGTTCTTATATTTATTAAGACTAAATAATATATGAGAAAATATTATGGCAGATAACCTCCAAGATAAGTTTCTTAACAAACTTAGAAAAGAAAAAATAACGGTATCAATTTTCCTTGTAAATGGAATTAAGCTGGAAGGTATAATAGAGTCATTTGACCAATATACAATATTACTTAAAAATAAGATTACGCAGAGTGTTTATAAACATGCCGTTTCAACAATAGTGCCTACCCAACCTACGAAATTAGAAATTGATGACTAGTAGAGTTTGTATTATTATTAATTCGATGAGGAAACGATATGGCATGGAATGAACCTGGCGACAAAAATAAAAACCCATGGGGAAATAATAAAGGAGACAAATCTGAGCTCGATGACCTTATAAAAAACCTGGTTAGCTCATTTAAGACCCTGTTTGGTAAAGGTGGACCTGGCCCCTTAGATCCGTCTTCTAAGAAAAATATTGGTATGGTTGGTTTAGCAATTTTAGCAATATATTTGTTGTTCGGAATATATATTGTAAATGATGGAGAAAGAGGAGTTGTGCTGCAATTTGGTAAATTTAATGAAATTACTAAACCTGGGCCACATTGGATACCTAGAATCATTCAAACAGTAGAAATTGTCGATGTCTCTAAAATTAGATCGATTCAGCAAAAAACTGTTATGCTCACCGAAGATGAAAATATTGTAAGCATCAACTTCGCTATTCAGTATGATGTAAAAGATGCTAGTGATTTTATCTTTAATGTCAGAGACCCTGATATAACTTTAAGACAAGCTGGCGAGAGTGCTATCAGAGAAGTTTTAGGCAAAAATAAAATGGATTTCATTATTACGGAAGGCAGAGAAGAAGTAGCAAGCACTACAAAGGATTTACTTCAGAGCATTTTAGACTTTTATAAATCTGGAATAAATGTACAAACTGTCAATATTTTAGAAGCACAGCCACCAGAACAAGTTCAAGATGCTTTTTCTGATGCAATTAAAGCAAGAGAGGATGAGCAGCGTTATATAAATGAGGCTGAAGCTTATAGAAATGAGATCATACCGCTAGCAAGAGGTGAAGCAAAGCAAATACTTGAAGAAGCAAAAGCCTATAGAGTGAAATTAATTAAATCAGCAGAAGGAGAGGCAACTCGATTCAGACAATTGTATACAGAATATATTAAAGCACCTGAAGTAACACGTGAGAGATTATATTTAGAAGCTGTTGAATCGGTTTTAGAAAATACCAGTAAAGTTATGATAGATGTAGATGGCGGAAATAATTTAATGTATCTGCCGTTGGATAAAATTATAAAACCATCTAATCCATCAAATTATCAAGATAATAAGGAAAGAAATAATAATAGTACCAATCAATTGTCAGATAAATTAAAACTAGATCGAAATACTTTTGATCCAAGAAAGAGACAAGTGTATGAATGATAGAAATATTTTAACAATAGCAATAGTAACTATAATTCTTATTTATTCTTCAGTTTTTATTGTTGATCAAAGACAAGTTGTTATTAAATTTAGACTTGGAGAAATTGTTTCCAGTTACACAGACCCGGGTCTATATTTTATGATTCCATTTATAAACAATGTTAAAAAGTATGATTCCAGGATTCTAACAATGGATTCTAAACCGGAACAATTTTTAACTAGTGAAAAAAAGAATGTTATAGTAGATTCATTTGTTAAATGGAGAATATCTGGACCTGAGAATTTTTTCAGAGCCTCCAAGGGCGATGAAAGAATAGGGTTAAATCGTCTGTCACAAATTATTAATGATTTGACAAAAAGTGAATTCAGTAAGAGAACAATAAATGATGTAGTTTCAGGAGATAGAGTTCAAATAATGAATTCAGTAAAAGTATCAGCAAATCAAGTTGCTCAATCGCTTGGAATTACTGTTGTTGATGTGAGATTAAAAAAAGTAGATCTACCCGATGAAGTAAGTGCCTCAGTATATGCTCGTATGGTAAAAGAAAGAGCAACTGTCGCAAAAGCATTTAGATCAAAAGGTAAAGAAACTGCTCAAGGAATAACTGCTACCGCAGAGAGAGAATCTGAAACAATAATTGCAGAGGCATATAAGCAAGCGCAAGAAATAAAAGGTGAAGGAGATGCGATATCTGCAGAAACTTATGCTGAATCATATAATTTAAGCCCAGAATTCTATTCATTTTATAGAAGTCTCAGTGCTTACAAAAGCTCATTTAATATGAAGGAAGATGTTATGATCATACAGCCAGATTCTGATTTCTTCAAATACTTTAAAGACTCAAAAGGTAACAAATAATAATAACTTTTGATTTACTTCTCCTGACATTAGCCATTATTTTAATCTTGGAAGGTATAATCCCATTTATTTCCCCCGAACGTTTTCGAAAGTTACTTGTTTTCATCAATGAATGTAGTAATAATACATTGAGAATTCTAGGACTAATTAGTATTATACTAGGGTTAATTCTATATTGGATTGTTGCATATCAATATTTATGACTAATAAAAACTTTGTTATACCTGATGGAATGGAATATTTCATGCCTAATGATGCTAAAAAGTTTGAGGCTCTCAAACAAAAGGCTTTACAAATATTAACTAAACTTAAATATGAATATATAAATCCACCAATATTTGACAATTTGGATAATCTTCTCAGCCTCAAATCAGCAGATTTGGATATTGAAACTCTTACTGTTACAGATCATCAAGCAGGTGGCGAAATTGGCATAAGGGCAGATATTACACCTCAAGTAAGTAAAATTGATTATCAATTAACTAATGGGAAGGGTACAAAAAGATATTCCTATATGGGTGATATATTAAGATCAAGCAGCCGTGACTTTGATAGAAAAAATCCTTTCCAACTAGGCGTAGAAATTTTTGGAAAAAATAACAAAGCTTCTGATTTAGAAATAATCAAAAGTATGATTGAAATCATATCGCTTTCAAAACAAAAGAAAATAATTATAGAGTTAGGCGATGTATCATTAATAAATAGTTTTTTAGAAAATTTTAATATTGATAAGAATCAAAAACGAATCCTTATTAATTTGATTAATTTGAAATCCAGTAGTGAGATAAAATGCTTCTGTAAAAATAATAGCTTTGATAAAAAGAGTATTAATTTTCTATTAGAATTAATAAAGCTTTCTGGTGACATAAAAGTTATCAATGAAATTAAAAAACTTGCCTCTTCAAATAAAATAAATTTTACACGTGAACTAAACGACTTATGGCAAATTGCTGCTAAAATAAAGCAATATAAAAAATCTATTTCAGTTCAAATTGACTTATGTGAATTAGTTGGTTATGAATATCAAACTAGTATTATATATACAGCTTATGTATCTTCTTTCAGAAAAGAAATTGCAAAAGGAGGTAGATATAATGCTTATAAAACTAATAAGACTCAATATCGTGAAGCAACAGGTTTTAGTTTAGACCTTAAAGATATTTTTGATTTATCATTAACTAGGGAATTGATTTAAACGAATGAATAAAAATATATTTCTTGTTGGTACTCATTGGGGTGATGAAGGTAAAGGTAAAATAGTTGATGTTTTAACTGAAAATGCATCAGGTTGTATTCGTTTTCAAGGAGGACATAATGCTGGCCATACATTATTAATTAATGGTAAACAGGTAATCTTGCATTTGATTCCATCAGGAATAATGAGAGACCATGTAAAATCTATAATTGGAAATGGCGTTGTTGTTTCCCTTGAGGCGTTGCAGAATGAGTTGAATGATTTAGAATCTAATAATATCACCATTGAAAACAAGTTATTCATAAGTGAATTTTGCCATGTTATTTTACCAAGCCATCAATCAATTGATCTTGCTAGAGAGGAGTTCTTAGGAAAAAAATCTATTGGAACCACAGGTCGTGGTATTGGACCTACATATGAAGATAAAATAGCTAGACGTGGTATAAGACTTATTGATTTCTTCAATGAAAAAACTTTACTCACAAAAATTAAATCTTCCATGGATTATCATAACTTCCTATTATCTGAATATTATAAATCTTCAATTGTCCCTATAGATGAAACTGTTAATAAGCTAATACCTATTTTTGAAAAAATAAAAAAATATGTTTCAGATGTAACACCTATTATTTTAGAACTAACAAAAAAATCAAATATTATTTTTGAAGGAGCGCAAGGGACAATGCTAGATATTGATCATGGCACGTACCCATATGTTACATCATCTAATACTACATATCCTGGACTGACGACAGGAACAGGAGTTGGTAGTAATAAAATAAATTATTCATTAGGTATAACAAAATCTTACACGACTAGAGTTGGAAATGGTCCTTTCCCGACAGAACTTAAAGATGATATAGGAAAAAAAATTGCTGAATGGGGTGGAGAAGTTGGAGCTACAACTGGTAGAGCTAGAAGATGTGGTTGGCTAGATTTAAAAATATTGAATAAAGCTATTCAACTAAATAATTTAAATGGAATTGCATTAACAAAACTAGATGTTCTTGATAATCTAGAAAAAATAAAAATAGCTAAAAGCTATGAATCTGAAAATGAGAGTAGCAATATTGAATATTTCGAAGTAGATGGATGGAAAACTTCGACGCAAGGAATTAGTAAGCTTCAAGATTTACCTAAAAATGCACGTAATTATATTGAGACAATTGAAAATTTTTCAAATATTTCTATAGATTTAATTTCTACAGGTGCAGCTAGAGAAGATATAATATTTGTAAATGATATTTTTGAAGGATGAGTAAACTTAATAAATCTATAAGCAAAAGTGTTTATGGAATACATAGTAGTATAGCATTATTAAAATCTAATCCTAATTCAGTCATAAAAATTTTAATCAAAAAGGATTCAAAAAATAAAAACCTTTTAGAGGTACATAAGATTGCACAATCTAAAAATATTTCAATTATAGAAGCAGATAAAGACTTACTAGCTATGAGCTGTCTATCTAATAAACATCAGGGAGTTGTTTGCGAAGTTCGCCCATCAGCAAAGATAGATTTTAATTTAGAGATGTATCTTCAGAATTCAAAAAAGCCATTTATTATAATTTTTGATTCTATCCAAGATCCTAGAAACCTTGGGTCCTGTATCCGATCTGCAAATGCTTTTGGAGTTTCACTAATAATTAAAAAAAAGTCTCAATCCAGTCCAATTACACCACTTGTACACAAAACAGCATCGGGAGGATTACAGGGTTTGAATCTATTTGAAAGCAATAATTTAGCCACTGTAGTGAATAAATTGAAAAAAAATAATATTTTTATTATAGGTGCACACCATGATGCTAAAAACAACATCAGTTTTCTCAAAAAAGATAATTTTAATTGTGGCTCAGCCATTATTGTTGGATCAGAAGGAACTGGTATCAGCAGATCTCTATTGAGATTGTGTGATGCAGTTTATAGAATACCAACCACAGGTTCTATAGAGTGTCTAAATGTTTCTGTTGCTACAGGAATAATGCTTCATGAAGTAGCTAAATTTTTTAAAAAAGGTAAATGATTGTTTGAAAAATATACTTTTGTCCAGTAGTATTCGCAATGAGGATAAATTGAATGAGAAATTATGAAATTGTACTAATGTTTGATATTAATCAAGATAGTTTGACCGAACAAACTATGGATAAATATAAAACAATTATTTCTACAAAAGGCGGCCAAGTAGATCGTTTTGAAGATTGGGGTAATTTAAAGTTAGCTTATGAAATTAATAAAAATAATAAAGCTCGCTATATCATGATGAATATACAAGCCAACAATGAAGTAATAGATGAAATTTCAGGTCTTATAAAATTTAATGATTCTATCCTCAGACATATAATACTGCAACGTACACAAACGTACACAGAGTCATCTGTAATGATGAACAGAGAAAAAAATAATAAAGAAGAAGCTCGATAATTAGATTTAGATATGGAAAATAAAAAAGTAAACGAAGAAAATATAAATGGTAGAGAAAAATTTGTCTCGAAGGATATAGATTATAAAAATATAAATTTTTTAAAAAGATTTCTATCTGAAACAGGTAAAATTAATCCAAGAAGAAATGGCTCATTATCAGGAAAAGAACAAAGAAAAATAAATAAAGCAATTAAAATTGCCAGGTACCTAGCCCTACTTCCTTATTGTGATAATCATAAATGATATGAAAGTTCTACTGCTACAGAAAATTAATAAACTAGGTGACATAGGAACAGAAATATCTGTAAAGCCTGGTTACGCAAGAAATTATTTATTACCTAAAAAAATAGCTGTTATGCCAACAGAAGAAAATATATTGTTTGTTGAAAAGAAAAAACAAGAATTATTAGCAGAAGAAGAGAAAAATAAGAATTTTGCTTTACAAAAACAAGAAAAGCTAAAGCATTTTTCCGATAACCCAATAGTATTCATGGCTAAGGTTCAAGAAGAGGATAAAATTTTTGGATCCATCTCCCTTCAAAATGTTTTAGACAAGATAAATGAACAAGGTCATGAGATAGAAAAAAAACAAATTAATCTTCCACTAGGGACAATCAAAACCATTGGGGCATTTACTGCCCACATCAACCTTCACCCTGAGGTGAGCATTGAAATACCTATAGAAGTCAAAGAAGAAGTCAATGTTTTACCTAAGACATAAAATATAATAATTCTTCATCGAGATATATGAAGTCATCTTTTTTTCAGTTAGAATAAAGCATGGCTCCCAAATTACCATCTGTACCAAAATCAACTGATGCCGAACAAGCTTTCCTTGGAGCTCTCATTATGGATGGGACAGGATGGGAAAAAATTACTGATAAAATTGATATAAATGACTTCTATGAGTCAAATCATCAGATTATCTTCAAGGAGTTGCTAAATCTAGCATTAAGTAATCAAGCCATTGACATTTTAGTTTTAGAGGAAGCTTTAAAAAGTAAATCGGTGTTAGACAAAATTGGAGGTGTTGAATATTTAAAGACGCTTGTTAAAAAACTACCTACATCTGCACATATCGAAACGTATGCAGCGATCATAAGAGAGAAATCGGTAATGCGTAAACTTATCAATACTAGCACTAAAATAATTGAACAAGTTCATCAAAGTGATGAAGGAACCGTTAGTGATGTGTTAGATAAAGCAGAAACTGAAATTTTTGGAATTACAAGAGATAGTAAAGCAAATGATGGGTTAACCAAAATTGGACCTATTGTTAATCAAATGGTCGAGTTAATATATGAAAAGAAAAATAATAATAAGATAGATTATTTACTTACTGGCTATAAAAAACTAGATGAAACATTGGGTGGGTTGCAAAGATCTGATTTAGTAGTTATAGCTGGAAGACCTTCTATGGGTAAAACTGCCTTTTCTATGAATGTAGCTTTGAATATCGTTTTTCAGCAACAAAAGAAAGTAGGTTTTTTTAGTTTAGAAATGTCTGCCCAACAGATTGCGTTAAGAATGTTATCAACTCTTAGCAGCGTCTCAATGCAAAGAATAAGAACAGGAGATTATGAATCTTCATCTGATAATACTAAGGCTGTAACGTCGGCAATTACTATGATGCAAGAATGCGATTTCTTTGTTGATGAAACCCCATCTATTACACCTATGGATTTGAGAGCAAAGGCTAGACGTATGAAAAGAGAACATGGAGTTGATTTGATTATAATTGATTATCTCCAACTGATGGGCGTAACAAGATCACGTAATTTTGATCAAAACAGAGTAAATGAAGTTTCTGAAATCACACGATCGTTAAAAGCTCTTGCAAAAGAATTAGATATTCCAGTGATTGCTCTTTCTCAGCTAAACAGAAGAGTTGAAGAGAGAAATGATAAAAGACCATTTTTGTCAGATCTCAGAGAATCTGGATCTATTGAACAAGATGCAGATATAGTAATGTTTCTCTATCGTGATGAGGTATATGATAAGAACAATGCAGAAACGAGAAACATAGCTGAAGTTAATGTTGCTAAACATCGAAATGGAAATACCGGCCCACATCAACTAACATTCATAGCGCCATGTACTAGATTTGAGGACTATCAAGCACCTGTATATGAAGATAACAGTGATTTTGGTGCGTAGCTTAGATTATTCTTCTAACAGCTTAAGCTTATTTTTTTTATTTTCCCATTCCTTGGCATCAGCTGGCGCATCTTTTGCTTGAGCAAGAACCGGCCATTTTTTAGAAAGTCTTTCATTAATTTCAAGGAACTTTTTATCATCGTCTTTAATGTCTTCATCAGAAACAATTGCATCTATAGGACATTCAGGTTCACACAGAGAGCAATCAATACACTCGTCTGGATTAATGACTAAAAAATTCGGACCTTCATGAAAGCAATCAACTGGACATACTTCAACACAATCAGTATATTTACACTTTATACAGTTTTCTGTGATAACATATGTCATTGAATTTTTTTATTAAAATAATATTACCATTATGAAAAAAATAAAGAAAGCTGTGTTTCCTGTAGCCGGTCTAGGAACACGATTCTTGCCTGCTACGAAGGCTAGCCCAAAAGAGATGTTGCCAATTGTAGATAAACCATTAATTCAATATGCTGCTGAAGAAGCCATTGCCTCGGGTATTAATGAATTAATATTTGTTATAGGTAGAACAAAGAATGCAATTATAGATCATTTTGATTCTATACCAGAACTAGAGGCAGATCTTAAAAATAAAAAAAAATTAAATCTTTTAAGAATAATAAAAAAAATAATACCAAAGAACATATGTTGTAATTTTGTAAGACAAGAAAGTCCATTAGGATTGGGTCATGCTATTTATTGTGCAAAAGAGATAGTAGGAGACAATGATTTTGTAGTAATACTTGCTGATGATTTAATTAAATCAAAAATTCCTACAATTAAACAAATGTTAAATATTAAAAGTAAATTTAATGCGAATATTTTAGCTATTGAAGAAATTCATAAAAGCCATACTGATAAATATGGCATTATAGAAGGCTTACCAAAAAAGAAAAATATTTTTGAAATAAAATCTATCGTTGAAAAACCTAAACCAACAGTTGCAAAATCTAATTTAGCTGTAGTAGGGCGATATATTTTTACACCCAATATTTTTAAAATGATTGAAAACACTAAACCGGCACTAGGAAAAGAGATTCAAATTACAGATGCTATCAGTAAATTGCTTTCTACTGATGAAGTTTTAGGATACAAGTTTTCAGGCCAGAGATTTGATTGTGGCAGTAAGATTGGATATTTGAAAGCAAATGTTGAATATGCTCTTGATCATTCTGAGGTAAAAAAACCATTTAAGAAATATTTGAAGACATTAAAATTTTAGAAAGTAATTGATGATTTTGCTTATTAATAATATGATGTTTTAGTTTATTCCCCGGTAGCTCAGTTGGTAGAGCGAGTGACTGTTAATCACCAGGTCGGCGGTTCGAGTCCGTCCCGGGGAGTATCTACAAACAAGTTGCCATTCTTTTCAATGCTGTTTCAAGCGAACTCATATCAAGTGCAATTGATATTCTTAAATGTCCTTCAAAACCAAATGCGCTTCCTGGAACAACTGCAACCTTAGCTTCTTCTAGAAGGTATGCAGCAAGCTCCTTGTCATTTTTGAATTTATCGTTATTTTTTATTAAATTTTTGAATGAAGGGAAAATATAGAATGTTCCATCTGTATCCTTGCAATCTACACCTTCAATTTTATTTAAGCCATTGACTACTAAATCATGTCTTTTTTTATACTCTGAGTTCATAGTGGTAATTTCTTCACATTTTTTTGTTAGCGCTTCGCAAGCAGCCGCTTGTGATACTGAGCTTGGACAAGATGTACTTTGAGATTGTAGAGTTTTCATTGCTTTTATAATCTCTTTTGGACCAGCAGCATAACCTATTCTCCAACCAGTCATAGCATATGCTTTAGAAATTCCATTAAAAATAATTGTGCGATCAGAAAGCTCACTGCAAACATTGAGCATGTTATGAAACTTCTCTTTATGCCAGATTACATGTTCATAAATATCATCAGTGGCAACATAAATATTTTTATGCTGAAGTAATATCTCTGCGACTTGCTTCAATGTCTGAGAATCGAAGTATTTGCCACTTGGATTATTAGGGCTATTTAATAAAAATAATTTAGTTTTATCGGTAATAATATTTTTTAATTTACTAATATCAATATTCAAATTATTGTCATATGCAGTTTCAAGGAATATTGGTTTACCGCCTGCATATCTAACCATATCTACATATGATACCCAGTAAGGTGTTGGGATTATAACTTCATCTCCTTCATCAAGGAAAACCTGTAAAAAATTGAATAAAGACTGTTTACAACCATTAGATGCAATTATTTGTTCTGGAGAATAAATTAACCCATTTTCATTTTCTAGCTTATATTTTATTGCTTCCTTTAGGGCTGGAGTCCCATCTACAGCAGTATATTTAGTAGAACCTGAATCAATAGCAGAATGAGCTGCTTCTTTAATATGGTTTGGAGTATCAAAGTCAGGTTCACCAACTGTAAGAATAATGACATCCATTCCTTTTTGACGCATTTCATTTGCTCTTGCGGTAAGAGCCATCGTAGATGAAGGGTTTATTAATTTTATCCTTTTTGAGATTGTCAACTTAGTTTCCTTGAATAAGATATTATCAAAAAGGGTCTTTTAAGTAAACTTCATGTTAAAATATGATTTATGAGGAAATTAATTCTCAGCACCAAACTTAAAGCATCTGGCGATCAACCCAAAGCGATCAATGCGTTGTTTGAAGGTATCCAAAAAGGTGTTCCTCACCAGACTCTTTTGGGAGTTACCGGGTCTGGAAAAACTTTTACTATGGCGCATCTGATTGAAAAGACCAACAAAACGACTCTCATAATTGCTCCTAATAAGACATTAGCGGCTCAATTATATACTGAAATGAGAGATTTTTTCCCAAAGAACTCAGTTGAGTATTTTGTTTCATATTATGATTATTATCAACCAGAAGCATACGTCCCTGTTTCTGATACATATATAGAGAAAGATGCTTCATTGAATGAACATATAGAGCAGATGAGATTGTCTGCTACAAAATCTCTATTTGAGAGAAATGATGCGATTGTTATTGGAACAGTGTCAGCTATTTATGGTTTAGGCGACCCAAACACTTATTTTAAAATGATTTTGCATATGGTAATTGGAGACATTATAGATCAGAGAAAAATTTTAAGAAGACTCAGTGAATTACAATACGCGAGAAATGATTTAGAGCTCAGAAGAGGAACTTATCAGGTTAGAGGTGAGATTATAGATATTTTTCCAGCTGATTCTGAAAGAGAAGCGATAAGAGCTGAGCTATGCGGAGATGAGATTGAAAATCTCTATACCTTTGATCCATTAACAGGAGAGATTTTAAAAAAAATAAAGAGATGTACAATTTATCCTAAAACACATTATGTTACACCAAAAGAAATTTTGGATAATGCCATTATAGAAATTAAAAAAGAATTAGAGGATAGATTAAAATTCCTAAGAAAGGAAAATAAATTATTAGAGTTGCAAAGACTAAAAGAGAGAACCAATTTTGACTTAGAAATGATACAAGAAATGGGTTATTGTTCTGGTATTGAAAATTACTCAAGATATATTTGCGGAAGAGGCGCAGGTTGTCCTCCGCCATGCTTGCTAGACTATATGCCGAAAGATGGCATGATAATAATAGATGAAAGCCATGTAACTGTTCCACAGCTTGGTGGTATGTATAGAGGAGATAAATCAAGAAAGGAAACTTTAGTTGAATATGGATTTAGATTGCCTTCAGCATTAGATAACAGACCTTTACAGTTTGGTGAGTTTGAAAAATATAAATTTCAAACGCTTTATGTTTCCGCAACGCCAGGACCTTATGAAATAGATAATTCAACACATATAGTTGAACAGGTTATACGTCCAACAGGATTAATTGATCCGCATGTTGAAGTAAGACCATCCTCTAATCAGGTAGAGGATGTTTTGTCTGAAATAAACAAGGTAGTCAAAAATAATAATAGAGTGTTAATTACAACACTGACAAAAAAAATGGCTGAGAATTTAACTGATTATCTTGAAGGTTTTAATATAAGAGTCAGATACTTACATTCAGACATAACTACAATTGATAGGGTTGAAATAATAAGGGGCTTAAGACAGGGTGAATTTGATGTTCTAGTTGGTATTAATCTATTACGAGAAGGATTAGATTTACCAGAAGTGGAACTGGTAGCTATATTAGATGCAGACAAAGAAGGTTTTTTGAGATCTGAAAGGTCTTTGATACAAACTATTGGAAGAGCTGCTAGAAATATAAAAGGAAGGGTTATTCTATATGGAGATGAATTAACTGGTTCAATGAAAAAAGCAATTGATGAAACTGACAGGAGGAGAGAAATACAAGTTGAGTTTAATAAATTGAATAATATCAAACCAAAGGGGATAAAAAAGGCAATCAAAGAATATCTTGATGAAGATATTTATTTATCAAAAGCTACTATGGATAAAGTTACACATATTTCGGAAGTTAAAAAAAGATTTCCAAAAGTCAAAGAATCAAATGTACATGTAATTATTAAAAAGTTAGAGAACCAGATGTTTGAGTGCGCCAAAGATTTAGAGTTTGAAAAAGCAGCAGAATTAAGAGATCAAATCACATCTCTACAAGAAAGCTTTTTGGATATGCCAAAAAATAAAAAAGAAAAATATTAATGAGAGAGGTTAAATAATTTTATAAAAATAAAACAGCTTGAGAAAGATTTATCGCCGTGTTAATTTTTACATAATTTAGGCGCGTAGCTCAGCTGGTTAGAGCGCCACCTTGACATGGTGGAGGTCGTTGGTTCGAACCCAATCGTGCCTAAGAAGATTATATTATGTTAGAAATAAGTATAGAAAATAAAAATATCTCAATTGAAGTAAATCAATCTATAGAAGATGTAATAGATTCAAGCTTTAAAATTGATGATATTGTTGCAGCTAAAATAGATAATGAGCTTGTTGATTTAAGCTACTCAATTGATAAAAATTGCACAATTAAACTAATCAAAAATACAGATCAAGAAGGTTTGGAAATTATTAGGCATACTTGTGCTCATGTTTTTGGTCATGCAATCAAACAACTTTATCCTGATATAAAGATGGTAATTGGACCAGTAATTGAAAATGGATTTTATTATGATATTTATTCTAAAAAAACTATTTCTGAAAAAGAACTTGATAAGATTGAATCTTTAATGAAAAAATTAGCCTCAAAGAAATATAAAGTTGAACGTGAAGTTGTGGACAAATCTAAAGCGATTGAAGTCTTTAAAAAACGTAAAGAGGACTATAAATTAAAATTAATTGATGAAATCCCAGATAATGAGATTATTGCTATTTATCATCATGAAGAATATATAGATATGTGTAGAGGTCCGCATCTAACTAATACAAAGCATTTAAAGGCTTTTAAACTCACCAAAGTATCTGGATCCTATTGGAAAGGTGATTCAAAAAATCAAGCTCTTCAGCGTATATATGGAACGGCTTGGAATGATAAGAAAGCCCTTGATACATACTTGCATCAAATTGAGGAAGCAGAAAAAAGGGATCACAGAAGACTTGGAAAAAAACTTGATTTATTTCATTTTCAAGAAGAATCACCTGGTATGGTTTTTTGGCATCACCAAGGCTGGACTATATTTAATTTAATTAAACAATATATAACAAATTTTTTAGTTAAAAATAATTATCAAATTATCAATACGCCGCAGATTCTTGATAAGAGTCTTTGGAAAAAATCTGGGCATCTAGATAAATTTTCAGATCTTATTTATGATGTAAGTTCCGAAAATCGTGAATATGCTATAAAACCAATGAGTTGCCCAGGACATATACAAATTTTTAATCAAGGAATTAAAAGCTATAAAGATCTTCCAATTAAACTGGCTGAATTTGGACTTGTACATAGGAATGAACCTTCAGGAACTTTACATGGATTAATGAGAATCAGAGCATTCACACAAGATGATGCACATATTTTTTGTACTACAAATCAAATTGAAAAAGAAATACAAAATCAAATAGAAAATATTTATCAGATATATGAAGACTTTGGCTTTTCTAATATAAAAGTAGAGCTGTCTACAAGACCAAAACTTAGAGTGGGAGATGAGTCAATATGGGATAAATCTGAAGAATCTCTTAAACAAGCTCTTGATAGTCAAAAAATTGATTGGTCTTTAAATGACGGAGATGGTGCATTTTATGGGCCAAAAATAGATTTTTCTCTGAAGGATTCGATTGGAAGAATATGGCAACTTGGAACAATACAACTAGACTTTTCCATGCCAACTAGATTAGATGCATATTTTGTTAATGAAAAAGGAGATAAGGAAAATCCTGTCATGATACATAGAGCTATCTTAGGCTCTCTAGAAAGGTTTGTTGGTATCTTGCTAGAAGAATACGCAGGGGACTTACCTCTATGGTTAGCGCCAACTCAAATGGTCATTATGAATATAACTGAAAAACAAGAAAAGCCTTGTACAGATTTGCTTAAATTACTAGAAACTCATTCATTTAGGCCCATTATGGATTTAAGGAATGAGAAAATTAGCTATAAAATTAGAGAACATACCCTTAAAAGGATTCCTTATTTAGTTATAATAGGTGATAGGGAAGCCTCAAAGAATGAGGTATCGATCAGAACCAGATCTGGTGAAGATTTAGGTTCTATTAAAATAGAAGATTTTATTAGCAATATAAAAGAATTGGTTGCTAATAAATCTAGATTATTAAAATAGGAGAAGAGTTATATCGAACACTAAAAGATTAAGGATGAATGCTAGAATTTTTGCTACAGAAATTCGGCTGATATCATCTGATGGAAAACAAGTGGGCGTTGTTGAAACAAAAAAAGCTTTAGCAATGGCTGAAGAGGAAGATTTAGATCTTGTAGAAATTGTCCCAAATGAAAAACCACCTGTCTGCAGGATAATGGATTATGGTAAATTTAAATTTGAGCAATCAAAAAAAGCTCATTCAGCAAAGAAAAAACAAAAACAAACGCACGTCAAGGAAGTAAAATTTAGGCCTAATACAGAGGAGGCTGATTACCAAGTTAAATTAAAGAGTTTGATAAAATTTCTGGGAAGTGGCGATAAAGCTAAAATAACCATGCGTTTTCGAGGAAGAGAGATTGCTCACCAGGTCATTGGAAGAGATTTTTTGGACAGAATACAAAAGGATCTAGAAAATTATGGTATAGTTGAGCAAATACCATCCTTTGAAGGCCGGCAAATGGTAATGGTTATAGCGCCAAAGAAATAAATCTAGTATACTTAGCGCTTGCATAAATAAGAGGAAAAAGTATGCCGAAAATGAAGAGTAATAGAGGCGCAGCAAAGAGATTTACAAAAGCACCTTCTGGAGGAATCAAGAGAGCGCAATCTCATCGCAGGCATATACTCACAAAAAAAAGTACTAAACGAAAAAGACATCTTAGAGACGATGCCGTCATCAGCAAAGCAGACAAAGCATTAGTTAAAAGAATGTTGCCTTATTAAATGAGAGAGTTATGGCTAGAGTAAAACGCGGAGTAGTTGCACATTCAAAACATAAAAAAATACTTAAACTTGCTAAAGGGTATAGAGGAGCAAGAAGCAGGGTATTTAGGGTCGCGAAGCAAGCTGTAATTAAAGCTGGACAATATGCTTATCGAGATAGAAAACAAAAGAAAAGACAATTTCGTTCATTATGGATTTCTAAAATAAATGCTGCTGCTAGACAGAATAATATGTCGTATAGTCAACTAATCAATAGTCTAAAAAAATCAAACATAACACTCAATCGAAAAATGCTTGCAGATTTAGCAATGAATAATGCTCAAAATTTTACAGCGCTCATAAAGTCACTAACAAAAGAACACTAATACATTGGCACCTCTGAGTAAAAAATTTTCTTTTTTAATCACAGAATTTAAAAATAAATTAGAGGAATGTAATTCTTATAATGATTTAATATTACTTAAATCAAATTATTTAGGAAAAAAAGGAAAAGTAACCCTAGAATTTAATAAGATTAAAGAACTAAAAGTAGAAGACAGAAAAAATATTGGGCAAGACCTCAACTCAGTCAAGACCGAAATATCTTCTTTAATTGATGATGCAATCCTTCAATCTAAAAATAAAAAATCTTTAACCACTGCATCTAATTTTTTCGATGTTACTTTACCAGGGAAGAATATTGGACATGGTTCACGACATCCTATAAGCCTAACACTTGAATCAATCGAAACTATTTTAGCTCATTATGGTTTCATTTCAGTAGATGGACCAGAAATTGAAAATGACTTTTTTAACTTTGAAGCTCTCAATATTCCAAAAAATCATCCAGCTCGTGATATGCATGATACCTTTTATTTAAATGACAAAATGCTTCTTAGGACTCATACATCATCTGTTCAAATCCACACAATGTTGAATGAGAAACCTCCAATCAAAATCATGACTCCAGGTAAAGTTTACAGATGTGACTCTGATCCAACTCATTCTCCAATGTTTCACCAAGTTGAAGGATTATATGTTGATAGAAACGTTAACTTTTGTCATCTCAAAGGTTTGTTAATTAAATTTTTACAAGAGTTCTTTAATAATGAAAAAATGGAAATTAGGTTTAGACCTTCTTATTTTCCATTTACAGAACCTTCTGCTGAAATTGATATTAAATTCAAAGGCAAATGGCTAGAGGTTTTAGGATGTGGAATGGTTCACCCAAATGTACTTACAAATGTAGGCATTAATCACAAAAAATACTCAGGATATGCCTTTGGCATAGGGGTTGAAAGATTAGCTATGCTTAAGTTTGGAATTACTGATTTGAAAGTATTTTTTGAAAATGACATAACTTTTTTGTCTCAATTTAGTGATATAAGATAATGAAATTAAATGTTGAGTGGTTAAAAGAAGTACTGCCTAAAATCCCATCAAGCACAAAATTGTGTGATAAATTAACTTCTATTGGGCTTGAAGTATCTAATTTTAAAAAATCTAAATTAGGATCTATTATTGATATAGATATTACCCCAAATAGACCAGACTGTTTATCTATTTCTGGAATTGCAAGAGATTTGTCAACAGCATACAGACAAAACACTTTGACTCTAAAAACTGCCAACACAAAAATTCAAAAGTCTAACAATATTATTAAATCAGTTGATAAAAAAATATCACCTATCTATACATGCCTCCAAATCAATGGTATTAATAATAAAATTAAAACCCCAATCTTAATAAAGAATAGACTAAAGAGCTGCGGAATTACTTCTATAAATCTAATAGTTGATATATTAAATTATGTAATGATTGAGTTGGGACAACCATTCCATGCATTCGATAGTGATACTTTGAATGGAAAGCTAACAGTTAGATTTAGTAAAAAAAATGAAAAAATAATTGCTTTGAACGATAAAAAGTATACTTTAAAACAAGATACACCCGTCATCAGTGACAATACTACAATTCAAGCGATAGCCGGCATTATTGGATCTATAGATTCTTCGGTTAATACAGCATCAAAAAATATAATTATTGAATGTGCTCATTTTTTACCTGAACTTATTAGAGCAACTTCCAAAGAATATAGAGTCCAGACAGATTCTTCTTATAGGTTTGAAAGAGGAGTAGATCCATCTACTCATGAATATACACTTTTAAGAATTTTGTATCTAATAAATAAATTTACTACTTATCAAGACATAAAGATCTGCAATCATTCAGATAAATCATTTAATAAATCTAGGAAAAGAAAGATTAATTTTAATACAAAACAAGTCAATAGAATACTGGGTAAAAAAATTAGTAATTCTGAAATAAAAAATATCTTTAAGTTTTTAGGCTTTAATAGTAATCAATCAAAAGATAAATTTACTATAACGGTACCAACCTATCGATTTGATATTAGTAACGAGTATGATTTACTTGAAGAACTAGCTCGAATAATTGGATTTGATGAATTCAAGCCTCAAACTACTTTGTCAAAACATATTGATAGCAAGATTAAACCCATAATATGCACTTCAAGAAAAATTATTCCATCATTAGTTTCTAGAGGATATAATGAAATAAAATCGTATAGTTTCTTACCAAAAGAGTATCAAGAAAAATTTGTTTCGAAACAATCGATAAATATAATACAAAACCCAATTTCTGAAGATAAAGCGGAAATGCGTACTTCACTAATACCAAGTTTAGTGAAGACATATCAATATAATTCAAACAGACAGCATAATAACGTAAAGATTTTTGAAATAGGTAACATTTATCAGAGAGACAGCAAAGGTAAAATAGTTGAGACTAATAATATTGCAGGTTTAATTTCTGGACAAAGTTCAGAGGCATCCCTAAAGCTAGATTCAACTACCTTGGACTTCTACGATTTGAAAGGTGATTTGATATCTATATTACCAACAATTATTTTTAAAAAAGCCACTAAATCTAAATTCTTCGATACTGAAGTCCAAGCAAGTATAAACCTGAATAATAAACAAATAGGTTTCTGTGGAGAAGTTTCCAATTTACTATGTAAAACAGAATCTGTAGAAAATAAAATCTATGCCTTTGAAATTGCACTGAATCAGGAAATTTTCCCTGAAAATATAAAATATACCCAAATATCTCAGTTTCCAAAAATCCGTAGAGATTTAACGATTTTAATTGATGATAAAATCCCAGGAAACGATATAATAGATATTATAATAAAACAAGGTTATAAATACCTGATAAATATTAAAATTAATGATGTTTTCTATGATCGTAAATTTGATGAAACTAAAAAAAGCATCTCTCTTGAATTCATGTTTCAAAATAAAAATTCAACGCTTGTAGATACAGATGTAAATTTTGTAATGAATAAGGTACTTAAATTATTACAAAAGGAATTCAATGCAAAATTGAGAGCTTAGATGACAATTACAAAAAATTCCCTAATAGAAACCATACATGCTGAAGTTGGATTAAACAAAAGGGAAGCAAAAGAATTTGTTGAACAGTTTTTTGAAATAATTAAATCTAGTCTTGAAAAAGGCGAAGATATTAAATTTTCTGGTTTTGGTAATTTTGTTTTGAGAAATAAAAAACCAAGACCTGGGAGAAACCCAAAAACAGGGGAAGAAGTGACTATTAGTGAACGAAGAGTGGTTACATTTAAGTCAGGACTAAAACTAAAATCTCAATTAGAAGCTTACGATGGAGACAAATAACGATACATCAATAAATATACCAAACAAGAGATACTTTACTATTGGAGAGGTATCAAAAATCTATGGTATAAAATCTCATGTACTAAGATATTGGGAACAGGAGTTCAAACAACTTGAACCAATAAAAAGAAGAGGGAATAGAAGATATTATCAACAAAAGGATTTAATGTTAGTCTCTCAAATTAACGAACTTTTAAACAAACAGGGATATACAATAGAAGGGGCAAAAAATAAATTAGATGAAACTATGGCAGCAAAAAGCTCTTATCTTGATCGACAAATTCTCGACCAATTATCAGCAGACCTAGAAAAAATTTTATCTATTTTAAAAAGATAGTTTTAGAATGATTGAAACCTATAAATCGAAATATAATTATAAAAATTATAATATAAATAAAATTGATGGTGTTAGATATTATGAAATAGAGGCTAATGAATTTGTCCCAAGCGTGACTTCTATTCTAAATTCAACCAAACCAAATTCTTTAACTGAACATAAAAAAATAAGCCATTCTAGTTTAGATGCAATGAGAATAGGAAATTTGATGCATAAATATTTAGATGATTATATTTCTAGCGAAACAATTCTTCAACAAACCGATAAAAATTTTCTTATAGCTGAAAGCCTAGCTAAAATTATAATTGAACATTGTATTAATAATATTGATGAAATTTGGGGTACCGAAGCCTCTGTCCATTATAAAAATAGATATGCTGGCACTATAGACCTTATTGGAGTAATGAATAAAAATATTATTTTAGTGGACTATAAGTCGTCATATAGAAAAAAAACACAAGAAGAAATTGATGAGTATTTTCTGCAATTGGCTGCATATACATTAGCTCATGATTGGCAATATAAAACAAAAATTGATAGCATAATGATTTTCCTATGCATGAGGAATGGTGATCATGAGGAAAATACAGTTTCGTTGGATGAACTAAAAAAATATCAAATAAAATGGCTTGAAAGATTAAATTCATTTGAGGATAAAAATAGTAATGAATAGAGATGATATATTGGATATTTTAAATAAGGCAAAAGAGCTTGAAAAAAAATTTACAGAGCTCAGGAGGTTAGTTTGACTACGATAACCTTGTATCTAAAATAACTACTTTGGAGGCGCAATTAGAAGATGAAAAAGTATGGAAAAATAGAAAAAAACTTGCCTCAATTCAAAAAGAACATAAAAGCCTGAAATCCTCCTATTCAGAAATGCAAAAAATTAATAATGACGTAGAAATGGCACAATATACATTGAATTCATTGCTCAAGGATAATTTGATTGAAAAAAATATAGATCTAGTTAGAGAGATGAAAGATTTAATAGCCAATGCAGATAAACTTTTGTATGCAATTGAATTTAAACAAATGTTTAAAAATGAGCATGACTCATATGACGCTTACCTAGATATTCAATCTGGTTCTGGTGGAACAGAAGCCCAAGACTGGGTCTCAATGTTGATGAGAATGTATTTAAAATGGTGTGAAACACATAATTTTACTACAGAGATAATTGAAGCATCAGAAGGAGAGATCGCAGGCTATAAAAGTGTAACAATTAAAATCCATGGTGATTATGTATATGGTTGGCTGAGAACAGAAACAGGAATACATAGATTAGTAAGAAAATCACCATTTGATTCTGGAAATCGTAGGCACACATCCTTTGCATCAATTTTTGTATATCCACAGATTGAAGATGATTTAAATATTGAAATAAACCCAGCAGACATACGCATTGATGTTTATAGAGCTAGTGGAGCGGGAGGACAGCATGTTAATACAACTGAATCAGCTGTCAGAATCACACACCTACCGACAAACATTGTAGTTCAATGTCAAAATAGTCGCTCTCAACATAAAAACAAAGAAAGCGCATTAAAGCAACTACGTGCTAAACTATATTTATATGAAATAGAAAAACAAAATGCCGTTAAGAATCAAATTGAATCAGAAAAATCTGATATTGGATGGGGCAGTCAGATTAGATCATATATACTAGATGATTCAAGAGTCAAAGACTTGAGAACAAAATATGAAACTGGAAATACTCAAGCTGTCCTAGATGGAGAATTAGATCAATTTATTGAAGAGAGTTTAAAAGCTGGATTATAAAATGGAAGATGATAACAAACTAATTCTTGAACGTAAGAAAAAACTAGACAGAATAAAGGAAAAATTTAACCCATACCCAAATACATTCAAAAAAACTGATGACAGTATTTTGCTTGTTGAAAAATACAAAGATATAGAAAAAGATGATTTGAAGAATAAAAATGTCTCTGTTTCCATAGCTGGAAGATTATTAATGATTAGAGAAATGGGAAATTCGACATTTGCTGATTTACATGATGAATCTGGAAAAATTCAAATTTATCTTCAAAAGAAATCTCTTCCTGAAGAAAGTAAAGAGATTATACCTGACCTAGATCTTGGTGATATAGCTGGTGTCAAAGGGACACTATTCAAAACCAAAACAAATGAGTTAACAGTTAATGTTTTAGAAATTACATTACTTGCTAAATCATTGAGGCCTTTGCCAGAAAAATTCCATGGAATTTCAGATATAGAAATTAAATATAGGCAAAGATATTTAGACTTAATGACTAATCATGATACTAAGAATCTTTTTAAGAAAAGAACTAAAATAATCTCATCTATACGAGACTTTTTTATATCAAATGATTTTTTAGAAATAGAAACACCCATGATGCATATTATTCCTGGAGGAGCAACAGCTAAACCTTTTGCTACTTACCATAATACTCTTGATATGGATCTTTATCTCAGAGTTGCTCCAGAGTTGTTTTTAAAAAGATGTATTATAGGTGGATTTGAAAAAGTTTTTGAAATAAATCGTAGCTTTAGAAATGAAGGTCTGTCAGTAAAACATAATCCGGAATTTACAATGATAGAATTTTATAGTGCCTATCAAGATTATGTGTATTTAATGGATTTAATTGAAAAGATGTTTACTGATATAAAAAAGAGGATTGAAATTAAAGATTCTTTTGAATACCAAAATGTCACAATTGATACTAATGTGCCATTTAAAAGAATTAAATTTTATGATGCATTGTTTCAATATAATAAAGAAATAAATTCAGAAAATATTAGTGATCTAAAATTTTTAAATGATTATGCAAAAAAATCTGATATATCAATTACTGACGATAAATCATTATTCCATACACATTTAGATATATTTGAAAAAACTGTAGAAAAGGAATTAATTAATCCAACTTTTGTTACACATTATCCAACTGATGTATCTCCTCTTGCGAGAAGTTTTGATAATGATCAAGGAATTGCTGAGAGATTTGAATTATTTATCGCAGGAAGAGAAGTTGCAAATGGTTTTTCTGAACTCAATAATCCATATGAACAATCACTTAGATTTACAAGACAAGCTGAGTCTACCAATGATGAAAAAATGTCCTATGATAAGGATTTTATAACAGCGCTAGAATATGGAATGCCACCTGCAGCAGGCGCTGGCATTGGAATAGATAGATTAATCATGATTCTAACAAACTCATCATCTATAAGAGATGTTCTTCTATTTCCATTGATGAAACCTAAGAAGTAATTTAGGATTCAATACATTTTTTAATAAATTTAAAAAGTTCAATCTTACTTGAATTCAAAGTAAAAATACGACTTTTATCTTCTCGAAAAACTATTATATTCCCATTATCGACAGCAACTATGATTTGAGTAGAATTTGCAGTAAAGAACTCAATTCTGTTATCTAATGATTCATATTCTATGTTGAAATTATCAAGAATTTCTTCAATTTCAATAAATACTAGATAAATATCATTGTCATTTGAAGTCATTACATAATTTTATTGAAAAACCAATATATTTTTTTGGCGTTAGTGATAACAATAATTTTTTTTCACTTAATGGAATATCTAATACATTAATTATTTTCGCAATGACATCTTGGGTGACTTGTTTACCCCTGGTTTCTTTTTTTAAAATTTCATAGGAGTTAGTGATGTTATATTTTCTTGCTATCATTTGAATTGGTTCAGCAAGTATTTCCCAGGAATTTGAAAGATCTTTATCAAGAATATCATTGTTTAGAGATATTTTTTTTAAACCAACAATCATATTGTCATAAGCAAGATATGAATAACTAAATGCCAGCCCAATATTTCTAAGAACAGTAGAGTCAGATAAGTCTCGCTGCAGTCTAGATATTACAAGTTTTTCTGAAAAGAATCTAAGCAGGCTATTAGTAATTCCAAGATTGCCTTCTGCATTTTCAAAATTAATAGGATTAATTTTATGAGGCATAGTTGAGGACCCTATTTCTCCTTTTACATTTTTTTGAACAAAATAGTTTTTAGAGATATAGAACCAAATATCTTGAGACAACCCTATTAGAATAGAATTATAATGTGATAATTTGTTAGAGATACTACAAATGTAATCATGTGGTTCTATTTGGGTAGTATATTTATTTTCTTTTATACCTAGTGATTCTATAAATCTTTTATTTACTTTTGGCCAATTAACATTTGGAAATGCAATAGAGTGTGAAGAATAATTTCCAGTTGCTCCATTAAATTTTCCAAAAATATTTATATCTGATAATTCAATTGATAGGAGCGATAGTCTAGAATAAAAATTAAGAAACTCTTTTCCCATAGTTGTAGGTGTTGCAATTTGACCATGAGTATGGGAAATCATTACATTTTTTGAATATTTTTTAACATAGCTTAAAATTAATTTATTTAATGAATCCATTTTCTTTTTAAGAAGCAATCTTCCTTGATTAATCATCATCGCATACGATAAATTATTTATATCTTCTGAAGTACAGCAAATATGAACGTGTTCAATATATTTTTTTAAGATAGGGTGCTTCTTTATTTTACTTTTAATAAAGTATTCAACTGCTTTAACATCATGCTTGGTTGTTGATTCAAGCTTTTTAATTTTTTCTGCATCCTTAATAGTAAAACCATCATGTATTTTTAAGAGAAAGTTTTTTGATACAGTATTAAGTATTGGAATACTCCTAATTTCTTTTTGATTAGATAGGAATAATAGCCACTTTACTTCTACTAGAACTCTATTTTTAATTAATGCGTACTCTGAAAAATGTTCTGCCATACCATGACAAACTTCAAAATACCTACCATCTATCGGCGAGATCGAGAGTAAATCATATTTTTTCATACTTAATATTTACCCTAAAGATGTTATTATAGCATAAATAAAGCATTTATGTTATAAGACTAGCAAATGTTCTCATGAAAAAGAAAATTACATATAGAATTGAAGAAGATTCTTTAGGTAAGGTAAAAGTTCCGAAAGATGCTTTGTATGGCGCTCAAACCCAGAGAGCTGTTGATAATTTCCAGATAGGCAATGATTGGTTTTATCCAAGCTTCATTCAATCTTTAGCAATGCTAAAAGGTGCTTGTGCAATTGCCAACTACAAATCAAATATTATTAATAAGAAACTATCATCTGCAATACATGAATGCGCATCACAAATTAATAATAATATAGCTGATTATTATGAACATTTTCCAGCACCATTATATCAAACAGGTTCTGGAACAAGCATTAATATGAATATGAACGAAGTTTTAGCAAATTTAGTTTCAAAGAAGCTTAAACAAAAAGTTCATCCAAATGATGATATAAACAAATCACAAAGCTCTAATGATGTTATACCAACAACAATAAATATTAGTTGTGTGAGAGCTGAAGCAGAACTTGTTGATAGCATGGGTTATCTAGATTATGTTTTGGAAAAAAAATCTAATGACTTAAAGAAAATTGTTAAATCTGGACGCACTCATCTTATGGATGCAGTTCCAATCTCCTTTGGTCAAGAAATTGAAATTTGGAGACAGTTATTACAGGCTGCATATTCAACCATGGATACTGCTCGTGATGAAATACTATCCATTCCTATCGGTGGAACTGCAATTGGAACAGGATTAAACGCACCCAAAGGATTTGATAAAAAAGTATGCATTGAATTAAATAAGATTTATAAAAATTTAAAAATAAAATTTAGACCTCTATCTGAAAAAGGTCAGATGATATCATCTCAGGATCATATTTTAACTATGAGCGCATCATTAGTAAGAATCTCATCTTCTATTACAAAAATTTGTAATGATCTCCGATGGATGAATAGTGGACCTACATCGGGTTTAGCAGAAATTACTCTTAAACCACTTCAACCTGGAAGCAGTATAATGCCAGGCAAAATTAATCCAGTTATGCCGGAAGCAATACTTATGGCTATGACAAGAGTGCTAGGCAATAACAATTCAATTACTTCGGCTTGTATGTCGAGCAATTTCCAGCTAAATACTATGTTGCCCATAATTGCTCACAACATCATAGAATCTTTTGAAATAGTTACTGACTCATGCTTATCATTGGCTTCAACAATACAAGGATTTAAAGCTAATGAGGAAAATATCAGAAAGAGTTTAGAAAGAAACCCTATTGTTGCAACCAAACTCAATGAAGTTGTTGGTTATGATCTTGCAGCTAAGATTGTAAAAGAAGCATATAAGACTAATAAATCAATAATAGATATAGCAGAACAGATGACAAATTTATCAAGATCACAACTTGTAAAATTATTAGATCCAAAGAAACTTATATAAAAATGATAGATAAGAGAGAAAGTGATTTTATCTTTATAAGATGGCTTCTTTTTATTGTTGCACTCACAATATTTTTAATTATTTTCTATAAATTTGGTTTTATAAATGATTTGATAGAAAATGATGTTAGTTTCATCTCACCAATTATAATTATCATTTTTATATTATTTACTGGGCATGTGGGATATATTCTTTATAAATTAAGAAAAACTCACCAGGCTTGTTTAATTTTCAAAGATGAATGTATTAGCACGGAAAAGTTTAATAAATCACAATTAGTTAGCTTTAATTCAACCAATAATCCTTTTCTTACCATCATCTATAATCACTTTAAGAACCTTAATACATTTATGAATAATGAAAGTCCATCCGAATCATCAAAAAAAGAATTAATAACTATTTTTGAATATAAATTTACAAAAATATTAGAGACCGGCTGGTTTATTTCAGATTTTTTATTAAAGCTAGGATTAGTTGGTACTGTTATTGGGTTTATTTTAATGCTCAATTCAGTAACATTGATAGAAAATTTTGATTTAACTATGATGCAAAATTTATTGCAACAAATGAGTGGCGGTATGAAAGTTGCATTATATACAACTTTATCTGGATTAATTACATCTATTCTTTTGTCACTACAATATAAATATTTAGAAGATAATTTATTAAATATTTTAAATATGATAAATGAAATTATTGAACTTTATCCATTTTTAATTAAAAACTTTGATAATGAAAAAATATAAACGCAATAACTTTGATCCATTCACTGATCTTTTATTTAATGTTCTTTTAGGTTTTACATTTTTATTTTTTATCACTATATTATTTATTAATCCAATTTCTAAGCTTGGTAATATCAACCTTAAAGCTGAGTATATTATCAGTGTTGATTGGAATGATAATCTTCCAGATGATGTAGATATTTGGGTTGAAGATCCTAATGGTGAAATTGTTTCATATTTAAAAAAAGATGCTGGATGGCTTCATCTTGACAGAGATGATCAAGGCATAATAAATGATAAAGTATTAATTAATAATAAAGAAGTTATATACCCTCTCAATAGAGAGGTTGTAACATTAAGAGGAATTATTCCTGGAGAATATATTGTTAATTTATATTTATATGAAAATAAAAGTAATTTACCAGTAGATGTTAAAGTAAAAATTGAAAGGGTTAATCCAACTTTAAAACTAGTATTTTTTGATGATCTAATCTTGTCAGGAAAGGATGCTGAAATAACAGTGGCTAGATTTTTTTTAGATGAATTAGGTAACTTTAATTCTCGCCCAACTCAGAAAAAAATCCTCACCCCTTATGAGCTTAAAGGTTATTAGATATGTTATCCAATGTTATATTCATTATACTATTTTTAACTCTTATCTATAGTTATTTAATTTTTTTAATTATTAGACAAACTGCTTTTAAAAATAAAATAATATTAATTACTTCGATCCTATTATTTTTTATAGCCATTCAATTAGAATATTTTAAGAATTTAGGTTACCCAACTTCTGAAGATATACCTGAAAAATTTAAGTTAATATCTATTTATAAAAATGATGATAAACAATTTATTTTAATGATAAAAAACCTTGATAATCAATTACCTCCAAGGCTTTATACTTTAAATTATAGCAAAAAGCTTGATGATACATTATCACAAGCGTTTGGAGATATAGAGAAAGGATATAATCTAATAGGTGAAAAAACTAATGATTATAGTCAGAATCATTATGGTATAAAATTTAAAAGAGTTAAACAGAGGTTGCCTTTAAAATAACTACAAGTTTATTTCTATTTTATGTTAGAATATTTCCAATTTTTAAAAGAGATTATCAAATAGGGAGAAAATATGGATTGTATTGATAAATTAGTTCATCAAAATAAAAGTTTTTCTATCCACGATATTGATAAATTAAAGATTAGTCATCTTCCATATTCCCTCAAAGTCCTATTAGAAAATCTACTTAGAAATAATGTTGGATCTTCTTTAAATAGTACAGTAGAAAACTTTATTAATTGGAATGGTAATATAAAGAATCAAACAGAATTAAGCTTTTTACCAAGTAGAGTAATAATGCAAGATTTTACTGGTGTCCCAGCTATAGTAGATCTTGCTTCAATGCGTGATGCTATAAAAAAACTTGGTGGTGATCCATCATCTATAAACCCTCAATGCCAAACGGATTTGGTGATTGATCATTCAGTTATGGTTGATCATTTTGGCACCGACAAAGCTAAAGATTTAAATACTCAATTAGAATATAAAAGAAATTTAGAAAGATATAGATTATTGAAGTGGGGGCAAAGCTCTTTTAAAAATTTAAGAATTGTTCCGCCAAATAATGGAATAATTCATCAAATTAATATAGAGCACATATCTCAAGTTATTTTCAATAATAATAATTCTTTATTTCCAGATACTGTTGTCGGGACGGATTCCCACACAACTATGGTAAACGGTCTTGGTGTTCTAGGTTGGGGGGTTGGAGGTATAGAAGCTGAAGCTGCAATGCTGGGGCAACCAATCCCAATGCTTTTACCAGAAGTAATAGGTTTCAGAATAACTGGCAAACTCAAAAAGGCTATTACTGCAACTGATTTAGTATTAACAATTGTTGAAATATTAAGGAAGAAAAATGTCGTTGGTAAATTTGTAGAATTCTTTGGTGATGGATTACAAAATTTATCAATAGCAGATAGATGTACCATTGCAAATATGGCACCTGAATATGGTGCAACGTGCGGTTATTTTCCAATTGATAGTTTGACACTTGATTATCTAAAAATTACAGGAAAAAGCAAAGAACATATTGAGTTAGTTGAGAAATATTCTAAAAGAGTTGGTTTATTTATGAATAATGAAAATAAAATAATTTATTCAGACGTTATCGATTTAGATATCTCTAAGATTAATGCATGTATTTCTGGACCAAAAAGACCACAAGATAGAGTAAATTTAACTGATGTAAAAGAACTGGTCAACAATGAAATTAAACAACAAACAAATGGGAAAACACAAGAAAAATCATTAATTGATAATGGTGCAATTTTAATTGCCGCAATTACAAGTTGTACTAATACATCAAATCCAAATGTAATAATAGGAGCAGGACTTCTTGCTAAGAAAGCAGTTGAAAGAGGTTTGAAAGTGCCAAGTTGGGTTAAAACATCATTAGCTCCTGGATCTAAAGTTGTTACTAATTATTTAAAAAAATCAGGACTGCTTAAATACTTTGATTTATTAGGTTTTAATGTTGTTGGCTATGGATGCACAACATGTATTGGAAATTCTGGTCCTTTAAAAAAAGAATATACGGAAGCAATTGAAAAACATAATCTAATTGCTAGCTCAATATTGTCTGGAAATAGAAATTTTGAAGGCCGTATACATCCTGAAATAAAAATGAATTTCTTAGCATCGCCTATATTGGTAATAGCATATTCATTGTTGGGAAGAATAAATGTTGATATTACTTCTGAACCACTAGGAAAAGATAAAAACGGAAAAAATGTTTATTTGGATGATATTTGGCCAGATTCAGATCAAATCACATCTATTATAAAAGAGACAATTACAAGCGACATGTTTGCGAATTCTTATAAAAGAGTATTTGAAGGTGATGAAAATTGGAAAGCTATTAAAATTGATGAATCTGATTATTTTAATTGGGAAGAAAAATCAACTTACATACAACCATCTCCATTTTTTGAGACTGTTTATAATAATGAAAAAAAATTCAATATAATAGATAATGCTTACCCACTTGTAATTTTAGGTGACAGTGTCACTACTGACCATATATCTCCAGCAGGATCCTTCAAGAAAAATTCTCCTGCTGGTAGTTTTTTAGTTGATAAAGGGTTTAATGAAATTGATTTTAATTCCTATGGATCAAGAAGAGGTAATTATCAGATTATGGAACGTGGAACTTTTGCTAATGTTCGTTTATCAAATAAATTAGTTCCAGAAAAAACTGGTGGATATACTTCATATATACCGAATAATAAAATAATGACAATATATGATGCAGCACAAGAGTATAAAAAGAATAAAAGTAATTTAATAATATTTGCTGGAAAAGATTATGGTTGTGGATCTTCTCGTGATTGGGCGGCAAAAGGTACAAAGCTTTTAGGAGTTAAGGCAGTTATTGCTGAGAGTTTTGAACGCATTCATCGTTCTAATCTTGTTGGAATGGGTATTTTGCCTCTTCAATTCCTTGAGAATGAAAACTTTGATTCATTGAAACTTGACGCTACGTCAACATTCACAATAGACAAAATTAATGAAAATTCTGACACAGTTACAATTGAAACTTTGATTAATAAAAAGCCAGCGTCATTTATGGTCAAAATAAGAATTGATTCTCCCATGGAGTGGAAATATTATAAAAATGAAGGTATATTGAATTATGTACTTAATAGTATGATTAGTTAATGCTAAATAGCTAAAAGTCTATCAATTTCTCTAACTATCCTTGATTTAAAAAAAAAGTTTTTAATTTTTGATCCACCATATTCTTTCCATAAAAAAATAGATCTCAATCCAACAAATAGGGATGTTCTTATTTTAGAAGCAACCATTGGATCTTTTAAATATTTATTATCTCCAGAAATTATAATTCTTGGTTCAATTTTACTTAATGTATTAGTATATAAAGTAGAGATTTTAGTTGATTTATCATCAATGGTAATTTCTTTATTATCAAATATATCTTTAAGATCTATTAATTCATGCTGTATGTCTTGAGTTATCTTTTCATTTTTTTCTAGACCATTAGAAAGTTTTAACAATGAATCAAAATACTTATTTATTTCATGATTTTTATTATTACCAGTGAACTGATGTTTTAATAAATTTAGTCCAGAGGTGAGTTCTTTTATGTTTTTATATACATCATATATAGATGATGGGCTAGTGATAAAAATACCGTTAATTAATATTTCTAAATTATCTTTATTGAATTTACCATGCCAAGCAATTTCTTGTATGATTAAGCATGATTGATATATCGCAGCTAATGAAATGGTTTGATTTTCTAAGTTTTTCATAAATTTAATTTAGATATAATTCCTCCACCAAGGCATTTATTATCTTTATAAAAGACAGCTGATTGACCAGGAGTTATAGCTCTTTCATTTTTCTCTAGGCATAACATATACATTTTATCATTTTTATAAACTTCTGCGGGCATTAGCTTACCCCCATGTCTAAATCTTACGAAACATTTAATTCTTTTTTTTGAATCTGATATCCAATTAACAGATTTTAGATTTATTTTACCTTTATATAAGAGATCTTTCTCATTCTGTGTAACTAATAGAATATTATTCACCATATCTTTTTTTGCAACAAACCATGGTTTAGATAGCGAATCTTTTCTTCCACCAATCTTAATGCCTTTACGTTGACCAATTGTATAATTAAAGAGACCATTATGTTTTCCAAGTATAGTTCCAGATAGATTAGTTACATAGCCAGGGGCATTAAAAATATAGTCTTTGATAAAATGTGAAAAATTTCTTTTACCAATAAAACAAATTCCCATACTCTCTTTTTTATTATAGATTTTTATATCTAATGATTTTGCATAACTTTTTACATCATCTTTTGTAATATTAGCTAATGGAAATGATATTTTTTTCATTATCTTTTGATTAAGAATATATAGAAAATAGGTTTGATCTTTTTGTTTATCTTTTGGAATATTTAAACTTATATAATCTTTCTCAGTTTTTAATTTTGCATAATGCCCTGTAGCTACTTTATCAAACCCAAGTGATAATCCATATTTGAGAAAATAGTTAAATTTAATTTCTTTATTACATAGGATATCTGGATTAGGAGTTATTCCTGATTTTAATCTGCTTAAAAATTTTTTAAAGACTAAATCCCAATATATATCTGAAAAATTTATACTATAGAGCTTAATGTTTAGTTTTTTACAGACACGTTTTGCATCCTCATAGTCATTTTTTGAATTACATTTACCGTTATCATTTTCTTCCCAATTTTTCATGAATAAACCTGCTACTTGATGTCCTTGCTCTTTAATAAGAGCAGCAGTTACTGAGGAATCAACTCCACCTGACATGCCAACAATGATTCGGTCTTTTGTGCTCATAAATGACTTTTATTATATATTTAAATTGTAAAATATTGGAACTAATAGTATCATCTACCCCAAAATAAAATATTAGAATCCAAGAGGTAATAATGACAAAACTTAGATCTGCAAAAGATATACACAAGGATTGGGATACAAACCCTAGATGGAAAAATGTCAAAAGAGATTATTCAGCTGAAGATGTAGTGAAATTAAGCGGCAGCGTGAATATTGAACATAGTCTTGCTAAGCAGGGTTCTGAAAAATTATGGGATTATATTAATAGTCATGACTTTATAAATGCGCTTGGAGCTTTAACTGGAAACCAAGCATTACAGCAAGTTAAAGCAGGCCTCAAAGCTATTTATTTATCTGGATGGCAAGTTGCCGGAGATGCGAATACTGGTATGCAAATGTATCCAGATCAATCATTGTATCCAGTTGATAGTGTTCCAAATGTTGTAAGAAGAATTAATAATACATTACGTAGAGCTGATCAAGTTAATATTGCAGAAGGAAACCAACCAATGGATTTTTTAGTCCCAATAGTGGCAGATGCTGAAGCTGGATTTGGTGGTGTATTAAATGCTTTTGAATTGATGAAAGCAATGATTGAGGCAGGCGCATCAGGCGTACACTTTGAAGATCAATTAGCATCAGCAAAAAAATGTGGTCACATGGGAGGCAAAGTATTAGTTCCTACCCAAGAAGCTGTACAGAAACTAATTGCTGCTAGATTAGCTTCAGATATATCTAATGCACCAACAGTTTTGCTTGCACGAACTGACGCAGAAGCGGCTGATTTATTAACTAGCGATGTTGATGATAGAGATAAAGAATTCTGTACAGGAGAGAGAACATCAGAAGGTTTTTATAGAGTGAAATCTGGAATAGATCAAGCAATCTCTAGAGGTCTTGCTTATGCACCATACGCTGATTTAATTTGGTGTGAAACTGGAGTGCCTGACCTAGAATTTGCTGCAAAATTTGCTGAGTCTATAAAAAAAGAATATCCAGAACAGTTATTAGCATATAATTGTTCCCCATCTTTCAATTGGAAGAAAAAATTAGATGATACTCAAATATCAAAATTTCAAAAAGAACTTGGCGCAATGGGGTATAAATTTCAATTTATTACTTTAGCAGGTTTCCATGCTCTTAATTATAGTATGTATGAATTAGCAAAAGGCTACAATGAAGAGCAAATGACAGCTTATGTAAAATTACAACAAGCAGAATTTAATGCAGAAAAAGATGGATATACTGCAACAAAACATCAAAGAGAAGTCGGCACAGGATATTTTGATGAAGTTACCCAAGTTATAACAGGCGGCTCATCATCTGTTACAGCTTTGACAGGATCAACTGAAGAAGAACAGTTTTCTAAAGACTAGTTTTCTCAATTAAGAAAAATTATATCGATGATAAAATTAAAGATTCCAAAAGATGGCGATGTAATTAATTTTGAAAAAGGAAAAATAGTTTCGCCCAACTTCCCAATAATCCCATATATACTTGGCGATGGAATAGGCGTAGATGTTACCCCTGTAATGATCAAAGTTTTAGATTTTGCAGTTAAAAAAGCTTACAAGACTAAGAAAAAAATAAGATGGTTAGAAATTTTTGCTGGAAAAAGTGCTCACGATCTTTGTGGACACCTTTTACCGACTGAGACATTGAAGGCTATGAAAAAATATAGAGTTTCTATTAAGGGGCCTCTAACAACGCCAATAGGAACTGGATATAAATCAATTAATGTATCAATTAGGCAAGAATTAGATTTATATGCTTGCGTAAGACCAATTCGTTATTTTCCTGGAACAAGTAGTCCTATGGTAGATTCCAGTCTTACTGACATGGTGATATTTAGAGAAAATACTGAAGATTTATATACAGGAATAGAATGGAAGCCAAACTCCGACGGTGCAAAAAAACTAATAGACTTTATAAATAATGAATTTGTTAAATCACCATTTAGGTTTGAAAAAGATTGTGGAATTGGAATTAAACCAGTTTCAAAAGAAGGGTCTCAAAGATTAATCAGATTAGCTATTAATTATGCAATTGATGAAAATAAAACTTCTGTAACAGTTGTACATAAAGGAAATATTATGAAATATACAGAAGGAGCATTTAGAGACTGGGGGTATGAACTTGCAAAGAATGAATATAATGCGGAAGAAGTAAATAATGGTGAAATGTTACTAATAAAAAATCCAAAAACAAATGAAGAAATTGTAATAAAGGATTGTATTGCTGACAACTTTCTCCAACAAATTATATTATCACCAGAACAACATGAAGTAATTGCTACTCTAAATTTAAATGGGGATTATATTTCGGATGCGTTAGCTGCACAGGTTGGTGGTATAGGTATTGCACCTGGAGGTAATTTTGGTGAAGGAATTGCTGTCTTTGAAGCAACGCACGGTTCAGCAGAAGCATTCGCTGGAAAAAATAGAGTTAATCCAGGTTCAATTATTTTGTCAGGAGAGATGATGCTGAGATATATAGGTTGGACTGAAGCAGCCGACTATGTTTTAAACGGAGTCAAAGGTGCAATTAGGAATAAACAGTTAACTTATGATTTAGCTAGAGCTAGAGCTGGTAGAAGAATTATTAGAACAAAATCTCGTGATAAACCAACACGTACTACAGAAGAAATGAAGCAAGAAATGTCAAGGCTAGTTCCAGGAGCTTGGCTTGTGACGACAGAAGGCTTCGGCGATGCTGTCATCAACAATATGTAGAGTTATTTATCTCTAAAAATAATTCTTCCTTTAGAAAGATCATAGGGAGTAAGAGCGACCATAACTTTATCTCCTTTCAATATACGTATATAGTGTTTTCTTATTTTTCCAGATATATGAGCTGTAACAACATGCCCATTTTCTAGTTCCACTCTAAACATTGTATTTGGCAATGTTTCAATTACCTTACCAGCCATTTCTATTTGTTCGCTTTTTGACATATCAAATTTTTAGTTGTAAATTTAAATATAGTTTAATTACAAAAAACTATTATTGCATGAAAATAAGAAGAAAGAAAATGAACAAAAGGCACTACAATTTGATTAACTTCAATCATTTGATGAAAATTTATGAATTTAATTATCAATTGATTAATAAGCTTTTTAGCTTTAATTTCCGTAGTAAAAAACTTTCAACTTTTATTCTACATAAGCAAGTACTTCAGTACGAACCTATCTCAATATCTAAATATACATCTATTTTCAAGTTGTATTATAAGTTTACTAATAATACATCTTGTCTGAGGGAATATCATATTAAGCCGCATCTTATTTTTACGCTTTATAATGATGCTAAATTATTGGAAGCAAAAACTCTCAAACAGTCAAAAGAGTTTGAAAGTTCTCTTGGAGATAAAATAAAAACCAATGTAGATATCTTTCTCTGGCTGAATCTATTTAATAAAAAAACGTTAAATATCAATGATATACAATAGTTATTGATTAGCCTGCAACTCAAAAAACCTAATAAACTTGTAAAATTGAACCAAATACCTTAGTATTATTATCAAGTATATATATCGGAGATGTATAATGAAATTATCAGCAAAGGAACAGCATGCTTTAAAAGCAATGATAAATCTGGCTTTAAATGACAAAAATAAGCCTAGAACTTTAATAGAACTTTCAAGGCACCAAGGGATTTCACTCTCTTATCTTGAACAGTTATTTGCTCTTTTACGTAAAGGAAATTTAGTAAAAGGAGTAAGAGGGCCGGGTGGCGGTTATACTTTATCAATGAAAGCCAATGATATTAACATTGCTCAAATACTTTCAGCGATAAATGTCTCGAATCGTCAACATAGCCCTGATAGACTGGATGAAGTAATTTGGAAAAAATTTAGTGACAAATTATTTGGCTATCTTAGTACGATTACATTGGACAGCCTAATAGATTTAGGAGTAAATGAAACTCCTAAGCTTGATGATGTAGATAGAAGATTAACAGTAGTGTAAATTCGGAGAAATTAATGGCATATAGCGATAAAGTACTTGATCATTATGAGAATCCTCGAAATGCTGGTTCTTTTGAGAAATCCGACAAAAATGTTGGAACAGGCATGGTAGGAGCACCTTCATGTGGAGATGTAATGAAATTGCAGATTAAGGTCAGTGATGATGGAATAATTGAAGATGCTAAGTTTAAGACTTATGGCTGTGGATCAGCTATAGCCTCAAGCTCTCTCTTAACTGAGTGGGTTAAAGGAAAATCGCTTAAAGAAGCATCAACAATTAAGAATACTGATATAGCTGAGGAACTTGCTCTTCCTCCAGTAAAAATCCATTGTTCAGTGTTAGCAGAAGATGCAATCACTGCTGCAATCGATGATTATAAGAAAAAGTTAGAAAAATAATGCTAAGGTTTACAGCCTTATAGATATTGAATTTTATAATAGATTTAACTATTATAAATGTAAATAGTAACTAACTCTAAGGAGATAGACATTATGGGTACAACACCAGCAACAATGCCTACCAATGTAGGTGGAATGGAACGCATAATTCGTATAATTGCAGGTATTGCAATTCTATACGTTGGTATGGGTATGGGTATGCCATTGTGGGCTTGGATTGGATTAATTCCAATATTTACAGGTTCATTAGGATGGTGCCCTATGTATCTTCCATTTGGAATCAATACAAACAAAACCCAATAAAATATTTTATATTTTATATTTTTAAAGAGGCGCATATAATTATGCGTCTCTTTTCAATTTTACATAGATGATTAATAAATTTTATGAAAAACCACTTTATTGGAATAAAGCTGTCAATCATCTAAAAAAAAATGATCCAATTTTAAAAAAAATAATAACAAGAGCAGGAAGCAAAACCTTCTTAACAAGGAATTGCACTCCATTTCAAACTTTAGTAAATGCAATATTAGGACAACAAATTTCTGTCAAGGCTGCAGCTAGTATTTCTTCTAAATTAAAAAGAAAAATAAAAAGAATTACTTATTCAAATATACATAATATACCGAGACAATCACTCAAAAGTTGTGGTCTATCTAAACAAAAAATTAATTATCTGAAAGGAATTTCATCGCATCTAATGTTAAATCCAAAATTTTTTTATAATTTTAAATATCTTACTGATGCATCAATAATTGAGGAATTATGTTTATTTAAAGGAATAGGAGAATGGACAGCACAGATGTATTTAATTTTTCAGCTTAATAGACAGAATGTATTGCCTTTAGGTGATTTAGGCTTTATTAATAGTACCGTAAAGCTTTATGATCTTCCTAAGGTAAATAATTTAAAAAAAATCATCAAATTATCAAATAATTGGCATCCTTATAGGACTGTTGCAGTTTGGTATATTTGGAGGATAATTGACCCTGATGTTGTCCAATACTAACCTTTGCACCTATAACAACGCTATAAATATGTATATTTTAGGCCAATATATTTGATTCACTAATGAGTTAAGGTAGAATCATCTTATGAAAAGAGATTATGTATTAAAAGGCCTGGGAAATCGTCATCTAAACATTATGTTTGGAGATTTTTGCTATTTCAACCGCCATACTTTACATGAAAGATATACGCCACTTGGAATAGGGCTTATTGGTCAATACACAAAGCAACAGTTTGGAGAAGATGTTGAAATCTCTTTATTCAAAAGCGTAGACAAGTTTCTTGAAAAAGCCACAGAAAAATCTCCTGATGTAATAGGCTTATCTGTTTATTATTGGAATATGGCACAAAACCAATATGTTGTTAAAAAAATAAGGGAAATGTACGGTAAAAAAGTTGTTATCGTTTTGGGTGGCCCGAGCATAGATAATGAAATAAATGAGCAGCGTAAATTTTTATCGACAGTTTTTCCTGAAGCTGATGCAGTAATTATCAATGAGGGTGAAATTGGTTTTACAAATATAATAAAAAAGATTTTTGATGATAGAGATAACCTTTTTAAAGATTCGATTGATGGAATTTCTTTCTTAAGCGGAGATCAAGTTGTGCAAGGTCTTGCTGTTGGAACCAGTATTGATTTATCTACCGTAGGTTCACCTTATCTTTCTGGATTGATGGATGAGTTTATGGATTCTGATTATCAACCATTAATTCAAACATCAAGATTTTGTCCGTATACTTGTGCATTTTGTGTATCTGGAAAACTAAGAGGTAAATTGCGAGGATATCCAATTGAGCAAGTTATAGAAGAATTAAAATATGTTTCAAAGAAATATGCAGATAGACCCCACCATACTATGTTTATAGCAGATGAAAATTTTGGAATATTAAAAAGAGATGTTGAGATAGCAGAGGCAGTAAAAAAATGTAGCACAGACTACAGCTACCCTAGAAAAATATTTTTTTATAATGATAAGAGATTTAAAGAAACATCAAGAAAAGTTATTGAAATTTTAGGTGATATTAATCAAGGTGGACTTGTATTGTCGTTACAAACAGAAAACCCTGAAACATTAAAAGCTATTAATAGAAGAAATGTTTCAGAGGAAGAAATTGATGATGCAATAAACTGGGCTAGTGAACTTAATATATCTACATCAACAGAACTGATATTTGGTATGCCGCATGATACTAGAGACAGCTTTGTAGAATTATTAGATAGATCAGTTAAAAGAGGTTTTGATCAAGTCTGGTGTCATAATCTATTCTTAATGGATGGAATAGAACTAAATAGACCTGATGCAAGAGAGAAGTTTGGAATTAAAACCAAGTTCAGACAGCTTGGCACAAATTATGGGACACATAATGATACTTTCTTTGGAGAATACGAAGAAGTAGTCGTTTCCTGCAATTCTTTTACTTATGATGACTTTCTTGAAATTAGAAATTTAAACTTCATGTACTATGCAGTTTTTTCTCTTAACTTTCAGAAATGGTTCTTTCATTTTATTCGTAATTCAGGCATTCAATTATCAGAGTTTTTCCTTAAGTTTATTAATCCTGATAGAAATCTAGAATGGTCTGATGGTTATTTAAAATTTCTGGATGACTTAAAAGCAGCAATTGAAGGTGAATTACATGATAATCGTGAAGAAGTTATAAAAAAAGCACATAAAACATATTTAAAAAATAATAATGATGTCGGTGATCCATCGAGAATTAATGTAAATTTAGGAGCTAGACTAATTTATCAAGAAGATAGTTGGATCAAAGATGTCTTGATACATCACCTTGAAGATATTTCAAAAAATAAACTTTCTAATGAAGCTAAAGAATTATCAGCCTCTCTTATAGATTTAGCAGACAATGAGCGCATAGATCTAAAAAACATCACTGAAAAAAAACCAATGAACTTTTCATATGATGTAATAGCATGGAGACAAGCCAAATTTAAAAAACCGCTTTATGATTTGAAAATGCCAACTAAATCAGTAAATTTTCTTTTAGATGAAAATAGAGCATCTCAAATAAATAGTTTTCAAAAAAGATTTGGAGAGAATGGCGATAGCGATTTTTATTATGCAGCTATGGACTTTATAACACCGCGCTCTTGTCTAACTCATATTCTATCCTACGATAATGAATAAAATTTATTGTTTCCTAATTATAGCCATGTGTTTATCGTAGTTTTCTTTTGGACTATCTGATCTGGAAACGAAAGCTGGTTTTGGTGTTCTGAAACCTTTATGTGAACAATCATTCCACATTCCAACCTGAGAATATCTAATTTCATTTGATGAATTGTACCCAGAGCGATGAATTAAATGTGGGTCAAAAAACATTACATCACCAACTTTCATTGGTAACTGAACCTCTTTATGTTTTTGAACTATTTTATCTTTAACTAATATTCTATGGGCATAGCCACCACCTTTTTCGTCTTCCCATATTTGATCAACTACCCCATTTAGATGTGACTGTTCGCATACTTCGATTGTGCCATTATTTACCGTAGAGTCTCGAATCACTGGAGCCCATGTTTGTATAAACTTTGTATCTGGATAAGTGTGAAAAATTTCTTGGTGCCAGCCAGCTCTTCTTTTGACATCTTCTGGTTCATCCATTCTGATTCGATGAGTGGTACTGTAAATTGTGCTATGGCTTTTTAATGACAAAAGTTCTCGGGCATTATTTTCTATTTCAGGATGACTTACCAACTTAAGAAAAGCAGAACAATATGCAATTGTATCGTATAATTCACCAATCAAATCTCTTTTATAATCAGATACTGCAAAAAGAGCTTTATCTAAGTGATCAATATCATCAGGATATTTCACATCACTTATATCTTTAAAATCAAAATCTAATTGGACTTTATGTCTATTAACCATAGAGGTTACTAAATCATAAAATGTCAGAAACAGTTCTTTATGTAATGCTACAGGTATAATTGATTTTGCAATACAAAAGCCATTCTCATTAAATTCTTTGATTTTATTCATTTTGTTCTCAATAACAGAATTTTAGAAGAATTCTTTAAATTTGTCCATATTAGGTAGCAAACATACATTAATTGTGAAATGCTGTTAAAAGTAGGTCGGAGAAATGGGAAATTCGTTTAAATATAGATCTTTGGTAGTTATTCTGCTGTTATTAACTAATTCAAAAGCATTTTCAGGAGAAGATCTACATAAGATAAGTAAATCAGACCCAATAACTATTAATGTTGGGTATATGTCCGAATATTGGATTAGGGGCTCATTTCAGGCAGCTTCTGTTTCTCATGTTAGTGCAAGTTATACAGCTGACCCTTTTTATATAACTACGGGTTGGGCAGACTTAAGGGATAGAAAAGGAACTGCATCATATAATGAAGGGGAAGGGTTTCTTAGTTTATACGGAAGTTATAATTTCAAGGTATTATCAATCCCAACATATGTTGGTCTTGCTGCATATAGATATACCGATGGAATTGATCAGCATTACAATGAAGTAACGGTTGGAGCTGACTTTAATTTATTCTCTATAGATGCCGTTGTTGTTGGTGATTATGATACTTCTCCTTCATCAGACTATTGGCATTTTCAGGTTACTGTTCCATTGAGCTCCTTTAATTATACTTATGGAACTTATTCTGGTGCTTGGCAGTACGTATTCCATGAAATTTCTTATATGACAACTGTTAATGAAATTGATTTAGGTCTAAAACTGGGAATGAATAACGACAATGCTATGGGAGCTTCTGCAAACTCCAATCAAGATACGACATATGCTGTTATTACAATAGGTTATACTTTTTAAGTAAAAGCATAAGCTACAACAATCCCAACAATCGTTAAAGCAAAAATTACCTCACCCATACACTCATTATACAACATAATGAAAGCACTTTGCATATTTATGATTAGTTGGTGGAGGCGGCGGGAATCGAACCCGCGTCCGAGAGCACTCTGCCTTCAGCACTACATGTTTAGTCTATCTTTAATTTTATTATCATGCTGGTGATAAACAACCTACACAATAACTATCTTGTTTAAATTTAATGGCTTACTAACAAGATTATAAACCACGGTCTTATCATAATGACCTTAATTCAGAGCATATAAGCCTACTCTGAATAAGGCTAGCTGCGTTAGGCTGCTAGAGCAAAAGTTTTATTTTCTGCGTTTATGTTTTTTCAGTGGATTTACGAGATACTGAAAACTCGACATGCACCTTAGGTTTTGCAACCCGCGTCGAAGCCAGGTCGCCCCCAAAAACAGTATATAGATATTATACTCTGAAAATTCTATTATCAACTAAATTGTATTATCATATACATATGGTAATTGCTGTATGACCTACATTTTCATTAATAACTGTACTAAATATCAAAACCCCTTAAAATCTCAGATTGAAAAAAACACTAGGAATGCAAAAAAACCAGAGATTTATTCTATATATGAAATATTCAAGCTAAGCTCAGAATTAGAAATTAATCGCAACTCCATAGCTACGCTCGAAAATTTACTCCAAGCAAAGTTCCTGCAGTCACCATTTAAACCAAAAGGACATTTAATTTCTATTTTCCATCGATCAAACATCCTGTCACCATGGTCTAGCAAAGCTATAGAGATAATAAATAGTTGTAATCTTGATGAGGTTTCATCAATTGAAAAGGGTTTGATATATGAATTTAGAAAAGATTCTAAGGCTTACTTCGGAATTTTAAAAAAACTTTCATCAGTCATTGATCCCATGACTCAAATATGTATAACAAAAGAAAAACAGTTTTTTGAATACCTATATAATAAGCAACCTTATAATCAAGTGCTTAATACAGAGTATTTATCTTTAAAAAAAATTGATAATTATAATATATCAATGGGACTAGCTCTAAATAAACTTGAAATAGAGTATTTAAAAAATATTTATAATAGATTAAAAAGGAATCCATCAGATATTGAATTAATGATGTTTGCTCAGATTAATTCTGAACACTGTAGACATAAAATCTTTAATTCGGAATTAAGAAATAATAAATTTAGAAGCACTACAACTTTGTTCAAATTGATAAAAAAAACAAAAAATAAGAGTTCTTCAGATGTTGTCTCTGCATATAAAGATAATTGTGCAATTATAAGAAGTACGAAAAACAAAATCTTAAAAACTGATTTAAATAATAAGGAATATAAATATTTGACTGAAAAAAGTTTTTATATCATAAAAGCAGAAACACACAATCATCCTACGGCAATATCACCATATCCTGGTGCTGCAACAGGATCGGGAGGAGAATTAAGAGATGAAGGCGCAACTGGAATAGGTTCAATTCCAAAAGTTGGTTTTGCTGGTTACACATTATCTAATTTAAATATTCCAAACCATTTAAACCCTTGGGAAAAAAATTCAATTGGTTATCCAAAAAGAATCAAGAAAGCATTAGATATTATAATAGAGGCACCTATTGGAGCAGCATCTTACAACAATGAATTTGGTAGACCAAATATTTTTGGTTATTTTCGAACATGTGAGTTTAATGTTAATAAAACAGCTACTAGTAAATTCTCAATTGGTTTCCACAAACCAATAATGATTGCTGGTGGGGTAGGCATGATTAGAAATAATCATACTAAAAAAAAGAAACTTTCTAATGGTGATTTGATTATAATTTTAGGTGGCCCATCGTATTTAATAGGAATGGGAGGTGGCGCAGCATCTTCATTGAAATCTGGAGCAAGTACTGAGGATTTAGATTTTTCATCTGTACAACGAGATAACCCTGAGATGCAGAGGAGATGTCAGGAAGTAATCAATCATTGCATATACCTTGATAAAAAAACACCTATAAAAAGTATTCATGATGTTGGCGCTGGAGGCCTCAGTAATGCAGTACCAGAAATTGTGAATGAGTCTAATATGGGAGCAGAAATAGAATTATCAAAAATACCGCTAGGAGAAACAAATTTATCTCCACTTCAAATTTGGTGTAACGAATCTCAAGAAAGATACATAGTGGTTATCCATAAAAACTCACTAAAAATTTTTGATAATATTTGTAAACAAGAAAATTGCCCTTATTCGATTATTGGTAAAGCCACAAATAAGAACAAATTAATAGTTCATGATTCAAATAAGCAAAAAATTATCGATTTACCAATGAAATATTTATTAGGTAAACCTCCGATCCCTCCTATCAACATTGTTGAGCCAAAAAAAATATTACAAAAAACTTCGAATAAAAAAATTTCATCCTTTAAGGAATGCGTTGTCCGTACATTAAGCATGCCATCTGTTTCAGACAAGGGTTTTTTAATTACAATAGGCGATAGATCGGTTTCAGGTTTAGTTGCAAGAGACCAAATGATAGGGCAGCATCAAATACCTGTATCTAATGTTGCAATTACTCTATCTGATATTGATTCTTTGCATGGACAAGTGATGACAATAGGTGAAAGGCCGTTAATTGCTATCAATAACGCTGTATCATCAGTAGAAATGGCATTTGGAGAAATGATTACTAATATCTCCTGTTCCTATATACAAAAGTTATCAAAAATTAAACTTTCTGCAAACTGGATGGCATCGTCAAAAAATAAAAACCAATTAAATAGTTTATATTTTTCTGTAAAACGAGTTTCAGATTTATGTTTGAAAACAGGAATAACCATACCTGTTGGCAAAGACTCTTTGTCAATGAGTACACTTTGGAAAAATAAAAAAACTAAATTTGAAGTTGAAAGCCCAGTTAGTCTAATAATTTCAGCATTTTCTGATATTGATAATGTAAGTTTAAATATAACACCAGCATTAAAAGGTTCTGGAAGAATGATCTTTATTGATTTATCTAATCGTAAACAAAGAATGGGAGGATCAGCTTTACATCAATCATACCAAATAATTGATAATGATACGCCAAAGATTGAAAATATTGATGTATTAATAAAGTTTTTTAATTTTTCACAAGACTTAATTAAAAATAAAATTATAACTGCTTATCATGACAAATCTGATGGAGGTGCTTTTACTGCTTTATCAGAAATGGCATTTGCTGGCAATTGCTCTATTGATGTAGACAAGATATCTAATTTTCTTGACAACCAAGATAAACTAATCAATTTTTTCTTTAATGAAGAGTTAGGCGTGTTTGTTGAAGTTCCAGATAGCATGATGGAAAGATTTACTGCTTGCGCCAAGAAACATGGTTTTGCTTCAAAAATTACTAATATTGGTAAAAGCTATATCGAAAATAAACCTAAAATTAAAATAAATGCATACAAAAAAATTGCTTACCACCTGTATGAATTGAGAAAATATTGGAGTTCTTTATCTTACAATATACAATCATTGAGAGACAATCCATCAACAGCAAAAGAAGAATATAAAAATAAAATTAATATACATAAGAATAGAAAATTATATGAGATTCAATCTAAATTAACTTTTTCGCTCCAAAATAATAAAAAAATAATTATTAATAAGAAAATTAATCCTAGAATTGCAATACTCAGAGAACAAGGTGTAAATGGACAAAGAGAAATGGCACATGCATTTTTGAAAGCTGGCTTTGAATGTGATGACATCCATATTAATGATATAAAAAATAAGAATGTTGATATCCTCAAATATAATGGATTGGTAGCATGTGGTGGTTTTTCTTATGGAGATGTTCTTGGCGCTGGAAAAGGATGGGCTGGTAAAATACTGCATAACCCATATTTGCAAGATATTATGAGAAAGTTTTTTCATGATAAAAGTAAATTTGCTTTGGGAGTATGTAATGGCTGTCAAATGCTTTCACATTTAGCTCCAATAATACCAGGGACAAATAATTGGCCACTTTTTATTAAAAATAAATCTAATCAATTTGAAGCAAGATTAGTTCATGTCAAAATTAATACAACAAAATCAATCTTTTTCAAAGATATGAGCGGTGCGATTTTACCTGTCATTGTTTCTCATGGGGAAGGTAGAACTTATTTTAAAAATAATAAAAATAATAAAGATTGTGTTATTAATTATGTAGATTATCAAAATAAAAAAACAAATTCATATCCTTACAATCCAAATGGTTCAATTGATGGATCAAATGGCTTTACAAACTCTGATGGGAGAATAACTATATTAATGCCTCATCCTGAGAGACTGACTTCAATTAATCAGTTTTCATGGAAACCTGATAACTGGACTTCTTCGCCTTGGCATAAATTTTTCAATAATGCCCTAGATTGGTTACAATAGAATATAATGTCAAAATATAATATTGATAAAGAATCAGATGTAACAGATGAAATTTTCTTTCGAAATAGAAGAAAGATAATTGCAGCCTCACTTTCATTACCTATGCTACTTGGTTTTAATAATACACAGGCATCAAAATCTTTATTTTTTGCTAAGGATTTAAAATATAGTACAAATGAACAAACAAATACATTTAAACAAATAACTTCTTATAATAACTTCTATGAACTTGGTTCAGGTAAAAGAGATCCAATGATTAATGCAAAAAAACTTATTACAGATGATTGGAAATTGACAATTGATGGAGAAGTAGAAAAACCAATTGTATTTGGAATGGATGATTTAATTAAAAAATTCCCATTAGAAGAAAGAATATACCGACTTAGATGCGTAGAAGCATGGTCAATGGTTGTTCCTTGGATTGGCTTTGAATTAAACCAAATTATCAATCATGTTAAACCTAAATCTACTGCCAAATATGTTGCATTTGAATCAATTTTAGATAGAGAAAACCTCCCTGGGCAAAAGCGTGATGTTTTAAATTGGCCTTATAGAGAAGGTTTAACAATTAATGAAGCCATTAATCCACTTACAATACTGTCAGTAGGCTTATATGGAAAGATATTACCTAATCAAAATGGATCACCAATAAGACTTATAGTTCCATGGAAATATGGTTTTAAGAGTATTAAATCTATTGTCAAAGTAACTTTCACTAAAGAGATGCCTTTGTGCACATGGAACGAGCAAGCACCATCAGAATATGGCTTCTATTCCAATGTTAATCCTAATGTGCCACACCCGCGTTGGAGTCAAAAAAGAGAAAGAAGAATTGGTGAATTTAGAAAGAGGGACACAAAAATTTTTAATGGGTATGCTGAATTTGTACATCACTTATATAAAGATCTAGATTTGACTAAAAATTTTTAAATTAAACAATGTCCAATAGTTTTAGAACATATATTTTTTCATTTATACCTCTCGCTTATTTATTTATTAATCTAATTTTTAATGAAGATATTATTAATGGCTTTTCATATCTTATTTCTCAAAGTGGAAACATCATAATTATATATTTATTAATTATTTTATTTATACCAATATTTGACAGATCACAAGCTATTATCAATAGGCGGTCTCTTGGAATTTCAACCTTCATTTATGCACTTATACATTTTGTAATCTATATTATCGATAATAACCTGGAATTGTTTGTTCTTTCTGAGGACCTATTAAATATAACATATATACAAATTGGATATTTAGCATTGATTTTATTCATCCCTTTAGTTTTAACCTCTAATGAATATTCAAAAAAAATTATGAAAGCAGCCTGGATGACTGTACATAAATTAATTTACTTAATTATATTCATGTCATTATTTCATTATTATTTAGTAATTAAGGCAGATTATTTACTTTTAAATACTTATATATCCTTATTTCTTCTGATACTAGTTTTTAAGTATATTTTTTTATATAAGAGCAAGTAGAATTAGATAATTTGCCTATAAACATAGTTACAAAAATAATATTAAATGGTAGAATTTCAGAATAATAAATTTAACTATAAAATCAAGAGGATGTGATGTTTAGCATTGATATGAAAATTGCTGGCTTTGATGATGAGTTAAGTGATGCTCTAAAGAAAGAAATTATTAGGCAAGAAGAACATATAGAATTAATTGCTTCTGAAAACTATGCTAGTCCGAGAGTATTAGAAGCTCAAGGATCCCTAATGACTAATAAATATGCTGAAGGATATCCTGCTAGAAGATATTATGGTGGTTGTGAGAATGTTGATGTTGCTGAGCAATTAGCAATAGATCGTTTGAAAGAATTATATGGCGCTGATTATGCAAATGTACAGCCGCATTCAGGGTCGCAAGCTAATGCAGCTGTTTACCTTGCTTTATTAAATCCTGGAGACACTATCTTAGGAATGAGTCTAGATGCAGGAGGACATCTAACGCATGGAGCAAAAGTAAATTTTTCTGGAAAATTGTTTAATGCAATCCAATACGGGATAGATGACAATGGTTTACTTGACTATGAACAAATTGAAAAGCTCGCTATAGAGAATAAACCAAAAATGATAATAGGTGGTTTTTCAGCTTATTCACAAGTTATAGATTGGGAAAGAATGGGGGAAATAGCTAAAAAAATAAATGCATATTTTCATGTCGATATGGCCCATGTTTCTGGTTTAGTTGCTGCAGATTTATATCCATCGCCTATCCCTTATGCAGATGTTGTTACTTCAACTACACATAAAACATTAAGAGGCCCACGAGGTGGTTTCATAATTTGTAAGTCTAACCCTGATCTTGAGAAAAAATTTAATTCTCTTGTTTTTCCTGGAACACAGGGAGGCCCACTAATGCATGTGATAGCTGCTAAGGCAGTTGCTTTCAAAGAAGCTCTTCAGCCTGAATTCAAAGAATATCAACAACAAGTTCTAACAAATGCAGAGATGCTTGCAGAAACAATAATTTCTAGAGGATATGAAATTATTTCTGGGGGAACAAAGAACCATTTAATGTTAGTAAGTCTTGTTAAACAAGGGTTAACTGGAAAAGATGCTGATGCTGCGTTACATAGAGCAAATATTACAGTTAATAAAAATTCTGTACCCAATGATCCGCAAAAACCTTTTGTAACGAGTGGTATTAGAATCGGTACTCCAGCAATTACTACAAGAGGTTTCAAAGAAGCGGAAACTAAAGTCCTAGGAAATATGATCTGCGATATTCTAGATAATATAAATAATGAAGATGCTATAAAAAAAGTAAAAGAAAAAGCTCTTAATTTATGTTCACAATTTCCTGTTTATTCATCAAGTAAGAAAGCAGTAGCATAAGAGGAAGATATGCGCTGCCCATTTTGTGGAGAGCTTGATACAAAAGTTATAGATTCCAGACTGAGCCATGATGGCTATTCAATAAAAAGGAGAAGGTCTTGTCCATCTTGTAATTCAAGGTATAACACTCAAGAAACAACAGATTTAGCATATCCTCGGGTTATTAAGAACGATAAATCAACAGAAGTTTTTTCAGAAGATAAAATAAAACAAAGTATACTTGTTGCATTGGAGAAAAGACAAGCTAGTACAGATGATATAGATAAAGCATTACAAAATATATTTAATAGATGTATTACGCAACAAGAAAAAGAAATATCGGCATTAAAAATTGGAGAGTTTGTTATGCAAGAGTTATTAACTCTTGATCATGTTGCTTATATTCGCTATGCATCAGTATACTTAAGTTTCAGCGAAATAGATGCATTTAAAAAATTAGTAGATAATCTTAAGCATGATTTATCTCCGGAGATGAAAAAACTACAAAAGAAACTTTTAAATGAAGATTGATAAAGAAAAGGATGTTTATTTTATGCGTAAAGCCCTTGACTGTGCAAATAATGGACTTTATTCTACACATCCTAATCCTAGAGTTGGAGCAGTGATAGTAAAAAATAATAAGATCCTAGGAACAGGTTATCACAGACACACTGGATCAGATCATGCTGAATATATGGCAATTAAAAAATCTAAGAATGACTGTGCTAACTCAACTCTCTATGTAACACTAGAACCATGCTGTCATTATGGTAAAACTCCACCATGTACTAATTTCATCATAGAAAACAAAATTAAAAGAGTTGTGATTTCAAGCATAGACCCAAACCCACTTGTATCAGGTAAGAGTGTAAGGTTGTTGAGAAAGCATGGAATTAAAGTTAATATCGGAGTTTTAAAAAATGAGTCGCATGAGATAAATAAAGGTTTTTTTTCTAGATTTCAAAACAATAGACCATATATCAGTGCAAAATCAGGAATATCATTAGATGGAAAAATTGCACTTCATAATAATCAAAGCAAGTGGATTACATCAAACCTGTCAAGAGAAAATGTCCAAATAGAAAGAGCATTAAGTTCAGCTATTTTAACTACTAGCAACACCATCCTATCTGATAATCCAAAGCTAACAGTTAGAGATTCTTCTTTATTAAGAAAAATAAAGCAACAACCTACATTGGTAATTTTAGATTCACAATTGAGGGTTGATGAGAAAATGAATGTTTTTAAAGATTTAGAAAGAAATATAATCATTTTTACAGCAAAAAATATAAATCAAATAAAGCAATCTAAATATAAAAATAATGTAAAGGTAATCACAGTTCCAAGTAATAAAGGTTTTTTAGATTTAAACCAAGTCATGGAAGCTTTATCAAATGAAGAAATAAATGAACTATTAGTAGAATCTGGATCAACACTTACTGGAAATCTAATTAAAGAATCACTTCTAGATGAATTAATTTTATATATTTCTCCTAAGATACTTGGGCATAGCTCTAAGACATTTTCAGGAATTAATAGCATAAAAAAATTATCCCAAAAGATTAATTTTAAAATTAATGATATTATTGAAATCAGCCATGATTTAAAGCTACGATTATCAAGAATATAATGTTTAATGGAATAATTGAAAATATCGGCAAAATTAAAGACTGCTTATCAAAAAATGATAGTCAGAAAATATTAATCAATATCGATAATCTAAGCAATAAAATTAAAAAAGGTGATAGCGTTGCTGTTAATGGCACATGCTTAACAATCGATGAAATAAATTCTACAACATACGGCTTTACTGTTTCTCCTGAAACATCAAACTTAACTTCCTTACATCTCCTTAAAAAAGACTCCTATGTCAATATAGAAACACCTTTAACAATGGATAAATTTATTAGCGGGCATTTAACAGCTGGCCATATTGACGGCACAGGAACTATATTGGAAATGGCTAAAGAGGGCAATTCTTGGAATCTGTTTATTAGAGTTAATAATAATATCTTAAAATATTCAGCTGTAAAAGGCTCTATTGCCATTGATGGAGTTAGTTTAACTATAAATCAAATTAAGGATGATATTTTATGTATAATGATAATTCCTCATACTTATGAGAATACTATTGCTCAATATTATCAAAAAGGGAATTTAGTTAATATAGAAATAGATTTATTGTTCAGATATATAGAGAAAATTCAAAATGATTAATTCATCAGAAGAAATTATAGAATCTATAAAAAAAGGCCATATGGTTGTCATCATGGATGATGAGAAACGTGAAAATGAAGGGGATCTTATTATGGCAGCCCAATTTGTGAAACCAAAACACATTAACTTTATGGCGTCACAAGGCAAAGGTTTGATTTGTTTAACTCTAACAACAAAGAAATGCAAGAAACTTGGTCTTTCTTTAATAAAAAAGACTGGAGAATCTCCCAAAGAAACTAATTTTACTGTATCAATAGAAGCTGCAAAAGGTGTTACAACAGGAATTTCAGCAGCAGACCGAGCAAAAACAATTCAGGTTGCAGTTGCAAAAAACTCAAAATCAAGTGATCTTGTCCAGCCAGGACATGTATTTCCTTTGATGGCTAAAGACGGTGGAGTTTTAGTTAGAGCAGGACATACTGAAGCAGGTTGTGATTTAGCTAGACTTGCAGGCCTTGAAGCATCTTCTGTGATTGTGGAAATACTCAATGCAGATGGAACAATGGCACGCAAAAAAGATTTACTTGCATTTTCTAAGAAAAACAAGTTAAAGATTGGGACAATTGAAGATTTGATTAAGTATAGAATTCAAAATGAGAAAACAGTTAAAAGAGTTGATGAATTTGAAATAGAAACTGCATATGGTAAATTTTATACTATTTTTTATGAAGATATTCTTACCAATCAGATTCATCTTGTCTTAATCAAAGGAAAAATTACAAAAGACCAACCAACATTAGTAAGAGTACATGTTCAAAATATTCTAACTGACAACATTAAAATTTCTAATTTACAAGGATGGCCCTTAGAAGATGCCTTAAAGAAGATATCTAAATCAAAACAAGGGGCTGCAGTTATAATTACCAAAAACACTTCTATTGATTCAATTGATATTATGAAAGATTTAATTATTAACAATAAAAGAAAAAAAATTACAAAATATGAAGAACAAAGAACAATAGGAATAGGAGCACAAATATTAAAAGATATTGGTGTTAAAAAAATGGCATTAATGAGTGCTCCAAAAATTTATCATGGCATTAGTGCTTTTGGATTAGATGTAACTAAATATGTGAGAAAGTAATTGAAACTAGAAGAGTTCGATAAAAATAAATTAATTAATAAACAATGTGATATTAGTTCAAACTCAAACTGTAAACTATTAATAGTTAAGAGTAAATATAATGAATTATTAACTAATAGTATTTGTAACGGTATATTTAATGAATTAAAGACTACAAATATGGATCAAAATTTAATGGGTTTGGAAAATATACCAGGCGGAGCATTTGAAATCCCATTAGCTACTAAACGATTAATTAATAAAATAAAGCCTGAAATAGTAATAGCTGTTGCATGTATAATAAAAGGAGATACTAAGCATTATGAATTTCTATCATCTACAGTTATTAACGCATTAAGAAATGTTAGTTTTGAGACCAATATACCGGTCATAAATGGAATAATAACAACTGAAACAATTGATCAGGCAATTTCAAGAGTTGGAAAAGAATATAATAAGGGGAAAGATTTTGCAAATACAGCTATCAATCTATTAAAATATTATTCAAACATAACATAAAGTATGAACAACAAAGAAAGAACCTTAGCTCGTGAGAATATTGTTAAAATTCTGTATCAGCAAGATATAAATAAAAATGATTTATCATCAATAATGAGTACGTTTGTTGAAAAGAGAAAGTACGATGATATATATTTTAAAGAGCTTCTAAAACTATTAGATATAAATTTAAACGAGATTGATGATTACATTACTAAAAATTCAAACCTTACAGAGCTAGAATCATCTATTATTGATAAGTCAATTTTACGATTATCTGTTTGTGAATTTCTATATAGAAAAGACATTCCAAAAAAAGTAATTATGGACGAAAGTATAAAAATAGCAAAAAAATACTCCTCGGAAAAATCATTTAAATTTATCAATAAAATCCTAGACCAACTTTTATTATGTAGTCATGATAATTAAGAATGAAAATGATTTATTGTGTTATATCCAAAATAATATTTGTACAACCTCGCCTAATGTAATTAAAAGCATAGGAGATGATTGTGCAGTAGTTAGAATCAATGATAAAAAATGTTTAGTTTTTACTACAGATACTTCTCTAGAAGGACCTCATTTCTCTAAAAAATATACTCCCGAAGAGATTGGTTATAAATCATTAGCAACAAATCTAAGTGACATAGCGGCAATGGGTTGTATACCTAAATATATTCTTATGTCTCTAACACTACCTAAGCTTGAAAATGAGTGGATTAAGAAATTTTATTCAGGAATAAAGAAATTAATATCTAAATATAAACTTACATTAATTGGTGGTGATACAAATTGTGGTCCATTAAGCATATCAATTCAGGTTGTTGGCTTTAATAAAGGAAAAATATTATACAGAGATAAAGCACAAAAAAATGATGACATATATGTGTCTGGTTTACTTGGTTCAGCAAGAGCATCCTTATTATTAGAGAAATCAAAAAAATATAAAAAAGAAAAAAAAATATTTGATAAATTCTTAAAGACGCCACAACCAAAAATTGAATTAGGTAAAGCAATCAGCTCAATAGCAAACTCATGTATTGATATCTCAGATGGATTAATAAAAGACCTAGGTTCAATTCTATCTACTAGTAAATTAGGTGGGTCTATTGATATAGATAAAATTCCTGTTCATGCATTGTTGAAAAAAACTATACCTTCTAAAAAATATTATGAGTGTGTTTTAGGAGGAGGTGAGGATTATGAATTATGTTTTACTGCATCAAAAAATAAAAGATTAAGAATTAAAAACATATCTTCAAAACTGCGTCAAAAAATAACATTAATTGGCAATACAACTGAGGGCAAGTTATCATTTTTTAAAAATGATAAATTAATTAAATTTAATTTTAAAGGTTTTGATCATTTTGACTAACTATATTGATAAAATAGTTATTTTTATTACTAGTGGCTTTGGCGTTGGTTATGCACCATTTGCACAAGGTACTTTTGGTTCTATAATTGGACTAGCAACAATAATCTCATTAATATATATACAAATAGAGCTTACTTTTATTTCTCTATTATTGATTATTTTTATTTCATCTTTACTGTGTCATAGAGCAAATCAAATCTATAAAAATAATGATTCTAAACATATTGTGCTTGATGAAATAGTAGGTATTTTTGTTGCTACATATGATGTCCCATTAACATTCATAAATTTTTTTATATGTTTCTTATTTTTTAGAATATTTGATATTTTAAAGCCTTATCCAATTTCATTTATCGATAAAGAATTAAAGAATGGATTTGGAATTGTTTTCGATGATGTCTTAGCAGGAATCTTTGCCAATATTTTATTTATAATAATTGCAAATTATTTTTTAAATACTTCATAACCAAAATGTTTTAAGAATTCAATAACTTTAATTAGAGGTAATCCTATAATTGATGTTGGATCTGGTCCATGCATTTTTTTAACTAAACTTATCGCCATTCCTTCAATCCTTATACTTGCAGCACAATTAAGCATATTTTCGTTTTTAATATAATAATTAATTTGTTTAGTGGTTAATTTTTTCATATGAACTGTATAATTTACTACTGCTATTAAATTTTTTTTTGTTTTGACGTCTAATACACATAGCCCTGTTTTGAAAACAACTATTTTATTTGAAATAAACATTAATTGTTTTTTTGCATTATTTGTAGTTAGAGGTTTCCCTAAGATTTTATTTCCTACTACAGCAACTTCATCAGAACCAATAATTATGGCATTTTTAAATCTTTTTGAAGCAGACATCGCTTTTTCTTTTGATAGTCTTTTTACATAAGCTGTTACAGTTTCTGATTTTAACTTTGTTTCGTTAATATTTGGAGAAATAGAAGAAAATCTTATCTTAAGTTGTTTAAGTAATCTTTTTCTATGAATTGAGCTTGATGCTAAAATAATTCTTTTTTTCATATATATTGCTAATATTGTATTCTAATTTCTCTCAAACTTTAAAAATACTATCAGAATCTTCAATGATTTTAAATTAATACTTAAATGAATATCGATATATCTTATTTTTTACTAAAAACTGGTATTTTAAATTGCTTGATTATCAATTATTGCTTAGAATAGCGATATATTGATAAGTAGCTTAATATAAAGAAAACTCATATAATATTTGCTGCAAATACTAAAATAATAGGAAATAAAATGGCCGTTCAAAAAAGTAAAAAATCAAAATCTAAAAAGAATATGAGGCGTGCCCATGATTCATTATCTTCTCCAACACCTTCTGTAGATAAAACCACTGGCACAACTCATCTGCGTCACCATATAGCTAAAGATGGTTTTTATAGAGGAAAGGAAGTAATAAAGCCAAAAATAAAGAAAGAAAAGAAGCAAGAAACTCAAGAATAATTACTCCTTAAGATTAAAAAAAAATGCAAAAAAAAATTACCATAGCACTCGATATGATGAGTGGCGATCATGGATTATCTTCTGCTCTACCTGCAGCCATTTCAGCAATTGAGAAGATGGATGATATTTATTTAATTTTAATTGGTGATCAAAAACAAATTCTAGAAAAAATGCCTTCAAAAATGAAAAAACTTCAAGATAAAAGGTATTCAATTTTACACACTGATGAATATATAAGTATGAATGATGATATTTTGTCTGCAATAAGATCTAAAAAGAAATCATCTATGCGGTTATGTATCTCAGCTGTTAAAGATAAAAGCGCAGATGCATGTGTTAGTGCAGGAAATACAGGAGCGTTGATGGCATTATCAAAAATAATTTTAAAAACAATTTCAGGAATTGATAGACCAGCTATTTGTACAGCTTTGCCCACAAAAAAAGGGCATATGCATATGCTTGACTTAGGAGCTAACATAGAAAGTACTTCAGAACACCTATATCAATTTGCAATTATGGGATCAGCATTAGTCAAATCACTCGAAGAATCTTCTAATCCAAGAATAGGGTTATTAAACATAGGTTCGGAAGAATTCAAAGGTAATGAAACAATTAAAAGTGCCGGAACGATGATGCAAACTTCTGCATTAAATTATGGCGGATACGTAGAAGGTGATGATATTTTTGAAGGAAATTATGATGTTATTGTGACAGATGGTTTTGCAGGAAATATAGCTTTAAAGAGCATAGAAGGTGTAGCGAATATAATAAGCCACTTTATTAAAAATGAGTTTAAGAAAAATTTATATAATAAGTTTTCTGCCTTGATTAGTTATCCGGTTATGAAAGGTGTAAGAAAAAAAGTTGATCCAAGAAGATATAATGGTGCCAGTTTGCTCGGTTTACAAGGAGTAGTGGTAAAAAGCCATGGTGGCGCTGATTCATATGCTTTTGGTCGTGCTATTAGAACCGCATATTATGAAGTAAAAAATGAAGTACTTGATAAAATAGAATCGCTAATTGAGAGTAAATTATCAAATGAATAAAGTCTTTTCAAAAATTATTGCTACAGGTAGCTATTTGCCAAAAAAAATACTTACTAATCAAGATATAGAGAGGATAGTGGATACATCTAATGACTGGATTATTGAAAGAACTGGAATAGAACAAAGACATATTGCATCTACGGAAGAATCTTCCGTTGATATGGCTTATCACGCATCTTTAGACGCTATACAATCAAGTAAAATTGATACACAGGATATTGATATGATTGTCGTGGCAACAACTACGCCTGAAAGGAAATTTCCAAGCACAGCAGTACTCCTTCAAAATAAACTTGATCTAAAAAACTGTTCAGCCTTTGACATAAATGCAGCTTGCACAGGGTTCGTGTATGCCATAGATATAGCTGATCAATACATTAAAAATGGAGCTGTAAAAAATGTACTTGTGATTGGAACTGAAAAAATTACATCGTTGTTGGATTGGAAAGATAGAAACACATGTGTGCTTTTTGGTGATGGAGCAGGAGCAGTTCTTTTAAGTGCATCAGAAACACCCGGTATAATTTCTAGCACTATAGTCTCTGATGGTAGTTACAAGGATTTATTAACAGTGAATACTGAACCTGAATTTATAGAGATGAAAGGTAATGATGTCTTTAAAATTGCTGTAAATACCCTAGGTGATCTTGCTATAGCAACGCTAAATAAAAATAATATATCTGCAGAAGAATTAGATTGGTTTATACCACATCAGGCTAATAGTAGAATAATTTTAGCTATTGCTAAAAAGATTGACCTTCCTAAAGAAAAAATTATTATAACTGTGAACAAACATGGAAATACATCAGCAGCCTCAATACCTTTAGCTCTAGATGATTCAAATAAAAAAGGTCTATTAAAAGAAGGTAATTTAATTATGTTTGAAGCTTTTGGAGCAGGATTTACATGGGGCTCTAATTTATTACGTTTTTAAAAAAATGCAGAGTTTACCGACATGCAAATTTTGCAAACGCATAACTAAAAATTTTGTAAAATTACAAATCTTGTATCCAAGTTATGAGAATCAACCAATTCTTCCCATTGGTATGAAAACATCTAAAATCTGTATTGTTGGTTTAGCTCCAGGTCTCCATGGTGCAAATAAAACTGGAGAACCTTTCAATGGAGATTTTTCTGGGAACCTGCTTAATAAAGTTTTAAATAAACATAAGTTAACCTTAAAACGTGGGTCCCATAATTATAAATCAATATATATTACAAATGCAGTTAAATGCTATCCCCCAAACAATATGCCTACATTAACTGAAATCAAGAACTGCCAAGTTCACCTAATTAGAGAATTTAATGATTTGAAGCATTTAAAAATAATTATAGCTCTAGGTCATATAGCGCATACTGCAGTATTAAGAGCATTTTCTTTAAAGTTGAGTTTATACCCATTTTCACATGGGAAAATTTATAAAATTAACTCGTCAAAATATCTTCTTGATTCATATCATTGTAGTAAAATAAATATAAACTCTAAAAGACTAGATTTAGAAAGTCTATCAATGGTCTTTAAAGTAGCTAGAGAAATGGCATATATAAGATGAATAAAAATATATTAAAAAACCTTACACATAGACCTGGAATATATAAAATGTTAGATCAAAATAAAAAGGTAATTTATGTCGGTAAAGCATCTAATCTCAAAAAAAGGATCTCGTCATATTTCATCCATGGAAACACATCAATCAAAACTAACAAGCTACTTGAGAAAATAAATGATATTGAAGTTATAATTACTAATAATGAACAAGAAGCTTTAATATTAGAAAATTCACTAATAAAAAAAATAAAGCCAAAATATAATATATTATTACGTGATGACAAATCATATCCATATATATTTATTGAGATAGATCATAATTTTCCTTTAATAAAATTCTATAGAGGTGATAAGAAAAAAAAAGGAAAATATTTTGGACCTTATACACAAGTCAATAATTTAAGAAAAACTTTGAATCTTGTTCAGAAAATATTTAAAGTTCGTCAATGCGAAAATTCATATTTTAAATCTAGAAAAAAGCCATGCCTACAGTACCAAATTAATAGATGTACAGCACCTTGTGTTAATTTAATTAGTCGTAAAGATTATTTTGAATCAGTAAAGAACTCAATCTTATTTCTTCAAGGAAAAACTAAAATCCTTATAGATACATACAATAAAGAAATGAACGAGTTTTCAAATAAAAAATTGTATGAAAATGCTTCAGTTATTCGTGACAAAATTTCAATGATTAGAGGAATCACTCAAAACCAAAACATAATCTCTGAAAAAGGTAATATCGATGTTGTTACAATTTCTAGTGTGTCTGATAAATCATGTATTGACGTTTTTATGATTAGAGATGGAGCTAATCTAGGGAATAAACCCTACGCATTTTCAAATAAGCAAAATAATAATGATGCAACTTTGCTAAATTCATTTTTGAAACAATATTATTTATCCCATATACCGCCAGAAAAGATATTAGTAGCCTATAAACTACCCGATAAAGTACTCCTTGAAAAAGCTATTCTCGATAAATATGACAAAAAAATAAAGATAATTATGGGAACTAGAAAACTATATAGTTCCTATCTGAAAATATGTCAAGCTACAACTGATAATAGGATAAATCAACTCAATCTATCCTCTTCAAATAATAATATTTTTAAACTTTTATCTAATGATCTTACGGAAAAAACTAAGATTAAAAATATAGTGTGTTTTGATGTCAGTCATTTAAGCGGTAGAAATATGATTGGTGCCTGCGTTTGGTTTTCTGCTACTGGACCTGAAAAACGCTTTTACAGATATTATAATTTAGATAAAATTAAAAAATCAGATGATTATGAAGCTATGCACTTTATAATCACTAGAAGATTAAAAAGACTCATGCAAGAAAATAATCTCCCTGATATGATTTTGGTTGATGGTGGAAAAGGACAAATTACTCAAGCTAAACTTGTGCTAAAGCAATTATCTTTAAAAAATATAGTTATTTATGGAATTATGAAAGGAGAAAATCGTAAATCTAAAAATGATAAGATTATTGATGTAAATAATAAAGATGTTACTAATAATTTACAGATGAAGAACATAAAAATACTCCAAACAATAAGAGATGAAGCACATAGGTTTGCCATAATGTCGCATAGAAAAAAAACAACAAGAAATTATTTTCATTCCAAACTAGATCATATCCCAGGTGTTGGAGAAAAAAGAAAACATCAAATCCTACAATATTTTGGAGGCATACAAGCTGCTTTAAAATCATCTATTGATGATTTACAAAATGTTCCAGGTATAAACAAGTCATTGGCTGAATTAATTTATAATCATTTACAGAAATAGCTATGTATTTAAATATACCAAATAGTCTTACCCTTTTTAGAATCCTGGTTATACCAATAATGATTTATTTATTTCTATCTGGTGATACTGCAAATAGAATGTTTGCCTCATTAATTTTTTTAATAGCAATAATAACAGATTATCTTGATGGCGTTGTAGCTCGTAGCATGAATCAACAAACAAAATTTGGTGAATTTCTTGATCCAGTTGCTGATAAATTACTAGTGATAATAATTTTATTACTTTTACTAACTGAAAATAATGAAACTGAATTCATTCTCCCATCAATTATAATTGTGATAAGAGAATTTTTAGTAGTCACAATAAGACAGAGATTGGCTGAATTAGGAAATAAAAATATATTGAAGGTAGCCTATATATCTAAGATTAAGACAGCAGTTCAAATGATTTCTTTATTGTTTTTACTTTATAAAGACCCAATCTTAAATATAGATACCTATTATGTTGGTGTACTTTTTTTACAATTAGCATCTATTCTAACCTTAATATCTTTCATTTATTATGTGAAAAAGACTTGGAATGATATAATCTAACAACATTAATTAATGCGGGAATAGCTCAGTTGGTAGAGCGCAACCTTGCCAAGGTTGAGGTCGCGAGTT
>CAYFEQ010000002.1:0-125920 GCA_964342155.1 uncultured Ectothiorhodospiraceae bacterium | reverse complement strand
CCACGTCTATATTCAAATTTATCTACAGCTTTCATTAGACCAATGTTTCCTTCTTGTATTAAATCAAGGAATTGTAAACCTCTATTAGTATATTTTTTTGCAATTGATATAACCAAACGTAGGTTTGCCTCAACCATTTCTTTTTTGGCATTTCGTTCTTTTGTTTCTCCTATACGACGATCTTTATTAATTTTTTTTATCTCTGCGATAGTAATGTCTTGGTCATCTTCAATTTCTTTTAATTTACTTTGGTGTTTAGTAAGTTGGATTCTTAGATTTTCTGATTTCTCTTTTGATGTATTTTTAGCTTTCAATAAATTTTCTGCAAAATTTTTATTTGTCTCATTATTTTTAAAGTCTTTTAAAAAATCCTTCTTTGCAATTTTTAGATTTTCAGAACAGCTTAAATAAATTTGTTTTTCATGCTTTGAAATTGAATATGATATATGCTCTATCCTTGAAGTAAGTTTCTCTATAAATAAACTGGTAAATTTAAAATTAGATATTTCAATTTTTATATTTTCAAAAACATCTTTATAACTTTTATTCCTTTTTCTTTTTAGTTCTTGATATTGATTATATAATTCTTTAATTTTTTCTATTGTCCCCAAAACAAGTTCTTTGTCTGGTGAATTATCAATTAAAGATGTTTCATTATCAGCATCTATGTCTTCTCCATCTTCATTAATTTCTTCTTCTTCACTTTCTTTATCATTTATATTTGTTTGATTACTGTTTTCAGCTAATTTATCAGTTTTAAATTCTTCATCTGTAGAATTCTTAATATCTAATATGTAATCTGAGATTAATGATTCAATCTCTTCTTCTTGATCAAAAGTTTTAATAAAAAAGGATACTGTTTCTGGAAATCGTTTAATAGCTTCATAGATAAGTTTTTGTCCAGCTTCAATCTTTTTTGCAATTTCAATTTCTCCAGCCCTATCTAAGAGTTCCACCGTTCCCATCTCTCTCATATACATTCTGACTGGATCAGAGGTTCTTCCAAATTCTTCATCTAAGCTTGATAAAACTTGGACAACCTCCTCTTCGTCCAAATCTTTATCATCATCCGCTACTTCCTCTTCTTCTTGAAGTATTTCAATGTTTTCTGCATCAGTAGCTTTTTCAACAACCTTGATTTTGAGATTACTGATTAATTTTTTGATTTCTTCTATTTGATCTCCATCATGGAGGTTTTGCGGAAGAACATCATTAATCTCCGAAAGAATAAGATAACCTTGCTTTTTACCCTTTTCTATAAGAGCTTTGATTTCCTTTTGCTTAATTTTTGAAAAATTCGAATTGGCCATGATATAAAGTTGCTTAAAAATGGTGTATTATATCATCAATATTACTGTATTGAACAAAATTATTGATTTGTTAATTACTATAATAGGTGAGCCTTTGAACATATTCAATTATTTAGCATGGTAGAATTATCAACACCGGTCTGTAATTTTGGTGAAAAAGCCCATGATTTCAACCTTAAAAGCATAGATGGTAAACATTGGTCCCTAGAAGACTGTAAAGGGGAAAAGGGATTATTGGTAATGTTTCTATGCAATCATTGCCCATATGTACAAGCGATTTTAGAAAAACTTGTTGTTGAAACGTCTGTTTTAGAAAAGAAAGGTATAGGCTGTGTAGCTATCAATCCCAATGACTACATTTCTTTTCCAGAAGATTCTTATGAAAATATGATCAAAATAGCAAAAAAGCATGGGTTTAGTTTTCCTTATCTTATTGATGAGACACAAGAAACTGCAAAGAAATATGACTCAATATGTACACCTGATTTTTTTGGTTATAACAATAAATTAGAACTTCAATATAGAGGAAGATTTGATGACAGGGGTATGAAAAAAGTTATAAACCCCAATGCCAGCGATTTGTTTAGTGCTATGTTTCAGATAGCTAGAACAGGAAAGGGTCCTGAGAAACAACACTCTAGCATAGGTTGTTCAGTAAAATGGAGGTAGTGACTACCATTGGTACAAAAGTGTGAATAAAAAAGATTTATCTAATGCAATTAGATTTCTAAGCATAGATGCTGTTGAAAAAGCAAAATCAGGGCATCCTGGCGCCCCAATGGGCATGGCTGACATAGCTAATATTTTATGGAATAATTTTCTTCAACATAACCCAAGTAACCCAAATTGGATTGATAGAGATCGATTTGTTCTATCTAATGGACATGGTTCCATGCTGCTTTACTCTCTTTTGCATCTAACAGGTTATAAATTAACAATTAATGATATTAAAAATTTTAGACAACTCCATTCAAAAACACCTGGTCATCCAGAGTTTGAAATAACACCCGGCGTGGAAACTACAACTGGGCCACTTGGACAGGGATTAGCTAATGCAGTCGGTATGGCAATGGCTGAAAAAATACTTGCTAAAGAATTTAATAAACCAAACTACCAAATTATAAACCATTTTACTTATGTATTTACTGGAGATGGATGTCTAATGGAAGGGATATCCCACGAAGCATGTTCTCTTGCAGGAACGTTAGGTCTAAATAAGTTGATTGTAATTTATGACATGAATGGTATTTCGATCGATGGTGACATTAAACTTTGGTTTACAGAGAATATTAAAAAAAGGTTTGAGGCTTATAATTGGAATGTGATTGATAATGTGGATGGGCATAACTTTGATAAAATTACTAAATCAATTAGAGCAGCTAGAAATGAGAAAAACAAACCAACTATAATTTGTGCTAGAACAAAAATTGGATATGGTTCACCAAATAAAGAAGGGACGGGCTCTGTACACGGAGCACCTTTAGGAGAAGATGAAGTAAGCTTAACTCGTAAAAATCTCAATTGGGCACACAAACCATTCCATATACCTAAAACAATTTATAAGCATTGGGATTTTAGAAAAAAAGGATCTCTTTTAGAAAAAAAATGGAATGAAAAATTTGCTAAATATAAAAAACAATTTCCAAAAGAGTCTTCAGAGCTATTAAGAAGGATTAAGCAAAAATTACCCTCAAACTTAAATAAAGAGATTGCACAGTTAATTAATAAAAAAAATAAGCCAATGGCTACAAGAAAATCATCACAGATTGTATTAGAAAATATTGCTAAACATCTACCCGAACTGGTTGGTGGATCAGCAGACCTGAAAGATTCAAATTTAGTTTATTGGTCAAACTCTAAAGCAATAACAAAGAAAAACTTCTCTGGTAAATATATATATTATGGTGTGAGAGAATTTGGTATGTCAGCAATAAGTAATGGCATTTATCTTCATGGTGGATTTAGACCTTATGCTAGTACTTTTCTAATCTTTTCTGAATATGCAAAAAATGCAATTAGAATGTCAGCGTTGATGAAGCTACCTGTTATTTATGTGTTTACACATGACTCAATTGGGCTGGGGGAAGATGGCCCAACTCATCAGGCTGTGGAACAACTTACTTCATTGAGATTAATACCTGGTATGTCAGTTTGGAGGCCAGCTGACTTATGTGAAACGGCGGTGGCATGGAAAAACTCTCTAATAAGTAAGCTAGGACCTTCTTCAATAGTTCTAACAAGACAATCTTTACCGGAGATTGACAGAACAAGTATTCAAAAAGAATCTATATCCAAAGGTGGATACACGATATATGAGAATCATAGGAATCCTGATGTTATAATGGTTGCAACTGGGTCAGAATTAAATATAACTATTGATGCTGCTAAAGAGTTGTCTAAAGAAAAAATAAAGGTTCGTGTAGTCTCTATGCCATGTGCTGACATCTTTCTCATGCAGGACTCAAAATATAAAGAAAAGATTTTGCCTCAAAATTTTGCAAATATTTTGGCTGTAGAGGCTGGAGTAGGAGATTTTTGGTACCAGTTTATTGGCCGTAGAGGCAGTAGTCTGAATATGAATAGTTTTGGATTATCAGCACCTGGGACTGAGACAATGAAATTTTTTGGTTTTACAAAAAATAATATAGTTAAAGAGGCTAAAAAATTAATAAAGAAGAATAGGCGGAAAAAATGACTATAAATGTAGCAATTAATGGTTTTGGAAGAATAGGTAGAAATGTATTTCGAGCAAATTTTGAGAATGGGTTCTCTGAGGATATAAAGATTGTTGCTGTTAACGATTTAGGTAATGCTGATATCAATGGATATTTACTTAAACATGATAGTGTTCATGGCAATTTTTTGAATGAAGTAAGCATTGAAAATAATAAAATTATAATAGATAAAAAACATGAAGTTTTAGTCTTGTCAGAAAAAGATCCATCAAATTTACCATGGAAAAAATTAAATATTGATGTTGTTTTAGAATGTACAGGCTTTTTTGCATCAAAATCTGGATCAATAAAACATATTGAAGCTGGTGCAAAAAAAGTTTTAATATCTGCTCCAGCTAAAGACGTTGATGCTACTGTAGTATTTGGAGTTAATGAAGATAAAATAAATAATTCACATACAATCATTTCAAATGCTTCATGCACAACCAATTGTTTGGCAACTCTAATTAAAAACTTACATAAAGACATCGGTATCGAGTATGGTTTGATGACCACAATACATTCATATACTAATGATCAGGTTCTAACTGATGTATATCATACTGATTTGAGAAGAGCACGTTCAGCAACCCAATCCATGATACCAACAAAAACTGGAGCTGCTTCAGCAGTAGGTTTAGTGCTTCCAGAATTGAATGGAAAGTTAGATGGATTTGCAATACGTGTTCCAACACTAAATGTATCATTGGTAGATTTATGTTTTACTCCATCAAAAAAGAGTTCAATAAAAGATATTAATAATATTTTAAAAGAAGCATCTGAGAATGACCTGAAAGGAATTTTAGGATACACTTCTGAGCCACTTGTATCTATTGACTTTAATCATTCTTCTTTTTCAGGTATTTATGATGATACTTTAACCAGAGAAATAGATGGAAATTTTTATAAAATTTGTTCTTGGTATGATAATGAATGGGGCTTTTCAAATAGAATGTTAGATGTAGTAAGGGTTCTTTTTAAAGCTTGATGTTGAAATCAATAAAAAATGTAGAAATTGTAAATAAAAAAGTTTTGCTAAGATTAGATTTGAATGTACCCATTCACAATGAGCATATTCAGAGTGATTTTAGAATTAAAAAATCAATACCAACAATTTTACATTTAATCAAAAATAGTAATAGCATAATTATTCTCTCGCATTTAGGCAGGCCAAATGAAGGGAAAATTACACCAGAATTATCTTTGCTGAAAATTGCTAAATATCTATCTAATGAATTATCTCTTAATATCAAATTTGTTGAGGATTGGGTCAATGGATTAGAGACGAACAATAATGAAATAGTTATGTGTGAAAATGTAAGATTTCAAAAAGGTGAAAGGAATAATGATACAGTACTTTCAAAAAAAATAGCTTCTCTAGGCGATATATTTGTTTTTGATGCTTTTGGCGCATCACATCGAAAAGAAGCATCAACTTATGGTGTTATGAATTACATAGATTCTTATGCAGGCTTACTTATCGATGAAGAAATTAATAATGCTAATGGCATCATTAATAATCCGAAAAAGCCTCTACTCACAATAATTTCTGGAGCTAAAATTTCAACAAAAATAAAGGTAATTTCTAAATTAATTGATAAATGTGATTATATGATTTTAGGCGGCGGAATACTTAATACTTTTCTTCATGCTTTAGGTCATGAAATTGGTAAGTCGTTAGCTGAGAAAGAATTTGTTTCTGATGCAATCAAGATCATTGAAAGTCCTCAATTTGAAAAAATAATTCTCCCCATTGATGTCCTTTGTTCAGAAATAGATAATCCTAATCAATCTAAAAACAAATCTCTTTCTATGGTACAATCTACAGATAGTATCTTTGATATCGGAAAGCAAACAATTAACAAATATAAAGCAATTATAGAATCATCTAAGACAATTTTTTGGAATGGTCCACTCGGATATATAGAAAAAGAACCGTTTGATACAGGAACTATTGAAATTTTAAAAAATATCGCTTCTTCTGATGCCTACTCAATTATTGGAGGAGGGGATACAATACCGATTGTAGAAAAGCTTGGTCTACAGGATAACATTACTTGCCTATCAACTGGTGGAGGAGCACTTTTGAAATACATGGAAGGTGAACAATTACCAGTTTTGAAAAAATTAGAAAAATAAGCTCATGAGAAAAAGAACAAAGATTATTTCTACATTAGGACCATCAACCACCAAACCAAAAATTTTAACAGAGCTTATTGCTGCTGGAACAGATGTTTTTAGACTTAATTTATCGCATGCAAAAATTGAAGATGCTAAAGAAATAATAAATAATCTAAAACTATCATCGGCAAAGCTAGAAAGACCTGTTGCAATAATGGTAGATTTGCAAGGACACAAGATTAGAATTAAAGGTTTTTCAGAAAAAGAATTTATCGATTTAGAAAACAATCAAAAATTTATTATAGATACTACACTAAATGATTTAGAAGGTGATGATTCGACAGTAGGTGTAACTTATAAAGATTTACATAAAAGTTTGAAACCAAAAGATGAAATACTGCTTAGTGATGGGTTAATAAAGCTTAGAATAAATCAAATAAAAGAAAAGAAAATTTTTACTACTGTGCTTAGAGGAGGTAGATTACTTCCTTTTCAAGGATTAAATAAAAAAGGTGGTGGGTTATCAGTTAAGGGGCTCACAAATAAAGATATCTCTGATTTGAAAAAAGCAATCAAATTAGATATTGATTATGTTGCGGTTTCATTTGTAAGAAATAAAGATGATTTGATAGCGGTAAAAAAAATAACTGATAAGAAAAACATAGGATTGATCGCTAAGATAGAAAGGAATGAAGCTTTAGAAAATATTGATTCAATTTTAGATCATTCAGATGGGATTTTAATTGCTCGAGGTGACCTTGGTGTTGAAATTGGTATAGAATTATTACCAGCAGTACAAGATGAATTAATTGCTAAAGCAATGGACCATGATAAATTAGTAATTGTTGCTACTCAAATGATGGAATCTATGAAAACAAGTCGTGTTCCAACTAGAGCAGAAGTCTTTGATGTTTCTAATGCAGCTTGCTCAGGTGTAGATGCAATTATGCTCTCTGCAGAAACAGCAGTAGGTAAGTACCCTGCGGAAGTCGTACAAGAAGCCAGTAGAATTTGTGACATAGCCGAAAAAACCAGTTCTAAAAAAATTAAAATCGCTGATAGTGGTGACAGATTTAGCAAAATAGATCAAATTATTGCTATGGCTGCTGTTTATGGTGCAGATAGATCGAATGTTAAAGCTATTGCAGCACTTACAGAGACAGGCTCCACACCATTATGGATGTCAAGAATACAGTCTTCTATTCCTATTTATGCAATGACAGTAAATGAAAGAACTAGTAGAAGAATATGTTTATACAGGGGAGTCTATTCTATTAGACTAGAGAAAGTTGAACATGATCATGCAAGAGCAAATAAACAAGTAATAAAACTAATGCAGAAACAGGGTGCTGTGAAAAAAGGAGATTTAGTAATAATAACTAAAGGAGATTTAATGGGTACAAGTGGTGGAACTAACGCACTTAAAATAGTAGAAGTTGGTAAACTCCTAGATATCTGAAGTTAGTGTAAATTATGAATAAAGAAAACTTAAAAGCTATTACTAATCAAATGTTAGAGAAACCGAAAGGGATTCTAGCAATGGATGAAAGTAATCCGACTATTGCGAAAAGATTAGCTTCAATAAATGTTGAAAATACTGAAAAAAATAGAAAAAAGTATAGGGAACTAATTGTGACATCTCCTGGCTTATCAAATTATATAAGTGGAACTATATTATTTGATGAAACATTTAGACAAGAAATGAGTTCAGGTATTCCATTTGTTAAATTTCTTGAGGGTATTGGAATATTACCTGGAATAAAAGTTGATAAGGGAGCAAAAGATCTATCAAATCATGAGAATGAAAAAATTACAGAAGGTTTAGATGGCTTGCGAGATAGACTAATAGAATATGAAAAATTAGGCGCTAAATTCTGTAAATGGAGAGCTGTAATTACCATAGGAGATAAAATACCTACTAAGGCTTGCATATCATCAAATTGCAATGCTTTAGCTAGATATGCATCCTTATGCCAAGAAAACAATTTAGTGCCAATAGTTGAGCCAGAAGTTCTCATCAATGGAGAACATTCGATAGAAAAATCATATGATGTTACAAAAGAAACTTTAATATCTCTTTTTGAACAAATAGATAGCTTTAATATTTATTTACCAGGTACTGTCTTAAAACCAAGTATGGTTATATCTGGTAATGAAAATAATAATCGAGCAGATTATGAACAGGTTGCTCAAAAAACTATAGAGTGTTTAAAGAATTGTTTGCCACCTGAGCTAGCTGGGGTTGCATTTCTATCTGGTGGACAGACAGATGATGAATCAACAAATCATTTGAATTTAATGAACAAAAAATTTAGTGAATTACCATGGAGAGTAACATTTTCTTATGCTCGAGCAATACAGCAATCAGCCCTAAAAGCTTGGGGTGGGCAAGATGAAAACCTAGTCAAATCACAAGAGGTTTTGATTGAAAGAGCTTTATTATGCTCTAAAGCATCAGTTGGTGAATTATAAAAATTAACGAAGTATCAAATTTAATAATTCTTGAAAAATTTTTTTATTTGTTCTTATTTGTTTGTTATAGGTTTGGAAAATTTGTGTTTTTGTATATGTCTTTAGTTCGTTTAAATTATCCATCCCTTTAGGAATAACTTTTAATTTTCTATTTAATATAATACATATCAATTCTATACCTCTTTTTTTTAAAGATTCTAGATTTAATAATGTGTGATTAATTGCTCCAACTTTATCTTCAATAACAAGAATCACTTTTGCATGCAGTGATTTGATTAAATCTATATTCAGTCCATCTCTAGATATTGGAGATAAAAGCCCACCAGCACCCTCTACAATTAAAAAATCTTTTTTTTCTAAATCATTTACTTTTTCAATATAATTTTTTATAAAAACCCTTCTTTTGCTTAAAATCATAGCTTTATTTGGTGAGATAGGCTCTACAAATCTGTAAGGATTAATATCATCAAGATTAATCGTCTTGTTAAGAGTTAAAAAAAATTTTTTTGAGTCATTAGGAATTAATTTGTTTTTTATTTTTTTACATCCTGTTTCCACAGGTTTGAATGGCATAACGGTATAATCATGTGAAACAATATACTTTAATAAATTATTTGTGATATAGGTCTTACCAACATTTGTGTCACTTCCAGCTACAAAAATTTTTGTTTTATACTTTTGTTTCATTGATTAGTAAGGAGATCATAGGCAAGTTTATATCTGCGTATTAACTCATCTTTTATATCTGATGGGAGGGGGATTTGTTTGTTTTGCCAGTTGATACTAATTAAGTAGTTTCGTAGAAATTGTTTATCAAATGATTCATAATTAATTTCCTTTGTTTTAGCATCATATAGCCAAAATCTAGAGCAATCCGGTGTAAATAATTCATCAATTAGTGTCAAATTGTTATTTTCATCTAAACCAAATTCAAATTTTGTATCCGCAATAATTATTCCTTTCTTTTGTGCATATGAATGAGCAAAATTATATAGCTTTATGCTAACCTCCCTAATTTTTTCTGATAGTTGTTCTCCTATAAGACTCTTCATTTTTTCAAAGGAAATATTTTGATCCCTCTGACCTTTTTCGGCTTTGGTTGAGGGTGTAAATATAGGCTTTTCAAATTGTTGAAATTCTTTATAAATAATATCTGATTTTTTATTATTAATGATTTTTGTCTTTTTGTAAGATTGCCATGCAGAACCAGCAAGATAACCTCTAACAATAGCTTCAATTGGTAAAACTTTAGTTTTTTTTACCAACATACAACGGTCTTTGTCTTCATCGCTAAGGTTGTTTATTTTTATTGTTTGAAAATTAATAATATGGTTTTTTATAATTTCTTTTGTTTTTTCAAACCAGAATAATGATAATTTATTTAACAATGTTCCTTTGCCAGGAATAGTGTCATCAAATACAAAATCAAATGCTGATATTCTATCCGATGTATAAATTAGTAAATATTTTTGATTTTTAACTTCAAAAATATCTCTCACTTTTCCCTGGTGACTAAGGTTTAAATCTGGTATTTGTAGAAAATTACTCACATACTACCCATTTTAAATTAATATATTTATTTTATTTGAGAGAAATATTTTGTGAACCGGTCTTTGCCAGTTGCAAATTTTTTCTCCGCTTCTAGAGCAAAATTTTTCGAAGTATCCAAATTATTCTTTGAGTCACCAACTATTATTAAACCAACCATTCCTAATATATAATGCGGTGAACATTTATACCCATAAATTCCTTCTACATTAAAATTAACCGATATTTCCTCATTCACTGCTCCTTCCCAACTTTTTGCACCTTTTGGTAACATTTCATTTATTGATGCTGAGTTATGACCTGGTTGTGTAGAAATCCACTTAACGGTATCTCCCTTCTTGATTTTTAAAACCGGCGGTTCGAACACCATCATTTGGCCATTCGAAGAGCTTAACATCTTAATCTGATGTTCAGCCGAATAGATGTTATTACTCAGAAATAGACAAATACATAAACAATAGATTTTAAAATTTTCCATTTTTCTTTTCTCCATGTTTAAACTTATAAATTAATCTATACATGATATCATGAAAATAATAATATAATTAATAAGTCTTATGTCATATACTGTGCGATACAAAAGTATGCATCTACATTTAAGAAAATGAGAGATTATAAGATAGCGCCATCAATATTATCGGCAGATTTTTCGCGCCTTGGTGAAGATGTACAAAATGTTATAAATGCTGGTGCAGATTTCATACATTTTGATGTGATGGATAATCATTATGTACCCAACCTAACATTTGGTCCAATGATTTGTTCTGCTCTTAGAGATTATGGAATTGATAAGATAATAGATGTTCATTTGATGATTAGGCCTGTCGATAGGATAATACCAGATTTTGCAAAAGCCGGTGCCAATTATATAACCTTTCATCCTGAAGCCACGGACCACATAGATAGGACTATAAGCCTTATAATGGAACAAAAATGTAAACCAGGTATAGTTTTTAACCCAGCAACGCCTTTAACTTATTTAGAGCATTGTATTGAAAAGGTAGATATGATTCTTTTAATGTCTGTCAATCCAGGATTTCCAGGACAAAAATTTATTGAGAGCACTTACGAAAAAATAAAAAAAGTGAGAGAAATAATTGATAAATCTGGTAGAGAAATTAGGTTGGAGGTTGATGGTGGTATAAATATTGAAAATATTGAGCATGTAGCAAAAGCAGGAGCGGATACTTTTGTTGCTGGCTCCGCAATTTTTAATTCTGATGACTATAAATCAACTATTGCACAGATGCGTTCAATCTTGAGTAAAATCTGATTCTCAGATATTTGACGCTCTAATGGAAGAAAAAGAATTTTTAAATTACGTTAAAGATGGTTATAAATTAATACCATTAAAGAAACAGATTCCACTAGCTAACATTGATCCACTAGAGCTATATAAATCTTTATCTGATCAACCTAAATCATATTTTTTTGAATCATTAGAGGGTGGAAAAAAATGGAGCAGATATACAATTCTTGGTTTACCATCGAGTGATTATTTAGATGTTTTCGGAACAGAAATTAGTTTATATGAAAACGGGAAAAAAATTAAAAATATCAAGACAGAAAACCCAATTAATTGGATTGAAGATTTTCATAACCAGTTTAAAGTTTTCCATGACAAAGAACTACCAAATTTTCAAGGTGGACTAGTTGGTTTTTTCGGATTTGACACTGTTCAATTTATAGAGCCCAAATTGTGTTCGCCAAAACAAGAAGATTCTTTATCTACACCTGATATTTCACTTATTATATCTAAAGAAATTTTAATTTTTGATAAAATTAAAAACTTAATTCATATTGTTGTGTATGCTGATAATACAATTATCAGTTTCAAAGAAAAAAAAGATAGACTTCGTAATTTACAAAATATTTTAAATAAATTTGTTCCTGAAGAAAAAGCTAAATTATCATCAGCTAAGACTGACCATCCTGTAACTCATCATTATGAAAAAGAAGATTTTATTTCTGCTGTAAAAAAAATAAAAAACTATATAGTCAATGGAGATGCGATGCAAGTAGTCTTATCACAAAGAATGTCTATGCCATTTGAAAAGGAACCAATTGAATTCTATAAAGAGTTGAGAAATATTAACCCTTCTCCTTATATGTATTATTTAAATTTTGGAGATTATTTTATTATAGGCTCATCTCCTGAAATATTGGTTAGATTAGAAGAAGACATAGTTACAGTTAGACCAATTGCTGGAACTAGACCTAGAGGAATTGATAAAAAAATAGATGATGCATTTGAACTAGAATTAAAACTAGACCCAAAAGAAAATGCAGAACACTTGATGCTAATAGATCTTGGTCGAAATGATGTGGGGAAAGTTTCAAAAATTGGATCAGTTAGATTAACTGACAATAGGGTTATAGAAAAGTATTCGCATGTCATGCATATGGTTTCGAATGTAGTTGGAAAAATTGAAAATAACTTAAGCATGATTGATGTTTTGAGAGCAACCTTCCCTGCTGGCACTGTTAGTGGGGCTCCTAAGATTAGGGCTATTGAAATTATCTATGAATTAGAACCACTGAAAAGAGGTATTTATGCGGGCGCTATTGGTTATTTGGGCTGGAATGGTAACATGGATACAGCGATTGCAATCAGGACTTGTGTGATTAAGGATAAGGTCTTAAATATACAATGTGGAGCAGGTATAGTTAATGATTCGAATCCTGAATCTGAGTGGATAGAGACCATCAATAAAGGTAAAGCAGTACTACAAGCGTATTTAAATATGCAGGAAGAAAAATAAATGATTTTAATGATAGATAATTATGATTCATTTACATATAACATAGTCCAGTACTTTGGGGAGCTTGGTGCAGAATTAACTGTTCACAGAAATGATATGATAGATATATCTGAAATTGAAAAGATCAATCCTGAAAAAATTGTAATTTCACCAGGACCTTGCACTCCAAATGAAGCAGGGATTTCAGTGGAAGTAGTTAAAAGATTTCATAAAATAAAACCTATTCTAGGAATTTGTTTGGGGCATCAAAGTATAGGTCAAGCTTTTAATGGGAGAATAATAACTGCAAATTTAATTATGCATGGAAAAACTTCTGAAATTTTTCACAATGACAATGAAATTTTTTCGAAAATTAAGAATCCATTTGATGCGACAAGATACCATTCACTTGTGGTAGAGAAAAAAACACTGCCTGAATGTTTAGAAATAATTGCTTGGAGCAAAGATAAAAATCTTGAAGATGAAATAATGGGGCTTAAACATAAAAAATATCCTACATATGGTCTTCAATTTCACCCTGAATCTATACTTACAGAACCTGGACATCAATTGCTAAAAAATTTTTTGGAGTTATAAGTTTGTCTGAGCAAGAAATCATAACTAAATTAAAACGAAATCAAGATATTGATCAAGACGAATCGATATTATTTATGAGATCTGTCTTTAAAGGTGCAGTTGAACAAGATGTTTTGACTGAAATCTTAATTTTGTTAAATAACAAAGGTATCACATCAAATGAATTAACAGGTTTCGCCCAATCTATGAGAGAGGTATCTAAAAAAGTTATAACTAATAGAGAAGTTGTAGATAATTGTGGAACAGGAGGAGATGGCATAGGAACCTTCAATATTTCAACAACAGCTTCTTTTATAGCAGCTTCCTGCGATGTCCCAATAGCTAAACATGGTAATAAAGCAATAACTAGTAATTCTGGAAGTGCAGATGTTCTAACCCAAGCAGGTGCGAATATTAATTTATCGCCCGAACAAGTAGCGCTTTGTATTGAAACTATCAATATAGGTTTTATGTTTGCTCCGTTACATCATGAAGCAATGAAACATGTTGTTGCATCGCGAAAAAAAATTGCACCAGAAAAAACAATTTTTAATTTACTTGGCCCATTAACAAATCCTGCTAATTCAAAAATTCAGTTGATAGGTGTTTATGAAAAGGAAAAATTACAGCTCGTAGCAGACACTTTAAAAAACCTAGGAGCAAAACGAGCAATGATTGTACATTCTGAAGATGGGCTTGATGAGATAAGTATTTTTAATAAAACAAACGTTGCTGAAATTAATAATTCAGATGTAATTTACTACACAATTAATCCAGATGATTACAACCTGATGGATGGGAATATGTCAGATATTTTGGCCTCAAATACCAGTGATAGCTTATCTTTGATGGAATCTGTATTTAATAATAATATTGGCCCAGCATTAAACATTTCCATTATAAATGCTGCTAGCCTCTTATACTTATCAGGAACAGAAAAAAGCCTAGAATCAGCAATAATGGCGTGTAGAGATGCTGTTAAAGATGGCAAAGCTAAGAATAAATTTAAAGAATTTATAACTTTTACAAATAATATTTAAAATATGCTAGAAGAAATTTTAAAAAATAAAGAAAAAGAAGTGAAGGAATTAAAAAATGCAGAGAAGAACTTGTCTCTTAAAGATAATCATACTGAAATAATACAAAAAAGAGGTTTTATAAAAAGCATAATAAAGAAAATCAAAGAAGACGAGATAGCTGTTATTGCTGAAATTAAGAGGCACTCACCAAGCAAGGGTTATTTAGAAGAAAATCTTGATTTAAAATTAATAGCACAACAATATGAAAGCGCAGGTGCTGCCTGTATATCTGTTTTGACAGATAAAGATTATTTTAAAGGATCAATTAAGGATTTAATTAGTGTTAAAAAATATACACAATTACCTATATTGAGAAAAGATTTTATTATAGATGAAATTCAAATTATAGAGTCTGACGCCCATGGTGCAGATTGTATATTATTAATTATTGCCGCTCTTAAAGAGAAGAAATTCAGGGACCTATATCAAATGAGTAAAAATCTTGGGCTTGATGTTTTAGTAGAGGTTCATGATGAAAATGAACTTAATATAGCCTTAGAAAATAGTTGTAAGTTAATTGGTATTAATAATAGAGATTTGAGAACATTTAATGTTTCAATTCAAACAAGTATAGATTTGTGCAATTTAGTGAAAGATAAAGATATTACTTTAGTAAGTGAGAGCGGCATAATGAATAAAAAAGATATTAGAACTTTGAAAGAATTTGGAATAAAAACATTCCTTATTGGAGAAAAATTAATTATATCAAACAACAGAGAAAAAGAATTAAAGGAATTAATAAAATAACTATGAAAGAGACCTTGGGAATAAGACATATAGCAATTAAAGTCCAAAAATTTGAAGAATGTTTAGATTTCTATACAAACATTCTTGGAATGAAAATTGATTGGAAACCTGATGACGAGAATGTTTATCTAACCAATGGACAGGATAATTTAGCATTACATTTTGATCAAAATATTAGAGGTAATACTAATCAAAATAAACTTGACCATTTTGGGATCATGTTGAGAGATAAAGATGAGGTTGATAAATGGCATGAACTTATCAAATCTAAAAATATTAAAATTTTTAAAGATATCAAAGATCACAGAGACGGGTCTAGGAGTTTTTATTGCTATGATCCTGATGATAATATTATACAAATAATTTGGCATCCATCTATATCTAAGCATGTTTGATAAAATTAATAATGTAAGCCATACATTAATCATTAATACTTTCGAGGGTTTTTATTATAGAGACTCTACTAAAATTAATGATACTTTAAAAAGGATCTCAGAATCTTATAAAATTAATAATCTTCTAGATTTATCTCGAAAAATTGCTAAATCTATAAAAGTAGAGATTTTGAATGAATCTAAGCATGTTTTCGAGCCTTTTGGAGATAGTGGCTCTTTTTTAGTTGGAGCAGATGTAGAAAATTATAATACTGGGGCTATTCATCTAAAAGAAAGTCACATTACTTTCCATACATATTTAGAAGATAAATTAGAAAATTTTTTTGTAATAAGGTTTGAATTACATATCTGTTCGTGTACTGATGAAAATATTTTTCTTTCTCTCCCTGAAATATTTGGTGGCTCATCTAATATCCCTACACAGAAAAAACTTTTAAATCCACATCTAATAGGAATAGACTACTTCCGAAGAGGGGCAGTTCTCATGCAGGATCACACACAAACTACAAATAAGAATCATATTCTCACAAATGATATTTTTAGAGAAGCATTTGGAAATCAATATACTTCAACAAATAAAATTGAAGATTACAATTATCAACAAAATGTTCTTATAATGAACAAAGATTTAATTGAAACAAGGCTACGTAATCTAGATTTACAAATTCCAATTAATATTCTTAAGAAATTATTAGGTTGTCTGAATAATACTTATAGAGAATCTTTTTTGAAATAGAATTATATAATAATTAAAAATAGTAACTAATTTTTTTCATAATTCGAGAAAAATTGTCCATCATCAGCTTTGTTGACTCTGGTAACTCAACGGATCCAAGAGATTGAGCAGTTTGGCAATGCTTCTCTTCATCTTTTGCAACATCTTTCAAGATAGCAATACTTCTAGTATCTTTTTTTGGAAGAAGGCTAATGTATTCATCTAAATGTTTTTTTACCTGTTTTTCAGTTTCTTCAACAAAACCCATTTTCCAACTTTTTTCATTAATCCCTGCATATGCGCCAAGAAAAAAAGAAGCAGTATACCAGATAGGATTCAGTAAGCTCTGATGACCTTTAAGTTCTTTTAATCTTAAATTAAATAATTTGAGATGGTTTTCTTCTTCAGCACACATGGAATATAATTTTTTTTGAATATCCTTATCCTTCGTAAAATATGCTTGCCCCCTATATAGTCCTTGGGCACAGACCTCACCAACATGATTAACTCTAATGTTCTGTATAGACTTTTTTATCTCATCGGCAGTTAATTTTTGATCGGTTTTGATTTTAGATTGCTCTATTTTTTTACTATTATCATTTAATAATATTTCTAAACCAAATTCTAGTTCAGAAATCAAAGCATCAAAAGGAGAAATTTTTTTATCCATATACAATATTCTAGCTAATAATTGGCAAAAATTGGAAGATAAGTTTTAATAAAATTCTTGTATAGCTGATATGATTTGAGTAAAATCACAAATACTGTAAATCCACCGAAAAATGAATACTAAAGAATGGTACATTGTTGATGCAAAAAAAGCTGTTTTAGGAAGATTGGCTTCTAAGGTAGCGTCTATATTATCTGGTAAACATAAACCAACATACCTTCCATATGCAGATAACGGTGATTATATTATAGTTGTAAATGCTGAGAGCATTAAAGTAACTGGAAATAAAATGGAAGATAAAAAATATCATAAACATACTGGATATATAGGAAACCTTAAAACTACAAACTTGGGAGATATGTTAAAAAAAGACCCTTCGTTCGTAATAAAAAATGCTGTCAAAGGAATGCTGCCCAAGAATTCATTAGGCCGTAATATGATTAAAAAACTGAAGATATATAATAAAGAAGATCATTCTCATCATGCACAAAAACCAAAAATTTTAGAGATTTAATATGTATAAATCATACGGAACAGGAAGAAGAAAAACATCAAATGCTCGAGTCTATCTCAAAGAGGGAACTGGAGAGATTCTAATAAATGCAAAAAATCTTGATGATTTTGTTCCGTCTCAAACTTTAAGATCTATTATGTTAGCGCCACTAGAAAAGACTAAAATGGAAAAAAAAGTTGATTTGAAAATAAGTGTTTGTGGTGGTGGACCTAGTGGCCAAATTGGCGCTATAGTGCATGGACTTAGCAGAGCATTAGTTAAATATCAAAATGATCTATTACCAATCTTAAGAAGAGAAGGTTTTATAACCAGAGATGATCGTAAGGTAGAAAGAAAAAAAGTTGGCCTCAGAAAAGCAAGAAAAGCAGTTCAATTTTCAAAACGTTAATTTTCTATTATTTCGATACCATTATTTCCGCTCACCAGTAATTTATCAGCTGGCCTTAATGCAAAAATACCATTAGTTACAACTCCAGGCATATCGTTGATATCTTGCTCCAATTTTATAGGTTCTAGAATTTCTAAATTATGTACATCCAAAATTATATTTTGGCTGTCTGTAAAATAATTTTCTCTTAATACTGGTCTGCCCCCTATTTTAACCAAATCTAAGGCTACTCTGCTTTGAGCCATTTGAATGACTTCTACTGGTAATGGAAATTTTCCTAATTTTTGAACTAATTTTGAATCATCAATCATACATAAGAATTTGTCACTCGCTTGTGCAACAATCTTTTCTCTAGTTAATGCTCCACCACCACCTTTAATCAATTGACGGTATTTATTAGACTCATCTGCTCCATCTATGTAAATAGGCAATTTACCAACTTCATTAAGTTCTAGGACTCTAATGTTCTTTTCTAACAATAATTTTGTTGTCTTTTCAGAACTTGAAACAGCACCATCAATCTTTGATTTTATTTTTTCCATTAGGTCTATAAGACAATTTACTGTACTACCAGTACCGATTCCAATAACATGTCCCGACTCTATATATTCAAGAGAGGCCTCAGCAACTTTTCGTTTTTTTTCATCTTGATTCATGAATGTGAGAAATTTACATAGTTTTGTATTAATATATTATACATTAAATAAATTAGAGATAATGAAAGAAAGCTACAAGAACATATGTTTTAAGAAAATTATGGAAGCAGAAGTCTATGATGTTGCTATTAAAAGCCCGTTAGAATTTGCCAAAAATTTATCAAAACGATTAAAAAATAAAATCTTCATCAAACGAGAAGACCTCCAGCCAGTTTTTTCTTTTAAATTAAGAGGCGCATATAATAAAATCGCCAAACTCATAAGCCATAAGAAAATTAAAAAATTAGTTGCTGCATCAGCAGGTAATCATGCTCAAGGAGTAGCTCTTGCAGCTAAAAAATTAGCAATAAAGGCTTGTATTGTTATGCCAAAATCCACACCAGAAATTAAGATTGAAGCTGTAAAAAATTTAAAAGCTGAGGTAGTTCTATATGGCGACTCATATGATGATGCTTATGAATATGCACTCAAAAAATCAAAATCTTCACAAACAGAATTCATACATCCCTATGATGATTTAGATGTTATAGCTGGACAAGGAACTATTGCTGTGGAAATAATGAATCAAATCCAATCCAAACCAGATTACATATTTGTGCCAGTAGGTGGGGGAGGCCTTTTAGCGGGGATTGCTGTTTTTATAAAAAAAGTTAGTCCAAAAACAAAAATTATAGCCGTTGAACCAGACGATTCTGATTGCTTTCATCAGGCATTCAATGCAAGAAAAAGAGTTAAACTCAAGAACGTTGGGATTTTTGCTGATGGTGTAGCTGTAAAACAAATAGGCGAAAAGACATTCAAGCTAACTAAAGACTTAGTAGATGGCTCAATTCTGGTTTCAACAGATGAAATCTGTTCTGGCATAAAAGATTTGTATGAAGAAACGCGTACTATTGCTGAGCCAGCAGGAGCATTATCTATTGCTGGTATAAAGAAGTACATTAAGCAAAAAAAAATTGGGAACAAAACAATTGTTTCAATTTTTTGTGGCGCAAATATGAATTTTGATAGACTTAGACACGTCTCAGAAAGATCAGATACTGGAGAATTGAATGAGATGCTTATAGGAGTCACAATTCCTGAAATACCTGGTAGTTTCAAAAAGTTTTGTTCGACAATAGGGAAGAGATCAATAACAGAATTTAATTATAGATATTCTGATGATAGTCAAGCTCAGGTATTTGCTGGGATAAAATTAAATAATGGAATTTCTGAGAAGAAGCTTGTTATGAATTCTTTGAAAAAGAAAAATTTTAAAGTCATTGATTTGACTCATAATGAAATGGCTAAACTTCATATTAGATACATGGTTGGTGGTGTTTCTAAATCTATTAGAAATGAAAAGATCTTCAGGTTTATTTTCCCAGAAAAGCCTGGTGCCTTAAATAGTTTTTTGGATGCTATTGGTAGCAGATGGAATATCAGTCTCTTTCATTATAGAAATCATGGGGCAGCATTTGGAAGAGTGCTTGTTGGTCTGCAAATTAGTAATCGAGAAAAACCAACTCTTCTAAGACATCTAAATAGTCTCAATTATGAGTTTTCAGAAGAAACTAACAATAACGCATATAAATTATTTTTAAGCTAAAAAAGGCCCTCTAAAGGGCCTTTTATAGAAGTCTTTATGACTTAGCTAGATTAGACAATCAAAATTATCTTCTTCTTCTTGTCTTACGTCTTGCTTTTTTCTTTCCTACTTTCTTCTTAGAAGCTTTTCTTCTAGATTTCTTTCTAGTAGCTTTCTTCTTAGAAGCTTTTCTTCTAGATTTCTTTCTAGTAGCTTTCTTCTTAGTAGCTTTTCTTCTAGATTTCTTTCTAGTTGCTTTCTTCTTAGAAGCTTTCTTCCTTCTAGCTTTCTTTCGAGTAGTTGTCACTTTTTTCTTTTTTCTTCTAGTTGCTTTCTTCTTAGATGTTTTCTTAGAAGCTTTTCTTCTAGAAGCTTTTTTCCTAGTTGCTTTCCTTTTTTTAGCAACCTTAGCTTTTTTCTTTGCTACCATACTGTTGTCCTCCGCAGTTTTGGTGGTTGTTTTAAGTTTATGAACATAAATATAAAAAAACAAGTTCTTTTTTACACTTTTTTTAATGTTTTTAAATTATTTTTTACTTTTTTTTTTATTTTTAAAGTTTTTTTATGTTTTTTATTAATTTTTACCTTAAATAATGAATAAAAATTGTTTTTTTTGATTAATTATTCAAGATTTAGAATAAAATTCCAATCTTTTGGACTAACTTCCGTAATAGACAGTCTATTTCCTCTTTGTACTACTTTCATTTTTGATAATTGTGAGTGTGATTTTAAATCTTTCAATGTAACAGCTTTTTTTAGCTTTCTAACATACTTAACATCAACCATAAACCATCTAGGATTATCTTTTGAGCTTTTTGGATCATAATACTTTTTCTTTTTATCGAAGGCCGTATAATCAGGGTAGCTTTCTTTGTGAATTTTCATGATTCCATAAATGCCTGGAACTTCACAATTTGAGTGATAGAAAAAAGCTAAATCATTTTTCTGCATATCATCTCTTATCATATTTCGAACTTGGTAATTTCTTATACCATCCCAGGGTTCAATCTTATCTTTTTTTAAATCATCAATGCTATAATCTTCAGGTTCATTTTTCATCAACCAGTATTTCATTCAAAACTTTCCCCTGAATCAATAAAACTTTGAAGTTCACTAATTTCATCTGAAACAACATCATATTCTTTTAACATATTTTCTTGTTTCAAATAATCACTGACAATATTTAGTCCGGTTAGGACTGCTATCTTTTCTTTTGTGAGATTAGAAGAACCTTCTTTAGCTGATTTCATTTTTTCATCTAGATAAGCTGCTGATTGCTGAAGCAAACTGACCTCTTCGGGCTTGCATTTGATTTTATATTCTTCATCAAAAACTTCTACTACGACTTCTTCATATTCCATTCTAGTTCATCTCCATATTTTTTATTCTGTTCAGTATGGATTGTATCTCTGTCTTTGCTAACTCATTTTTTTTAACCAAATCTGCTTTTTCAGAAACTAAATTCTCTTGTTGTTTTTTTAGTAGAGAATTTTCCATTTGTATTTTATCCATGTTCTTTCTTATGTTTTCTATGGACATTCTCAAGTTCTGTAATTGATCATTTATCTTAGACATAACAATAATATAAAATTCATCAAGTTGTGGGTCAACCATTATATATTCTTATTATTAATATTCATTGTTTCTTGCTGATAGTGATGCTAATGCTTTATTATTATATTTATAGATTTCACCTCGTTTGTGTGATATCTCAATTTTTGACGTGTAAAGAAAGATATATGTGAGCTTACTTATGAAAAATACTATATATCAAAAACGAAGAACAAAACTCTTTGGATTAATGGAGAGAGAGTCTGTAGCTATCATAGAATCTGCTAGCGAAAAGATTAGAAATAATGATGTATTTTATAATTATAGACAAAATAGTAATTTTTTCTATTTGACTGGCCATGACGAACCAGATGCAGTATTAATTTTAAGTAAAAAGAGGGGAAAAAACTCCTCCTACTTTTTTACCAAACAGCCATCAAAGACTCAAGAAACCTGGACTGGTCCAATTGACAGTGCAGCAAAATTGAAAAAAAAATTATTAGTCAATACATGTGATTATTTACCAAAAATGAAAGATAAAATTAATGTGATTATTCAAGACACTGATACCCTATACCATTCTTTATCTACAACTTCTAATTTATATGCTTTGGTTAATAAAACAATCAAATCTCTTGAAAGGAAATATAGATTGGGAGCTCATTCCCCATCGAAAATTTTTGCTCTTAATAAGATTGTGCATCAAATGAGGTTAATCAAATCTCATGAAGAGATTAATGAAATTAAGAGAGCGTGTTCAATTTCTGTCAAAGCTCATAAAAGGCTAATGAAAAACTGTTCACCTGGAATGACAGAGTATCAAATAGGAGCTGAGTTAATGCATGAGTTTCATAGTTCTGACGCCAAGGAAGCTTATCCAAGTATAGTTGCATCAGGTAAAAACGCATGCATATTACATTATACAAAAAATAATTCTACACTGAAAAATGGTCAACTATTATTGACGGATGCTGCTGCTGAGTATAAAAATTATGCCTCTGACATCACTAGAACTATACCAATCAATGGTAAATTCACTAAACCACAAAAAATAATTTATGAAATTGTTCTAGATGCTCAAAAAAAAGCTATAAAGAAATGTATGGTTGGAAATTATTGGTCTGATATACATAGGGAAGCAGTAAAAACTTTAACGAAAGGATTAATTAACATTGGATTGATTAAGGGAAAATTAACAGACGCTATAAATAAACAAAAATACGAAAGATTTTATATGCATTCGACTGGACACTGGTTAGGTTTGGATGTACATGACCCTTGTGAATATTCAAATGGTAAAAAAGCACTTAAATTGAAAGCAGGTATGGTATTCACTGTTGAACCAGGCATATACATAAAAGCAAAAAAAGCAATACCATCAATTTTTCATAACATAGGTATAAGAATAGAAGATGATATATTAATAACTACCAAAGGGCCAGTTGTGCTCACTTCATCCTTACCTAAAGAAGCAAATGATATAGAAAGGATTATGAGTAATGGATAAAAAAAGTATAAAGTACGATTTCACTATAATCGGAGGAGGACTAATAGGAACACTGGTCTCAATTTTATTATCAAGAAATGGATTCAAGTGCTGTTTAATAGAACGAAATTCTTGTGAAGAAATAAATAATTTAAAAAAATTCAGCCCCCTATCACTAAACTATCGCTCGATCTTAATATTAAAGAAATTTTCTCTCTGGAATGAAGAATATATTAGTGCTGCTCCAATAACAGGCTTAATAATGAAGTGTTTTAATAGTTTAAATAGACTACAATTTTCTTCATCTGATATAGATTTAGAATACTTAGGGTATGTTGTTAACAAATTTTCACTACAAAAATATTTTATTAACGCTGCGAATAAACAAGAAGGACTGGATATTGTTGATAATAGTTCGGTTGTCGAAATTAAACAAAAAATAAATCAAACCTCTTATGTTATAAGAACTTCCTCAGAAAAACCAAAAAGTATCCAATCGGAATTTGTTATTCTATCAGATGGAGAGCCATCATCACTAAAAGACAAACTTGAATTTAAAACTCACTATCATCATCATAATCAAACTTCATATTTGGTTGATTGTGGAGGAAGTTTTGAAGCTGGAGTTGCTGCACAGTTATTTAATGAAGACGGGATATTTGCATTGGTTCCGTATTCTACTACCAAAACCAGTTTAATATTAACTCTTAATGATGATAGAAAAGATAAGTATATTAACAAAAATAATAAGGTTAACATTGACCAGATTCAAAAAGTCTATTCTAATTATTTAAAAAACATAAAAACCGTAAAAATAACTGGTTCATATCAATTAAAATCAAGTAAATCTGATGCAATAATAAGAAATAATGTTTTGTTATTAGGAAATACATCCCAACTTTTACATCCTGTTGGAGCACAAGGCTTCAACCTAGGTATCAGAAACATTGAAACTATAATCAATCAATTAGATAGAAAGCAAATTCTAAAAAGAAGAGATATCTCTGAAAGTATGAAAGAAATTGTAGATATTATTAATCATGATAGGCAAGATGTTTTACAAATGACAGATGTTGCAATAAAATTTTTTGCAAATTCAAAATCTGCATCACGGATCATCAGTTCATTTATGATTAATTTTTTAAAGATATCTCAAAAATCTAAACACAAATTCCTTAAAAAAATCTTGGGATTAGATAACTGCTCATATCTAACAATAAAAGGTTAAGAAAATGAAAAAAATTGTCATAGTCGGTGATGGAATTATAGGATTATTATCAGCCCTTGCTAGCGCTAAATATAATCATCAAGTTACAGTTATAGATGTTGAAAAATCACTGTCAAAACAAGCCCACGTAGAAAGGTATTTTTCTATCAATTTACTATCAAAGCATGTTTTGATGCACTATGGAATATGGGAACTCATTAATAAAAAAGATATAAACCCTTTTAATAAAATTTTTGCTTGGGACTCTTTAGCTGGTAGTGAAGTGACATTTAATTCTGAATCTATTTCGTTTGATCATCTTGGTTATATTATAAAAGAGTCTGAGATAAAGAAAATATTGCTTAAAAAACTATATCAAAATAAGCACATTTCTTATTTAAAGAATGTAAAGTCTATAGATATTAACAACGAATCAGATAATTCTTACATCTCTTGTGACGATAATAAAGTTGACTTCGATATTCTAATAGCTGCAGATGGAAAATCATCTAGCATTGTCAATCTTTTGAAAATAAATAATAATTTTATTAGTTATAATCAAGATGCTATTGTAATGAACGTTCAATTCGAAAACCACATTGCTCAAAATACATCTTACCAACGATTCAATAGAGGAGATGTGCAAGGTTTACTCCCTGTTAATAATGATACTTATAATTTAATTTGGTCTACTAATAAAAAGAATAGTGAAAGATTAATCAAATTAAATAAACCTCATTTAATTAAAATTTTGAATGATGATTTTTCAAAAAATATCGGAAATGTTTCATCAATTTCATCAATATCAAAATTTCCTCTGTCACATTCTTATTTAAAATCAAATGTTAAAGATAGAGTAATATTTATTGGAGATGCTGCACACACTATACATCCGCTTGCTGGGCTAGGTTTGAATATGGGAATACAAGATGTATTTTTTTTGGATTTAGCATTTGAAAAATATCTTTCGTCTTCTAATACATTAGACTCCAGCTTTTTTAATTATTATAAAAGTTTATCTGAGCAACAAAATAAGAAAATTATGGATACCATTAATTTCTTAAAGAAATTTTATGAAATAAATTTTATTCCAGCTACCGTCAAGAAATCGTTGGTTAGAATATTTAATGATAATTTTTTCTTAAAATCAAAGATCATACAAGAAGCCACAGGCGTTTCAACTTTAAAAAATCTATCAACTAGAGATTATTACCAATCCCATTATTAAAATTGCAGTACAAAAAACTGATTTTATAAAAAAGGAATTTGCTGTATAGGCCACTGAAGCGCCTAGATATGAAAAAAATAAACTTGTAAAAGAGATGATAAGAAAGCTTTCTATATGAATAAAACCTGCAAAACTATCTAATAAAGTTAGGTTTATATTTATTAGAATTGAGCTGAAGACAGAAAATATAGCAATTGGTATACCGCATGCAGCAGCTGTCGCAATACATTTTTTAATCGGTTTGCCATGAGACTTCATATATGGAGTAGTTATTGTTCCACCTCCAATACCTAACATTGAACTTAACAGACCTGTAAAAAAGGAAAATGATAGAATATATTTAAATTTTTTTTCAACATTTATTTTTTTTTCTTCTGATAAAAAAATATAGAAAGAAATTAATATTAAAAATAAGCCATAATAAAATTTTAGTGAATCGCTAGTCAGATAACTTATAACCACTATCCCAAGTATTGAGCCAATAGACAAACCTACAAGCATTCTCTTAAAAAAATTCCAGTCAACAAGTTTATTTTTATTATGCTTATATGTTGAAGACAAACTTGAAATAATAATACATGCTAGAGATGTACATATTGCACTCTGCATAATATGTGTAGAGTGAATATCAAAGTGACTAAAAATAAAAAATAAAAAGGGAACAAAAATTATTCCACCACCAAGTCCAAGTAATCCTCCAAAAAAACCACCTAGGCTCCCAGTAAAAAAATATAACAAGTATAAATTCATGATTATATTATATTAAAATCGTTAGAATTATAGTTCCAATATACAATAATTGTGGCATACTATATAAAATTAAAATTATACAACAAAAATTTAATGTTTTTTAAATAAAAGGAAAATCAAATGTCAGGATATCATTTTTTATTTGTACCAGGACCATCTAATGTCCCTGCAGCTGTCCAAGCTGCAATACATTGCCCAATGGAGGATCATAGGAATCCAACCATACCAGATTTAATAACACCATTACTTACAGACTTAAAGAAAGTTTTATTAACTAAAAAAGGGAAGACAGTTTTTTTTCCTTCATCTGGTACAGGGTGTTGGGAAGCTGCATTACAAAGCACTTTAAATATTGGAGATACAGTTTTAGGTGCTAGTTTTGGACAATTTAGTATGCTCTGGCTTGACATGTGCAGTAGGCTCCAATTTAAAACTATTGTGATGGACGAAGAATGGGGAACGGGAGCAAATTTAGATAATTATCACAAACATCTATCGGAAGATAAAAATCATAAAATAAAAGCTGTATTGGTTTGTCAAAATGAAACAGCAACTGGCGTTAAGAGTGATGTGGCAGGAGTAAGAAAGATTTTAGATGATTTAAATCACCCTGCATTATTAATGGTAGACGGAGTTAGTTCTGTTGCAAGTTATGAATTTAGAATGGATGACTGGGGTGTTGATTGTATCGTAAGTGGTTCGCAAAAAGGATTTATGATGCCAGCTGGATTAGGGATACTAGGTCTGAGTGAAAAAGCAATAGATGCAATGAAAAATTCTAATTACCCTACCTGTTATTTTGATGTAGCAGACATGATAGCTAAAACTGAATCTGGATATCTTCCTTATACTCCACCAGTAAATTTATTGAGAGGTTTTCGTGTTGCTTTAGATATGATATTTGACGAAGGTCTTGAAAATATTTGGAAAAGGCATCACCGTCTAGCGGAAGGGACTCGTAGAGCTATAACTGAAGGATGGGGACTTAATTTATGTGCGAAAGAAGAAAAATGGTACTCAGATACTGTGAGTGCAATTGTTGTTCCAGAAGGTGCGGATGCTGTCCCAGTCATTAGTACTGCATTCCATAAATATAATCTTGCTTTAGGCGCTGGCCTAGCCAAAGTTGCCGGTAAAGTATTTAGAATCGGACATTTAGGTGATTTGAATGAATTAATGCTTTGTGGAGCAATATCAGGTGCTGAAATGGCCATGATGGATAATGGAATAAAGATTGAACTTGGCAGCGGTGTAGCTGCGGCTTCAAAATATTGGCTAGAAAATCCAAGTGGAGAGTAATCTATGTCAAAACCAGTAGCAATCGTCACTAGAAGGTGGCCTTCAAAATGTGAAGAAAGATTGAAAGAATTGTTCGATGTAACTCTAAACGAGTCTGATAAACCTTTCACGACTGAAGAATTAAAACAAGCTTTACAAAACTGTGATGTATTAATGCCTACAGTAACGGATAAAATCACCGCTGAAGTTTTATCTGTTGAGAACAGGAGAGCAAATATGATTGGTAATTTTGGTGTTGGATTTAATCATATTGATATAGACAAGGCTAAAGAACTTGGAATTACTGTTTCAAATACACCAGCAGTTTTGACTGATTGTACAGCTGATATTGCAATGTCACTACTACTAATGGTTGCAAGAAGAGTTGGTGAAGGCGAAAGAGAGTTAAGAGCTAATAATTGGACTGGATGGAGGCCTACTCATTTGCTTGGAACTAAAGTAACGGGCAAAACTCTTGGTATAATTGGCTTTGGTCGAATTGGACAAGCTGTAGCTCAAAGAGCAAAATTTGGTTTTAATATGAAGATAGCATTTTGGGATCCATTTGATATATCAGAAGACGTAACAAGTAAATTTGATGCAAAAAAACTCAATACAATAGAAGATATATGTAAAGAGTCAGATTTTGTTTCGGTAAATTGCCCCGCTACAAAAGAAACATTCCACTTAATGAATAAAGAACGTTTTTCTTTAATGAAAAAAACTGCTTTCATCATCAATACTGCCCGAGGTGACATCGTGGATGAAAAAGCATTAATTGAAGCTTTGAAAAATAAAGAGATAGCAGGAGCAGGTTTAGATGTTTTTGAAACTGAACCAAACTTGCCGGATGAACTCAAGACATTTGAAAATGTTGTCTCATTTCCACATTTGGGAAGCGCATCAATTGAAACAAGAATAGCTATGGGTAATACAGCAATAGAAAATAGCCTTGCTTTTTTTGACAAGAGAGATTTGCCAAATAAAGTTGTTTAATTAACCACTACATCATATGTCACTCCGTGAAGATGTAAATAAAATTTATCTTAATTGCCTTGAAACTCTTGATCCAAGCAAAGTGGTAGGTCAGGCTATGAATAATCTTGATTCCAATACTTTTGATAGGATTTTCCCAATTGCTTTTGGAAAAGCCGCTCTATCAATGATGTCTGGTTGCTTAGATGTAATACCTTCAAAAAAAATTCACAAAAAACCAATTGTTGTTACTCTAGAATCTGAAAATAAAATTAATCACAATATTGATTTATATTTTTCATCACACCCAACACCAAATCTACAGAGCATAAAAGGTGCTGAAAAAGTCATTGAATATCTACAGGATTCTGGTGAAAGAGATTTAGTGTTATTTCTAATTAGTGGCGGAGGCTCATCGTTATTATCTAAGCCATCTAGCAAGATATCCTTAAATGATAAAATTGCTATGACAGAATTATTGTTAGCGTCTGGTTGTTCAATTAATGAAATTAATACTGTAAGAAAACATGTTTCATTAATAAAAGGTGGTAAACTTGCAGAATATTCATTTCCATCAACTGTAAAATCATTCATCATCTCAGATGTTGTAAATGATGATATAAGCGCTATAGCGAGTGGCCCAACATCTCCAGATGATTCTACCTATCGAGATGCTTTAAATATTATAAAAAAATATGATCTGATGCATCTGCTCCCAGAAAAAATTTTAAATAATATCAAGCACGGTATTTCCGGGAAAATTAATGAAACTCCAACTAAAAAAGATAAGGTTTTTTCAAAAGTAGAGAATACTATAATATGTAGTAATAAAATTTTTAGAGAACATTTAGCAAAAATTGCAACTGAACAAGGTTATGAACCAATATTTCTTAATCAAGATTTTGTAGGAGAAGCAAGATATGAAGCTGCTGAACTATCAAAAATATTTTTAGAAAAAATACAGGATAGTATGAATAAAAAAATTGCAATTATCTCGGGTGGAGAAACAGTTGTTAAATTAATAGGAGATGGAAAAGGAGGTAGAAATCAAGAGTTTGCATTATCTTTTTTATCGGAAATACAAAATACTTCTATTAACAATGATTGGTTATTATTATCTGTAGGAACAGATGGTATCGATGGACCAACAGATGCAGCAGGCGGACTAATAGATAATGAAACAATCAGAAATTATCATGAAAGTGGAATAGATATTTTCGATTATCTAAACAACAATGACTCTTATACATTCCTAAACAATATGAACTCAATCTATAAGACTGGAGCTACCGGCACTAATGTTGCTGATATCCAGATTATTTTAATTAAGTAGTATTAAGAGTTCTTTTGAAGGAAATTTTTGAATGACTTCGCGGTATAATCAAACTCTTTTTTTGTATGCGATGATGAGATAAACCCTACTTCATATAATGATGGTGCAAAGAAAACACCTTCTCTTAGCATATGTTTAAAAAATGCTATAAATACTTTTTGGTTAGATTTTTTTACTTGATTATTATTTTTTATTTTTTCAGCATTGTTAAAAAATAAGCCAAACATCCCTCCTTGGTAATCTGTATGAAAAGGCAATTTATATTTGGCTGCAGAGATATTTAGTTGTTTCATGAGATAACCTGTTTTTTTATGAAGATCCTCATAGAAACCTTTTTTTGCAATAATATCCAGTGTTTTAAGTCCAGCAGACATTGCTAGAGGATTGCCAGAAAGTGTCCCAGCTTGATAAACACCTCCATTGGGAGCTAAATTATCCATTATTTCCTCATCTCCTCCAAAAGCAGCTACTGGAAGTCCACCTCCAAGAACTTTACCGAGTGTAGTCAAATCAGGTTTAATTTTATAAATACTTTGTGCTCCACCAAGTGCAACTCTGAAGCCTGTCATAACCTCATCAAAAATTAATATAATTTTATTTTTAGTACATAATTCTCTAAGTGATTCTAAAAATAATTTTTCTGACCTTACAAAATTCATATTACCAGCAATTGGTTCAATGATAATACAGGCTATTTTATTTTTATTTTGATTGATAGTTTTTTTTACTTTATCAATGTCATTATAAGGTAATGATAGAGTATCTTTAGCAAGAGAGGCAGTAACACCAAGTGAGTTAGGTACACCAAAAGTAGATGAACCAGACCCAGCTTTAATTAAGAATGAATCACCATGGCCATGGTAACATCCATCAAATTTGATAATTTTATCTCTTTTTGTATATCCCCTGGCAACTCTTATTGCGCTCATAGTTGCCTCAGTTCCTGAACTCACCATTCTAACTTTTTTTATTGAAGGAAAAATTTTACAAACTTTTTTTGCTAATAAAACTTCATTTTGACAAGGAGCTCCATAACTTATACCCATCTGCATTGACTTTGAGAGTGTTTGTATAATTCTTGGGTCACTGTGACCAAGAATCAATGCTCCCCAAGATCCTATATAATCAATATATTTCTTATTATCAATATCGTATACATATGGACCTTTAGATTTTTTAATGAAAAAAGGGTTTGAATCTACAGCATTGAATGATCTAACTGGTGAATTAACACCACCAGGTATATATTTATTTGCAATTTTAAACTCTCTATTAGATTTTTTCATTTTGCATCCATTATGTTGATGAGAGTGTTTGTAGTTAATTCTACATCTGATTGACAAAAAATTCCTGAAATCATTCCAATCATATCTGGTTTATATTTTAATACTTCCATTATATTTTTTTTACTAATTCCTCCAATTGCACATATTGGTATATTTATAGTTTTTTTAGCTTGATATATTACATCCGGATCACAGTGTGCAACATTTTTTTTTGTTTTACTAGAGAAGAATGCCCCGAATGAAATATAATCTGCTCCATTAGATTCGGCCCATTTAGCTCTTTCTATAGAATTGTAACAAGAGATTCCTATCAATAAATTTTCCCCAAAAAATTTTCTTATTTGTATTAAATTTTTATCTTCTCCAATGTGAAGACCACAATCATAACCATATTTTAATAAATCTATATCATCATTGATAATGAGCTTAACCCCAAATTTAAAACACAGATCACTAATTTTTGGAATAAGTCTTCTTTTCCTTTTTAAGGACAAATGTTTTCCACGGAATTGAAAAATCCGCACATTTGTCTTTAAGGTTTTTTCGATAAGCTCTAAATATATATCATCGGATTTATAAACCATTGGGCTTATTGGATATATACCATTTAGAAAAATATTTTTTTCCATTAAATATATATAACAAATTAATTGGGTTTATTGAATATTTATGAGAAACTACATCATAAAAATTGTTATGAAAAAATACCTCTGTTTAACTTGTGGTTTAATATATGATGAAAGTGAGGGATGGCCTGATGATGGCATATCTCCAGGTACGAAATGGGAAGACGTGCCTTCGACCTGGCTTTGTCCAGACTGTGGTGCATCAAAGGATGATTTTGATATGATAGAAATTAGTAGTTGAAGTGTCCTTTTTTAAATTAAACCTATCTAGTTCAGATAAAAAAACCCTTACTATTGCTCTACCTTTAATCCTTTCAAATATAACAATACCTTTAGTAGGTCTTGTAGATAATGCAGTGATGGGGCATCTTGGTTCACCAATATATATTGGCGCTGTAAGCATTGGTTCAATCATAATAAGTTATATTTTGTTTAGTTTTGGTTTTTTTAAATCTATAACTACTGGATTAACTTCGCAGTATTCTGGACGAGATAATGACAGACTTTTATTAACAAATTTATATCAAATATTATTAATATCATCTGTAGTTTCAATCTTAATATTATTATTCAGGGATCAAATTATTTCACTATCACTTAATTTATTTAATGGAACTAATGAGGTTAAAATAAACAGTGAAATTTATATTTCATATAGGATTTGGTCAATTCCAGCAATATTTTTAAGAGATATAATGATTGGTTATTATATTGGAATACAAAAAGCAAGATTGGCAATGACAATAAGTATTTTTATAAATCTACTCAATATTTTTCTTGATTATTATTTAGTGATTGTATTGGGTTATGGAATTGCTGGCGTTGCAATAGCATCATTAATTGCCGAGTATTCAATATTAATCTTTGTTATTTATGCACAGTTCCGTGAAAATATAATTTCTACAGTAAGAATAAGTATTGTAGAGGTAATTGATTGGGACTCTTTGAAACAAAAACTTCTCATTAATTTTGATTTTTTTATAAGATCATTAATTTTGATGACATGTTTTGCATACTTTGTGAGCACAGGTGCAAGTCATGGTGATATTATTTTAGCTGCGAATGCAATATTATTAAATTTCTTCTTTATATTTTCTTATGGTTTAGATGGATTTGCACATGCCTCCGAAGCTTTAGTAGGAAGTGCTGTTGGGAAAAGGGATGTGCAATTAACAAAAAATTCAATTTATTCAACTGGAAAATTTTCTCTTATCATAACTTTTTTCTATTTAATTATATTTCTAATTTTTGATGAACTTATTATTAGCTTAATTACAAGCCTAGAATTAGTACAAATAGCAGCAATTCATTTTTCATTTTGGCTATATTTAATATTCATTTTTGGCGCTGTGGCTTTTTGGCTAGACGGAGTGTTTATTGGAGTGATGAAAAATAAATTACTTAGAAATGTCATGGTAATTTCAGGTTTAATTTTCTTTTTATTCGAGAACTTTCTTCTCAATTTAGCAAACTCTGGTTTATGGATAGCTTTTTTATTATTTTTTGTTTCACGTAGTTTACTTTTAACTACTTCATTAATTTGGTATTGGAAAAAAGATAAACTTTTGATCAATTAATGACCCTATTTTTTATTAACATTCTTAAATTAACTGTGATATATTAAATTTCATTACGTGTAGTTAAAAGGAGAGGAAAAAATGGTATTTGGATTATTCAAGAAGAAAGAACCTGTAAAATGTACAATCAAGCCAACAGGTGAAGAATTTGTTGTACAACCAGACACAAGTTTAATGAAAGCTGCTTTTGCTGCAGGAATTAAATGGCCACATTCTTGTAAGGTTGGAAGTTGCGGCTCATGTAGAGCAACTGTACTCGAAGGAGAGGGACATCACCCATCTGGTATATGCGATCCTACCACTTTATTACATCCAGAAGAAATTGAAAAAAATATGGTCATAGCATGTCAATGGTATCCCACAAGCGATGTTGTTGTTGATGTGGAAGTTGGTAAAGAGGGTGACAAAAGAGGCCCAATATAATTAACCTAAATTATTTAGAGATTGTTTAACATCATCTTCAGACAATTTCGCTATATCAGAAGCATTTAAGTTTCTTGTATTAATAGTTTTTCCAAAACTTACTAGCACAATCGTTGATATCCTACCAAGACAAACAATGCCAGTATTAAAAAGTGTTCTAGAATCATCTGGGTTTGCTAGGTCACTGTCGGAATCAAGGATTTGGGGATATTTTTTTGGATATCTGATTGAGATAGGTTGAATTTCAAGATCTGATTTAGAAATTGAATGTAATAGTTTGCTATGGAATTTTTTGATGGATATTCCATCGCCAATTCTTCCTTCAGGAAAGAACATTATTTTATAATTATTAAGTAAATACTCCTTTATTGAAGATATCATTTTATCAGATGATTCTTTTCGACCTCTTTGGATAAATAGATTGCCAGATTTAGAAGTTAGATATCCAACTATCGGCCAATTTTTAATTTCAGATTTAGCAATAAAGCAGACTGGCAACATAGAATTCAAAATCATAATATCAAGAAAACTAACATGATTAGAGGCATAACAATCTGAAGATTTATTTTTCTTTCCTTTGATTATTATTTTTAAACCAAATATAAAAACTAATACTTTCATCCAGATAACAACTATAGAAAAATGATTTTTTGTTAATTTTAATTTTTTTGGGAAAAAGACTAATATAATCATTCCTATAAATATATGTATAATTAAAAAAGGGGATCTTAGAAAAATTAGTAAAAACTTCATAATAAAAACCATTTATTTTTTTGATAATTCCTGAAATAATTCATCAGAACTCTTAATTGGTTCTAAACATTTAAACCCTTCGCAAATGTATGCAGTGAAATCACCCAAAGGCTTTTTTTCAACAAGAGACTGTGGAATATCTTTATCTTCATTATCAATAAAATAAAAAATCATTTCTGGTAAATCAAAAAACTTTTTTCTATACTTTTCGATATTTTCATGAAGACATCTAATAATTATAAATTTTTTAAACACAAGTAAACTCACTGAGGCTGCAAGTAAGCTTGCATGAGCTGTATTAGATCTTTGCACTGAATCAGAGGCAGATATAAGAGCTTTTTTTGAAGATTCTATATATTGTTGATTGCCTTCTAAAAAACCTAATTCGGATAGAGATTCTATTGCAATACTGTTTCCAGCTGGAAGTGATTCATCCATATAAGTTTGAGGCCTGTATATAAGCTCTTCATGATGTATTGAGGTAAAATAAAAACCGCCATCTTTATGATTTTGAAAGTCTTTGATTAATATATCAGCAAGATTTTTTGCAAAATAAAAATTATCTGAGTCCCATTCAATTTTTAATAATTCAAGATTTGCTTTGAGTAAAAAAGCATAATCATCAAGATATCCTTTAAAACAGGGTTTTGCATTAAAGCATGCATATAATTGGTTTCCATCCCAAAGTGTCTTTTTAATAAAATTGAAGCATTTCACTGCTGCAGAAAAAAACTTATTATCCCCAGTTATTTTATAAGCATCTATAAGCCCAATAATTGCTAATGCATTCCATGAAACTAAGATTTTTTTATCAGTATTGGGGGCAATCCTTTTATTTCTTGTTTCTAATAATTTTTTATTTATTTCTTTTATTTTTTTTTCATTTTTTAAAAAAAACTTTTCAGATTCTTGGGTAACATGGAAATGATATTTACCCTCAAAATTAGGTCTTCCATCAACAAAGTAACTATTCTTTATTAATTCAAATTCATCATGACTTAAGATTGATTTTAATTCTTTCTCTTCCCATACATAATATTTACCCTCAACATGTTCTGAATCAGCATCAATTGTAGAATAAATACCTCCATTCTTATCTTGCATTTCATTTATTATCCAGTTGGAGGTTTGAATAACACGTTTTAGAAAAATTGGATTAGATGTCACTTTATATGCTTTGCTTAGCAACGTAATCAACGGCCCATTGTCATATAACATTTTTTCAAAATGAGGAATCATCCAGAGTTCATCAACGGAGTATCTAAAAAAACCACCATCTAATTGATCAAAAATTCCACTTAGACACATTCTATGAAGTGTATGAGAAGTAGCTTCTATAGCATCATTGTCATCATTAATAGAATTAAGGAGGAATAGCAGACTATAAGTCTGTGGAAACTTAGGGGCTGAACCAAACCCCCCATGAATTTTATCAATGTTATTAATTAAATCCAATTTAGTCCTATTTATCAATTCAAGATTAATTATTTCATTATCTTTATTTTTTTTACTTAGATTTTGAAAGATTTCTGTAATAGTGATGTTCTGTGCCTCTATATCTTTTTGTTGAGTTGTATAGAACTCATTAACACGTTTTAAGATATCTTTAAATGATGGTAAGCCATATCGTTGTTCGTTAGGAAAATATGTACCTGCAAAAAATGGAAATTTATCTGGGGACATAAAAATAGTCAGCGGCCATCCACCAGTTTTACCGGTTATAATGGATTGTGACATTTGATACACTTTATCTAGATCTGGCCTTTCTTCTTTATCAACTTTAATATTAATGAAGTACTTATTCATTATGTCTGCCGTCTCTGAGTCTTCGAATGATTCCTGGGCCATGACATGACACCAATGGCATGCAGAGTAACCTATAGACAGTATTATTGGTTTATTATTATTTTTTGCAATATCGAATGCTTCTTGAGACCATGGATACCAATTTACGGGATTATTTGCATGTTGAAGCAAATATAAACTCTTTTCATTAACTAATTTATTCATTATTTAGATGTTATACTAATGGTCATAATTTATTATAAATAAATTAACAGTTCAAATTTAAAACGAAATCTATGATTTATATTCATAATATTGACCCCGTACTGATATCTTTTATGTCAATTTCTATTCATTGGTACGGTATTATGTATGTAATTTCATTTTTAATAATTGATTATTTAGTTAAACAAGATGTAAAAAATGGCAATGTTACCTTCTCCTATAGAGTAGCTGATAGTATGCTTTTGTTTTCTTTAATAACACTCTTAATCGGAGGTAGACTTGGATATGTACTGTTTTATGATTTAGGTTATTACCTAGCTAACCCCATAAAAGTACTCTATTTATGGGAAGGAGGTATGTCATTTCATGGTGGTTTGTTAGGAGTAATTTTTAGTTTTTACTTTTTTAGCAAAAAAGAGAATCTAAGCTTTTTTGAGTTATCAGATTCAATTGTTATTTATATACCAATTGCTTTGGGGTTAGGTAGAATTGGTAATTTTATTAATGGTGAATTGTATGGAATTCCAACGAGTGGGAACTGGGGAGTTATCTTTCCAATGATAGATCAAGTCCCTCGACACCCATCCATGCTATATGAAGCATTCTTAGAGGGATTAGTCTTATTTTTTATCATGAAAAAATTCTCTAGATTAAAGCTACCTACAATGGTACTAAGCTCACTATTTTTAATCTTTTATGGAGGTTTTCGATTTTTAGTAGAGTTTGTTCGTCTACCTGATAGGCATATTGGTTATTTGTATCAAGACTGGTTTACAATGGGGCAACTGCTTAGCATGCCAATGATGATATTTGGTATTATCTTATTATATTTTTCAATTAAGGGGATGAAACTAAGGTGAGGCAATACCACGAATTATTAACTAATATTTTGAAGAACGGAGCTGAGAAAAAAGATAGAACCGGTACCGGCACTATATCAATTTTTGGACATCAGATGAAATTCAGCCTAGAAGATGGGTTCCCTTTGTTAACAACTAAAAAAGTCCATTTCAAATCTGTGGCATATGAACTGCTTTGGTTTTTAAAGGGAAGTACTAATATAAAATTTTTGAAAGATAATGGAATAAGAATTTGGGATGAATGGGCAGATGAAAATGGTGATTTAGGTCCAACATATGGTACTCAATGGCGATCTTGGCCTGGCCCTAATGATACTACTATTGATCAAATTTCAAATGTCATCGAAAATATTAAAAGAAACCCTGATTCCAGGAGACATATTGTATCTGCATGGAATGTAGGACAAATCGACAAGATGAAACTTCCGCCATGTCATATTCTTTTTCAATTTTATGTTCATGATGGGAAATTATCATGCCAACTATATCAGAGAAGTGCAGATGTATTTTTAGGCGTCCCATTTAATATTGCATCTTATGCAATGTTGACTATGATGATAGCGAATGTCACAAATCTCAATTATGGTGAATTCATACATACTTTTGGAGATGCACATATTTACTTGGATCATTTGGACAAGGTAAAGATACAGTTAAAAAGAAAACCAAAACAGCTGCCAAAACTTAAAATAATAAAGCCTAAAGATGAGATTTTTGATTATGAATATTCTGATTTTTTATTGGAAGACTATAATCCTTATGAATCAATAAAGGCAAAAGTTTCAGTATGAAAGACTTACCATTAGTTTCAATTATTGTTGCTATGGATTCTAATAATTTGATTGGTAATAAAAATAATTTACCATGGCATATCCCTGGAGAATTACAAAGATTCAAAAGAATAACAATGGGAAAGGCAATCATAATGGGCAGAAAAACACATAACTCAATCGGTAAAATATTAGAAGGCAGAATGAATATTATACTGTCAAAAAACTCTTCTTTTAAAAGTAAGGATGCTCATGTGTTTAATACATTGGATGATGTTCTAGAAAAATTTACATCAAATGATGAGATTTTCATAATTGGAGGAGAGGAGATCTTTAAATTAGCTTTACCTATAACCCAGAAAATTTATATGACGAAAATTCATCAAAACTTTAAAGGTGATACATGGTTCCCTAAAATAAATGAGATAGAATGGAAAGTAATAGATGCTGAGAATCACTTTAATGAAGAAAAACAAATTAAGTACAGTTTTTTAATTTATGAACGTATCAATGTATAACCCTGGGTATTGATAGAATAAATTCTGGTATTTCAGCATCAAAATAACGTTCGTTATCATCAATCATCTGATATGTCCCTTTCATTGTACCGAGTGCCGTCTCTATCATTGCTCCACTTGTGTATTGAAATTCTTCACCAGGAGTAATGTGCGGCTGTTCACCAACCACACCTTCTCCTTTTACATCCTGAGTTTTACCATTAGAATCTTCAATGACCCAGTGTCTTGATAATAATTTTGCACCAACTGATCCTTTATTAAGAATTGAGATTGTGTAGAGAAAAAAGTATTTATTATTTTCCGGGTCAGAATCTTGCTGCAAATAGATTGTTTCAACTGAAATTGAGATATTATTTTCATTATTTTTCATTCATATTTCTCCTTAAATGTTCTCCGATTAATTTATTTCCTTTTTTTAACTGAGAGTCGCTCAATTTATTTTTACTTTCATTTAGGAGCTTATTTGATGGGTAACCATTCATATAAGCCAAGTAGGCCCATTTATATGATAATACATAATTTTGTTTAATACCAAGTCCATCAGCATACATGAATGCAAGATTATTTTGTGCACGCGGTAGATCTTGCAGTGCTGATTTCTTACAATATTGAAAAGCTATTTCTAGATTTTTCTTAACTCCATTGCCAAAAAAATATAACAGAGCTATATTATATTGAGAAATTTTATCACCGGCATCAGCTGGAATTATCCAATGCCGATAAGCTTCTTTATAATTTTTATTATTATAAGCTTGATAGCCCTTATCTATATCATCTCCATAAATCAATACTGGAAATAAAACTAATATAGTTGATAATAGAATTTTAAACATAAACTATTTTAGACATAACATATTTATATAGAAAGTAAAGCATATGACTACTAAAGATACAAAAATTTTTGATTCTTTAATTAATAAATTTACAAAAAACAAAAATAAAATTAAGGAAGCATTGTTGGAAATTAAAAACTTATTAGCAAATGAGTCAGCTGAAACAAAAGAGATGTTAAATATTTATCAAAGATATATTTCTGGAGAAAATATTGATAAAAAGACTATAGATAAAGCAAACCAACAATTCTCAGATGTTATTAAAAGTATTGGTCTAGCAGGTATATTTGCCTTACCAGGTGGTATCTTGGCAATTGCTTTTTTAGTTAAGTTGGGAAAAGTATTTAATGTAGATATACTGCCTAAAAAAACTTTTGATGATTAAAAAGTTTATTTGTTAAGCTATTCATTCCCACCTTTCTTTTGTATTCTTGTTCCGAGGAATAGCGATGGAAAGAGAAAGATGAAAAAAAGATAAACGAATTGGTAAAAAATATTTACTGAAAAAACATTCATGATCCCAGATGCAATAGCTACAGCCCATAACCAAAAGAATAATAAAAATCTATCAGGGTTTTTTACCCAAGGCATGTGTTCCAATATGAGTGTTGTAAATAATTTACCATGAAGTCCATAAAAAATCATAATCACTACGATGAATAAAATAGTAGTGATAAAAATTGCCTTAGAAAAAATAGGAGATAAGCCAATCATAATTAGTGCTGATAATGCTATGTCCAGTTTTCCTGCAGTATATAACCATAGGAGAGCGGTAGTTCCAACTCCATATGTAAAAGCTCTAACGCCTTCTGGAGTTATTGATTTCCAAGGGTCACCCATTTTCTTTCTCCTCGTATAATATATTACTCATGTGTATTATAATCGATAATTATAATTATGAATAATGTTAAATCTTTAAATCTTCTAAATATATTTATTATTAGTGCACCTTCAGGTGCTGGAAAAACAACACTAGTAAAAAGGCTTTGTGATGATTGGTCATTTATCAAACCATCAATTTCTTTTACAACTAGAAAAAAAAGATTAACTGAAGAGGAAGGAATAGACTATTATTTCGTCACAGAGAGAGAATTTAACAAAAAAATTGAAAAAAAAGAGTTTATAGAATATCAAAATGTATATGGCAACTATTATGGAACGTCATCAAAATTAATAATTAATGATATAGAGTCAGGATTTGATGTTTTGCTTGAAATTGATTATAAAGGAATGTTAGATATCAAAAATAAATACCCCAATACTACATCAATATATATTCTGCCTCCAAATGAAGAGGCATTAAAGGAAAGATTAAAAAATAGAGGAGAAGATGATATTGAAGAAATCAACTCCAGGATGAAGTCATCAAAAAATGAATTAAAATTTCATAAGCAAGCGGACTATGTTGTTATCAATGATGATTTTAATGAAGCAGTCAAACAATTAAAATTTATTATTCTAGAGAAAAAACTAAAATGGATTTCTCTTGAAAAGTGGGTTAACTCAATATCATCAATAAAATAAGGCGTTTGTGTAAAACTTTTATTCTGTTACAATGTACATAATTAATCACAGGCGAAATCAATGGCAAGAGTTACTATAGAAGATTGTCTAGAAAATATAACTAATGCTTTCGATATTGTTACATTAGCAAGTCGAAGAGCAAAAGATTTAATAGATGGATCTACCCCTTTAATTGATTGTAAAGATAAACCAACTGTTGTGGCGCTAAGAGAAATCGCTGCAGCACATGTTGGCATGGATTATTTTGAAACTAGTCAGAAAGAGAAAATTGATAATAAATTACAAGATGCAATTACAGAGGAAGAAATAATTAATGAGATTAATCAAGGTTATGGTGCAACGGAACAAGCAGATCTTGAAAAATCTACAGATGTATCAGATTCTACAGATGACAATCAAATTGATGCAGATCAGCCTGTTGAAGATCTACCATCTACCGAAGTTAAGGAAGAAGGCAAGCAAGAATAAAATCTAGCCATTTTTTTACAATGGGAAATCTGAATCAAAAAACCAGCTCAAAAGTAGCTGGTATAAACACAAAAAGATTTATTGACTTTAAGAAGACACTTCAAAAATATCTAAATACATATCAAATAAAGAAAATTGAAAAAGCTTTTACATTCGCTCAAGCTGCACACAAAGGGCAAAAAAGAATCTCCGGTGAAGCTTTCATAGAACACCCTCTATCAGCTGCATCTTATCTTGCAAGTTTACAGTTAGATTATGAATCTATTATGGCAGCTATACTCCATGATGTGATTGAAGACACAGAGATAGAAAAGGAAAATCTTAAAAAAAAGTTTGGTGAAAAGGTCTCTGATTTAGTTGATGGTGTAAGTAAACTCGATAAAATTAACTTTTCCACAAAAGAAGAAGCAGATGCAGCTAATCTAAGAAAAATGATCTTAGCAATGAGTCAAGATATAAGAGTAATTTTAATAAAACTTGCAGACAGAAGACATAATCTTAAAACTATTAATGCACTTTCATATTCTCGAAGGAGGAAAATTGGTAAAGAGACTCTAGAAATTTTTGCACCAATTGCTTTGAGATTAGGGCTTCACACTATGAAGATCGAATTAGAAGACTTAGCTTTTGAGTCTGTCCACCCGTTCAGATATAAAGTATTAAAAGATGAAATAGATAAATCTCGTGGAAATAGAAAAGAAATAATGACTAAGATTAAAAAGGTCATAGAAGCTAAATTATTAGCAGAAGGTTTGAAAGTGAATGTTATTGCTCGTGAAAAACATGTATATGGTATTTATAAAAAAATGTTTCAAAAAGAGTTAAAGTTTTCTGATGTACATGATTTATTTGGTGTAAGAATAACAGTTAGTTCCGTTGATGATTGTTATAGATCATTAGGAATTATTCATAATCTCTATACTCCTATGCCTGGTAAGTTCAAAGATTATATTGCAATACCAAAATCAAATGGCTATCAATCACTTCATACAACTATCTTTGGTCCCCACGGATTACCTCTAGAATTTCAAATTAGAACAGAAGAAATGGATTTTTTGGCTCAAACCGGTATTGCAGCGCACTGGTTCTACAAAACAAAGAAATCATCAACTATCCAAGACTATACTAAAGAACAACAATGGATTACGAACTTGTTGAATATACAACAAGATTCTGGTGACCCTAAGGGATATTTGGAAAGTATTAAAGCGGATTTACATCCGGGGAAAGTATATGTATTCACACATAAGGGTGATATTTTGGAACTGCCAAAAAGATCAACAATTATTGATTTTGCATATGCGGTTCATACAGAACTTGGAAACAATTTCCATTCTGCAAATGTAGATAATAAGATAGTTTCTCCAAATTTTATTCTGAAGAATGGACAAAAGGTTGAGATCTATACTAAAGAGAATTCATTTCCAAACCCAAGCTGGCTTAACTTTGTTGTAACTGAAAAAGCTAGACATTCAATAAGAGCAGCGCTCAGATTAACACAAAGAGAAGATGCAATTAATTTGGGTGAAAAATTATTCAAAAATTCTTTAATTGAATATGAAATTAAGCTTGACGAAATACCATCTAAAACAATGAAAATGGTTTTACAAGAGTATAGCTGCAGCAATCTGGAAGATTTGTTTTGTGAAATTGGTTTAGGAAATAGAATACCTAAACTTGTTGCAATGAGAGTTGCCCCTGTGAATATGATCAAAAAAAATGTTAAAAAGAAATCTAAAGAAATTCATATTCAAGGAACAGAAGGCTTAGTTCTATCTTATGCTAAATGTTGTTATCCTATTCCTGGTGATTCGATAATTGGCAGTATTAGTCAGGGTAAAGGAATAGTTGTACATAGACAAATTTGCAATAGTGTAAAGCACAGTAAAAAATCAAATGAGCAAAGTATTGACCTCGTATGGTCAGAAAATATTGATGATTTTTTTAGTGTTTGTATAAAAGTAGAAGTAGAAAATAAAAGGGGCGTTCTTGCACAAATCTCTTCAATTATTGCAAAAAATGAATGTAACATTGACAGTGTCACATATGATGATACTAAAGAAACAGGACATAATATAATGATATTTGTAATTTCTGTAACAGATCTTAAAGCTTTGTCCAAATTAATGTCACAATTAAAAAAGAATGTTAATGTACTAAATGTGGCAAGAAAGAGAAGTTAAAATGATAGAAAAAGTTAATTTTGGTTTTTTAAAAGTTTCTAAAAAAATCAAAGATGAAATGATATCAAATCTATTTACATCAGTTTCTGATAAATATGATTTAATGAATGATGTAATGTCTTTTGGATTACATAGACTTTGGAAAAAAAGAATGGTAAGTATGTGTAATCCAAGAAATATTTCTAAAGTAATTGATATTGCATCTGGTACTGGAGATATTTCATTAGAACTTCTAAAAAAAAATAAAAATTTGTCTGTAACATGCTTAGATAGTAGTCAAGAAATGCATAAAATATGTAAAAGAAAAATGGTAGATAATGGTTTTGTAAAAAATATTAAATACGTGCGTTCTTCTATCGAGAAATGTAATTTAAAAGATAATAGTTTTGATGTTGCATCTACAGCTTTTGGTTTCAGGAACTTTACTGACTATAATTTATCGCTTAAAAATATTTACAGGATGTTAAAACCAGGCGGAAAAATCATTATTTTAGAATTATGTACTCCAAAAAATAAATATATGAATAAAGTTTTTCAAGAATATACGTTTAAAATAATCCCGCAACTAGGTAAAGTTATTGCAAATGACTCTGATAGCTATAATTATCTTGCTGAATCTATAAAGATGCATCCTAATCCAACTAAAGTCCTTGAAATGTTAAGAATTAATAATTTTATTAACACAAAGTTTTTTTATCTTAGTGGCGGTATTGTAACAATACATATTGGATATAAAAATTGAAAATAACAAAAAACTTTATAAAGTATTGTAATACTATACTCCAAGAAGGAAATTTTAACCAAATTCTTCCTGAGAATTTTCTTAATGAAATAGATAACAAGAAAATAAAAATTAATTTCACAAGAGTTAATTTAGAATTATTTTTTAAGGTAGAGAATAATACAATTATCCTCACGGATGATGAAAATGATTATGATGTTGAATTTATTGCCTCCCCTTCAGATTTTTTCATGTATGTTATAACAAAAGGTTCAGATAAATTTTCAGATAGAATTAAAATAAATGGAGATATAAATACGGCTAATCATATAAATAATTTTTTATATAAATCCAAAAAACTCCATCTTATCATCTCTAACCTACTAGGAGTTGACAAGGCTGATAGAATTGAAAATATTTTTTCCAAATGCAACAAAGATATAATAAATTTTTTAGAACATACCACTCATGATTTAAGAGATTTTTTAGTCGAAGATATAGCTTTATTTCCAACAAAGGTAGACGTAGATAAATTTTTAGATGATGTAGATAATCTCAAAAGCAGAACTGACAAACTTTTAAAAAAATATTCCAATGATTAGAAACTTATTTAGAATTTTTCAAATTATCTATTTAGCTTTTAAATATGATATTGACGGTATGTTGTTAAATTCTAAATTAGTGAGTAAAAAAGTTTATCTTTTCTATATTTTTCCCTGGAATTGGTTTCGTAAAAAAGAAATAAAAAATGTTCCTTTCAAAATAAAAACTTTATTCGAAGAATTAGGCCCTATATTTGTCAAGCTTGGGCAAATAATTTCCACTAGAAAAGATTTATTAAGCGATGATATTGCAGAAGAATTATCTAAATTACAGGATAGTGTAAAACCTTTCTCAGGTAATGAAGCAATAAAGATAATTGAGAGTGATATGAAAAAGAAGATAGATTTAATATTTTCTACATTCAATCCTATACCAATTGCTTCGGCATCTATTGCTCAAGTTCATGAAGCTACCCTCAACAATAATGAAAATGTAATAGTTAAGGTAGTAAGACCAAGAATTGTAGAACAGATAAATAAAGATCTACTTCTAATGAAGAAAATAGCAGCTTATCTAAATTCTTTATCTAATGATTTTAAAAGGATGCATCTAATAGAAGTAGTAAATGATTATGAAAGAATAATTTTTGATGAACTCGATTTAATCAAAGAGGCATCCAATGCTAAGAGAATGAAGGAGAATTTTATAAATTCAGATTTATTATATATACCAGATATACATTGGGATTTAGTTACCAAAAATGTTTTAGTAATGGAAAGAGTTTTTGCTATACCTATAAATAATAAGAAAGAACTGCATGAAAATAATATAAATTTTGAAGAAGTAGCTAACAAAGCATTAGAATTATTTTTTATCCAAGTTTTTGAACATAATTTCTTTCATGCAGATATGCATCCAGGTAATATTTTTGTTAGAAATAGGGATAATCATGTTCAATTAGTTCTTGTTGATTTTGGTATCGTAGGTTCCTTGAGTGAGTTTGATAAAAAATATTTAGCAGAAAACTTTGTTGCTTTCTTCAATAGGGATTATGCAAAAGTAGCAAGATTGCATGTAGAGTGCGAATGGGTGCCTAGAGATACGAATATAAGTGAATTGGAAGAAGCTATCCGGCAAAATTGTGAGCCCATGCTTGATCGACCAATTAAGGATATATCAATCAGTGACATAATAATTAGTTTATTCAGCACAGCAAGGAAATTTAAACTAGAAGTTCAGCCACAATTAATACTAATGCAAAAAACTTTGTTATATACAGAAGGACTTGGAAGACAATTTAACCCAGAATTAGATCTATGGAAAACATCGAAACCTATTTTGGAACGATGGATGCAAAAACAGAAAGGACTTCTTTCATTAATAAAAAAATTCCGAGAGAATTCAACACAATTAATAGATGTTTTTCCAGAAATACCTAGTTCAATCAGACGAATCATTGATTTAATAAATAATGATAATTTTGATTTAAATAAGAATATCAAGCAATTAAAAAAAGTCGAGGAACAAATAAGTAAACATAGTTTAAGAAATTATTGGTATTTTTCAATATTTTTTCTGCTTGTTCCACCTGCAATGATGGGGGTTTTACTTGCTTCATTTGATAAATTAAATATTTATTTTAATTTTTCTGTACCTTATATTTTGATTGCCCTCATAATTATTCTTATTTTAAGACCAAGAGATAACAAGTGACAGAACAAATAGAATTTGGAGAATTAAATAACCAACAAAAAGAAGCTGTAAATTGCAGTGAAGGCAATAAATTAATTCTAGCCGGTGCAGGAAGTGGTAAAACAAAAGTGTTAACTTGTAGGGTGGCAAAACTAATTCAGGATTTTAATATTAAACCAAGTAATATTTTGGCCTTAACTTTTACGAACAAAGCAGCCAATGAAATGAAACAAAGAATAGAAAATTTGCTACGTATTTCTTCTCAGGGATTATGGTTTGGAACATTTCATGGAATTTGCAGAAGATTTTTAAAGATACACTGGCAGGATGCAGGAATATCTGAATTTTTTACTATACTTGATTCGCAAGATCAACTGAGGATAATTAAAAGAGTTATCAAATCAAGAAATCTTGATGAAAAAATTTATGACCCAAAGGCTTTACAATCATTTATAAATTCACGAAAAGATAAAGGAGAAAGAGTGTCTAAGTCATCAGGTAAAGATGATACTTATAGAGACATTTTTAGAGATTATGAAGAAGCGCGAATACAAACTAAATCGTTAGATTTTGCGGATTTAATTTTAACTACTTATGAGACACTCAAAAACAAGCCTGAATTACTTAAATATTATAATAATAGATTTCAACATATTATGGTCGATGAATTCCAGGATACTAATACATTACAGTTTAATCTTCTTAAAACATTGAATGGAGAAAAAGGATCATTATATGCCGTCGGTGATGATGATCAGTCTATTTATGCTTGGAGAGGCGCTCGCAGTAAAAATATACAACTTTTCAAAAATGAGTTTTCCAATGTTGAGATGTTCAAACTAGAACAGAATTACAGATCAACAAGTAAAATTTTAGATGTAGCTAATAGTTTAATTAAAAAAAATCAAAATAGATTAGGAAAGGATTTATGGACTTCTTCAAAAAAAGGAGAACCTGTCTATTTATATAGAGCTGATAGTTCTAAAGAAGAATGTAGATTTATTTCTGAAAAAATTAATTGGTTTTTTGAGAATGGTTATAAGAGGTCAGACATGGCTATATTATATCGTGCTAATTTCCTCTCTAGGGCTTTAGAAGGAGAATTAAGTGCTAGAAAGATACCATATATTGTTTTTGGGGGATTTCGTTTTTTTGAAAGAGCAGAAATCAAAGATGTTATTGCCTATCTTCGATTAGCAGCTAATACTTCTGATAATACAGCATTTGAGAGGGTTATAAATGTTCCACCTAGAGGTATTGGTGAAAAGACAATGGAAGTGATTAGGAATCATTCAAAATCACATTCTATTTCATTATGGGAATCTATTCAAAACCTTGAGAAACTAGAGATCACACGGTCAATAGATTCAATCAAATCCTTTATCAAAATTATATTAGAGATTTCTTCATTAATAAAAACGTCAGACTTATCTTCTTTAATTGAGACTACAATTAAATTATCCACTCTAAAATCTCACTATGAGAATCTAAAGGGTGAAGAGTCAGTTTCTAAACAGGAAAACCTTGAAGAATTAGTATCACATGCCGAGTCTTTTGAAAACAGTAATCATGATAGTGATGATTTAATTCGGGATTTTTTAGATAATGCTGCTTTAGAGGCTGGCGAATATCAATCAAAAACTCATGACGATCCACTCCAAATTATGACAATACATTCAGCTAAAGGTCTTGAGTTTCCAATTGTTTTTTTAATGGGTCTAGAAGATGGTATTTTCCCTAATTATAGAAGAGACACAGAGGATGATTTTTTGGAAGAAGAAAGAAGATTATGTTATGTAGCAATTACAAGGGCAAAAAAACTACTTTTCTTTAGTTTTGCAGAATTCAGAGAGACAGGTTATAACCCTTCTACTGGACCATCTAGGTTTCTAAGTGAAATACCAGATGAAATGATAGAAAATATTAAATCAGAATCAACACCTAGTTCCAATTATCGCTCAACTAACTCATCACATCCGAAGAAAAATCACTTTTTTAAAGTAGGACAAAGGGTTAGGCATATAAAATTTGGCGAGGGGATAATCCAAAGATATGAAGGGGCTAGAGATGATTTAAAACTTCATATAAACTTTGATAACTATGGTTATAAAGTTTTGGTTTTAAATTATAGCAATTTGGAATTTCTATAAGATGAAAAAAATAAGAAGAAGAGATTTTATCAAATCAATTGGTCTGTCACTTGTTGGTGGATCTTTAATGACATCTAATAAAGTTTCTTCAGAAACAAAAACACAATTTAAATGGAAGATGGTTACTTCCTGGCCAAAAAATTTTCCTGGATTAGGCGTTGGAGCTGAACATTTAGCAAAAATTATAAACCAATTATCAAATAACAGGATTAAGGTGAAAGTCTTTGGTGCCAACGAATTGGTACCTCCTTTGGAAGTTTTTGATTATGTTTCTGGTGGCGGAGCAGAACTAGGTCATTCAGGTGCTTACTATTGGAAAGGTAAAAGTCAGGCTTGCCAATTTTTTTCTTCAGTCCCTTTTGGTCTGAATGCACAAGAAATGAATGCATGGTTGTATTATGGAGACGGATTAAAGTTATGGGAAAAATTATATACTCAATTTAATTTGATACCACGACCAGCTGGTAATACCGGTGTTCAAATGGGTGGGTGGTTTAATAAAAAAATTAAAAGCCCTAAAGATTTAAAAGGTTTAAAAATGAGGATTCCAGGTTTAGGTGGAGAAGTTTTAGCAAGAGCAGGGGGTGTTCCAATAACTTTACCAGGAACTGAACTTTTTACTGCACTGCAAACAGGTGCTATTGATGCAACCGAATGGGTTGGGCCATATAATGACAGAGCATTTGGTTTACATAAAGCAGCAAAATACTATTACTATCCAGGGTGGCATGAACCAGGCCCAACTATTGAATGTATAATAAATAAAGATGCCTATGAAAAATTACCCACTGATTTGAAATACATAATAGATATTTCATGTAAGGCTGCTAATATTGATATGTTGGCTGACTACACATCAAAAAATAATCAGGCATTACAATTTTTAATTTCAGAAAATATAAGTATTAATGAGTTTCCGGAAAAAGTAATGAAGTTTTTGAAGACGCTATCTATGGAAGTTGTAAATGAAATTGGTCAGACGGATACAATTACTAAAGAAGTATATGCATCCTATAAAAAATTTCAAAAAGAAGTCATTCCTTGGACAAATCTTTCTGAGAAGTCTTATATCAAATTTAGAGAATAATTATCCAAATAAAAATTCTGGCAAAAATGTAGTCATGCTAGGGAATTGATAAATAATTATAATAACCAAAATCTGTATGCCAATAAATGGGTAGACTCCATTATAAATTTCAGATGTTGAAATATTTTTTGGTGTAACGCCACGCAAGTAAAATAATGAAAATCCAAATGGAGGGGTTAGGAATGAGGTCTGTAATACCATTGCTATTAAAATGCCAATCCAAATAGGATCAAAACCAAGGGAAAATAAAGTAGGGCCAAATAAAGGAATTACAATGAATATAATCTCTATAAAATCTAAAATAAAACCTAAAAAGAACATTAATATAAGGACTATTAATAAAGAAGTATACTTGTCAGATGGTATCTCTACTAAGAGATTATGTATTAATAATTCTCCCTCAAAACCACGAAAAACAAGAGAGAATAGCGTTGCACCAAGCAATATCATAAATACCATACTAGTTATTTTAATAGTTTCTCTCGATGTTTTTTCTAAAATATTTTTTGTAAATTTACCCTTCAAAAAAGCTATGCTCAAAGAACCAGCCGCACCTACAGCAGCAGCTTCTGATGGTGTAGCAATCCCAAAGATAATTGATCCTAGTACAAGAAATATTAAAATGAATGGTGGAAGAATTGATTTCAATAAATTTGCGCTATTTGTTTCATTAATACCTTTATCATTATTTTTATTTATTTTAATTTTTTTAGATTTTATATAAAAAATATATAGTATTGGAAGTAATAAGCCTGGAATAATTGCGCCAGCAAAAAGATCTCCAATTGTTATAGTGTCCGGTGAAAAAATTCCAGCATTCAATTGTGCTTGTTGATACGCAGAGGATAATACATCTGCAAGCAAAATAAGTACAAGTGAAGGAGGTATTATTTGCCCTAAAGTACCAGATGCACAAATAGTTCCACAAGCAAGTGAAGGCGGATAACCATTTTTTAACATAACAGGTAGAGATAATAATCCTAACGTTACAACACTTGCACCCACAATTCCTGTGCTAGCAGCCATTAATGTACCAACGATTATCACAGAAATACCTAAGCCGCTTGAACTATTTTTATATAATTGGTTCATGGATTTAAGTAGGTTTTCTGCTATATCAGTTTTTTCTAAGACTGAACCCATAAAAATAAATAATGGTACGGCGAGCAAATTTTGATTAACCATTATTCCATAAACTCGGTTTGGAAATGCTAATAAATATGAGTAATCAAATACATCAAAAATAATTCCAAAATATGCAAAGATAAGAGAGGTCCCAGATAAGACAAAAGCAACTGGAAATCCGGATAATAAAAACCCAAAAGTTGTTAAAACAAATAAAATGGCGATGTATTCAATGTTCATTTAAAAAAGAGATGATGTTTTTTATAAGTTCAGAAATACTTTGTAAGAAAATAAGGAAGCCAGTCAACGGAATAACGCTTTTTAATAAATAAACTAAATTTAGTCCACCTGCTTCACTTGATTGTTCCATAACTTCCCATGAGTTACTTACCATATCTATGCTGATAAAAATAACAAATAGCGAAAAAGGAATCATAAAAAAAATTAAACCTGCTATAAAGACTACATTTTTCTGTTTGCTGTTGAATTTATTAGAGAGGATATCAATTTTAACATGTGCATTTTCTTTTATTGCAAAACTTATGCCAATCATAAAAAATATAGCATGTAAATACATGATTGATTCTTGTAGTGCGACACTTCCAATGCTTAAAACATACCTTAGAAATAGAGTTAGTGTAACCAAGAAAACCATAACTACTACTAAAAAACTAGTTCCATAGCCAACTTTTTCAATGAAGTTATCAAGAAATTTTTGTAAGTTTTTCATACTAAGATTTGATACTCATTTTCTATTCTATCAATCAATATATTTTCAAAAACAGAAGGGTCTTTGATATGAGTTATTTCTCCAATTTTTGGATAATGTAGGTCAATCAATCTAGACAGATAAAACCTAAGGGCGGCTGAAACTAAGGCATTTTTCCATGATGTTTTTTCATCATCAGTAATTTTTTTATATTTATTATATTCAGTTACTAAGAGTGTAAATTTTTCTAGGTTAATAGAATTATTTTCTTCGTTACACCAATCATTTACAACAATAGCTAAATCATAGATATATGGATCATAGCATGAATAGTAAAAGTCAATGACACCTGAGATTCTATTTTTGGAAAATAAAACATTATCTCTAAAAAGATCAGCATGAATCATTCCCGTTGACAAATCACTATCCACAAAAATATTTTGAATTTCAATTGCTTTTTGAATCAAATTTAATTGGTTTTTATCAATTACATTATCAAGTTTTTTTAAAGATTTCTTAGCCCAAACAGCACCTCTAGCATTTGTAATATTCAGCGCAAAGTCTGAACCATAGATGTGAAAGTCGGCCAAAATTTTCCCAAGTTGTTCACAATGATTGTTAGTTGGTTGAGTAATCGATTTACCTTCTAGTTTCTGTATTACTGCTGCTGGCTTATTTTTAATATTTTTAAATAATTCATCATTATTTGTTTTAATAACAAGTGGAGATAGCAAACCTTTATTATTTATATGATTCATAAATGAAAGATAGTCAACTACTCTATCAGCACTTATGGCTTCAAAAATAGTAAATATAAAATCTCCAGTCTCTGTATTTAGTAAATAATTACTATTTTCTATACCCTCGGAAATACCAGAAAAGTTTCTAATCTTTCCCAATGAGTAATTTTCAAGGTGTGATTCCAACTCACCATCAGTTATTTTAGTATATACAGACATGGCTTTTTCAGCTTATTATAAGTTATAAATCTTTTTTTGAAATAAACTTATCTAAGGTTATATGATTTTGGCTAATAAAAATAGAGATAATTTTGTTCTCGTTGATGGCTCATCTTATTTGTATAGAGCATTTTATGCCCTTCCTAATTTAACAACCGTTTCTGGATTTAGTACAGGAGCAATACACGGTGTTATTAATATGATTAATAAACTTATTAAAACATATGAGCCTAAATATTTATCAGTAATATTTGATCCAAAAGGTAAAACTTTTAGACATGATATTTATAAAGAATATAAAGCAAATAGAAAACCAATGCCAATAGAACTGAGCGAGCAAGTTCCTCCATTAATAAACTTTATAAAAGCACTTGGTATTTCCGTTTTGCAAGTTCCAGATGTAGAAGCCGATGATGTTATTGCAACATTAGCAACAAAATTATCGTCAAAAAAAAATCAAGTTATAATATCCTCTGGTGATAAGGATTTAGCGCAGTTAGTAACTCAATACACCGTCCTGATTAATAGCATGGATGATAAGGTGCTTGATGAAGCTGGAGTTAAAGAAAAATTTGGAGTTTTACCAAATCAGATTCTTGATTATCTTATGTTAGTGGGTGATTCATCAGACAATATACCTGGAGTACAAAAAGTTGGTCCAAAAAAAGCAGCAGAATTACTTTTAAAATATAAATCAATTGATGGGATTTTTACTAAAATTGAAGAGATAACAGGCAAATTAAAAGAAAATTTATCTAATTATAAAAATTTTATTGAAACATCTAAAAAATTAATTCAATTAAAAGTTGATGTTGATGTAGATACAGAGATTAATAAATATAAAATTAGTAACAGAAATGAACAAAAGCTTGCTGAAATAGCTTCTAGATATGAATTAAAAAATATTGCTAGCTCATTAAGCATTGATATGGAGCCCAGAGAAAGTCAGGAAACATCTTATACGATAGTATCTAATGAAAAAGATTTTAATCAATTAATTGATAAGTTAAATAAAGTTAAGATTTTTTCTTTTGATACAGAAACAACTTCGCTTGATTATATAGATGCTGAATTGGTAGGAATGTCATTTTCAACAGAATCGCATAGTGGATTTTATATACCAATTAATCATAAAAATGAAGATTGTAATATCAAATTAAACTCTAGTATTCGGAAGAAATTAAAAGATTTATTAGAAAACAAAAAGAATACAATAATTGGTCAAAATATAAAATACGATATTAATGTTTTGCGCAAATATAATATAAATATATCATCAAATATAGAAGACACTATGGTTTTATCATATGTCTTTAATTCTTCAGGAAGACATGATTTATCGACTCTTAGTCAAAAATATTTAAATCATAGGATGATAGAGTATGAAGATGTTGTAGGTAAGGGTGTAAAACAAAAAAATTTTTCAGAAATAGATATTGAAACTGCGTCTGAGTATGCATGCGAAGATGCAGATATAACCTATCGTCTGTTTAGTTTTTTTAATCAAAAAATGAGTGATGAGAAACAGTTAAAATTATATCAAAAAATAGAAAGACCGCTTGTGAGTGTCATTGCACGAATAGAAAACAATGGTGTATTTTTAGATAAAAAAAATCTTCAATTACAAAATAAAAAGCTACAGACTAAAGCTAAAAAAATTGAAAAAGAAATTTATAAGTTAGCAGGAAAAACATTCAATATAGGTTCACCAAAACAACTACAGGAAATATTTTATGATATTTTAGAGATTCCTATTTTAAGAAAAACCCCTAAAGGGCAACCTTCAACAAGCGAAGATGTTCTGCAAGAGCTTTCACTCAATTATGAAATACCTAAACTTGTATTACAATTTAGAAATTTTATGAAACTTATTAATACTTATACTAATAAATTAGGAGAACAAGTAAGTAATAAAACTGGAAGATTACATACCTCTTATCATCAAGCAGTAACAATAACAGGTAGACTATCATCTACTGATCCAAACTTACAAAATATTCCAATAAGAACAGATGATGGTAAAAAAATAAGGTCTGCGTTTGTTGCTGAAAAAAACTGCAAAATAGTCTCGGCAGATTACTCACAAATAGAGTTACGTGTAATGGCCCATTTATCAAAAGATAAAAATCTAACAAAAAACTTTTTGAATAATGAAGATGTTCATGAATCAACTGCAAAAGAGATATTTGATATTGATTCAAAACCAGATGCAGAACAAAGAAGATCAGCTAAAACAATAAATTTTGGTCTTATATATGGAATATCATCTTTCGGCTTGGGAAAACAATTAGGTATTGATACTAATTCAGCCAAGCAATATATTGAAAAATATTTTGAGAAATATAGTGGTGTTAGAAAATTTATGGAATCATGTAAAAAAGAAACCAAAAAAGAAGGATGCATTAGTACAATTTTAGGTAGAAAGATTTTTATACCAAATATCAATCACACTAATTTTCAGATAAGAAGTGCAGCTGAGAGAACTGCAATCAATGCACCAATACAAGGTACCGCAGCAGATATTATAAAAATTGCTATGATTGATATTGATAAATGGATACAAGAATCTAAATGTCCTGTTAAGATCATCATGCAGGTACATGATGAACTTGTTTTTGAAATAGCTGATGATTTTGTAGAGGAGGCCGTAAAGAAGATAGATGCGATGATGTCTAATTGTCTTAAATTAAATGTACCTTTACTTGTGGAAATTGGTGTAGATAAGAATTGGGGAGATGCTCATTAGTATAGTTGATTTGAAGAATTCTCACTATAAGATATAATAATGTCCTGAGATGAAAAAACCATTTATATTATTATTAACCACGGTAGCATTGATTTTTTCTAATGGTCTTTTTTCTGCTGATATAAATAAGGGAAAAGAAAAAAGTGTAACTTGTGTTGCTTGCCACGGGGATAATGGTATAAGTGTAAATCCAATCTGGCCAAATTTGGCTGGGCAACATCCAAAATATATCAAATTACAAATGTTAGAATTTAGAAAAGGAGCGAGCGGTAATAGAAATAATTCAATTATGTATGGAATTGCATCAACTTTATCTGATGATGACATAGAAAGTTTAGCACTATATTATTCTTCACTAGAAAAGTCAGTTGGAACAACCAAAGATGAGTATTTTGAGATTGGGCAAAATATTTATCGTGGAGGAATAATGGAATACAAGATACAAGCTTGTATAGCTTGCCATGGCCCTAATGGACAAGGAAACTATGCAGCAGCTATTCCTGCTCTTTCTGGGCAACATTCACAATATATTGAACAACAATTAAAAAATTTCCGCTCAGGAACAAGATCTAATGACCCAAATAAAATGATGCGTAACATTGTTCATAGAATGACAGATAATGAGATAAAATCTGTTGCTGAATATATACAAGGATTATATTAATGAAAAAAAGTACGTTTCTGATTTTATTTTTTTTAATTGTATTTAGCAATTCAACCTATGCTGAAAATGATCCTCAAAAGTATGTTCAAATTTCAAACTCTCAACAAACTGAATATGAAAAAATTGTTATTTATGAATTTTTTTGGTATGGATGTCCACATTGTTTTAATATAGAGCCAACAATAGAAAAAATTGAATCAAATTTAGAAAAGGATACTATTTTGATAAAGCTGCCTCTCGCTCTAAGGGAATCATGGATGAACCATGCCAAAGCTTTTTTTTCTATGCAACAAATGGATATAGATCATAGTTTACATTCAAAAATTTTTGAAGAAATACATATTAATGGTAATAGATTAGACACAAAATCTAGCCTAGTTGATTTTATAGATGCCCAAGGTTATGATGGTTCAAATTTTTCAAAAAATTTTGATTCATTTGGAACTGAAATACGTATAAAAAAAGCTAATAAATTAGCTAAAAAATATCAAATAACATCGGTGCCAACTATAATTGTAAATGGGAAATATTTAACTAGTGGTTCCTTTGTAAGTTCTTATCCTGAACTATATGATGTAGTTAATTTTCTAGTTGAAAAAGAAAGACTTGATTTAAAATAATTTAGGAGTGAAGGCATGGCAGATATCATAAGTGGCAAAGATGTTGCTGAAAAGATTTTAACAACTAATATAAAAAACAAAGTAGATGAACTTAAAACAAAAGACATAGTTCCAACTTTAGTAGTTATTTTAGTTGGCGATGTTCAGGCATCTGCAAGCTACGTTAGACAAAAGGAAAAATTTGCTAGTAAAGCTGGCATAAATTCAGAGGTAAGAAAATTCCCCAACTCCATATCAGAACAAGAAATTTTAGATGAAATTTTGAAAATTAACCAAGACAATAATGTTCATGGAGTTATTGTGCAATTACCACTTCCAGATCATATTTCTGTAACTAAAGTACTAAATACGATTGATCCATCAAAAGATGTTGATGGCTTTACACCTACAAATGTAGGCAAACTCTTTCTTGGTGAGGAGACTTTGGTTTCCTGTACCCCTAAGGGTATTATGTTGTTATTGGAATCTACGAAAACAGATCTTAAAGGAAAGAATGTTACAGTCATAGGAAGATCAAATATTGTTGGAAAACCAGTATCTATACTATGCCAGCAAAAACATGCCACAGTTACCATGTGTCATTCAAGAACTAGAGATTTGACTGCAAAATTGTCAGATGCAGATGTTATTATTGTTGCTGTCGGAGTTCCTAAATTTATAAACGGAGACCAAATTCCCAAAGGAAGTATTGTTATTGATGTAGGAATCCATAATGTTGATGGAAAACTTTGTGGCGATGTAGATTTTGAATCAGCCCAAGAGAAAGCATCAGCTATAACACCTGTTCCTGGTGGTGTAGGACCGATGACCGTTTGTGCTTTAATAGAAAATACCGTTATTGCAGCAGAAAGACTATCGAGATAAATTCAGCGCCTGAGAAGACTTGAACTTCTGACCTTTGGCTTCGGAAGCCAACGCTCTATCCAACTGAGCTACAGGCGCAAATTATGGATGATTTTTTTATTTCTTTTAGTATAATCTATCGAAAAGGAAAATAATCAAGGATAATTTTATCAATGGAACAAAAAATCTCGGATGGTCAATTTTATAAAATTGTAAGCATACTCTTCCTACTAATATTCGTCATATTAATTCTGATAGCATATTTATCTAATGTTTTTGCTAATCATTCCCAAAGTCATACTAAAAACCATAAACAAGAATTAAGTCAATTAATAGATAAGCGGACTGAGCCCGTAGGAAAAGTTAATTTAGCTAGTAATCCAAGTATAAAGACTAAGATACAAGTTGCTGTTTCGAATGAAATTAAATCAGGAGAACAAGTTTATAATGCTGTATGCCTTGCCTGTCATTCTAGTGGAGCCGCCGGCGCACCTGTAACAGGAAATAAAGATCAATGGAATGAGAGGATTGCCGAAGGAGTTGACCATTTATATGAACAGGCAATTAATGGAATCGGTGTTATGCCAGCTAGAGGAGGAGATCCTTCTCTTACAGATGATGAAGTCAAAGCGGCAGTTGATTATATGATTGATAAATCTAACTAAAACTAAGTTTTAAGTTTTAAGTTTTTTTTCTAATTCTTCAATTTTTAATCTCGTTTTTAATAGAACTTCTTTTTGGGTATCAAACTCTTCTCTAGAAACTAAATTTAATTTTTGCAAATAATCTTCCAATATAATTCTGATATTGTTTTTCATTTCTTCTTTTAATTCTTGACTCCCCTCAGGAATTAAGTTGCTTATTTTTTCTACTAACTCAATTAATTTATCTGAATTTAACACGTCATCTCCTTGCACGTATTTGGTGCATGTGAATAAAAAAAGGGCATCAAATATAGCCTTTCATAGTTTATTACACTATTTACACTCTACACTAAGTATGTCATTGTTACAAAACACTGGACTTAAATTAGGGAGAATCAAAGGGAGAATCAAGTTGGCATGGATTATGCATAGTGTATGGCGTGAAGGACTTTTATTGTTGATAATCGTCCAACTTAAAACTTAATAAGACTAGGATATATAGGAGAAGAAATATGGGAAAAGCAATAAAAAATACTTTTGCAGGTATCTTATTACTGGCATTTTCTGCAACAACAGCGCTTGCTGGTGGAGCAGGTACTGGCGAAGGTAAAGGTAATCAAGGAGGCTCCAGCGCTATTACTTATAATGTTGGTTTTATGACCGCATACTGGTATAGAGGAGCTTTTCAAAACGATTCAGTCATCAATTTTGGTGCTGATTATGAAGCAGGAAATTTTTACTTAGGAACATGGTGGGCAGATGTTGGTGCATCAAGTTTACATGATCCTAGTTTAGAAATAGATCTGTATACTGGGTATAACTTCAATTTGTTTGGTGTACCCTCTTACTTAGGAGTAATGGGATATTACTATACTGATGATTTTGATCAAGACTATGAAGAAGTTAGTTTTGGAATGGATTTTGGTTTATTCTCATTTGATAGTGTAATATTCGGTGATTACAAAGCTGGTAATGGAAATACAAGTTCTGATTATGGACATTTCAAAGTTAATGTTCCAATATCTGACTCAATTGGTTATAGCTGGCAAACGTTTACTGGTGGTTCGATTCATTATGCGACCCACGAGTTAACATATTCAACAGCATTTGCAGGAGCAGATGTGGATGTAACTATAGGACGTAATAATGATGGAGGAGCTGGTGCGACACAAAATAGTGATCAAGAAACAGGTTATGCTACTCTATCTCTGTCATATAGTTTCTAATGAAAGGTTATTAAGTTTATAGGAGGACGATTTATCAATGAAATTAGTCATAGCAATAATAAAACCATTCAAACTCGATGAGGTAAGAGAAGCTCTTTCACAAATTGGTGTGCAAGGCATTACCGCTACTGAGGTTAAAGGTTTTGGAAGACAAAAGGGCCATACTGAACTTTATCGTGGTGCAGAATATGTCGTAGATTTTCTTCCTAAAATCAAACTTGAAATAGGTGTTGAAGATGGATTGCTTGATAAAACAATTGAGACAATCACATCAACAGCTAGTACAGGTAAAATTGGTGATGGAAAAATCTTTGTTCTTGATATGCAAGAAGCCGTACGTGTTAGGACCGGTGAGAAAGGAAAAGAGGCTCTTTAGTTAATAAGTTAATTATTAATTAGGAGAACCTAATGGAACCACAAATAGCTGCAACAGCCGCTCGTGCTGTTGAATTGGCTTACGCTCTAGATACATTCTATTTTTTGGTGATGGGAGCGTTCGTCATGTGGATGGCTGCTGGATTTACAATGTTGGAATCTGGACTTGTTAGAGCCAAAAATACCACGGAAATACTAACCAAAAACATATCCTTATATTCTATTGCATGTATTATGTACATGATTGTAGGCTATAACTTAATGTATGGAGGAGGTTCGGGCGTCATTCCTGCACTAACTTTCTTCTTAGGTGCCGACCATACTGCAGAAGCTGTTCTAGCAAGTGGTGGCGATATTTATTATTCAGGAATATCTGATCATTTTTTCCAGGTTGTATTTGTAGCAACAGCCTGTTCAATTATTTCTGGAGCAGTTGCCGAGAGAATGAAGCTTTGGCCTTTTCTCTGGTTTTGCGTAATAATGACAGCCTTTATTTACCCAATACAGGGTTATTGGAAATGGGGCGGCGGTTTTCTAGATGCAGCCGGCTTTTCGGACTTTGCTGGATCAGGCGTGGTCCATCTTTGTGGAGCAACTGCAGCATTAGCAGGGGTATTAGTCCTTGGATCAAGAAAAGGAAAATATTCATCTGATGGAAAAGTAAATGCTATGCCTGGTGCAAATTTACCACTCGCTACACTCGGTACTTTTATTTTGTGGCTTGGCTGGTTTGGCTTCAACGGCGGATCAGAATTAATTATTTCTAATGTTGTAGAAGCAAATGCTGTTTCTATGATTTTTGTTAATACTAATTTAGCTGCTGCTGGTGGAGTTATGGGGTCTTTGATATTATCAAAATTATTATTTGGTAGATCAGATTTAACTATGGCTTTAAATGGTGCTATAGCAGGCCTTGTATCAATCACTGCCGAACCTCTAGCCCCTACACCTGGGTTAGCTCTCATAATTGGTATCGTTGGAGGAATACTCGTTGTATTTTCAATTATAACATTAGATAAGTTAAAAATTGATGATCCAGTAGGAGCAATATCAGCTCATGGAACAGCTGGTATTTGGGGACTACTTGCAGTTACTCTGACAACTGGAACATTAGGTGCTCAAATATTTGGAATAATAGTTATCTTCTTGTGGACTTTTATCGTCAGCTACCTATTTTGGATGATGATTAAAATGACTATTGGCCTTAGGGTGAGCGAGGATGAAGAAAGTGAAGGTGTAGATATTTCTGAATGTGGATTACAAGCCTATCCAGAATTCAGTAAATCTGTTGAACCAGGACCATCTGTCTATCCTAAAAAATAAATAGTGATAGAGTGGCGCAGCAACCTCCTCAATTGTTACTAGTTGCTGCGCCTTTCACATTTCATAAAAGACCATAAACCTGATGGATAGGATGGCATTAAAAAAGGATTGATAGTAATATTTTTAAACTTAACTTCATTTAAAATTTTAACCATCGGTTGAATAGTTTTTTTTTCATGTATGATAGGCGATCCACTTTGCTGTATATAAATACCATTTATATTAAGGGCTCTGTAGATATATTTATAAAAATTTCTTGTAAATAATTTTTTTGAGACACCAACGGGGTCAGTATTATCAACTATTATTAAATCAAACTTTTTGTCGGTATTCTTAACCCAAAGATAACCATCATTAAAAGAAATTTTTATTTTATTTAAAAATTCTTTTTTAATCTTAAAGAATTGAGGAAAATATTTTTTGCACAAATCTAAGACCATTCGGTCAATTTCAACTAAATTAATAGACTTTATTGAATTCATGGTACTTAGTTTTTTTATTAAACCAAAATCTCCTCCTCCGATAATAAGAATCTCTTTCCTATTATTTTTTTGGCTTATTAGATCGAAGCATTTATTATGATAATAATGATGGTCTTTCTCTGTAAACATAAAGCATCCATCAAGTAAAAGAACATTTCCAAACTTATGAGATTCATATATTTCAATTTTTTGATATTCAGACTTCCTATTTACTAATTTTTTATTAATGGTTATAGAAAATGCTGTTTTTGTATCTTTATTGTATTCCGAGACTATTCTTTTTTTCATAAAACCTATAATATGATATTCTGTCAAAAAATAATATCTAATGAATGTAAAACATAAACATCTAATTGTAAGAGCTGAAGTTTCAAATACACCATCTAAAGAAGATATGCATAAAATTCTTGTTTGGATGGAAGATTTAATTAAAAAAATTAATATGAGACTTATGCATGCCCCATCAATTTCCTATATTGATCAGAAAGGTAACCGTGGAATTACATGTATGGCCCTTATTGAAACTAGCCATATTGTATTACATATTTGGGATGAAAAGATACCAGGCCTATTTCAACTTGATATATATAGCTGTAAAGATATAAAAATAAACTTGGTCCTTGATTTTTTTAAAGACTCATTTGATGTGGTAAAACTACAATACAAATTTTTAGATAGAGAAAATGATTTGACGTTAGTTGATCAAGATTAGATTATACTTTTGTTTTTCTACATTTTTCTAATTCAAAATTATATTTAATTTTAGAGACTATATAATCTAATAATAAACAAGTTCTCTTGAATAATTCACTATTTCTTGAATAATTAGCTTGAGCAATAAAATCAACTCTTTTAGCATTGAGAAGTTGTTTACAAATTTTAATCTGTTTTTTTTGTGATTTTTGGAAGACCGCAATTGAATGACCACCTTCTTTTTTGATTAATGCCATACTAGGGACATCTGTCATTCCATCCCCTATATAAATCATATTATGAAAGGGTATAGGGCGTTTATTTTCTGGCATATGAGTATTAATACTTTTTGATAAAACCTCTTTTCCTTTATTAATTCTAAATAAATATTGTGTTTTAGTGGTATCAGTAACTACAATTTTAGGGAAAATTGCATGCCCTTTACGATCATAAAAATATTCAGAAGCGAAGATTTTTTTTATGTGTTTTTTTATAGAAACGCCATTTAATATTTCTGAATGACCAGCAGAAATAATGTAATGAAAAATTTGAACATCTTTAGATAGATTTTGAATATATTTATTAATTAAAGAGAACCATTTTTCCACTCCATTATAGTAGATAATATCTTTACCCATTTTTTGAAATGTATTTTTTGAGATTTTGATATTTCTTTCATTCGCTTCATCCAACAAGTGTCTCATATAAACCATCATTAATTCTCCACCTGTTGAATTAGACTCTCTTTGAATTGAGTTCCAAAAACTCTTTGATTTAATCCCAAGTTTTGGAATGATAGTATATTCTTGCATTGTTTTAGGCGTTAATGTCCCATCAAAATCATAAACTATGGCAATCTTATTTTGCATTACATTTGTTTAGGCGCATTTATATTGAGTAATTCTAATCCACATTTTAAAACCTTTTGAACCGCAGCAATAAGATATATTTTACTATAATCAATATTTTTTGTTAGCAGTTTTACGTTTGCGTAATAACTATGAAAATCTTGTGCTAATTTCTGTAGATAATGTGTCATCAGATGAGGTTCTAAATTTGTAATTGATTTTTCGCAGATTTCTCCAAAAGTGTTCATTGAATCAATGAGGTTTTTCTCTAAATTATCTTCAAAGCCATCTGGATTGTAATCATGATTCATATAGTCCCCAGCTTCATTTAATAATTTTTCTATTCTCGCGTGTGCATATTGAATATAATAAACAGGATTATTTTTATCTTCAGAAATAGCTAAATTTAGATCAAAATCTAGATGCTGATCCTTTTTTTTAGTTAGATAGAAAAAATTTATTGCATCATTTCCAATTTCATCAATAAGAGTTTTTAGCATAACAAACTCACCTTTTCTCGTTGACATAGATATTTTTTCTTTTCCACGATATAAATTTGCAAATTGAATAAGGTGAATATCAAGTTTTTTAACATTATGACCAAGTGCTTCCATTCCCAGTCTTATCCTTGGCACATAACCGTGGTGATCTGCTCCCCAAATATTAATCACCAAATCAAATTCTGATAATTTATAATCATGATACGCTAAATCGGACGAAAGATAGGTATAATCTCCATTTGACTTTATAAGGGGTCTCAGCTCATCCGCTTTCAACATCAATGCACCTTCATGTTTTTTAGTATGTCCAGATCCATCAAGTTTTTTTAAAATTTTTTCAACACTTTTATTTTCAAATAAACTATTTTCATAAAACCAGTTATCAAATGATATACCCAGTTGCTCGAAATCTTTTTTAATATAATTCTCAATCATATAATTACAAATCACTTTAATCCATTTTCTCTTTTCTGGATCTTTAATAGGTTTTGATACGTTTTTGAATTCTGGATATTTATCTTCTAATTTTTTTGCAATATCATTGATATATTCACCTTTATAAAGATCTTCATCTGAAGTATTATCTGCAAAGTTCTTTTTAAAAATACTATGAAATAATAAATCCATTTGTTTGCCTACATCATTAATATAATATTCTGTGTGAACATCATGCCCTTGTAATCTTAGAAATTTAGCAATTATATTTCCATAAATAGCTCCTCTTCCATGACCTATATGTAATGGCCCTGTAGGATTAGCCGAAACAAATTCTAAATGAATTTTTTTTGGAGATTTTGACTTGATTGAATCAATCGGATTCTTATTTTTTAGTATTTCTAAAACTATATTGTTCTTCTTAATATCTTTAATGATAAAATTAATGTATCCAGGTCTTGCAATATCATAAGCGCATAAATCATTTTCTTTTATATCTTTAAGTATATCTTTTGCTATCTCCATAGGGTCTTTCTTGAGGACCTTAGATAATTTCATAGCTATATTAGAAAAATAGTCTGCTTTAATATGTTTGGCTGTAGCTTGCTGTACTTCAACTAATTTAATTAATTCTTCTTTTGCAAAATTTTTTTCCAGAGCTTCTATTAACAGATTTTTTATTTTATTTTTCAAATTAGTATAAACCTTTTTAATATAAATCTAGAGGATCAATGTCAAGAGACCATCTTACATTATTAATTTTCTTTTCTACTATATATTCTCTTATTTCTTGAGATTTTTGTAGTAAAAGTTTTCTGTATGAGGATTTTATTATTAGTTGAAAATAGTACATATTATTTTTTTTCGCCATTGGAGAAGGAATAGGGCCAAAAATATATATATTTTTATGTGTATCAAAAATATTTTTTATTTTTTGCAAGAATGTTAAACAAATATTTCTTTTGTAAGATCCAATTTTAAGTAGGGCTATATAGCTGTATGGTGGCAAGTATGTATTTTTTCTCTCTAATAATGCTTTTTTTGAAAAACTTCTATAACCGTTTTTTAATAGTTCTAAAATAAGTGGGTGATTTGGTTTTCTGGTTTGTATAATGACCCTTCCTTGTTTTTTATGTCTGCCTGACCTTCCGGAAACTTGAATCATTAGTTGAGCTGTTCTTTCAAGGCCACGAAAATCAATACTATGTAGACCAGAATCTATGTCTATAATTCCAACAAGTGAAACATTTGGAAAATCATGTCCTTTTACAAGCATTTGGGTTCCAATTAGTATATCTATTGATCCATCTTTTGCTTTTTTAATAAAGCCATTTAATTTTTCTGTAGTATTTATATTATCACTGTCAATTCTTAATATTTTTGATGATGGAAATAGAGATTTTAATTTTGCTTCAATTCTTTCCGTACCAAATCCTAGAGGAATTAATTCACTCTCATTGCAGCAATTGTTAGAATTATTATAATCTTTTTTAAAACCACAGTGATGACACCACAATTTTTTATCATTCGAATGATATGCCATATAGGAATCACATTTATCACATTTAGAAACCCAACCACATTTCTTACAGAGGAGAGTATGACTAAAGCCTCTTCTTCCTATAAACAATAATGTTTGCTCTTTATTTTTAATTTGTTGATGGATCTGTTTAACTAGTTCTGATGATAAGCCTTCATCAGGAGTATCTTTATTTAAATCAACGAGTAAAATCTTTGGCAAAGATGTTGAAAAAAACCTTTTTCTCAATTCTAAATGTTTATACTTTTTATTCTCACAATTATATAAACTTTCAAATGATGGGGTAGCGCTTCCAAGTATTATTGGTACATTACTATTTTTCGCCCTCATAATAGATAAATCACGGGCATGATATTTAAATTTTTCTTGTTGTTTTAAAGATAAATCATGTTCCTCATCTATTATTATTGTTTTTAAATTTTTAAATGGGAGAAAGACTGATGATCTTGTCCCTATTATAATATCAAGATTTCCATTTTTAGTATTTAGCCATATTTTCAGTTTTTCACTTTCTGTTAATGATGAGTGATAGCTATCCACATTGAATTTCAAATATTTTTTAAATCTATTTAAAGTTTGAGGGGTAAGATTTATTTCTGGAACAACTATTAGTATTTGACCTTTTTTTGAAGCTATAAAATCAGATATTTTTATGTATAATTCTGTTTTACCACTACCAGTTACCCCTTCTATTAGAAAACTATTAAATGAATTTAAGTCTGATTTTATATTTTCAAAAATATTTGATTGTTCTGAGCTAAGATTTATTTTAAGTTGATTATTATTATTTTCTTTTGTATATTCGAATTTATTAATAAACCCCTTTTCATTTAGTTTTTTGAAAATATTCAAATCATTAGAAACTCCTTTTAAATCTTCTATAGATACATTTTTTTTACTCTTAATAAATTGGTACAATTTTTTTTGCGCAGGTTTATTATTAAGTTCATTTATATTTGTCCTAGTATCTATTGAATATAAGTATTTTTTAAATTTATACTCATCTATGACCTGTCCTTTACGAAGCATAGATGGTAATGAGCTAAATAATACTTGCCCAATCGGATGTTGATAATAATTGGAGCCCCAAATACATATATCCATTATATCTTTTCCAATTATTGGGTTTTCATCAATCTGATTAGAGATCTTTTTTAGTTTATATTTTGTCTTTGCGCTAGCATCAAATGGCTGATTATCAGCGGAGACTATGATGCCGGTCATTTTTTTTTGTCCAAATGGTACTTCGACTCTAATGCCTGGAATCGCTCGATTTGTACTCTCAGGTAGTATGTAATCAAATGTATGATATATCGGTAAATTTAAGGCAACTTTGACTGAATAAGACATCATTTAATTATACATTTAGAAGCAATATTTCCTATTGTTGAAAATTTGATTGTAAATAAATTATCCACAGATTTTGTGGAAAAAATTGTGGATAACTAGAGACTTTTTGTCAATGTCTATTCTGACTACTAGAGTTGTTTGGATTGTTCAATTTATAATCAATTTTAAAAATTGTATATATTTCAATTAGTTATAGAGTAAATATTTTCCCTATTCTTCATATTTGAATTTAAAGCAATGTTTTATTGCAGCTAAAAAAAAATGTTAATAAACCTAGGTTTTTTTAAGAATTTGCCCCATTTTTAAGCAAAACCCACTCAAGAATCTATAAAAATTTTATTAATTCTTCATTTTGCTGACGCAATTGCCTGCAATAGTAAGTTGTTATGTTGATTTGAATCGCTATAATCTAAGTTTATGATTACTCAACAGCAAATATTACGGCTTAATTCCGCAGGTAGGCCTACGGGATGGATTAATTATCAAGATGCCGTTAGGTTATACTGTAACGACCAAGTTTCTTATGAGTGCGGGACATCCTCGCTACTAATACGTGGTGGTTTTAATAGGATAGCAAGTCAACAAAGCAAAATTTTACTGAACTCTATTGTAGCTACACGTAATGTAGGTAAATTTGATTATTCTTCATTTACGCCAACCCTAAACAATGAGACCTTGTTTAAAAGAGATAATCATCATTGCATGTATTGTGGTAACGAATTTGTAAAAAAAGAGCTATCACGTGACCATATTATTCCTTTATCCCATGGGGGTAGGGATATATGGACAAATGTAGTGACCGCTTGTAGGAGATGTAACAATGCAAAAGGTGGAAAGACTCCCGAAGATGCTAAAATGCTCTTGATAGCAATTCCATTCATCCCTTCTAGAGTGGAATATATACTTTTGAAAGGTAGAAAAATTTTGGCAGATCAAATGGAATTCTTAATGTCTCATATTCCTAAATCTAGCCCAATCTTTGAGAGATATAAAATAGGCTAATATTGGTTAAAATCTATTCATGAAAAATGATTTAAATGGAAGAACAGCTGTTCTTCTGATCAATCTTGGGACACCCGAGAAACCGGAAGAAAAAGAAGTTAGAGAATATTTAAAAGAGTTTCTTTCGGATAAAGATGTAATACGGCTGCCGAGATTAATTTGGTTGCCAATTTTATATAGTTTCATTTTACCTTTCAGATCTAAGAAAAGCGCAGAATTATATAAACAGGTTTGGACCGAAAGAGGTTCACCATTATTATTTAATACTTGTGACCAATCAAAATCTTTACAAAAAAGAATGGAAGAAAATAATCCTAATAAATATCATATTGAAGTAGCTATGAGATATGGAGTGCCCTCAATTGATTCAGCAATTAAAAAATTAAAAAATAATGGTTTTAAAAAAATAATTTATATACCTCTATTTCCACAGTATTCAACTACAACAACTTTATCTATACATAAAAAAATTAATAAATTTAAACAAGTATTCCCAAAAAATAAATTTTTATCTAATTTCCATACTCATAATCTTTATATAGAAGCTATATCAAATAAAATAAAAAAATTTCAAGAAAATAATGGGAGCCCTGATAAGTTATTATTTTCTTACCATGGAATCCCAAAATCTTATATTGGTCCCGATGAACCTTATGAAGAACAATGTTATAAAACTTCTGAACTTATTGCTGCTAAATTAAAATTACAGAAAAAAAGTTATGAAGTAGTTTTCCAATCTCGATTAGGAACGTCTGAGTGGTTAAAACCATATTTATCTGAAAGATTAAAAGAACTACCTGATGAGGGAATAAAGAATATACAAATTTTTTGTCCAGGATTTGTATCAGATTGTTTGGAAACTTTGGAAGAGGTTGGGGAAGAAGCAAAAGATATTTTTTTAGATGCAAATGGAAAAAAATATAATTTCATAAACTGTTTAAATGATGATAGTAGCTTTATTGATTTATTAGAAGATATTGTTCTTACTAAAGAGCAAGAATTTTAAAGAAGAAATTTTTTTAATTTTTTCTTAATTAAAATTTTTTTTAATTTAGCATATTTTGGTATACCATTTTTATATGTTGGATAGTCTTCTCCTTTTACTAAATTAAGTATATATTCTTTGCATTTATTTGTAATACCAAAATTATCTGAGCTAATGTAGTTTGATGGTAATGATTTTTCTTTATTAGCAACATTTTTTAATTCTGTATATCCAATGGACCAAGCATATTTACCATTTTTCTTTTTTCCTTTTATAGTCAACATAATTTCATTTCTTCCTTGTTTAGCAAATTGGATTGATTTCTTTCCTAATTCAAATGCTTGGCTAACATCAATTTTTGAACCAATATGTCGCGATGCTCTCTGTAGATAATCTGATACTGACCAATGTACTTTATGTTTTAGAGATGTAGTTACTAATGCAGCAAGTTTTGGTGCTACGCCTCCAAGTTGTGCATGACCAAAACTATCTTTATCTTTACTACTTGATACAAATTCTTTTTTCTTATCTCTAATCCCTTCAGACGTAACAACTACGCAGTGACCCTCTTTTTTAACTATTTGATCAACCTTTTGAAGGAATTTCTTTGAATTGAATATAACTTCTGGTAACAAAATAATGTGTGGTGCATCAGCATCAGTTGTTTTTATAATTCCAGAAGCTGCAGCTAACCAACCAGCATGTCTGCCCATGACTTCTAAAATAAATACTTTCGTAGATGATTCTGCCATTGAGGCAACATCTAGTGATGCTTCGTACGTAGAAACCGCAATATATTTTGCAGCAGTTCCAAAACCTGGACAGTTATCAGTTATTGGTAAGTCATTATCAATAGTTTTAGGCAAGCCGATACATTTAATATCATAATTCATTGATTTGAAGAACTGTGATAACTTAAGTGTGGTATCTTGTGAATCTCCACCACCATTATAAAAAAAATAACCAATGTTGTGAGCATTAAATACTTCAAGTATTCTCTGAAACTCTCTTTTATTTTTGATTGGATCTTTAAGCTTTAACCTACAAGAACCAAAAGCTCCACCAGGTGTAAATTTTAATTTTTCCAATTCTCTCAAATCTTCTTTAGAAATATCAATTAATTCTTCTTTTAAAGCCCCTATTATCCCATTCTTGCCAGCAAATATTTTTCCAAAGTTCTTTTTATCACTTATTACTGATTTAATTAATCCCAATGCTGTAGCATTAATTACTGGAGTTACACCACCGGATTGAGCATAGAAGACATTTTTTTTCATATAACCTCACATAAGTTTTTTATTTGGCTAATCCAAGAATCTTTTTGCCCAGACTTCATTCCTGTTTTTATCAAAAAACTATCAATTTTTCCAAGATCAACTTTTTGTCTTTCAATTAATTTATTATCTTTTTTTATAGTATCAATATATTCCAACGTAGAAAGTTTTTTCGATAAGCAAATTATATCCTTATTTTCAGTGATTATATTTACATATCTATGAAATTTTTTCCCCAAATCGGACGTAATTGAATCTATGTTATCAAATATATTATCTATATTTTTATACTTATTAATTAAAATGGAAGCAGTTTTTTCACCAATTCCTGGTGCACCAGGTATGTTGTCAACAGAGTCTCCCATCAAACCTAAAAAATCGGGGAGATTTTGTGGAGAAAAATTGAGTTTTTTTTCCAAATCTTTATGACTATATTTTTTATCATTTAAATTCCACCAAACATCATTCTCATATATTATTTGAAATAAATCTTTATCATTAGTTAGCACTATATTAGAGATTCCAGCCTCCCGATTATTTATAGATAATGTATTTATTATATCATCAGCTTCATATTTATTGCTTGCAAGATTATTGACTCCAATCAAATTTAAAAATTCTCTACATAATTGAAATTGGATTTTTAGCTCGTGTGGAGCACTCTCTCTATTCTTTTTATAATCTGGAAAAATCTTATTTCTAAAGCAGCTTCCTAAACTTTCATCAAATGCGCAAGTAATAAATCTTGGATCTACTTTCTTGAGCAGTTTGAGAAAGAAAGTACAGAAACCAAGAAAAGCTGAAATCGATTCATAGTTTTTAGTTTGAATTTGAGGCATTGCAAACCAATACTTAAGCACAAAACCAGTTGTATCTACAGCATATGCAATATCTTTATTTTTTTTATTGTACAATCTTTATGAGGTCCCCAACTTTTGGGTTTTTATTAGGATAATGACCGTTTAGTAGCCTAAGCTTATCTTCGGCAAACTTACCAAGTGGCGATTGTTTAGCCAAACTTTCGTAGCTCATACCAGTCCTGAATCTTATTACTTTTATTCGGAGTCCTTTTGAATTTTTAACTTCGACATCAGACATTTTTGAAAACGTCTCTACTATCTGTTTGGCGAAAGAATCACCTGAGATGTCAGGACTTTGAGAAACAAATATCCAAACTTTTGGTTTTAGATTCTTTTCTTTGACATCAAATATGGCTGTAAATCTTTTATATTTTTCATTAAATGCGCTAGATGATTTATACAACATGGTATGACCAATAAGCTCATTAAAATTAAATTCTTGATTTTCAAGTAATTCATTTCTTTCCAAGAATGAAGTTTTGCTAATACCATCATCAAGAAATTTTTTTGGTGTTAGTCCATTCTCTAAGTCATCTTTTAAAAGCTCCTCTAAATTTATAACTAATTTAGTATCATCTTTATTTAAAATAATATTGGTTGGATTATTTTGTAGAGACCAAGAATCATCAAAACTAAATTTAATGGCTAAATCAGAATGGTAAAATACATTATTCTTTACATAACCTTCTTCGGGGCTTGATCCATAAACTAGCCCATCAATCATTTTTAAAAACTTTTCTTTGTTTTTACTTTTTTTATTAATTTGATATTCTTTTTCAGTTATAACCTTTTCTAATCTTTTTTCTGTATCTGGATGGGTAGAAAAAATTCCATGGTAGCCTACCATTGGTTCCCTTCCTTCATATTCTGCTATTTTTCTTTCTAAATCATCCCTATCTTTCATAACTTGCAAAAAAGCTTTCATTGCATAAGGATTATAACCAGATGCTAATAAATATTCTTTTCCCAGTTGGTCAGCCTCAAGTTCATATTTTCTACTATACCCTCTATTAATTGCCATGTTTAAGAGATTAAATGCATTATCAGTTAGTCCACTACCTGGGACTCTGGATGCTACTATACCAATTAAAATATTTGTAACTTGAGCTGTACTCATTCCTCTTACTGCATGCCTCGCTGTTATATGACCTATCTCATGCCCTATAACACCAACCAATTCTTCTTCTGAATTAAAATATGGAAGAATGCCCCTATAAAAATAAACATATCCTCCTGGTGTTGCAAAAGCATTAAATTGTGGATTATCAATAAGTGTAAATTTCCAGTTTAATTCGGGTCTATGGCTATTTTTGGCAATAGTTTCCCCTAAATCTTTAAAATAATTATTAAGCTCAATATTTTTTATAACTTTATTCTCTTCAAGAATTTTGGAATGATATGATGCTCCCATACTAATTTCTTGTTGTTCAGTTATAGTTACAAAATCAGGCATTCCTGATACTGGATTTTTAGCACACCCTAAAAATAGAGAAGAAGCTAAAATAAACAAAATCAGGGGTTTATATTTTCTAAAAAGCATAAGTTTATTATATTAGAAGAGTTCCAACATTTTGAGCTTATTTTTTTAAGTTTTTTTAAAAAATTCTTCTAGTTTTGAAAGAGCTTGGGCGCGGTGACTAATTTTATTTTTTTCAGAGGAACTGATTTGAGCAGATGTTAGTTTATATTTAGGTAAATAGAAGATTGGATCATAGCCAAATCCATTTTTACCTTTTGGTTGCAATCCAATATATCCATCCCAGGACCCAAACGATATGAATGGATAGGGGTCTCCTGGGAACCTCATATAGACTATTACACACCTGTATGATGCTTTTCTCTCCTCAAAAGGCACACTAAGCAGCTTATCTAATAGTTTTGTATTATTATCTTCATTTGAAGCATTTTCACCAGCGTATCTGGCTGACTTTATACCTGGTTTGCCATCAAGGTAGTCAACTTCAATCCCTGAATCATCTGCAATAGACCCTAGTCCTGTAGCTTGAGATGCGCTTTTTGCCTTCAATAGTGCATTTTCTACAAAAGTACTGCCTGTCTCTTCTACATCTGGAAAAGCAGTATCACGCCAGGTAATAAGTTCAATACTAGTTTTATCTAGAATCTTTTTGATTTCTTCGATCTTATCGTTATTTTTAGAGGCAAGAATAATCTTCATATATGTCTAATAAATTACAGAGTAATATTGTAAAATTAAAAAAGCACCAATAATATAAAAAAATGAAAAAAAATAATCATATTGACGAAAAAGGCAATGTACAGATGGTTGATGTTGCTGATAAAGATATAACTAAACGAAAAGCAATCGCATCTGGGTTTATATGTGTATCTAATGAGACTATTATTGCAATAAAAAATAATACAAACAAAAAAGGAGATGTTTTGTCTGTAGCTAGAGTAGCTGGAATACAGGCAGCGAAAAAAACATCAGAACTAATTCCACTTGCTCACCCTATAGATATATCAAATGTAAAAATAAATTTTGAAATTAATAATAAAAAAAATCAAATTGAATGCATAACTGAAGTTACTTCTGTTGGGAAAACCGGCGTAGAAATAGAAGGTTTGATGGCAGCGCAAGTAAGTTTACTGACAATTTATGATATGTGTAAGTACTTAGATAAAGCAATGATAATTTCTGACATAAAGCTAATAGAAAAAACTGGAGGAAAATCTGGAGATTACAAATATAAAAAATGAAAAAAACTATCAAATATTTCATATCTTTTATTACTTTATTTATACTCTTGGTATTCATATATACTATCTTTTTCTTTAATCCAGATTCATTCAAAGATGAGATTGGAGAATATATTTCGTCTAAAATACAGTATAAATTTACATATAACAGCACAGCTTGGAGTTATGATCCAAACCCTAGCATTTCAATGAAGGAAATAAAAATTATAGATGATAGTATAACTCCTAATAAAAAAATTGTTGATATAGAAGAAGCAGTAATTGCAATATCTAAAGAGAACCTTATGAATCAGATAATTGATGCAGAAGAAGTTGCTGCCAGCAATCTTATTTATTATGGAGTAAATATCGATGAAATTCTTATGAAAACTTATTCATTAATAAAATTTAAAAAATTTTCTACACTTAATGAAGTTAATAGTACTAAAATTTATCATTTATACTCCACAGCAAAAATTATAAATGAAAATATGCAAATAAACGATATAGAAATAAAGTCAGAATTACTACAAGCAAGAGGTACGGGTGTAATTAATCTTGTTAGTAAAGAAGTCTCATTTAATATGGAAGGAAGACTGAGGGATCAAAAGAGTCTACGACAAGGGGTATATAAGGATCATTATCCTCAAGACTTACATGGGAAAGTATTACCTATACGCATACAAGGAAAAATGGATGATTTAAAAATCTCTATAGACCTCGAAGATATAATTATTAATGAGATCATAAGCCCACTCAAAGATAAATTAATTGAAAAGATACAAGATGATCTTAAAGAAAAAATCAAATTGCCTTTCTAGTAAGAGATTATCTATTAGCACTAAAGTGTTGAATTGGTACGATCAAAATGGTAGAAAAAACCTTCCTTGGAAAAGTACCGATATCTATAAGATATGGATATCTGAGATAATGTTACAGCAGACACAAGTCTCAACTGTAATCCCTTATTTTAATTCTTTTATTAAAAAATATCCAAATTTAAAAAAACTTTCTAGATCTAGTCTTGATGAGGTATTAAAATCATGGAGTGGATTAGGTTTTTATAGAAGAGCGGAGAATATTTATAAAACAGCACAAATAATATCTACTCAATTCAATGGGATTTTCCCTAAGTATTATGATGAGATAATAAAATTTCCTGGGATTGGAAGAACAACTGCATCAGCTATTTTAACATTTGCAAAAATTGATAATTTACCTATCTTAGATGGAAATATAAAAAGATTATTATCTAGATTATATGGAATTAATTCACATATTTATAATAAGAATATAGAAAATAAATTATGGGGATACTCTGAAAGATTATTACCTGTAGATAGAGCATCTGATTTTAATCAGGCTTTGATGGATTTAGGTTCTCTTATATGTAAAAAAACAAACCCAATTTGTTATGATTGCCCAATACAAAAAAACTGTAAATCTTTTAAAAATAATTCCTTTGAAGTACCTAAAATTAAAAAAGTTAATCCTATTCGGAATCAGAATATCTGGACCGCACTAATCATTAATAATCAAAAAAAATTTTATATGAAAAAAATTTCATTTGATGGGCTATGGAAAGGTTTGTATTCATCACCTCTATTTTCAGATGAAAAAGCAATGTCATTATGGTTAAAACAAAAAAATCTAAAAGGAGATTTGCATTTAAAATCTGGGAGTTTTATACATAAATTATCGCATATTAGTTTTACATTCAAAGTAAGGTTGTTTGAAGTTAAATCAAATAAAAAGCTTATCCTTAGTGATGATAATTGGTATAATCTATCTGATATTGAATATGGTACACCAAAGTTTCAAGAAAAGATTTTAAGTTTATTCAAACATTAATTATGGCTAAAATTATAACCTGTGCAAAATTAAAAAAGGAAGCTGAAGCTCTAGATTATCAGCCTTATCCGGGTGAAATTGGCGTAAAAATTATGAATGAAATCTCTGCTGAAGCTTGGAATATGTGGGTGAATCATCAAACAATGTTAATAAATGAAATGCGATTAACTCCAGTTGACCCTAAGGCTAGAAAATTCTTAGAAGAAGAAATGGAAAAGTTTCTTTTTGGTGATGGATCTAAAGTCCCAGAAGGTTTTGTGCCAAAAGATAAATAGTATAATAGGCCAGGTAGCTCAGTTGGTAGAGCAGTGGACTGAAAATCCTCGTGTCGGCAGTTCGATTCTGTCCCTGGCCAAAATATTATGAATATTGAAAATATAAACACATTATTAAATTCTGCACTTAAACTTCATGATGAGGGATTATTAGACAAGGCAAATAAGATTTATGAAAGTATCCTTAAAATTGATAAAAAAAATTTTTATGCCAACCATTTATTAGGGGAAGTTTATCAGTTGAAATTTAAGGACTCTAATGATGAGAAATTGATCCATAAATCGGTTGAATGTTTTAAGAAATCACTTTCAACAAACCCAAACAGTCCAGAAACTTGTATTAAATTAGCTTTGTCATTACTTTGGTTAGGTAAGACCAAAGAAGCTGATAAGTATTTTAAAAAATCAAACTCAATAACAAGCTCTGAATCAAATTTTTTAAAAAATGATTTAGAGAAATTGAGTAATATTCATGCTATTAAATCAATGATTAAGCATGAATTTGAACAGTTAACATATATTGATGGCGACCCTGATGGAATAAGAAACACAAAATTTAGTAGTGAGCATTATACTTTTTTAAGAAAACAATATAAAAAAATTAAAGAAGGGACTTTCAATGGGGAAGAAATAAATAATGAAGTTAAATTAAAGCTACTAAAACAATTTTATAATAAACCGCCCAAACACGTTCAGGGGAATTTTATAAATATAGACAATGATATTTCAAAAATAGAATCAGATTATAAAAAATCATCTCCTGAAGTCGTTGTTGTAGATAATTTTTTAAACCAAGAAGCATTGTATGAATTACAGAAATTTTGTTTATCAGCTAATATTTTTAAATATCCATATCAAAATGGATATATTGGTGCTTTTCTTGAAAAAGGACTATCTAATACTTTTATATTAGAATTAACACATAATCTCAAAACTACATTTCAAAAAATATTTAAAAATTTAAACTTAACTGAAGCTTGGATATATAAATATGATAGTGATTATGATGGAATAAATGTTCATGCGGATGAAGCCAAGGTGAATGTTAATTTTTGGATAACTCCTGAAGAATCTAATCTAAATAGTAAAAATGGTGGATTAATAATTTGGGATAAATTCCCAAAAAAAGATTGGGGCTTTGAAGATTACAATTATATCAAAAATAGTTCTGATATCGAAAAAATGTTAAATGAGAATAATGCTAAAGAAATAAAGATACCTTACAGGGAAAATAGGGCTGTAATTTTTAACTCAAAATTATTCCATGCTACAGACAAATATAACTTCAAGAATAATTTTGTAGATAGAAGATTAAATGTAACTTTACTATATAGTTAGCCAATTTTAGAAAATAAACTAATATTCTTTTAATATCTCCAACAAAATACTATAATTAGATTATGGAAAACCCTTATAAACAAAAAGCCAGATTCAGACTAGGGCAAATAGTATATCATTCAAAATTTGGATATAGAGGGGTAATAGTGGACGCAGATCCTTATTTTCAAGGAACCGATGAATGGTATCAGAGTGTTGCCAAATCGAGACCGGATAAAAATAAACCATGGTACCATGTTCTTGTGCATGGACAAGGCAATGAAACTTATGTCGCTGAAGGTAATTTATTACGTGACGCTAGTACGGATCCTATAGATCATCCATTTGTTGAAATTTTCTTTAATGAATATGACAATAGTGGTATTTATTCCTTAAAACAAACCTTTAACTAAAAAACTGCTGATGAAATTTTTATCAAGTTTACTTGAAAAGGTCTCATCAAGTAATTCGCAAGTTACAGAAAAAACTTTAAATTCATTTGATGATCATTTAGTTTTAGCGACTTGTATATTGCTTATCGAAGTAGCTAAATCAGATGATAAATTTGATGATGCAGAAAAACAGAAAATACTTTCAATTAGTAAGGAAAACTTTGACCTATCTGATGAACAAACTACTCTACTTTTAAGTATAGCTAATACTAAAAGTGAAGAAATAATTTCCCTTTATGAGTGGACCTCAAAAATAAATGATTCCTGTACTTACTCAGATAAAAAGAAACTTATGGAAAATCTTTGGGATGTTGCTTTTGCTGATCAGGTTATAGATAAATATGAAGATTATACTATCAGAAAGATAGCTGAATTGTTATATGTGAAGCATAAAGATTTCATAAAAGCAAAAATACGCTAATTATTCAATTCTAAATGTTGCTATTTCTCCAAATAGATTAGGAAATTTTTTTATAAGAAAGCTATTTTTTTGATTTATGGTTGTGATAGATTTTTCCAATATTTTATAATTATTTTCTTCACAAAATAATATAAAATCTTTAATCGTACATAAATGGATATTTGGAGTCTCATGCCATGAATAAGGCAAATTTTCTGTTACTGGCATTGACCCCTTGAGCATAAGACTTAGTCGTGAAGACCAATGGCCCATATTTGGGAAAGAAACAATTATTTCATTTCCAACTCTAAGCATTTCATCTATTAATTTTTTTGGATCCTTAAGAACCTGCAATGATTGAGCCAATACTACATAATCAAAAGATTTTGATTCAAAATCATTTAATCCAGAATCTAAATCTATTTGAAGCACATTGACTCCATTCTCAATTGATTTTTTTATATTTTCAATATCATTTTCGATACCATAGCCATGTACATGATATTCTTGTCTCAAAATTTTTAAAAGCTCTCCATCACCACAACCTAAATCTAAAACTTTTGTGGATGGTTTTATCCAGGAGCTTATTAACAGTAAATCTTTCCTAAACACTGTTATGGACCTCATCTATAAAAAATCTCATAATCTGAAAATAGTCTTTATTTTCCATCAAAAAAGCATCATGCCCGCCACCAGAAATAATTTCAGAGTAACTAACATTTTTTTCGGAATGCAGTAACATTTTTACAATTTCTCTTGATCTCACTGGTGGAAATCTCCAATCTGAGGTAAAAGAAACTACTAAAAACTTACAATCTGTTTCTCTTAATCTTTCATAAAATTTTTCACCGAAATCTTTCAATGGGTCATAATAATCAAGAGCTTTTGTCATTAATAGATATGTATTTGCATCGAAAGATGAAACAAACTTTTCGCCTTGATATCGAAGATAACTTTCTATTTGAAACTCAACGTCAAAATCAAACCCTAATTTTGATTTTTTTAAGTCCCTACCAAATTTTTCTCCCATAGACTCATCCGATAAATATGTTATATGGCCTAACATTCTTGCTAATGCTAATCCTTGCTCAGGAGATGTATTTTTTTCGAGATAATTTCCGCCATGCCAATTCGGATCTTTCATAATTGCTTGCCTTGCTACTTCATTGAAAGCTATATTTTGAGCTGTCAAACGCGGTGCAGCAGCAATAATTATTGAATTTTTAATTAGTGAAGGATATTGTATAGCCCATTGAAAAGATTGCATTCCACCAAGGCTTCCACCTACTATGATTTGCCAATAGGGTATTTTTAAATGATCCATTAATATTTTTTGTACATTTACCCAATCTCCAACAGTTACTATTGGAAAATTAGAGCCAAAGTATTTTTTAGTCTTAGGATCCATACTTGTGGGACCAGTTGAACCATGACATCCTCCTAAATTATTTAAAGATACAACAAAAAACTTTTCAGTATTGATTGGCTTATTTGGGCCTATCATGTTATCCCACCATCCAGGTTTTTCATCACCATCATGATACCCTGCAACATGGTGATTGCCAGAAAGAGCATGACAAATAAGAACAGCATTTGATTTATCTTTATTAAGTTTCCCATAAACCTCAAAAGTAATGTCAAAACTATCAAGCGTTTTTCCAGATTCGAGAATAAGTTTCTCTTGAACTGTCATAACTTCAGGTGTAACTAAGCCAATTGTATTTTCTTTATTCATAACTAGAAGAAATTGATTAATCCAAAAATAGGCCTAACAATTAACATCTCTGTTAGTTGAATTAGTAAGAGTAAAATGATTGGTGAAAAATCAATACCTGACATAGGAGGCATTATATTTCTCACAGGTTGGTATAATGGATTACAGAGTTCATTCACTAAAGAAAATAATGGGTGATTATTATACATAAAAAACCAACTAGCTATTGCTCCTATAATTATTAACCAAAAATATATATTTAAAACAGTTTTGAGAAATAAACCAAATGCGTAAATTAAAATATGCATTATATTAAAATCAATGCTTTGGAATAAATAAGGAAAAATTATTTCTAATCCAAAAATAAATATGATAAGCAAGATTATTATAATATCAAATTTAGCTATACGCATTGAAATTATCGAAAATGGTAAGATAATTGGATTAGTTATTTTTACGACTGCTTGACATAAAGGATTGTAGAAATTAACACTTGCAACTTCAAATAATAGCCTAAAAATCATAATATACTTTAGAAACCCTAATGCTGTTCCTATTATTAATAAAACTGGATCTGAAAGATAGGGTGTCATTTAATTTTCCTTACTAATAGATTTTGCTCTTTTAAATGCATCAGTAATAGACTTCTCTAGTATTTTTTGAAATTTGTTTTTTTTTAAAGATTTAAGAGCTGATTCTGTAGTCCCACCTTTTGAAGCAACTGTTTGTTTTATTTTATCAATAGTTCGAATATCATTATTACAAAGATAGGCTGTTCCAAAAAATAGTTCACTTATATATTTATTTGATTTTTCTTTAGAAAATCCAAAATTTTGAAGTATTCTTATTAATGATTGAGTAAACTCAAGAAAATATGCTGGACCACTTCCAAGTAGAGCAGTCACCTTATCCATTTCAATTTCTGATTGAGCAGTATTAACTGAACCAAAATTTTTCCAAAAAGCTTTAACTTTGGCAAGTTTATTATTAGTTACATGTTTATTATGATGTAAAAAAGTAACTGCATATCCAAATTTCCCATTAATATTTGTCATAACTCTAATGATTGGAAGTTTTGGATTTTTAAGATGCTTTGAAATATTTTTAGATGTAACACCAGCCATTAAGGTCATTACCACAGTTCTAGAATTTATAAAGTTTTTTATATTGGCACAAATTTTTATATAATCTTTTGGTTTTACAGCAATCAAAACTAAATCAGTATCGCTTAATAATCCTTCCAAATCTTTTTTGAATATTATTTTATTTCCTATTGAATATTTCTTTTTATTTTTATCAATATCATGAATAAATATCTTGCCCTTAAATTTATTATCAATCAGCCTTTTTAGTAGTATTTGTGTTATATTGCCTACCCCTATAATGCCAATATTATTATTCATTTCCTTTCACCAAATATATATTGACCAATTCTTAGCATTGTAGATCCATTTTGTAATGCACATATATAGTCATTGCTCATCCCTATAGATAATGTATCAAAGTCTTTCATTTCAGTATTAAGTTTTTCAAATGCTAATCTCAGTATAGTATACGAATCTTCCTTCTCCTTCAAAATATTAGTTTTTGATGGAATAGCCATTAAGCCTCTAATTGTTATATTTTTTAGGCTAGATATATTTTTTATAAAATTATTTAGATTATTAATCTGAATTCCTGATTTAGATTCCTCATTATCTATATTAATCTGAATACAGATATTCATATTTTTATTCATTTTTTGACATTCATTATCTAAAATTGTTGCATGTCTTTCAGAACAGATAGTTTGCACCCAGTCGAAATACTTGCAAATCTTTTTAACCTTATTTGATTGTATTCTTCCTATAAAATGCCATTCCAAATCTTTTTTTTTGAAATGATCTATCTTTTTTATAGCTTCCTCTACATAGTTTTCTGCAAATACTTTATGTCCTAACTTAATAATTTCTGAAATTTCTTTATTATCTTGTGTTTTTGTAACTATGATTAATTTAAAATTTTCATAAGGACATTTTAGGTGTTTTTTAATTTCTTGATTAAGATTCTGTAATTTTTCAGAAAAATTTATATCCATCAATTCGATTTTCTATTTTTGAAAATTAGTGACATAATAGCCATTCTTATTGCAATTCCAGATGATACCTGGTCTAAGATTACTGAATTTTTTCCATCTGCTACCTTTGAGTCAATCTCAATCCCTCTATTAATTGGACCAGGGTGCATCACTATTACATCTTTTTTGGCAGACTTTATTTTTTTTTCAGTAAGGCCATATGTTTTATAATACTCATCAGTAGAAATCAATGCCTCATGCATTCTTTCTTTTTGTAATCTCAACATGATGATAACATCTGCATCTGTTATTCCTTCCTCTAAATTTTGTATATAGTTTGCATCTAACTCATTAATATTTTCTGGCATTAAATTTTTTGGACCAACCATGTTGATATTTTTCACAGATAGAATTTTGAGTGCTGCTAAAGTAGATCTTGCAACTCTTGAATGTAAAATATCACCAACAATAGAAATATTTAAGTTTTGAAAATCACCTTTATTTTTTTTTATTGTATACATATCAAGCATTGCTTGAGTAGGATGAGCATGGGAACCATCTCCTGCATTAATAACTGCAATATTTTTATCAACTTCTTGGGCAACGTAATGTGATGTACCAGATACTGAATGCCTAACAATAAACATGTCACAGTTCATAGCTTCTAGCGTTTTTATCATATCTAGAACAGATTCACCTTTATTTGTTGAAGAATTAGCGACATCTATATTTATAAAGTCTGCTGAAAGTCTTTTTGAAGCCAGCTCAAATGTGGTTTTCGTCCTAGTACTAGGCTCAAAAAATAGATTAGCTATTGTTTTACCATTAAGGTCATTGAACTTTTTTATTTTTTCATTTTCGTAGTATTCTGCAAGACTGATAATTTCATTTATATGCTCTAATTTGAGTGATTCAACATTAAGAAGATGTTTGAGTTGGTTTTTTGAGTTAAATTGGATTTTATAATCAAAATTCATATTATCAACTTATCATATTTTCATTAAGCCAGCTTTGCAAGATTATTGAGGCAGCGAGATCATCTAAATGGTATTTTTTATTTATTTTTTCCTGATTTTGCCTCATTTCTTTATATATATGTTTACTCTCTTCCGTAGTATATTCTTCAGAATATTTTATAATCTTCAGTCTATTGCCGTATCTTTTAGATAACTCTTTATTGAAAGTGTCTAGAGCTTTAGTAAAATTATTTTCTTTTCTAACCACTGGTTGACCAACTATTAATACTTTAGGAGACCATTTTTTAATTATTTTTTCTAATTCATCCCAATTAATAACATCTTTTTTATTATAGATTATTGTAAGGGGTGACGCTCTCTTTGTTACATTTTGACCAATTGCTATACCAATTTTTTTTAATCCAAAATCAACACCAAAAAGAATCATATCATCATTTGTAGAATCTTTTTTATCCATGATTATAGTAAGTCTTTAAAGTATGAATAAACTCTTTTGTTATTTGTTTACTCAGGTCAAACTTAGTTGCTTTATCAATCTCTTGTATACCTGATGGTGAAGTTATATTAATTTCTGTAACATAATCACCAATCATATCAACACCAGCAAGGTAAATTCTGTTTACTTTTAAATAAATTGCAATTTTTGTTAGAAGACTTTTATGGCGTTTTTGCATATTCCTAATAAAAAATTTTCCACCATATGCTAAGTTTGCACGAAAATCATTTTTTGGAGGAAACCTGACTAGTACTTTTTCATAAGGAATTCCATTATATATAATAACTCTTGTATCACCCTTGACAATTTCTTTTATAAATTTTTGCGTCATGACAAGTCTTTTCCCTTCATCAGTAATCTTTCCAATTATTTTGTCAATATTTTTATCAGTATTTTTAATTAAGGATATAGATTTCCCTGCCATTAGATTTAATGGCTTTATTACAACTTTTTTGTGTTGCTGTATAAATTTTTTAATAGTATTAATGTTACTAGTTATTATCATAGGAAGTTCCTTTTCAATAAAATTAACTCCCAAAATCTTTTCATTGAAATCTCTTAAAGCTTGTGGTGAATTGATAATCAAAGTCCCATTAGTTTCTACTTGATCTAACAAATATGTTGTATGAATATAGTTGTCATCTACGGGTGGATTATTTCTGAATAATATACAATCAAATTTATTTAGGTTAACAGGTCTAGATTTTGATATTTCAAAATATTTTTTTTTATTTCTTGAAACTTTAATTATAGAAGAATGTGCAAAAACTTTTTTTTCTTTAAGGCATAGACTGTTTGGTTTAATATATTCTATCAACCCTTTATTTTGTAATGCCAACATTAATGCAAATGTACTGTCCCACTCAGGATTAATTGTTTCAATTGGATCCATGATAAAGCCAAATTTAAACAATCTAATCTCCAAGATTATAGATTTCTTTTGCTGCGGCTAATATTGCAAGTCTTGCAACAACCCCATAAATATAAAATTTGTTTGTTTCAGAATAAATTGCTTCATCAGTATTAGGTGTTAAACATGCATTTTCAAAAGGAATTGGGTGAAAAATCATTCCTGGTGCATTTAGATTCTCAGAATTATTTTTCATATTATGCAATCTGTAAAAACCTCCTACAAGATTACTTCCAAATGAATATATTACTGGCTCAGCTACATGGTCGGAGGGTTTTAAGTGTTCATAAGAATATATTCCTTCTTGTAATATAACTCTATCTAATTTATTACCACCTTTGATTTTTGACATTTTTATTCTTTGCTTTCTATTTAAGTTTTTTAATATTTCTAGGTTATCAACTCTCATTATACCCATGCCATATGTACCAGAATCTGCTTTAATCATTATATAAGGTTTTTCATTTATTGAATATTCATCATATTTTTTTTGTATTAGATTGAAGAGTTTATTGGCATTATATAACAAACAATCTTCTCCTTGCTTAGTTTGAAAATCTATTTCTCCACAATTTCTAAATTGGGGCTCTAATAGCCATCCATCGATATTAAGAATTCTTGAAAAACTATTTACTATATCGCTGTAATAATCGAAATGTATTGTCTTTGATCTATTAGACCAGCCCATATTTTTATCTGGCAAAATCGGCTGTTTTATTCCATTAAGAAGAGCAGGGACTCCATCCGATAAATCATTATTAAGAATAATAACGTCGGGGTTGTAATCTCCAAGAAGTAAATAATCATTTTTTCTAATAATATTTTCACTTTTTAATTCAAGAGCCTGTTCGCTTTGTATTCTAGCTACACGTACCTCATAACCAGATTTTTTAATTAAATCTACAAGAGTATCTAAACTTTTTAGATAAAATTTGTTTCTGGTATGGTTTTCTGGAATTATTAAAATTTTAGAAATGTTCTCTGATACTCTTTCCAAAATATGTTGTATTGCCGCAATATAAAGAAACTCAAAATCTTTATTCAAATTATTAAAACCAGCTGGGAAAAGGTTTGTATCTATTGGAGCAATTTTGAATCCAGAATTTCTGATATCTATCGAACTGTAAAATGGTGGAGGGTATTTAATCCATTGCCTTCTAAACCATGTTTCAATTTGATTATGATTATCTATGATACAAGAATGCAGGCTCTCATCTATAAACTCTTTTATATATTCTACTTTAATTTGTTTGTTCATTTTAATAATTAGAAATCTTTCAATAGTGTTTGTGCCACTATAGCTGCTGTTTCTGTTCTAAGAACTCTATCTCCTAAACTTATTATATTCCAATTTTCTTTTGTTGCATCTTCTATTTCTGTATGATCAAACCCACCTTCCGGGCCAATCAAAAAAATTATATGATTAGAATCTGAATCTCCAGCAATAATCCTTCTACCTGATTGGTGAAATAATATTTTATGAAAATTTTTGAATTTTTCATGAGAAATAATCTTCTTAAAATCAATTATTTCAAAAAGTTCAGGTATAAAAAGCCCATGTGATTGTTCAATAGCATGAATTATAATTTTTTTCCAATGCTCTTTTTTCTTTAGATGATTGCCTGGCTGACTTCTTATAGATATTACTGGAACTATAATATCTATTCCTATTTCAACTGACTTTTGGATAGCAAAATCCATATGTTTATTGCTAGATATACACTGAGCTAAGATTATTTTTTTATCAGTTTTGTTAGCTTTTTTTAATAGTCCTGTGATTTTTATTTTTTCATCTTTTCTATTTATTAAATGACCTTCAAATTCTTCACCATTACCATTAAAAATTATGATTTTTTCATTTTTTTTAACCCTAAGGACTTTTTTTATATGATGCATAGTTTCTTGAGGGCAGCATATTTCTTGATTTATATTAATGGATGTATTTATAAATATTCTATGCTGTTTATTTGGTTGCTTCATTTATAGAACCTTCAATCACTTCAATCACCTTATCAATTTCTTTAGGTGTAATTACATAAGGAGGCATGAAATAAATAACATTACCTAGAGGACGAATTAAAACATTATTTTTTAATCCATACATATAAGCTTTTATACCTCTTCTTTCTTTCCAGCTATATGGCGTTCTTTTTAATTTATCTTTCACCATCTCTACGGCTGTAATCATTCCTTTTTGACGGACTTCAGCAATATTAGGATGTTCAGCTAAGTGTGAAATCTTTTTATAGATATAATCTGAAAGTTTTTTATTGTTTTTTAGGGTATTAAGTTTTTCAAATAAATCTAATGACGCACAAGCAGCAGTGCATGCAATTGGGTTTGCTGTATAACTATGTGAATGTAAAAAAGCATTTAATTTAGTATATTCATCATAGAAGGCATTATAAATCTCTTCAGTTGTAAGGATGGAGGATAATGTCATATATCCTCCTGTAATACCTTTAGAGGTACATATAATATCAGGAGTGATATTTGATTTTTCAAAAGCAAACATGGTTCCTGTTCTTCCAAAACCTACAGCAATTTCATCTACAATTAAATGTATTTTATATTTTGTGCATGCCTGTCTTAGCATGGACAGATAGATTTCATGATACATTCTCATATACCCAGCACACTGAACCAATGGTTCAATAATAACTGCGCAAACATCATTATGGTTCTTTTCTATCACATTCAACATTTCGTCAAACATTTTAGCGGTATGTTTTTTATCTGAATCTTTTTGATCTTTATAAAAACAATCCGGTGATGTAACCATAATTGTATTTTTTAGAATTTCTCTATATGTTTTTTTATAAAGGTCTATATTGCTGACAGATAGTGAACCAAGCGTTTCTCCATGATAGCTATTAGTTAAAGCAATAAACTTTCTTTTCTTCTTATATCCTATATTTTTCCAATAATGAAAACTCATTTTCATAGCAGCATCTATTGAAGACGAACCATTATCTGTGAAAAAACATTTAGTTATTTTTTTTGGAGTAAGTTTAATTAATTTTTCAGATAAATTAATAGCAGGCAAATGAGTGAACCCAGCTAACAAAACATGTTCTAAATTTTTGAGTTGAGTTCCAATTTTTTTATTTATATATGGGTTGCAGTGCCCAAAAAGATTCACCCACCAGGAGCTTATTGCATCAATATATTTTTTACCATTGTAATCTTTGAGCCAGACCCCTTTACCAGATTTAATTGGTATCAAAGGTATATTTTCATGGTCCTTCATTTGTGTACAAGGATGCCATAATACCTTTAAATCTCTTTCAACAATTTTTTTTGAATTGTTCTTTTTTTTAGAAGACATATTGAAGATTTAAAAATAGAGTATTAAGTTTAATAATTTTAATATCTATAATCGTCTTTTTTAAATGGTCCGTTTTTACCTATGCCAATGTATTTAGCTTGTTCATCTGTTAGTTTAGTGATCTTTGCGCCTAACTTATCTAGATGAAGTGATGCAACTTTTTCATCTAACTCCTTAGGAAGCACATATACCTCATTATTATAATTTTTATAGTTTTTCCACAACTCTATTTGAGCGAGTACTTGATTTGTAAATGAACATGACATCACAAAACTAGGGTGTCCTGTAGCACAGCCCAGATTAACTAATCTCCCTTCTGCTAAAAGTATAATTTTTTTACCATCAGGAAAAATAATTTGGTCAACTTGAGGTTTGATATTTTCCCATTTATATTTTTTTAAACTAGCAACATCAATTTCATTATCAAAATGTCCAATGTTACAAACAATGGCACCATTTTTCATTTTGACCATATGTTCATGGTTAATTACATTAAAGTTACCAGTCGCTGTAACAAAAATATCTACTTGTTCTATCTGATCTTCGATTTCAACAACTTTATACCCTTCCATTGATGCTTGAAGTGCACAAATAGGATCTATTTCGGTAATTAAAACATTTGCACCAAGACTTCTAAGTGAGTTTGCAGATCCTTTTCCAACATCTCCATAACCACAAACAACTACAAGTTTGCCAGCAATCATAGTGTCAGTTGCCCTTTTTATCCCATCAACTAATGATTCTCTACATCCATATAAATTATCAAATTTTGATTTTGTAACAGAATCATTTACATTCATGGCAGGCATCATTAGTGTTTTATTCTTAGCCATTTCATATAAACGATGAACACCAGTCGTAGTTTCTTCAGAAACACCAATTATGTCTTTTGCTAATTCCTTATATTTTTCATGAATTATTGCAGTTAAATCACCGCCATCATCTAATAGCATATTTGGTTTCCAACCATCAGGACCATTTAATGTTTGTTTTATACACCATTCATATTCATTTTCTGTTTCATCCTTCCAAGCGAAAACAGGTATATTTTGGCTTGCAATTGCAGCAGCAGCATGGTCTTGTGTAGAAAAAATATTGCATGAAGACCAGCGTATCTCGGCCCCTAAATCAATTAATGTTTCAATCAGAACGGCTGTTTGTATTGTCATATGAAGACAACCAGTTATCTTTGCGCCTTTAAGTGGTTTTTTGTTTTTAAATTCTGATCGCAGGCTCATTAAACCTGGCATTTCTGTTTCAGCTATCTTTATTTCTTTTTTCCCAAAATCAGACAGTGAAATATCTGCTACTTTATAATCATTAAAAATTTGTTTTACTTCTTTTGATTTCATTATCTTTCCTATAAATTAAAATGCTTCTTCCTTGAGTATATCAACCTTATCTACTTGTTCCCATGAGAAATTAGAACCATCTCTTCCGAAATGTCCAAACACGGATGTAGGAAAATATTTTTTGTTTAATAAGTCTAAAGATTCAATGATTCCAAATGGTGTTAAATCAAAAACATTCTGGACGATATCAACAATCTTATTTTCATCAATTTTTCCAGTACCGAATGTATCTATAGCAATCGAAGTGGGTTTATCAACACCTATAGCATAAGAAACCTGTATCTCACATTTCTCCGCAATACCAGAAGCAACTATATTTTTTGCTACATAACGACACATATAGGCAGCAGAACGATCAACTTTAGATGGATCCTTACCAGAAAATGCTCCACCTCCATGTCTAGCCATACCCCCGTAAGTATCAACAATTATTTTTCTACCAGTTAGTCCGCAGTCACCCATGGGACCACCTTCGATAAAACTGCCAGTTGGATTTACAAAATATTTTGTTTTAGCATGTAGATATTTAGTTGGTATTACTTCTTTTATAATTTGATTAATGACAAAATCTCCTATTTTTTCAGCGGATATATTTTCATTATGTTGTGTAGATAAAACAACTGTATCTACGAGTGTTGGCTTACCATCTTCATACAAAAAAGTAATCTGACTTTTTGCGTCAGGCCTTATCCAATCTACAGAATTATCTTGTAATATCTTTGCCTGTTTTTCAACCAAGCGGTGCGCATAATAAATTGGAGCTGGCATCAAAACTTCAGTCTCATTAGTTGCATACCCAAACATCAACCCTTGATCACCGGCACCTTGTTTTTGAATATTGTCCCTGTCTACTCCTTTTTTTATATCAGTTGATTGTTGGTTAATAAAAGTTGATATTGAACATGATTCTCCATTGAACCCAAGTTCATCAGAGTTATAACCGATTCCCGTAATAACATCTCTTATTTTATTTTCAAAATCTAAGGGTTTTGATGTTGAAATTTCACCACCAACTACTACTTGACCTGGATTTCCTTTTTTTCCTTTAACTAGCACTTCGCAGGCAATCCGTGCATGTTTATCAGATGATAGAACGCTATCTAAAATCGTATCTGAAAGCTGATCACATAATTTATCAGGGTGACCTGGCGATACGCTTTCAGATGTAAATTGAAATCTCTTTGACATAATTAATTTAGTGACTATAACATTTTTGTTATCCGCTTGTATAATAAAATATTATTTTTTAAAATCCTTCAATAGTTTCTTTTCTTTTTCAGTCAATTTCTCTCCATTAGAATGCTTCTGTAAAATAGAGAAATATTCATTTTCTAGATATCTTTTTTCTAAGGTTAATATCACTGATTTTAGTGTTTCAGATGATGATTCTATATCCTTATCCACTAATTCTTTTGTAATATGGTCTTGTATAAAATCTTTTTCTTCAGGAAGGTTTTCCATTATTATTGAAGCATTATTTTTATCATTCTTCTTATTTAGCATGCTAATTTTTTTGAGTATATTTTTTATTGTAGCATTCTCAATTAATGGAAAAATTTTATCTTCATAAGGGCTAAGCAAAGAAGGATACTCTAATAAGATTGACAGTATATAATCCTCCGATACATCCGCAACAAGATCTTTTTCTAATTTTGTGTCTGAAGGTTTTGCATCTTTTGTTTGAATACTGCGAAATAATTCTCCTCTTTCAATATTAGTTAAAGTTGATAATTTCTCTTCCATTAGAGTCCTAAATACACCTACTGGGATTTGCTGAATAAAACTTGTAATTGAAGTTATAAATTTTGATTTATCTTCTACTTTAGTCAAGTCTAAATTAATTTTTAAATTATCGAATAAAAATTCAGAAAATGGCATAGATGTAGATAATAAATCCTGAAAAGATTCTTTCCCATTTTGCATACATAATTGATCAGGATCTTTTCCATCTGGTAAAAATGTGAATTCTATATCTATGTTATCTCTAATTTCCGAAAGACTATTAATAAGTGCTTTCCAAGCAGCTTTTTTACCAGCTTCATCCCCATCAAAACAAAATATAATATTTTTTGTATATCTTAAAATTTTATTTAGGTGAGATTTTGTGAAAGCTGTCCCTAGTGTTGCAACAACATTTTTGAAACCATTAGCATGTAGAGAGATAACATCTGTATAACCTTCAACAACAATGATTTGATTTTTTTTATTTATTGATTGTTTACTTTCAAAAAGGCCATAAACTTGTGAGCTTTTATAAAAAAGTTTAGATTCTGGTGAATTTATATATTTAGCTGTTTCATTTTTGTCAAGCGTTCTTCCTCCAAATGCTATTACATTACCCATTGTATTTTTTATAGGGAAGATAATTCTATTTCTAAAACGATCATATGTTTTACCCTTGCTTTCAGTGAGTAGCCCCAACTCCTTTCCTTCTTTTAATATTTTTTTTTGTTTTAATATTTGAGTGATTGTGTCCCAACTATCATTAGCAAATCCTATACTAAATAACTCAATCTCTTTATTAGTAATATTTCTTGATTCTAGATACTTTTGTGCTTTAGTATTATTTTCAAGATTCTTTTTGAATAATGATGATACAAAATTATTTACTTTAATTAATCTATCATGATAATCCGAATGATCACTATTAGTTTCGGGGATTTTAATATTGGCTTGTAGAGCAAGTTTTTCTACTGCTTCAACAAAAGTTAAGCCTTCATACTCCTGTAGAAACTTAATTACATCTCCCGACGCACCGCAACCAAAGCAATGATAAAATTGTTTTGAGTTAGAAACAGTAAATGATGGTGTATTTTCAGCATGAAATGGGCATAAACCTTTATAACTATTACCCTGTTGTTTTAAATTTACTCTGTCATTTATAATTTCTACGATATCAATTCTAGACAATAAATCATCTATGAATGCTCTATTCAAGTTTTTCATCTAAGCAGCTTTAATTAAAATATTTAACAGATTTACAAAGTTTGAGTCTTTAGGCTTTACAATATAAAATTTATTTAGACACTTTTTAAAATTATCAATAATAAATTTTGCTTTTAAACTTTTAGTTTCTTTGAAGTGTTCTTTAATTAACTTCAATAAATAATCCTGATGATTTTTGAATTTTTTGTCATCTAAATTCTTTATTTCTACAGATTGATTATTTATTTTATCTTTAGATAACTTTTTTTCATCATATATAAAAGCTAAGCCACCTGTCATACCTGCTCCAAAATTATTACCTGTTTTGCCAAGCACTACAACTGATCCACCTGTCATATATTCACAAGCATGATCTCCACTTCCTTCTATTACTGCAGTGCATCCAGAGTTCCTTACAGCAAACCTCTCTCCAGCAATACCTTCTGCAAAAAGCTTTCCACCAGTTGCGCCATATAGACAGGTATTGCCCATTATTATCATTTCAGCAGATTTAGTTTTAAGCGCAGAAGAAGTTTTGAGTGTTATTTTCCCTGCTGCCATTCCTTTTCCTACATAGTCATTCGAATCACCGGTGAGGACTATATTTAATCCACCTGCATTCCAAGCTCCTAAACTTTGACCAGCTGTTCCATTTAAATTGAGTGTTATAGGGGTTTTGCTCAACCCATAGTTTCCATAAATTTTTGCAATTTCACCAGAAATATTAGCTCCAATACTCCTATTAAAGTTTTTAATATCGTAACTAAATAATTTCCTTTTTCTTTTTGTTATAAATGGCATAGTATCCTTTAATATTTTTTTAGCTAACAAGGCTTTATCAAAAGGATCATTAGATTTTGTAGTGCAATATCTATCACTAGAATTAGAAGTTTTAACTAACAATGGTTTTAAACTAAGTTTTTTATGTTTTTCTGTCATTCCTTTAACTTCCTTAAGTAATTCAGTTTTACCAATTATTTGGTTAATTGATGAATATCCAAGGGATGCTAGTATTTCCCTTACATCTCTAGCTACAAATTTCAAATAATTAATAACTCTTTCCGGACTCCCGCTAAAGTGCTTCATTCTTAAAATTTTATTTTGAGTGGCTACACCAGTTGCACAATTATTTAAATGACAAATTCTAAGATATTTGCAGCCTAAAGTAATCATTACTGAGGTACCAAATCCAAAACTCTCTGCCCCTAAAATTGCTCCTTTTATTATATCAAGTCCTGTTTTAAGACCACCATCTGTTTGAAGCCTGACTTTATGTCTTAAATTATTTTTCATTAGAGTCTGATGAGTTTCACTAATTCCAAGTTCCCAAGGACTACCGGCATATTTAACAGATGTTAGTGGGCTGGCTCCAGTACCTCCATCATATCCAGAGATAGTAATCAAATCTGCATAAGCTTTTGTAACACCAGCAGCAATAGTTCCAACTCCTGCTTGGGAAACCAATTTAACTGAAATTAATGCTTTGTTATTTATTTGTTTCAAATCAAAAATTAGTTGTGCTAAATCTTCTATAGAGTAAATATCATGATGAGGTGGGGGTGATATTAATGTGACACCCGGAACTGAAAATCTAAGCTCAGCTATCATATCATTTACTTTATGTCCTGGAAGCTGACCCCCTTCCCCAGGTTTTGCTCCTTGGGCAATTTTAATTTGTATAACTTCTGCGTTTACTAAATAGTGAGGAGTTACACCAAATCTACCTGATGCAACTTGTTTAATTTTAGAATTCTTATCAGATCGAAACCTTTTTTTATCTTCACCGCCTTCTCCTGAATTAGATCTTCCACCTATAGTATTCATTGCAATTGCTAATGATTCATGTGCTTCTGGAGATAAAGCACCTAGAGACATACCGGCAGTATCAAATCTTTTTAAAATTTTGTCAATTGACTCAACTTGAGATAGAGGTATTGGTTTTTTTGAAGATTTTAGCTTTAATAAATCGCGTAAGAAACTTGGATTTCGATTGTTAACTAATTGTGCAAACTCTTTATAGTCATGGTAATCACCTGTCGTTGAACATTCTTGTAATGCTTTAACAACATCAGGATTAAAATCATGAAATTCTTCATCATGTACATATTTTAGGAGCCCACCTGTTTTTATTTTTTTATTAATATTCCATGCTAAATTTCTATTTTCCTCTAATTCTAATTCAATATCTTCAAAACTAGAACCTGAAATCCTTTTAAAACTATTTTTGAAACATAGGTCTATAATTTCTTCATTTAATCCTACAATTTCAAAAAGTTGAGCGCCTCTATAACTTGAAACACAGGAAATACCCATTTTAGACATAATTTTTAAAATACCTTTATTAATTCCATCAACGTAGTTTTTTACATATAAAGGATAGCGCTTTTTATTCATATTATTTTTAACAATCATCTCATTTAATATTTCAAATGAAAGATAGGGGTAAATTGCTGTAGCACCATATCCTAACAACACTGCAAAATTATGAGGATTTCTTGCAGATGCTGTTTCAATTATTAGATTACAATCACATCTAAGGCCAACTTCAATCAATTTATGATGAACTGCTCCAACTGCCATCGTGGCAGGTATAGTTAATTGATTTTTACTTATCTTTTTATCAGACAAAATTAATAAAATGTTCCCTTTTTTTACACTCCTAGTTGCTCTGTCACATATGGTATTTATTGCTTCTTCTAAATCAATTGATTCATCATAATTAAGATTAATTTTGTCATAAGAGTATTTCTTCTTGGAGGTTAGAATCTCTTCATATGTTTGTCTATCCAATATTGGTGACTTTACTATTAGTCTATCTGCATGCTTAGATGATTCTTCAAATAAATTCCTTTCCTTACCAAAACAAACCTCTAAAGACATAACGCTGTTTTCTCGCAAAGAATCTATAGGAGGGTTTGTAACTTGTGCAAATTGCTGTCTAAAATAATCATATATAGATCTATTTTTTTCTGACATCACAGGCATTGGCGTATCATCACCCATAGATCCTGTAGCTTCTTGACCTATTTCTGCTAAAGGAGCAATTACGTCTTTTTCTTCTTCAAATGATACTGAAAATAATTTTTTATATATATTTAAAGTATCATTATCAAATTTCAAGGGCTTTTCTTTATCTTGATTATAAGCAGTTATATTAATTGAATATTTATTCAACCATTCATGATATGGATGTCTATCTTTTAGAATTTTGTCAATATCTTCCGTAAGTAACAATTCACCATTTTCTGTGTCGACAGCAAGCATTTGTCCTGGAGCGAGCCGACCTTTTTTTAAAACATTTTCATCTTTATAATCATAAACCCCTATTTCAGAAGCGAGTGTTATATGCCGATCAGAAGTTATAACATATCGTGCAGGCCTCAAACCATTTCTATCTAAAACACAAGCAGCATATCTACCATCAGTCAAAACTATACCAGCAGGCCCATCCCAAGGTTCCATATGCATTGAATGGTATTCATATGTAGCCTTAAGGTCATTATCTATTTCTTGATTATTTTGCCAAGCGGGAGGCATAAGTGTTCTCATAGCTCTAAAAATTCCCATATCTCCAGCTAAAAGCAACTCCAACATATTATCTAACGTACAAGAGTCAGAATCTTTTTCTGATATTAAAGGATGTAATTTTTCAAGCTCTGGAAGAGAATCAATATTTAGTTTGTTGCGTCTTGCAAAGTACCAATGACGATTACCTTGTATAGTATTTATTTCTCCATTATGTGCCAAGTATCTAAAAGGTTGAGCTAATTTCCATTGTGGTAATGTGTTTGTTGAAAATCTTTGGTGAAAAACACAAAGAGATGATTTCATATTTTTATCATTTAAGTCAGAATAAAAGTCTTTTATATTATCCGAAATAATAAGTCCTTTATAGGATATAACTTTGGAAGATAAACTAGATATATAGAAAACTTTATCTGAATCAAGTATTTTTTCTGATTGGATTCTAGCAACATATAATTTTTTTTCAAAATCATTTTCAAGGACATCATCATCTGCTGTAACAATAATTTGTTGTATGTCAGGAATATTTTTTAGAGCTTCTTTACCACAAACTTTTTTATTTATAGGAACTTTTCTCCATCCTTCTACAACTAAACCTTGTTTTCTAAGTTGGAATAAGAGAGTCTCTTTAGCTTTTTTTTGTTCCTTTGTATCTTTATTAAGAAAAATAGTTCCAAAGCAGTAATTTTTCTTTAAAGATATATTCATTGATTGTGATACTTTTTTGCAAAACAAATCTGGTTTTTTTATTAAAATGCCACACCCATCACTTGTTTTGCCATCATCTGCAATTGCTCCTCTATGAGTAAGCCTTTGTAGTGCTTTTATGCTTGTTTGGATAACCCAATGAGATGGTTTATCATCCATGTTTGCTATTAGACCAAAACCACAGCTATCCTTTTCAAAGTAAGGGGAATATAAGCCATTGATTGTTGTATCATCTTTTTTCATGAAATGCTGACCTTTCAATATTTTATCATATATTTAAGGTCTTTAATGTTGAAATGTTTGTATCATTTTTTGAATGAATGATGACGTAAGTCTATCTGTGATATAACACTTACCAATAGATTTAAGTAGCACAAAATTGTTCTTTCCTTCCTTCTTTTTTTTATCAAAATTAAGATGGTTAATTATTCTATTCATGCTTAATTTTTTAGGCAAACTGATTGGTAATTTTAAATTCTGGATTGTTTCAGTGATTAGATTAAAATCGCTAATTGTTAATGTGCTTTTTTCTACAGAAATTGCTGAAGCAAAAACCATACCGATGCTTATAGCTTCTCCATGCAAGATACCTTTATAATTTTTAGTTGACTCAATTGCATGCCCAAGAGTATGTCCAAAGTTTAAAAAAGCTCTAATGTTATTTTCTTTTTCATCTCTTTTAACTATATTTATTTTTTCTTGTACTGACACAGAAACTATTTTGAGTAAATCAGTTGAATTATAACTAAGAATTCGATCTTTATTTTTATTCAACCAATTGAGAAAAGGTTTATTACTAATAACTCCATATTTTATAACTTCTGCTAATCCTGATATAAACTGTCTTTTTGGTAGAGTAGATAAGAGAAATGTATCGATAATAATTGCGTTTGGATGTTTAAAACTACCAATTAAATTTTTTCCGTTCTTGTGATTTATACCTGTCTTTCCACCAATTGAAGAATCAACCTGAGCTAAAAGAGTAGTAGGAATATGTATTAGGTTTACGCCTCTTAAAAAAGTATCAGATGCAAATCCAGCCAGATCACCAATAACTCCGCCACCCAATGCTATAATTGTTAATTGTCTATCATAGTTTTTTTTAATTAAAAAATTATGTATCTTGTTTAAAGTCTCAACATTTTTAAAGCGTTCTCCATCCGGAATAATATAACTATCTACTGTAAATCTCTTGAGCGATCCTTTAACTTTTGATAGGTATAAATCTGCTACAGTTTTATTTGTTATAATTACTACATCTTTATTTTTAATGTAGTTAGAGTAATTAATTTTTTTTAGGATATTATTACCAATAATAACAGGTATACTATTATCTTTAATTTTATATAATATTTTTTTCATTTAAATACATTTGAATACTTTCAATAACTTTATATTTTGTTGTTTCAGAAACATCAACTATATAATCTGCTATTGATTCATAAATTTTATCTCTACCATTTTTCATATTTTTTAAGTCATCTTTTAAATTATTGCTATCCAACAAAGGCCTATTCTTTTTGTTTTTTATTCTAGTAATTTGAGTTTTTACATCAATATTCAAAAATACAATAATCCCATTATCTGTCATTATATCTATATTTTCTTTTTTTAAAACTATACCACCGCCTGTAGATATTATACTCTCAGTATTATTTTTCAGTTTTGTAAGAACTTTATACTCCAATTCTCGAAAATAGTTCTCTCCATGTTTATCAAATATTTGGCTTATATTTAGATTTTCATTCCTTATAATTTCCTGATCTGTATCAAAAAACTGTCTCCCAATTTTTTTTGCAAGTATTTTACCAACTGAGGTCTTTCCGGAACCCATCAAACCAACGATGAAAATTATTTTAGAACTCATGGGTTCATTCTATATGATATTTCGGGCTTATGTCTCTTAGAATATCTATTAATAATTTAACTTTTGTAGGATCTATGTCAGGTGTAATACCGGTACCTAAATTGAAAATATGTCCAGACCCTGGCCCAAACCCACTAAGAATCTTCTCTATTTCTTGGAATATAATGTTTTCATCTTTTTTAAGAACATCTACGTCTAGATTTCCTTGTATAGAGAATTTCTTACCTAATTTTTCCTTAACGACTTTTATATTTGCTGTTGAATCTATACCCAAAACATCAACATTCAAGTTTTCTACATAATTTAGTTTATCTCCCAAACCTCTAGAATAGTATATGAGAGGAACATCATTTAGAATTAAAGCTTCTTTTATTTTTCTAATATATTTTAAAGAAAACCTTTCATATTCATTTTCATTTAATAAGCTACCCCATGTATCAAAAATCATAGTTATATCAACACCATGCGCAACCTGTTTTTGAAGATAGTCAATACTCAAGGTCGTAATTTGTTCTAATAATCTTTCAAGAAATAACTCATCTTCTTTTAGAATTCTAAGAACTTTTTTGAATGTTTTCGTAGAATTACCTTCAATGAGATATGTTGCCACAGTCCAAGGACTACCAATAAACCCAATCAGAGGGATCTTACCGTTTAATTGCTTTTTAATTAAGTCTATGGTCTCAAATACATATTCAAGTTTTTCAACACCGTCTGGTTTACCAATTCGGTCTAAATCTTTTTGTGTTGATAATGGAGAGTCAAATACCGGACCTTTTTTTTCGATAAATTTTAATTCCATCCTCAATAGATCTGAAATTATTAATATGTCAGAAAATAAAATTGACGCATCTAAATCAAACCTTCTTAGAGGTTGCATAGTAACTTCACATGCTAATTCAGGATTTCTTATTAATTTAATAAAACCGCCAGCTTCTTCCTTGGTTGCTCTATATTCAGGAAGATATCTTCCAGCCTGTCTCATAATCCAAATAGGAGTTCTTGAAATAGGTTTCTTTTTTATAGCATCTAGTAGAATATAATTAGTATTATCATCCATCTATTTTTTATTTTTTTTATCATTCAAGTAATCAACTATTCCTTCAGCAGCGTTTCTACCTTCAAATACAGCAGTAACTACAAGGTCTGAACCTCTTACCATATCACCGCCTGAAAAAATTTTAGGGTTATGTGTTTGATGTTTATATGGTGATTTTTTATTGATTACGACTCTTCCAATCTCATCAAGTTTAATTTTATTTTTTTCAAACCATGGAGAAGGGCTTGGTCTAAATCCAAAAGCAATAATCACACTATCAACTTTAATAGTTTTTTCTGTTTTAGGAATAACAACAGGTATTTCTCTCCCTCTTATATCAGTTTTTCTTAATTTTGTTTTTAAAAATTTGACAGCTGAAACTTTTTTCTGTCCTAAAATTTCTATCGGTTGCATATTCCATAAGAATTCAACTTTTTCTTCTTTCGAGTTTTTTACTTCCCTTTTTGAACCAGGCATATTTTCTTCATTTCTTCTATAGGCACAATAAACTTTTTTTGCACCTTGTCTAATTGCTGTTCTATTTGCATCCATAGCTGTATCACCTCCACCTAGAATTAGAACAGTTTTCCCTTTCATATCTATATACTCTTTTTTAGGGTTGAAGAGCCTTCTTATATTTGAATTAAGATAGGGTAATGCGTCATAAACTTCATCTAAATTTTCACCATCAAAACCGCCTTTCATATATGTGTATGTTCCCATACCTAAGAAAACTGCATCAAACTTTGATTTAAATTTTTCAAAACTGATATCACGACCTATCTCAACATTAAGCTTAAATTCAACACCCATTTCCTCCAAAATTTCTCTCCTTTTTAAGACGACTTCTTTTTCAAGCTTAAATGGAGGTATACCAAATGTTAACAATCCGCCTATCTCTTCATATTTATCATAAACGATAGCCTTTATTCCATTTCTTGCTAAAACATCTGCGCATGCTAATCCAGCTGGACCAGCTCCAATAATACCCACTTTAAAAGGAGTAGGAATAACATTTGATAAATCAGGCCTCCATCCTTTTTTGAATGCTTCATCAGTTATATATTTTTCAACACTTCCAATTGTAACGGCTCCGAGACCATCATTAAGTGTACAGGCACCTTCGCATAGTCTATCTTGGGGACAAATCCTTCCACAAATTTCTGGTAAAGAGTTAGTTTGATGTGATAATTCTGCAGCTTCAAACAGTTTATTTTCTTCAATTAACTTCAACCATTGTGGTATATAATTATGGACAGGACATTTCCATTCACAATAAGGATTTCCGCATTCTATGCATCTTCCAGATTGATCTGCAGCATTAGCAGATGAATAGTGCCCATAAATTTCACGGTAATCCTTAACCCTTTTTGAAGCCGGAGTAACCTTTGGGTCCATTCTTTTTATTTCTAGAAATTGTAAATTTTTGTCCATAATAGAATATTAATTATACTACATATTAAATCACATAATATGATAACTTTTTTTGATAGTATTAATTGAAATTAGGAATATTTAAGATAGAAAATTCTTGACGTGTTTACTTACCAAAGACATATCTATTGATGACTCATGGGTTTTTTTTATATCTGACATTACTTTACCCATATCTTTAACTGTAGTTGCTCCAATATTTTTTATGGACGTTTTAACAATATTTATAATTTCTTCTTCATTCATTTCTTCAGGCAAATACCTACTTACAATCTCCATCTCTTTTTTCTCTTTTTCTGCAAGATCCATTCTTTTTGCTTGAGAAAACTGATTAAAGGCATCTTCATTTTTCTTAATTAACTTTTTTAAGATTTTCACAACTTCAGAATTGTTCAAATTATCTTTTTTCTCTTTTTCTGCTTGATTTAGGAAGGACATCACAAATCTTATTATATCTACTTTATCCTTATCACCGGATTTCATAAAACTAACTATATCTAATTGAAGTTTATTTTTGATAGAGTCTTCAGACATTAAGAATTTTAAAATTTCTTATAAGGAGGTTTTTTTCTAATTACAGTCATACTAATTTTTCTTTTATGCCTCTTAGTAGCTGCATCAACTTTTCTTTTTCTCATTGCGGTTGGTTTTTCATAAAACTCTCTTCGACGGGTTTCTGTTAAGATACCTGCCTTTTCGCAAATTCTTTTAAACCTTCTTAAAGCTATTTCAAAAGGTTCATTTTCTCTTATTTGTACACCTGGCATAAATATATATAAAATAGTTAATAATGGCGTTAATATTACTTGAATATGATAATAAAGCAATATAATTTGGTTTTTTCTAAACTCTTATGATTGTACTAGGTATAGAAACATCATGTGATGAAACGGGGTTGGCTCTGTATGATTCTGAAAAAGGAATTATTGGGCATGTACTTAATTCCCAATTTAAATTACATAGCAAGTATGGAGGAGTGGTTCCAGAGTTAGCATCCAGAGACCACACACTCAAAACAATACCTTTGCTTGAGAAACTTTTAGCTAAATATAATTGTGATATTAAAGATATAGAATTAGTTGCATTTACAAATGGTCCAGGTTTGATGGGTCCTTTATTAACAGGATCTGCTTTTGCCAAAACGCTCGCTTGGACACTTGGCGTTAAAAGCATTGAAGTTAATCATTTAGAAGCACATATTTTTTCCGCCATGATGACAGAATCAAGCCTGAAGAGTCCTTTTATATCTTTGTTGGTTTCAGGAGGTCATACTTTTTTATCAATTATAGAAGAATTAAATAAGTATAAAATTATTGGCCAAACACTAGATGATTCAGCCGGAGAAGTTTTCGATAAGATTTCTAGACAATTAGGATTAGGTTACCCTGGTGGTCCAGAGATATCAAAGTCAGCAGAAGAGATAAACGCAACTCCATTTAATTTTCCACGACCAATGATTAATAGTGGGGATTATAATTTTAGTTTTAGTGGTTTAAAAACACATGTAAAGAACACAATAGAAAAGGTTGAGTTAACAGACAAGGTTATTTCACAAATTTCGTTAGATTTTGAAAATGCGATTTTAGATGTTTTAATTAAAAAGACTTTGGAAGCGGCTGAGGAGTTTAAAATCAAAAACATAGTCATTGTCGGAGGTGTGAGCGCGAATAAAAAACTTAGATTTAGATTTCAAAATGAAAAAGATTCATCTATAAATATTTTTTTTCCTGATATGCAGTTCAGTACAGACAATGGTGCAATGATAGCTTATTTAGGTTGGATAAAATCTCAGTCTAATAAAAATACAAATTTAAATATCAATCCTAAACCTTCTTTAAATATTAATTAAAAAAACCTTTTATTTGTGAAAGATTACTTACATGTTTTAAGTATATAAATAAAGAGTTGATTATGGATAATATAATTATAAAATTATCATTTATAAAGAAAGCGATAAAAAAAGGTAATAGAAAAAAAGCAGCTAATGCAGAAATAGCTGATACTCGAAATATTAAAAAGACTAATAACCAGATTGAAAGTATGAAAAGACCTATATATAGATCTAGTGCAAATAAAATCCCAAATGAAGTTGCAACACCTTTGCCACCATTAAATTTTAAGAAAATAGAAAACATATGTCCTATTAAAATAAAAAATGATGAGAAATAAGCAGTTGCTATATTTGTGATTAAGGATACTTCCCCTTCTACTATACCCATTATAATTACTACAGGTATAAAGCCCTTGAGTGAATCACCAATCAGTGTTATTAATGCAGCTATTTTATTTCCCGTTCTTAGAACATTAGTAGCTCCAGGGTTTTTTGATCCAAAAGTTCTTGGATCTGGTAGATTCATTATTTTGCTAGTTATTATTGCAAAAGGTATTGAGCCTATCAGGTATAATAAAACCCATAAAGGCCAAAGCTCAGATGCCATCTTAATTGTTAATGGGAGAAAATATTCATACATTTAGTTAATATATAATTAATGGTCTAATAATCAAAGCGAACATAGATTAAATATGGATAAACATAAAATACTTTTTTTACATGGATGGTTATTTGATAGCCGAATTTGGTTTGGTTTAGATGAATTATTTTCGAAAGAAAATCAAACAATCCTGATAGATTTGCCTGGATACGGAAAAAATAAAGAGAGCAAATCAAATATTCGTGATTATTGTAAAGAGATTTTTTCTAATCAAACATCTCCGACAGTTCTTATTAGTTGGTCTTTTGGTGGTACATTAGCGCTGTTGTCTCTCTCAAAAAATTACCCTTTTATCAAAAAAGTTGTAATTATAAATTCACATTTACGATTAATGAATTACATGGATGAAAATAGTGAGATAAATTTGAAAAATATTAATAACATGAAAGAAGATCTGGCTTCAGATAGAGAAAAAACATTAAAGAAGTTCTTTTTTCAATGTATAAAAGGTTCATCAGAAGAATTAAATGACTATAAGTTACTCACGGAAAAATTTAATTTATCTACTCTCCCAGATAATAAAATACTTATTGATGGATTAGATGACATAATTAATATTAATTGCTATAACAATTTGAGAGATACAAAAAAAGAAGTTTTAATCATTTCCGGCTCTAAAGATCATCTAGTTGGTAAAAAACTCTATCCAGAATTTAAAAATAATAAGAATATCAGTTTTTGTTCATTACAAAATATACCTCATATACCATTCATTTCATTTAAAAGAGAACTTGTTGATACGATTAGGAAATTTATATAAAAAATATGGAAGACTATAAAAAAAGAATAGCTAAATCATTTGATAATAAATCAGCCTCATATGATAAATATTCGGTTGTCCAAAAGGAAGTTGCAAAAAGGTTACTAGAGAGAATTAAATACTTAAAATGTTCTCCATTAAATATTCTTGATATTGGTTCTGGAACTGGTTATTTATCTGAGCAACTCAAATCAAATTTTACACAAGCAAATATATTCTGCTTAGATATTTCTGAAAAAATGTTAATTAAATGTAAATCTAAAGACCCTACTGTATATGCTATATGCGCAGATACAGAATTATTACCCTTAAAATCATCTAGTTTTGACTTAATTGTGTCTAGTTTTACATTCCAATGGTGCAAAGATTTAAAAAAAGTTTTTTCTGATATTAAAAAACTATTAACCAAAAAAGGGATATTTATTTTTTCTACAGTCGGGCCAGATACGTTGATAGAAGTTAAAAATATTTTTAAAAAGATTGATGATAATCAACATGTAAACGATTTTTTGGACATGCATATTTTTGGGGATCTGCTCTTGTCTCTAAATTTTTCTGATCCTGTCATGGATGTTGAAAGATTAACAATAGAATATAAATCTTTTGATAGTTTGTTAAAGGCTCTTAGAGGTACAGGAACTAATGTGGTTATGTCAGATATCAAAAAACCAATAGATGCTAAAATAATTTCAAAAGTGAAACAACTTTATCAAAAAAAGAGTGGAGGAGGTTTATTTCCTGTTACGTATGAAGTTATATATGCAATTGCATGGAATAATTTTTTGGAAAACCCTATAAAGAATAAAAAAGTTGTGGAAATAAAAAAGCTATAAATAAAGTTAATTAGAAATTCCATAAGTACTAATATTTTGTTAAAATACTAACCAAAATATGGAAGATTAATGCGGAAATTTATAGTTTTATTGTTTTTGACAAATTCAGTCCCCGCATCAGCACAATGGGAACTTAATATGCCAGTTGGAGTCACTACAATTAGTGAGGCGGCATACGATTTGCATATGTTAATCCTTTGGATTTGTGTAGTAATCGGAGTCATTGTTTTTGGTGCAATGATTTATTCAATAATTTATCACAGAAAATCACAGGGTGCTAAACCGGCTAATTTTCATGAAAGTACCAAAATTGAAATCATATGGACAGTGATCCCATTTTTAATCTTAGTTGGAATGGCAATTCCCGCAACCAAAACACTCATATTAATGGAAGATACAACTGATGCAGAAATTACACTCAAGATAACAGGCTATCAGTGGATGTGGCAGTACGAATATCTTGATGATGAAATTACTTTTTTCAGTAAGATTGATTCAAAAAGTAACAAAGCAAGACAACTAAATTCTGATGTAGAGGCAAAATCAGTTCAACATTATCTAAGGAATGTTGATAATCCTGTAATACTTCCAGTAAATACAAAAGTTCGCTTATTGTTTACAGCAAGCGATGTTATACATGCATGGTGGGTACCTGAACTTGGCGGGAAAAAAGATGCTATCCCTGGTTATATAAATGAAATGTGGATAGACATTAAAAAAACAGGTGTATACAGAGGGCAATGTGCAGAACTATGTGGGAAAGATCATGCCTTTATGCCTATTGTTGTTAAAGCTGTTAGTAAAAGTGAGTATCAAAAGTGGGTTATGCATCAACAAAATAATAAAATTGCTAACAAAAAGTAAGAGAGATAAAAATGATTACAAATGCAGAACATCTTGACGACCACCATAAGGGTGGAATAATGAGATGGGTAACTACTACGAATCATAAGGATATTGGAACCCTATACCTATTTTTTAGTTTAATTATGTTTTTTGTTGGCGGAATAATGGCGCTAATAATTAGAGCTGAGCTATTTGAGCCAGGTTTACAAATGGTTGTTCCTGGATTTTTTAATCAGATGACAACAATGCATGCCTTAATAATGATTTTTGGTGCTGTCATGCCAGCATTTGTTGGTTTAGCTAACTGGCAAATCCCACTTATGATAGGAGCACCTGATATGGCGTTACCAAGACTCAATAATTGGAGTTTTTGGATTTTACCATTTGCATTTACAATGATGCTAAGCACTTTATTTTTTGAAAGTGGAGGACCTGCTGCAGGTTGGACGCTTTATCCACCTCTGTCTTTGCAAGGTGGTAATTCTATGCCATTCATTATTTTTTCAATACATTTATTAGGTTTATCATCAATTTTAGGTGCAATAAATATCATCGCTACTATTCTAAATATGAGAGCTCCTGGTATGACTTTAATGAAAATGCCTATGTTTGTTTGGACTTGGTTAATAACAGCATTCCTATTAATTGCTGCAATGCCAGTACTAGCAGGTGCTGTCACAATGTTATTAACTGATAGATTTTTTGGTACTAGCTTCTTTACAGCATCTGGTGGTGGTGATCCAATCTTATTCCAGCATATTTTTTGGTTTTTTGGTCATCCAGAGGTATATATATTAATACTTCCTGCTTTTGGGATTATATCTACTATTATCCCCACATTTTCAAGAAAAAAACTGTTTGGATATGATTCAATGGTTTATGCAACAGCCTCTATTGCTTTGTTGTCATTTATAGTTTGGGCACACCATATGTTTACAGTGGGAATGCCACTAGCTGGTCAAATCTTCTTTATGTTTTCAACTATGTTAATTGCAGTACCTACTGGGGTCAAAGTATTTAATTGGGTTGCTACAATGTGGAGAGGATCGATGACATTCGAAACCCCAATGTTATTCTCTATAGCGTTTATAGTTCTTTTTACAATTGGTGGACTTTCAGGTCTGATGCTTGCTATAGTTCCAGCGGATTTCCAGTACCATGACACCTATTTTGTTGTAGCTCATTTCCATTATGTGTTAGTACCAGGTGCTATTTTTGGAATTATTGCTGGGGTTTATTACTGGCTCCCTAAATGGACTGGAAGAATGTACGATGAATCATTAGGCAAAATACATTTTTGGACCACAACAATTTTTGTTAATGTAACTTTCTTTCCAATGCATTTTGTAGGTTTAGCTGGGATGCCAAGAAGAATACCGGATTATGCTTTGCAGTTTGCTGATTTTAATGCATTAGCATCAGTAGGCGCATTTGGTTTTGGTATAGCACAATTATTATTTGTATATCTTATATATGACACTATTAAACATAAAAAAGAAGTTAATGTAGATGAGCAGGTATGGGATGGTGCAGAAGGATTAGAGTGGACATTATCCTCACCTCCTCCATATCATTCTTTCGAGGAGCCACCAAAAGTAGAATGAATAATAAAATAAAAAAGACTTTTTCATATTTAGTATTATTTACAATATTTATGTTTAGCTTTTCTTATATGCTTGTACCTCTATACGATGTATTTTGTGAAATTACTGGTCTCAATGGTAAGACTGGGAGAACCAGCTCTGAATTAGTTATAGAAAATCCATTAGAAAGAAATATTGAGGTTACATTTACTTCCAGTGTTGCTAACTTAGGACCATTCAATTTCAAACCAAATCAAAAAGAGTTAGTTGTTAAACCTGGTAAAATTTATACAGCATTTTATACGTTGACTAACTTATCAGATACCGATTTAATTGCTACGGCTAGTCCTAGTGTAGTTCCAGGAAAATACGCAGAATATTTTAAAAAAATAGAATGTTTTTGTTTTCAACACCAGGAAATTAAAGCTAATCAAACAAAAAAATTAGTTATTCAATTTATTGTTGATGATAAATTACCTTCTGAAGCATCTAGTCTAGTTCTTGCTTATACAATGTTTAATATCACTGAGAAACAAGTCAGTTATAATTTAGAGAAAATAAATAATGAGTGATTCCAAAAATAGTTATTATATACCTCATGGGACTAGATGGCCGTTCCTCTCATCTATTGCTTTAGCAGTTTTATTTGTTGGACTTTCGAATTATTTAAATGGTGTCTCTGGTGGAATGATAATGATGTTTACTGGATTAGCTTTACTGTTTATTATGATGTACGGCTGGTTTGGTGAAGTTATTCAAGAAAGTGAGGCGGGCACATATAACTCACAAGTTGATATCTCATTTAGATGGGGGATGGCTTGGTTTATATTTTCTGAAGTTATGTTTTTTGCCGCTTTTTTTGGTGCACTATATTATGCAAGAGAGCTATCCCTACCTTGGTTAGGAGGGGAAGGTGCAAAAACTCCTACGAAATTGATACTTTGGCCACATTTTGAAAATATTTGGCCATCTAATGGTCCAGCAAACTTAGGGGGTGATTTTACAGTAATGAGAGCTGCTGGAATTCCAGCCATAAATACACTAATTTTATTAACTAGCGGACTTACAGTAACTTGGGCCCACCATGGTTTAAAAGAACAAAAAAGAAACCAGCTTATTTGGGGATTAGTTGCAACAGTAACTCTAGGTTTTTTATTTGTTGGACTACAAGCTTATGAATATATGCATGCCTACACAGATTTAAATTTGAAACTTACTACAGGGATATATGGATCAACTTTTTTTATGTTAACTGGATTCCATGGGTTTCATGTAACACTCGGAGCAACCATGTTAGTTGTTATATTATTCCGATGTATAAATGGACATTTCACAAAGGAGAATCATTTTGGGTTTGAGGCTGTGGCTTGGTATTGGCATTTTGTAGATGTTGTGTGGTTAGGGTTATTCGTTTTTGTTTATTGGTTATAAAACTAAATTGAATGAGGTTGGATCAAATTTAAGTAGTATCCAATTATGAGAAAAAAGAATAGAAGTAAGGACAAAACTATTCTAGTTCTCAAAGAATAAAACCCTCTATTTGATTTTGAAGGGTCCTTCATTATATATACAAACCCAGCAATAAGATTATAAACTATCAGGGCTAGCAAGAATAAAACTATATACTTCATATTTATGGAAAAATTAACACATAACAAAGGAACTTACAAAAGTTTCTCAAATACTGCTCTGAAGCTATTATTTTTTGTTCTAGTAATAGCCGTCTGTATATATTTAGGGCTTTGGCAGATAGATAGAGCAAATCAAAAAATTAAAATTTATAATGACTACATAAATAGTCTCAAAAAAGAGCCTATAATAGTAAAAACATTTAAAAATAAATATCAAGAATTTACAAGGCTTAAGGTCTACGGCCAATTTATAATAGATAAACAGTTTTTGTTAGATAATAGTATTGCAAATAGAAGAGCTGGTTATAAAGTTTTAACTCCTTACAAAGTTGAAAAAAAAACTATTTTAGTTGATAGAGGATGGGTAGAAAATCATTTTGATCAAAAAGTACCTGATATCAAAATTAAAACACCCAATACTTATATTAATGCTTATATTTTTCATCAAAAAAATTTACCACAATTAGATGAGACTATATATGATGATGATTGGCCAAAAATCATACAAAATATAAAAATTAAAGAAATCTCTATTTTATTAAAATCTGAATTAGAACCGTATATCTTGGTTATGAATGAAAATCAGGATAACTCGTATATTGATAATAGAAGATTCAAAAAGAATTCAGAATTAAAACATTACATGTATGCTGGTCAATGGTTTTTATTTTCTATTGTTGCATTTATTTTTATGATTATTTTACTAAGAAGAGATACCAATAAAGATGAAAAAACAAAATAGCCTAATTATCCTTCTTATTATTTTTGCTTTACCTTTTATTGTTTCTTATTACTTTTTGAAAACTCAAACTACTAATGAAAAATTGGAAACTACAAATTATGGTACATTTATAGACCCACTCGTTCAGATCCAACAATTTAATCTTAAACTATTTGATAACACTCTTTTAAATTCTGACGGCCTAAAAGATAAATGGTCTTTAATCTACATTACTAATTCACATTGTTTAGAAACATGTTCTAGTGATATTCATTTATTGAGACAAGTACATATAGCATTAGGTAAAGACATTAATAGAGTACAAAGGATTTTTCTGACTACTTATAACGAAGACATTAGTTTTTTTAAAAACTTAACAATTGAGTATCCAGAATTATTGTTTTCAAATGCAAGTCTCAATCCGCTATATGAGATGCTTTCACAAATATCAAAAAAAGGAAACCAGATTTATCTCATTGATCCAGGTGGAAATGCTATATTGTCATATGAGAGTAATTTCAATGGTGGAAAATTACTGAAAGATTTAAAGAAACTTTTAAAGTTCTCAAAACAAAAATGATGGTAAAGAATAAAACCATTTCAAATTTAAGTTTTTTTGGTGCTTTTATTACATTAATTGTAATTTCAGCAGGCGCATGGGTTAGATTGACTGATGCTGGACTTGGTTGCCCTGATTGGCCAGGTTGCTATGGAATGTTGACACCACCAAATACAGAAAAAGAAATATTTGAGGCCCAAAATTCCTACCCTAATTCAACAATAGATATTGGTAAAGCTTCACGTGAAATGTTACATCGATACCTTGCAGGCTTCCTAGGTTTATATATATTAATAGTTTCATATTTAACTATCAAAAATGGTAATAATAGATCAATAGTTTTGCCAATTTTATTAGTTTTATTAATAATTATTCAATCTTTAATGGGGATGTTGACTGTAACGCAATTAGTTAAACCAACTATTGTCACCATACATTTATTATTGGGAATGATGACAGCAAGCCTAATCATGATAAATGGTTTTATTTTTTTGGAAAAAGAATCTGATAGTAGTGAGGTTGATAAACCTTTACTCACATTGATTGTAATTTGTACTTTTGCTTTAATTATACAAATTTTTTTAGGAGGTTGGACAAGCACAAACTATGCATCATTAGCTTGCACTGACTTTCCTAAATGCTTGAATCAATGGTGGCCATCTGAAATGAGTTTTGATAAAGCTTTTACCTTACTTAATTTACCAGATATTAATTATGAGGGAGGGTATTTAGATTATACCTACAAGTTAGCAATACATTTTACTCATAGAGTTGGAGCGTTAATATTATCAATTTTATTTCTTAGTCTATTTATTTATATCTATTTCTTTCAATCCAACTATTTATATAAAAAAATAGGCATATTTATCATGACTTTTTTTATTATTCAGATCCTTCTTGGCATCTCAAATGTGTTATTAAGTCTTCCCATAACAGTAGCTGTTTTACATACTGTTAATGCTTCAATTTTACTAATGAGCATGATAGCTCTACTATATTATTCGACAGATAGGGTTAGGAAATGATATATTAATCCATGATGAGAACCCCATTTTACATATCTGAAAGCTTGCCAAATATAGTAAAAGAATTTTTTGTTCTCACCAAACCACGCGTAAATTTCTTAATCATGTTTACCGCAATCACAGGAATGTTGTTGGCACATAGTTCTATGATATTCAATTATGAGTTAATTTTTTTTGGCAGTATAGGTATTTGGTTTTCTGCTTCAGCAGCTGCCATTATCAACCATGTAGTGGATAGAAAAATCGATTCTCTAATGGATAGAACTAGAAATAGGCCATTAGTGAATGGCGTTATTAAAACATCACATGCCATATATTTTGCTTTCTTTCTTGCTACTATTTCCATACTAATATTAGCAATCTTTGTTAACCATTTAACTGCAATTCTAACCTTGTCATCAATTATCGTCTATTCATTGATTTATTCCGTTTATCTAAAAAACCTTACTTCTCAAAATATTGTTATTGGAGGAATTGCTGGAGCTATGCCGCCATTACTTGGTTGGACAGCAATAACAAATCAAATAGATTCATTTCCATTAATACTGTTTTTGATTATTTTTTTATGGACTCCACCACATTTTTGGGCGCTTGCTGTTTATAAGTATGAAGAATATAAAAAAGCTGACATTCCTATGCTTCCAATAACACATGGATGCAATTTTACAAGACTACATATTTTTTTATATTCAATTCTTCTCTTTTGTATTACCTTATTTCCATACTTATTAGGATTAGCAGGTAGTGTTTACATAGTTGGAACAGTTCTTTGTGGGATAAAGTTTGTTTATGATGCTTATCAGCTGATGAAAAATAAATTTGATGAGGATGCAATTAAGCTTTTTAGATTCTCAATTGTCTATTTAGCATTAGTTTTCTTTTTTTTGCTTATCGATCACTATCTAGTTATTAACTATACTTTATATTTAAGCTATTAATATAGATTCTTTAAGTAAGGAAAGTGCCCTAGATTCTATTTGTCTAATTCTTTCTTTAGAAATATTATATTTTTTTGATAAATCGTCAAGTGTCGCTTTTTCTTCCTGTAAATATCTCTGTGACACAATATCCTTGCTTCTAGTATCCAGTTTTGAAATTGCTTTATAAAGTTTCGAGTTGTTATTAGATTCTTCACGATTATATTCAAGCAACATCGATGGATCATTATTGTCTGAAAGATAAGCTGATGGTGAATTATCATCTTCTTCAATTGGATCAAAAGAAACATCAGATCCACTTAATCTTGATTCCATAATCGAAACGGTTTCAGGCTTAACGTTCAAGTCATTTGCAATATTTTTAGTTTCCGTATCAGTTAACCAAGAACTATTATTTTTTTTACTTCTCAATTTAAAAAACAACTTTCTTTGAGCTTTTGTTGTTGCAACTTTAACAATTCTCCAATTTTTAAGTATGAACTCATGCATTTCAGCTCTTATCCAGTAAATTGCAAATGATAATAGTCGAACTTTTTTATGTGGATCGAATCTTTTTACAGCTTTCATCAAACCAATATTCCCTTCTTGAATTAAGTCGAGTAGTGGCAATCCATATCCTTTATAAGTTTTTGCAATATGTACGACAAATCTTAGATGTGAAAGTACTAATTTTCTAGCAGCATCAAGATCATCTGATTCAAATAGTTTTTTTGATAATTCAAACTCTTCTTCTTTCGACAAAATAGTTGAATTTCTTAATTGAGACAAATAGTGATCTAGAGAATCACCGGTAGCTATACCAAGTGACATCTCAGTAGGAGTATATTGTACTAGTTCTTTACTCATAATTTACGCGTTTATGAGGTACATTATAGTGCCTTTACGCCCATATTCAAGTGTAAAAAACCAATAATTTTCAATATTTTAAGTGTAAAAATATAAATAACGAGTACTAAAAAGAATCATTTATATTCATATGATATTTTTTAGAGAAGATATAGTTTTTTGATATAATGAACACCCATGATTAAAATTTATTTTAATAAAATTTTAAGATATAAAAGTATTGTTTTTATATTAGTAATACTTTTATCCACAAGAGTGTATCCGGAAACAAGTATAAATTTCTCTGACAGAATTGAGTCTTATGTACTTCAAAACAAACTTAAAGTGATTTTATTGGAAGACAAAAGGAACCCAATAGTAATTTCAAGTTTATGGTATAAAGTTGGTTCAAGTTATGAAACTAAAGGAACGACAGGAATTTCTCACATATTAGAACATATGATGTTTAAAGGTACAGAAAAGATTAAATCTGGTGAATTTTCTAAAATAATAAAAAATTTAGGTGGTACAGACAATGCATTTACTGGTAGAGATTTCACAGGTTATTACCAAAAAGTAAATAAAATACATCTTGAAGAATGTCTAAAAATGGAATCGGATAGAATGGCAAACCTTATTTTAAGAGAAAGTGATTTTGTTAAAGAAAGAAAAGTTGTGCAAGAAGAAAGAAGACTTAGGGTTGATGATAGACCTATTTCAAAAGCGTTTGAAAAAACTTTATTTCAAGCATTTGGATATCATGGTTATGGGATACCAATAATTGGGACTATGGAAGACATTGAAAGCATAAAATTACAAGATTTGAAAAATTGGTATAAAAAATATTATTCACCTGAAAATGCAACTTTGATTATAGCTGGAGATTTTAATGTAATCGAGACAAAAAAATTAGTTGAAAAATATTTTGGAACAATAAAAAATAATGAACCGGTAACATTAAACAAAGAAATAGAAAAACATGTAATAAGTTTTAAAGATATCTTTTTAAAAGATAGTGTCTCGAATCCTACAGTGCTAATTTCCTTTGTACAACCAAAGTTTAATTATAATGACAGATTGGAACACTATAAAATAGATCTCCTTTTAGAGTTGATTGATGGAGGATCTTCCTCGAGATTAACAAAAAACTTAGTTGATAAAAAAAAGATTGCACTGGAAACATTCATTTCATCAGATTCGTACCCAATAGAAAAAACCATTATAGCTTTTGGAGGTATTCCAAGGGATGGTATATCAGTTGAGACCTTTAGAGATGAAATATTTCTACAATTTGAAGATATTGTTGAAAATGGAATTACAGATAAGGAATTTAAATCACTAAAATCAAAATTAACATCTAACAGTATTTATAAACTTGACTCTCTGTTTGGACAAGTAATGCAGATTGGAACTTTAGAATCTAAAAAAATAGGTTGGGAAACTCTTGATGAGTATTTAAATGATATTGATCAAATAACAAAACAAGATTTAGTAGAAACTGCTAGAAAACATTTACTGAATAAAAATTTTATTTTTACTGTTATATATCCTAATAGATCATGAGATTATTTTACCTACTTATTGGATTAACCATATTGTTTTATCAAACAACTGTCTATTCATATCCAAAAATATCTACCATTAAATCAAACCCTGATTATTTACTAATAACTAATAACTCATTACCAATAATAGATATCGCTATAAATATTAATGCAGGAAGTAGGCATGATGGAAATTTACCAGGTTTGACGAATTTAACCTTTGAATCAATATCAAAATTGAGATATGAGGATGAGAAAGTATTAGATCTCTTCGAAGGTATGGGTGCTGAATTTAATTATAATGTTGGCAAAGACTTTAGTTCTATAAATATGAGATTTATTAATAATAAGGGAAATGTTGCTTATATTACTAAATTATTAAATTTTATAATGACTGAGAGAAAAGTTGAGGAAAACGATTTGAATTTTTTGAAAGAAAAAACAAAAAATAGAATTTATGCTCGATCACTAAGTCCTGGGTCTCTCGCATCTATGAAACTAAATGAAAAGTTTTTTGCAGGCACAGGTTATAGCCATCCAGTACTTGGATATGAAAAAGTGGTTGATTCTATAACAATTGACAATATAACTGAACATCTTGATAAGGTATTTAATAAAGCCTCAATTGACATAAATATTGTTGGTAATATTAGTGAAAATGATAGTGCTCATATGATAAGCAAACTCTTAAAAAATTTACCTCAAGGGAAAAAGATTGAACATATCCCTACAAAGATAAAATTTAATGGAAAATTATTTTTAAATAAAGTTTCAATGGATACCAAACAAACACATATTCTTATTTTTACACCAGCAGTTAAAAGGACCGATGACAACTACCATAGTTTTCTTGTAATTAACTATTTATTTGGAGGGAGTGGATTTGGTTCAAAATTATTTACTGAAATAAGACAAAAAAGAGGACTTGCTTATTCTGTTTATAGCTATCTAAGACCATATAATGATTTTGGTATACTTGCTATTAGCATGCAAACCAAAAATGAAAATGCGAAAAAGGCAATTAGAATAATTAAAGATGAAATTTATAAATTAAAAGAAAATCACTATACTCTACAAGAAATTTCAAAAGCTAAGGAGAGCATACTTAATAACTTTGCTATTAGACATGATACAAATAAAAAAATGTTAGGACTATTGTCACAAATTAATTATCTTAATATGGATTTAAATTATTTTGAGAAGTATGAAAACTCTATTAAAAATGTTTCAAATCAAAGTATTTCAAAAATTTTAGAAAATAAATTATTTATTGAAAAGTCCATAATCACAGCTGTAGGAAATTTTTAATTGTATAAAAACAAAATTAAAATAACAGGTGGAATTCTAAAAGGATCATACATTGAAATCTTAGATAAAAAATCTCAAGTGAAACCTACAAAATCATATATACGAGAAGTTATTTTTAATACAGTTTTATCAGTTAAAAACTTTCATTGCTTAGATCTTTTTTCAGGTAGTGGAATATTATCTGCTGAAGCAATTTCTAGAGGAGCTGATGAGATAACTCTTATTGAAAAAGATAAGAATAATTGTAAAACAATCAAAAAAGAATTTAGTCGCCTTAAAATTGAAAAATATAACTTAATACAAACTGATGCATTGGAGTTCTTAAATAAGGACTGTCAGATTAGATATGATTTAATTTTTTTAGACCCTCCATATGGAACAGATATATTAAATAAATCGTTAACTTTGTTAGAAACAAAAGGATATTTAAAAAATAGTTCGTATTTATTCTTTGAACAACATAAAAAAAAGCAAAAAAAAAGAGAGTCAAGTTTTATGGATACTGATTGGATTATACTAAAAGATTTGAGTATAGGAGAAGTAAGTTATACAATCGCTAAAAAGAGAATATAATATGAAATCTATTGCTGTTTACCCTGGAACTTTTGACCCTATTACTAATGGACATGCTGATTTAGTAAAAAGAGCTATTAAAATTTTTGATAAAGTTTTGCTTGCGGTTGCTGAAAAACCACCAAAAAAAACTCTTTTTTCAATAAATGAAAGAGTTAAGTTTGTTGAGTCTGTGTTTGCTGGGAACGAAAAAGTAGAAGTGTTTTCTTTCCATAATCTCTTAGTAAATTTTGCAAGAGAACATTCAGCCACTGTTATATTGAGAGGGTTACGAGCAGTTTCAGATTTTGAATATGAAGTACAACTAGCTAATATGAATAGATTAATGGAACCAAATATAGAAAGTGTCTTTATGAGCCCCGGAGAAGAGTATGGATTTCTCTCATCAAGTATAGTGAAAGACATAGCAGTGCATGGTGGAGATTTGAAGAAATTTGTGATTCCTGATGTTGAGAATGCTCTCAGAAAAAAATTTAGTTAATTATTTTTGACACTCAGCACAAAAAAAAGATGTTCTTCCATTAATTTTTAATTTTTTCAATTTAATGGATATTCCACAAGATGGGCAACTCTCTTTTCCATAAACTGATAGTTTTTGACTAAAATATCCCGGTTTACCATCAATTGTTTTAAAATCTTTTATACTTGTGCCACCTTTTTTTATAGCAAGTTTGAGTATTTTTTTGATTGCTAGAACTATATCTGTGTAATTTTGAAAATTTAATCTATTTGATTTTTTATTTGGCCTAACTTTTGCAAGAAACAATGATTCGCTAGCATAAATATTTCCTATTCCAGTAACTACTTTTTGATTCATTATTAAATCTTTAATTGCTACTTTCCTTTTTTTTCCAATTTTATATAAATAGTTTGAATCAAACTCTTTTGATAATGGTTCTACTCCTAAACCCTTAACTAAGAAATTATTTTCTACATTTTTTGACCAGTGTATAGATCCAAACTTCCTTACATCATTATAAATAACACTAGAACCGTCTTTAAAAATAATTTGATAGTGATCATGGTTATCAACTTTTTTATTTTTATATGTGACAAGAAATTTTAAAATTCCTGTCATACCTAAATGAATTATTAATACTCCATTCTCAAAAAAAAATAATAAATATTTACCTTTCCTATCAATTTCTATAAGAGTTTTGTTTTGTATTAAATTTTTTATTTTATTATCAATTTTCCATCTTAAATTTTTATTAAAAATTTTAAATTGACTAACTTCTCTTGATTTTATATTTTTTTTAAGAGCTCTACGAACGGTTTCTACTTCTGGTAATTCTGGCATTTCTATATAAAGTTGGACATCTTTTTAAATGTATCATATGATGATATCATTTATAACTATATATAAATGACTGATTTATTAATAAATGGATTGATTGATTTTACTTGGATGGAGTATATAATCTACACATTAATAGTAACTCAAATTACTATTATGGCAATCACATTGTATCTTCATCGAGGTGTTTGTCATTCTGCAATTGAAATTAAACCAGCTTTATCTCATTTTTTTAGATTCTGGCTATGGTTTACAACTTCAATGAAAACAGCTGATTGGGTTGCGATACACCGAAAGCATCATGCCAAAGTTGAAACTATTGATGACCCACATAGTCCAATTGTTCATGGAATTAATACAGTTCTTTTTCGTGGAGCTGATTTATATGCAGAAGAAAAATCTAATGAAGAAACAATAAAAAAATATTCTCATAATTGTCCAAATGATTGGATTGAGCAAAAAATATATTCTGGAAGAAGTAATTTGGGTATTTTATTTTTGTTTATTCTTAATATATTTTTGTTCGGTGTTGTAGGGATTATTATTTGGGCGATTCAAATGATGTGGACCCCTATTTTTGCTGCTGGCGGAATAAATGGCGCAGGACATTATTATGGTTATAGAAATTTTGATACTGCTGACGAATCGACTAACATGATGCCAATTGCTTTTTTCATTGGTGGTGAGGAATTACACAACAATCATCATGCTTATCCTACAGCAGCTAAATTTTCATGCAAACCATGGGAATTTGATATAGGTTGGCTATACATAAAGATTTTTTCTATCATCGGACTTGTAAAAGTTAAAAGATTGGCTCCAAAAACTATTATAGAAGAAACTAGCAGAGAATTAGATACAGAAACAGCCTATGCACTTTTAAGATCAAAAATAATGGTTATTACAAATTATACCAAGAAAGTAATCAAACCAATTTTAAAAAGAGAAACTGCAGTTGCTAGCAATGAATTAAAAAAATTAATAAAAAGATCAAAAACATCATTCGTAAGACAACCGGACAGAATAAGTAATCAGTCAATAACTGATTTACAAAAAATATTTGATGAGAATAATTCGTTGAGTGTTGTATATGATCTGAAAAACAAACTATACAGTATACTTAATAGCAAATATAGTAAATTAGATAAATTTAAAGATACAATAAATGAATGGTGTCTCGAAGCTAAGAGTAAGGGGATAGATGATCTTAATGATTTCTCTGAAAGCTTGAAAGGCTACAAAATAGTATAAGTTATTTAATTTTCCCTTCTTTATAAATCACATATTTTTTTGCAACAGGATCAAATTTTTTTATTTGAAATTTATCAGGCATAGTTTTTTTATTTTTTGTAGTTGTATAAAAATGTCCTGTTCCAGCAGAAGATACTAATTTAATTTTTTCTCTCATCACACTACCTTATATTTTTCTAATGCTTTATCTAGGCCTAATTTATCAATTATCCTAAGTCCTTTTTTAGACAATTTTAATGTTATCCATTTTTTTTGATTTTCTGACCAAAACCTATGGTTATGAAGGTTTGGCTCAAAAAGCCTTTTTGTTCTGTTATGTGCATGTGAAACATTATTTCCAGACATGACAGCTTTTTTAGTTATTTGACAAATTTTTGACATTTTAAATCTCTAAACTCAATAATGATATCAGAAACTATTTCATATACAATATGTAATACAGAAAAAGCTTAGGAATATTAAAATGGATATTATATTTATTAAAGAATTGTGTGTAGAAACTGTCATCGGTATCTATGATTGGGAAAGAAAGATTAAACAAATGATTTGTATTGATCTTGAGCTGGGCACTAACATCTTAAAGGCTTCAAACTCTGATGATGTTAAAGATACGTTGGACTATAAATCAGTTGCTAAAACAGTGAAGTCCTTTTTAGAAAAAAGTGAATTTATGCTTGTAGAAACATTAGCTGAAGAAACAATTAAATTAATTTTTGAAAAATTTGACGTATCCTATATTAAAGGAAGATTTAGTAAGCCAGGAGCAGTTACAGGATCAAAAGAAGTTGGGGTAGTCATAGAAAGGGCTAAAAATGAACCATAAAGTCTTCGTAGGCATTGGAAGCAATATAAATAAAAAGGAAAATATTCAATCTTGTATTAAATTACTCAGAAAAGAATTTCAAAATATACATATATCTCCAGTTTATGAAACCAAGTCGATGGGGTTTGACGGAAATAATTTTTTTAATTGCGTTTGTTCATTCAATACAACTAAGGATATTTATGAGCTTAAAAACTCCCTCAGTGAAATTGAATTGACACATGGAAGAAATTTTAATGAAGAGAAATTTAGTTCCAGAACTTTAGATATTGATATATTATATTTTGATAATTTAGTTCTAAATGATGAGAAAATACAGATTCCAAGAAAAGAGATACTTGAATTTGATTTTGTTCTTGTCCCTTTAAACGATATCAATCCAGAGTTTATTCATCCAGTTTTAGAGCAGAGTCATGAATCAATAATGAAAGCAAATAAATTTGATAAATTAATTTTAAAAAAAGTTGATTTCGATTTTGATTAAAGGAATATGAGGCCGATATAGTTACATATTTAATTTACGGCCACCATCAATATTGATATTCTGACCAGTTATATAATTTCCATCTTGTATTAAAAATTTTACAGCATTTGCAATATCTTCAGGTTTACCCGGTCTTTTAAGTGCTACTTTTGATATAATCTCTTTTTTTCTTTTTGAGCTTTTTTCTGTTGTTGGCCATAAAATTGCTCCAGGTGAAACTCCATTAACTCTCACATGAGGAGATAATTCTTTAGCTAAACTCTTAGTTAATGTCAACAAACCTGATTTGCTTATACTGTATATAATATGATTTTTTAATGGCGGGTCTACATGGATATCAATTATATTTATGATTACTCCCTTTCGTTTTTTTAATTCTGGATAAAAAACCTTTGAAAGAAATAAAGGAGCTTTAAGATTAGTTTCAATCAAATTAGACCAATTCTTTTCAGTTATTTGTTTTATTGTTGTAGGATAAAATTGAGAGGCATTATTGACAAGCGCATCTATCCTACCAAAAAACTTTAATGCTTTATTATATAGCTTTTGGTAATCACCTGTTTTAGATAATTGCATTTTGATGATTGAACAGGAATTTTCTCTTTTTTTATTTAGATCGGTAAAGATTTTTTTCGCGTCAGCATGAGATTTATTAAATGATACTATTACATTATAACCATTTTTGTGTAAACATTGTGTGATCGCTAAACCAATTCTTTTGGTGCCGCCAGTTATTAATACCGTTTGATTCATTGTCATAGTATTATATTAAGGATTATTGGAAAAAAGTACATAAAGTTAAAAATTAAAATTTATTTATGACCTCAAACAAGCATTTATATCAATACATCACAGAAAAAGTTAAGAAATCTGGTAAGTTACGATTTTCTGAATTTATGAATGATGCCCTTTATAATATTGATTTTGGTTATTACACTAGCAAAGAAACAATATTTGGGGAAAAAGGTGATTTTATAACAACTCCGGTTACTTCTTCATTATTTGGAGAATGTTTATCTCAAGAATTTATAAATATAAATAAATCCCTAAATGAATCATCAATTTTAGAATTAGGGGGAGGTGACGCTAGCCTTCTTATTTCTATATTAAAAATATTACAAAAGAAAAACTCTTTACCAGAAAAATATATAATTATCGAAATTTCTCCAAAATTAATAGAATTACAAAAGAAAAATATAAAGCAAGAAATTCCTGAATTATTAGGTTTAGTTGAATGGAAGAAAGACTTAAATAAAGTTTCAATAGACGGTTTAATGATTGCAAATGAATTTTTTGATTCATTGCCAACTGAAAGATTTAAGTTTGATAATAATACTTTTTTAATGTCATATATATCAGAATCTGATGGAAACTTAAAAGAAGTTTGGGATAGCATTACTGATGAGCAAAATGATGAATTAGAGATTGCAGTTGGAAAAAAAAATAAAAGCTTCCCTAATAATTACATTAGTGAACTGAATATGGAATATAAGAAATGGATTCAGAATATCAGCAAATCAATCAATAATGGAATCATTATGATTATTGATTATGGATATAATAGACAAGAATATTTTTTGGATGATCGTATGGAAGGAACTCTTGTGTGTATAAATAACCATCAATCCCATTTTGAACCATTAAAGAATATAGGTAATCAAGATATATCATCATTTGTAAATTTTTCACACTTATCTACTTTAGCCGAAAAAAATGGTCTATCAATAGATGGCTATCTTTCTCAATCAAGTTTTTTACTAAATCTAGGAATTCTTGAAATTTTTGAAAGCAAAGAATATAGATCTGGTGAAAAAGTTGACGAATTAAACAAATTGAAAAATATACTTTTACCAAATACAATGGGCGAAATATTCAAGATTTTAGTTTTGACAAAGAATATAAATAGAAAATTACTATCTACCAAAGAATTCAATCATATAAATAAGCTTTAATATGGATTTCATTCAAATATTAATTTTATCAATCATACAGGGTGTAACGGAATTTTTACCAATATCAAGCCAATCACACCTTATTATTACATCATCTCTACTAGGAATGAAAGACCAAGGACTAAGTTTTGATATAGCTCTTCATGCAGGGTCTTTGATTGCAATTCTAATTTATTACAGAAAAGAAATAAATAAAATGCTATTGATGTCAGATGAAGGTAACCAATATCTAAAATTAATCATACTTGGATCTATTCCATTACCCATAATAGGAATATTGTTCATAGATTTAGTTTCAGCTAATATGAGGTCTGTAGAATCAATTGCACTTATGACAATTGTCTTTGCAATAATCCTGTATATTTCTGATACTAAAAACAAAGATGACATAAACAAATTAAAATCTATTAGTATATTCACAATTATCTTTATTGGGTTTATGCAGACATTAGCAATCATGCCGGGCGTTTCTAGGGCTGGAATCGTTATAACTGCAGCTTTGTTAGCTAATTACAGCAGACAAGATTCAATCAAGATTGCATTTTTATTATCTATACCAGCTATTTTTATGGCAACTGCTTATCAATCTATGCAGTTATATAAAGTAGGAAATATAGAAATTTTAAATGAACATCTGCTAGGAGTATTTTTATCTTTTATATTTTCCTATATTACTATTCACTTATTTATATCAACGATAAATAAAATATCATTTACTCCATATATTATCTATAGATTAATATTAGGGGTTGCTTTAATCAGCTTTTTTTAGGAAATCTAGTATATATTTTTGTGAAATTTTCCTGTGATTATTTTCAATAATACTTTGTATCTCCTTATTAGATTTTTTTTGGTCTTCTTTTTGAAGTTTAAAGGATTTTATTTTATCAATTAAACCTTGAAAAAACTGACTTTGCTGATTATGACCCAATATAACATCACAAATTTTAAAAAACTCACCTAATCTTTCTTCCTTTCTTATATCAAGTTTTTTTAACAAAGATAAAAGTTTATCAGAATCTTTGGCATTTGATGGGGAGTACGATAAGTAGTCGTCTTTACAGTTATTTAATAGTAGAGTCAGATCTGTGAATTCATTTGGTATTTTTAGTTTTTTGCAAAAAATTTCTATATCATCAACATTTTGATGTATAAAGTATGAAATATTCTTAATTTTTGATTCTTCAAACTTATCAAATTCAAATTTATCAAAAGAGATACATCCGGGTAATAATCTATCTAAAATATTTATTTCATGTAAGAAATTACAAAATATATATAAATTGTTAGTTTTATAGAACTCTAGCCATATTCTTTCTGAGGTTAAATACTCTAATTCCCCGCTTCTAACAACTTGTTTGATCTTGTCAATAGTTTCAGGAACAACTACAAAATCTTTCAAATTTGCATTAAATCTTGCTACTCGTAAGACTCTTAAAGGATCTTCTGAAAACGCTTCCGATACATGCCTCAATTTTTTATTTTTAATGTCTTCCTGCCCATTAAATGGGTCAATTAAGGACCCATCTGCATCCTGCGCTATGGCGTTTATTGTTAAATCTCTTCTCTCTAAATCTTCTTCTAAAGTTACATTTGGATTTGTATCAAATTCAAAACCCGTATAACCATGGCCAGATTTTCTCTCTGTTCTTGCAAGTGCATATTCTTCACCTGTTTTAGGGTGTATAAAAACTGGGAAACCTTTTCCTACTTGTTTAAATTTTTTTGTGCGCATTTCTTCAGGCGTTGATCCTACAACTACCCAGTCTTTTTCTTTGACTGACAATCCCATGAGTTGATCGCGAACTGCTCCACCCACCATATATATTTTCATTTTAACGTCCTGCTTTTTTTCTCCATTCATTAATTTCTGTCATATTGAGTGCGCTATTAAGATAGATTGGCACGACTTGTTCTATAAATGTTGTCCCCTTGAGCCCCGTATCACTGATACTATCAACTTGTAAGGAATGATAATTATCTATAGTAAAAATTTTACCAGGTAGTCGTTCAAAAATATGCGCTTGTATTCTTGAAAGAAAATCAGGAAGAGGAATTACAAATCTCTTGATTTTTAAAAACTCTAAAGTGAGTTGAATCAGTTCATAAAAGGTATAAACCTTCGGTCCAGTTACATCAATAGCTTGATTATATGAGTTTTTATCATTAATTGACTTAATAATAATCTTAGTAAGATCATCTACGTAAATAGGTGCAAATTTTGAATAAGGACAAGCTAATGGAAAAATAGGACTATATTTAAGAATATTTGCAAATCTATTAAAGAAACTATCATTTTCACCAAACACAACAGAGGGTTTAAAGATAGTTACATTGCAGAAGTTTGATGTTTGCTCTAATAAATATTTTTCTGCCTCTGCTTTCGTTTTTAAGTAGTTACTTAAATTTGAATTCATTGAATTTAAAGAACCTATATGCAACATACGTTTTATTTTATGATGTTTAATTACATTAGAAATTTTCTTCACTACATTAACATGTAGATTCATAAAATTGTTGGTATTATCAAGTTCATTTAAGATACCAACGGTATTGATTACTAAATCAGAATCTTTTGTGTATTCTCGCAAACTAATTTCGTCATTAATATCTGCTTCAACAATTTTTACATTGGGAATAACTAACAATTTTTTATTCTTTTCTCTATTTCTTGTAAGAACAGTAATATTGTTTGAAAATTTTGATAACTCAAATACAAGGTTTGACCCTATAAATCCTGTACCACCAAGTATCGTAATATTATTTAAATCTAACATGAAAATAATTAGTTATATGATTAGTATAGTATTTCTAGTCTACTATTTTGTATATTTTTTTATCTCTACAGAAATATTTCCAGATGTGTCTATGTTTATCAATCCACAGGATGCTCCGCCTTGTGTTCTGGTCTTGCCAGCAGCGCCAGGATTTAAAACATAAGGCTTGTTCTTCATATCACAGATATGTTTATGAGTATGACCATAGATAATAAATAATGCATCAGGGTGTGATGCTCTCAGAGAGTTGTGATAATCAACAGCATGCTTATCTCCATGTTCGATTACTATATCACCAAATTGCGTATGTATTGTTTCGATTTTCGATAAATCTGGATAATCATCATTATTGCCATTAACTGCAAATACATCCATGCAAGAATCTTTTAAGTTATTAATTATATCTATATTTCCTACATCCCCCGCATGAATAACATACGAATTTTTATCTATTAGATTAATTATTTCTGGATGTAAATCCGAATGTGTATCTGATATTACAACGAATGATATTTGATTATCACTTATAGTTTTTTTTTGGTTTTTCATTTTAATCTCTAGAAAATAGTTGCACCGTAAATCTTAATCTCATCACCTTCAATTCCTAATACTAAGCGTCCTAAAAAATCTCCTGGAACTGATTCGCTTTTTTGTTTATAGAGAACAGTCACATATTCATTTCTTCTTAAACATCCAAGAAAGTCCCTTTCTTTTGATAAGCTAGTTAACACTTCACTACCTGCCCATTGTTTACCTAATGTAACTTCATCTGTCCCCATCAGTAATTGTTTTGAAAAATTTTTAGTAAAACCACCATAGTCTTTATTATTAGAAGTTTTAATTAAATCATCCCAGAGTGGATCTGCGACCTTTAAGATTTCTTGATCTGTTAGTTCAAGAAGCTTCATCTATTTTCTCAAGAAGCTTCTTCTTTTTTATCTTCTTTTTCTTCGTCGACAAGATGATATACAGGTGCTTTTTCTAGTTCAAATTTACCAGTTTTAGGATCCCTACGCGAAACTGTTAAACAGTGCCAATTATCATCATCTAATTTAAGAAAGTCACCACGATAATAATAACCTGGCCAACGTGTTTCTTCACGGAACATTGTATGTTCAGCAACACAT
>CAYFEQ010000001.1:104783-148650 GCA_964342155.1 uncultured Ectothiorhodospiraceae bacterium | reverse complement strand
TATCACGGAGAGAGTGGGATTCGAACCCACGATACAGTTTCCTGTATACACGCTTTCCAAGCGTGCTCCTTAAACCACTCGGACACCTCTCCTTAATTATGAGTCTGACTACTTATTTTAGCTTGGATGTTGAACAGATAAAGACCTAGTATGAAAAATATAGAGAGACTTAATATACCAATCCTGGTGCTATCAAAAGCATAAGATGTGAAGCCTACAACAAGAGGACCTATGAGAGCTGCAAATTTTCCTAACATATTATATACACCAAAAAACTCTGAACTTCTATTATTGGGTACTATCTTAGCGTAATAAGATCTACTCAAAGATTGTATTCCACCTTGTACCAAACCAATAAGTATAGCAATTACATAAAACTCATAAATTGAAGTGAGGTTATAAGACAAGACAGTCACAAGTAAATATACTATTAAACAAATTTGTATTCCTAATTCAGTATTATATTTATTAGCAAGATAACCAATAAAAAGAGTTGCTGGAAAACCTACAAACTGTATCACAAGGAGTGCAATTAATAAATCAGTTGAACCAAAACCAATAGTTATCCCATAATTTACTGCCATTCTTATAATAGTGTCTACTCCATCAATGTAAATCCAATACGAGAATAGAAAAAGCAATAGTTTTTTGTTGGACATTATATATTTATAAGTATCGCTTAACTTATATTCAGATTCTGATTTACTCTGATTAGCATCATGTTCATTCCAATATAAAACCAGCGGTATCATAAATAATAACCACCAAAAAGAAGTAAAAATAAAAACTATTTTCTTGTCAGAAATTAAAGGGATTGTGGATTGGTCATAATAAAAGAAAAATAATAAGGATATTACAAATGCTACTCCACCTCCCAAATATCCTAAGGCATATCCAAGAGCTGAAATAGAATCATATTTATTTGTATTCTCAAAATTAAGGATCATGGAATCATAAAAAACATTAGATAGCATAAATCCAAACAATGATAATCCAAAAAAAAATGATGCTAAGAGCCATTGATCTTTAGCGACAGCAGATAATAAAAGTGTAGCTACTATACCAACTATGGCAAATATAATGAGGAACTTCTTCTTAGCTCTTTTTCTATCTGCCATTAATCCAATTAATGGCGCAATGATGATAAGTAGAAGACTAGCTGAAGAATTTGAGATACCAAGTATCAAAGTTCTCTCTGTATCCGGAATGATTGAGGCAAAATTTTCAGCGAAAATGATTGGGTAGAATCCCGCCAATACAATTGTGGCATATGCTGAATTTGCCCAATCGTAAAGTGCCCAACTGAATAATTTTTTATCTTTCATGATTTTAGGATTCAACGGAGGGACAGGGATTCGAACCCTGGAAGGTCGTTAAACCTTGCTGGTTTTCAAGACCAGTGCATTCAACCACTCTGCCATCCCTCCAGTCAAGACATTATAGTTCAAATCAAAAAAATATCATAATTTGATAGTTTTAAAGTTGGTGTATGAATGTAAAGCCTCTGGAATTATTATTGTGTTATTTTTATAATTGTTTTCAACTAACGCAGCTAATGTTCTTCCTATAGCTAAGCCAGATCCATTTAAAGTATGTACAAAAGATTTTTCTTTAGAGCTTTTATCTTTATATGTAATATTCAATCTTCGCGATTGAAAATCTCTAAAATTACTACATGATGAGATTTCTCGGTATTTTTTTTGTCCTGGCATCCATGCTTCTAAATCATATGTTTTTGCTGATGCAAAACCTAAGTCACCAGTGGATAAAATAACTTTACGGTAGGGTATGTTTAACATTTCCAGAATAGATTCAGCATGAGCTGTTAATTCTTCTAAAGCTTGTTCAGAATCTGCCTGTTTAACAATTTGGACTAATTCAACTTTTTCAAATTGATGTTGTCTAATCATACCTTTTGTATCTTTTCCATATGACCCAGCTTCAGACCTGAAACATGGAGTATGTGAAACTAACTTAAGAGGAAAGTCTGAATCAGAGATAGATGTATTTCTATAAATATTTGTTAAAGGAACCTCAGCTGTGGGAATTAAAAAAAGATCTTCATTTTCAATTTTAAATAAATCGGCAGCAAACTTAGGGAGTTGGCCAGTACCTATCAGGCTTTGATTATTGACGATATAAGGTACGTTATATTCTACATAATTGTTTTTTTCAATATGGATATTCAACATAAAGTTAATCAAGGCTCTATGAAGTTTAGCAATTTCACCTTTCATAACTGTAAATCTTGATCTAGAGATTGTTGTCGCCGTTTCAAAGTCTAGTAAAGAGTTTTTTTTGAATATTTCTGAGTGGTCTGCAGAACTGTCTGCAGGCTCACCCCATTCTTTAATAGTTTTATTACTAGTTTCATCTTCCCCTATTGGGACATCTTCATCTGGAATATTCGGTATATCAAGTAGGCAAGCATCTAAATTAATTTGTATTTTCTGTAAAGAACTTTTATTTTTATTTATTTTGAGTTCTAATTCTTTGGACTTGACCTTTAATTTTTCTTTTTCAGAATCTGTTTCAACTTCATTAAAACTCTTAATTAAAATATTCTTTTCTGCTGAAAGAGATTCTTTTGCAGTTATATATTTTTTTCTTTCAGTTGTTAGTTTTTTTATTTGTTCTAAATCAATATTAAATGCTCTTGACTTGAGCTTATTTTTTATAATTTCAGGGTTATTAAGTATTAAATCTGTGTCTATCATCTAGCTGACTAATCTTTATCCCTTAGTATATCTCTATTACCATTTGATTGTGGTGCAGATAATATACCCTGAGTTTCCATTGACTCAATTAGATTAGCTGCTCTATTGTATCCTATCTTTAATCTTCTTTGTAAAAACGAAATAGATGTCTTTCTTGTCTCTAATATAAGCTTCATAGCTTCAGCAAAAAGCTCATCATCATTGGAATTTATATCAACTCCATTATCGTGATCATCATCATCTGTCAACAATGACTCAATGTAAGATGCTTCACCATTCTTTTTTAAAAAATTAACTACTTCTTTAACTTCATTATCGCTTACATAAGCACCATGTATCCGTTGACAAACTCTAGTCGTTGAGCCTTTGAACAACATGTCTCCATTTCCTAGCAATTGTTCAGCTCCCATAGTATCAATTATTGTTCTAGAATCGATATGGGATGAAACTTGTAATGCAATTCTGGAAGAAATATTTGCTTTAATTATGCCGGTTATCACATCTACAGATGGTCTTTGAGTTGCTAAAATTAAATGTATTCCAGCTGCTCTTGCTTTATGAGCTATTCTTGTTATTAAATCATCAACTTTCTTTCCAATTACTGACATCATATCGGCAAATTCGTCTATAACAACAACAATATATGGTAGTTTTTCATGGTATGTAGCTCCCTCATTACTATTACTTAATTCTATTTTTTTACCAATCTCAAGCTTCTCATTAATCATCTTATTGTAGCCACGTATATTTCTTACACCCAACTCACTCATAACCCTATATCTTTTTTCCATTTGTTGTACGCACCAACGTAATCCATTTACAGCTTGTTTCATGTCGGTTATTACTGGATTAAGTAAGTGAGGAATACCATCATAAACACTCAGTTCTAGCATTTTTGGATCAACTAATAGTAATTGTAAATCCGATGGTTTAGATTTATATAGTAGGCTCATTATCATTGAATGTATTGCTACAGATTTTCCAGACCCAGTCGTACCTGCAACCAATAAGTGAGGAAGTTTATGTAAATCAGTGCAGACAGGATTTCCTTGGATGTCTTTGCCAAGCGCAATAGTTAATGAAGATTTAGAACTTTCATATTCTTTAGATATAATAACATCTTTCAAAGAAACAGTTTCTCTGACATCATTTGGCACTTCTATTCCTATCGATGCTGTCCCCGGTATATTATCTACAACTCTGAGACTGCTAACTGACATAGTTCTTGCCAGATCTTTCGACAAACTAATTATTTGACTAACCTTCACTCCTTTGGCTGGTTGAATTTCGAACAATGTAACAACAGGACCTGGTCTAACAGATTTAACTTCAACATCTATATTAAAATCTTTAAGATTAGCTTCTAATAAGGTAGACATATTATGTAATGATTGATCATCATAACTAACTTTTTCAGAACTATGATCAATTAAAAAGTCAAGTAGAGGTAAGTCTGTTTTGGTTTCTCCTAAAAACAAATCTTGTTGTTTTTCTTTAAATTCTCTTTTACTGACATGTTTCTTATCTTCAGGAATTTCAAGAGCAGTTTCAGAAACTTTCTTTACTAAAGGATTTTTAGAAAGCTCTTGTCTGTGTTTAATTTTTTCAATATGAAGGGACATTTTTTCAATATAGCTACTAAAAATAAATTTAACTCTTAAAATGCTATATTTTAAATATTTATAAAAGTTTGCAGATACCTGATTAATGTCAATATTAAAATATTTTGATGTAGATAATAACAATATAGCTACTGATAGTAATAAAGTTCCTGTGGTTCCTATATAAACTCCAATGTGATTGGTTAAATAAAATCCAGTGAAACCACCTATAAGAAAACCTTCATTGTTAGAAAATTCATCAGGACCAAAAAAATTTAGTATTATACAAGATGAAAAAATAATTAATAGAAAATATATTAAGTTAATGATTCGTTCTAATGTCTGTTTAGGCAATGTGTGCTCTTTGAACGAATCCAATACTACTAAAATAAGAAAAACAGGAAACAGATACGCGAATAAACCAAAAATTTCAAAGAAAACGAATGAAACATAAGCTCCTACTATTCCTATATAATTATTAACTGAGGAAGCAATCCCGGAATTAAAGAAGTTAGGGTCACCAGGGTCATGACTATATATTGATATCAGAAAAAGTAGCGAGAAGACTAGCAGAAAGAAACTTAATATTTCTTTTTTTATTGAGGTAAGTTTATTTAGTGTAAACTTTTTATTTCTTCTAGCTTGAGCCAATTAACCCTCGTTTTCTAATATACTAATATATTAATCACAAATTTTCTATTATAGAAATGCTTAAAATACCCCAAATTTGCTATAAAAATATTATTATTCTATTATATTGAGAACGAATCAGGGAATTCGATGCAAGATGGGAAATAAACACAATCAACTCATAATACTTGGTTCTGGTCCAGCAGGTTACACGGCAGCACTATATGCATCTAGAGCAAACCTCAATCCAATATTAATCACCGGTCTTGAGTTAGGTGGTCAGCTGACAACAACCACAGATGTTGAAAATTGGCCAGGTGACTACAATAATCTTCAAGGTCCTGAATTGATGGATAGAATGAAAGAACATGTAGAAAAGTTTGGAACAAAAGTTATTATGGATCACATCAAAGAGGTTAATCTAAAAAAACAACCTTTTGAATTAATAGGTGACTCAGATACATATACATCGGACTCTTTAATAATAGCAACTGGCGCTAGTGCAAAATATTTAGGATTAGATTCAGAGAAAAAATATTTAGGCAAAGGAGTTTCTGCTTGCGCAACATGTGATGGTTTTTTCTATAAAAATCAAAAAGTATTTGTTGTCGGTGGTGGCAATACTGCCGCTGAAGAAGCTCTTTACTTATCTAATATTGCATCAAAAGTTATTTTAATACATAGAAGAGATAAATTAAGAGCTGAAGCAATACTTGCCGATAGAATAAATGAGAAAGTGAAAGATAAAAAAATAGAAATACTCTGGGATACCACCCTTGAAGAAGTTTGTGGTGATGACGAAAAAGTTCATTCAGTAAAAATTAAAAAATTAAAGTCTGGAGAAATAGAGACTCTTGAATGTTCAGGAGTATTTATAGCAATTGGACATAAACCAAATACAGACTTATTTGTTAATCAACTTGAAATGAAAGATGGATATTTAAATATCAAAAGTGGTAATAATGGAAATGCAACAAGTTGTAGTATTGATGGAGTATTTGCTGCTGGCGATGTTTCTGATTCAATCTATCGTCAAGCAGTTACTTCAGCAGGGTCTGGATGTATGGCTGCGCTAGATGCTGAGAAATTTTTATCTAAATAAATTTATATACTGTGTCCCATAATTGCAGAAATTAAAATTACTGAAAATATTGCGACAAGCGCTAACATAATTATTCTGATTACATTTTTGATGAAGACATATTCATTGTTAATTTTCGAATGAATAATATACAATAAACCAATTAAACCTAGGAGTAAAAGTATTGTTCTCATTGTATATTCTCCAGGATAAATTTTTTAACAATTTCTTTATCATTTTTTAACACAACCATTTCCTCTTCTAGCTCCAACAATTTTCTCACCTTGTTAGTTACATAAGAATCATCATCAATTATAGAACTAACTGTATCTTTAAATTTAGCAGGATGTGCAGTAGATAAAACTACATCAAGACATTGATTTGATTGATTTTTTCTAGACGCTGCAAGACCTACAGCTGTGTGCGGATCAATTGTGATTTGGTTTTCATCATATAATGAAAGTATTAATGATTTAACTTCATTTTGATTAATTGTATAAGCTTTGAAGTTTTTTTTCATTGCAGAGATTATATCAGGTGTAAGCGTATAATTTTTTTTACTAATTAATTCTTCCATAATATTTTTTATGTAATCTGGGTCTTTAGTTATATCAAATATTAATCTCTCAAAATTACTTGAGATTTGGATGTCAATACTTGGAGATGAAGTTGCCACTACATCTTTCAATTTGTGCTGCCCATCTTTCAGTGTTCTTGCCAATATATCATTCTCATTTGTCGCTATAATTAAATCATTAATTGTTAATCCCATTTTAAAAGCAATATAACCAGCAAATATATCGCCAAAATTGCCAGTTGGAACTGAGAAATTGATCTTCTTACCAACAGGTAATCTACTAACAGAATAAAAATAATAGACTATTTGACACATTATTCTTGCCCAGTTAATTGAATTTACTGCTGTTAACTTATTGGTTTTTTTAAACTCATTGTCAGCAAAGATAGATTTAATAATTTGTTGGCAATCATCAAAATTTCCTTCAATAGCTATATTAAAAACATTTTTTGATGAGACGGTTGTCATAAACTTTCTCTGAATTTCTGTAATTCTTTTATGAGGATGCAGTACGAAGATATTAGTTGACTGAATATTTGAAAACCCTTCAATTGCTGCTGCTCCAGTATCGCCTGAAGTAGCACCTAATATATTGATTGTAGAATTATCTTTAGAAAGATAATAGTCCATAAGTCTTGCAATAAATTGCATAGCTATATCTTTAAAGGCATATGTTGGACCATGATAAAGTTCCAAAAGATATTCATTATTACCTATTTTGTTGATAGGTGTTATTTCATCTGTATCAAAGGATTTATATGCTGATTTTATAATAGATTTTAAATCACCATCATTTATGGTTTCATCTAGAAAAGGTGAGATAACATCATGAGCAATTTCTAAATAATCCTTATTCTTGAAAGATTCAATTATATTTTTTTCAAGTTTAGGCCAATTTTCTGGAATATATAAACCTCCGTCAGGTGCTAATCCTTCAAAAATTACATCACGGAATTTTAATTTTTTTTTATGCCCTCTAGTGCTTATATATTGCAAAGAATCATTTTTCATTTAATTTAAGGACTCGTATTTTATTTACCTTTCCATCTATGTTTTTCAAATCCTGAATTTTATCAATAGCTTTATTAATTGATAGTCCAGCTACTGAATTGGTAATCATTACTATTGGTATTGAAGAGGTATTTTGCTCTGGCTCATGTTGAGTTACAGCCTCTATACTAATTTTCTCCTTTGCAAGAATATTTGTAATTTCAGCCATCACGCCCGGAATATCTTTAGCATGGATTCTAAGATAAAAGGAGCTTTCAACTTGATCAATATTTTTTATTTTTTTATTTAGAGTTCCAACTCTACTACTAATTAATGTATTTGTTGTATCAATATTTTCAGAAAAATTTATCGCTTCAACAAGGTTAGAAATAATTGCAGATGCAGTCGCATCGCCTCCAGCTCCATGTCCATAAAACATTGAAGTTCCAAATCTTTGACCTTTTACTAAAACTGCATTCATTACATCATCAACTTGAGATAATATATTATTCATAGGAACAAGAGTTGGATGAACCCTAGATTCAATTAAATCATTAGATTCTTTTGTTACGCCAATATGCTTAATCGTATATCCAAGTTCACTAGCAAACTTGATATCCATTGGGGTAACCTTTTCTATTCCCTCGATATAAGTATCTTTGTAGGGTAATCCTATTCTGTAAGCTAGTGATGACAATATTGCAATTTTATGAGCAGCATCATTACCTCCAATGTCAAATGAAGGATCAGCTTCAGCATATCCTAGTTCTTGAGCATTTTTTAATGCCGTTTCAAAGTCAAGGTTTTGAGAAGACATTTGGTCTAATATGTAGTTACATGTTCCATTTATAATTCCAGAGATAGATAGTATTTTTTCATTACACATACTTTGAGTTAAAGATTTAACTATAGGTATTGCTCCAGCTACGGAAGCTTCAAATCCAAAATAAACTTTCAGTTCTTTTGCTAGTTTAAAAATTTCATTGCCATGTTCTGCAATGAGAGCCTTATTTGCTGTTATGACATGCTTTTTATTTTTTAGGGACTCTGTAATTATTGTACGCGCAGTTGATGTTCCACCAATTAATTCAATAATTATTGAAATATCTGGATTATTTACTAACTCCATTGCATCATTGCTAGTAATTAAATTCAGTCCATTTAAATTTTTAGATGATACATTAAGATCTGCTACATGAGATAATTCAAAGTCAGTGCTGACATTTGATCTAATTTCATTCTTCAACTTAACAATATGGTCTAAAGTACTTTGTCCTACAGTTCCAAGCCCACATATTCCAATCTTTAACATATAAATACCAATATATAGGTGTATAAAAGATTATATATTAGCATTATTTAATCTATAATTCCTATTAATATGGAACTTACTCAAGAACCGCACATATCAAAAAATTTCATAAGGAATTATGAAAATAATATTATTTATATTGGTGAAGGGGTATATGATTTTAATATTCTAGTATCCAATAATAAAGTCAGGAAGTGGGAGTTTGATAAAATTAAAGACCTTACTCCAAAAAACCTGGATAATGTATTCAATTTAGAGCCAGAAATAATATTATTTGGAACGGGGGATAAAATAATTATCCCTTCAAAAGAGATAATTAGTGAAATACATCGTAAAAAAATTGGCGTTGAATATATGATAACTAATTCTGCATGTAAAACTTTCAATATTCTCCTAAATGAAGGAAGGAATGTGTCAGCTATATTATATATATAGTTTATATATCAAGAAAACAATTAAAACTAAGGCTGTTATTTGTAACAAATATTTACCTAAATAAAGATTTATATCTTCTCTATATTTATTAGTTAAATATGCAACTAAGTAAAATCTCAAGCCTCTACCTATAATAGAAACCCCAATAAACATAAAGATATTAACAGCCATAAAGCCTGCTGTAATAGTAAATATTTTATATGGGATCGGAGTGAAACCAGAAATAAATAAAACTAATACCCCATATTCAATAAAGATATTTTTAACAAAATTGAAATCATTCAAATATCCATACTCAATTATATATATATTGATTTCATTAAATAGAAAAATTCCTAAATAATATCCCAGGATACCACCGAGGACAGAAGTTAATGTAGTTAAAAGAGCTAGTTTCATCCAATCAAATTTCTTAGAAAGAACCATAGGAATTAAAATTAAATCTGGCGGTATTGGAAAAAATATTGACTCTATAAAACTAACAAACCCAAGCAGGTGTTTAGATTTACTTGTTTCAAAAAAATTAATTATTTTTGAATATAATGTCATTTAAACTAACCTTTAGTACCTTTTAGCATAGGAACAAATAAAACATCATCAATTATTTTTTTAAGAATACCATTTTTAGTATTTTTTATTCTTAATAGTTTCTGCTTACCCCGTTCATTTAATGGCATAATCATTCTTCCATTTGGCTTTAATTGTCGAAGTAATTCATCAGGAATTACTGTTGGAGCAGCAGTCATTAAAATAGCATCAAAAGGCGCGTTTTTAGTAGATCCTTTAAATCCATCACCAAATACACATTTTATATTTTTGAAACCCATTTTTTTCAAAGATTTATTTGCTCTATCATAAAGTGGCTTTATTCTTTCTATTGTAATTACATTTTTGAAAATTGAGGCTAAGATTGCTGTTTGATAGCCGCACCCTGTACCAATTTCTAAAACATTATGCATATTATCTTTTTCATAAATTAATTGTGTCATTTTCCCTACAATGTATGGCTGAGAAATTGTTTGGCTATATCCAATAGGTAGAGATACATCATCATAAGCTCTGTTACGAAGTGCGGTTTCAATAAATAAATGTCTTGGAATGTTCTTTATCATCTCTAAAACAATCTTATTAGTTATACCTTTGTTCTTTAACCGATTAACAAGCTTTTGTCTTGTTTCTAAAGACGTTAAGCCAACACCTACAATATTCTGTGTATTAGACATAGAAATTTTTAAGTTTTTTTAAAGCTATAAAATCACACATATCGATAGACAAGGGTGTTATAGAAATATAGCCAGATTGAACTGCAGCAAAATCAGAACTTTTTGTTTTGCACATGTTTTTTCCAACGGCTCCAATAGAGAAATAGGTATTATTGTTTTTTTTTATTTTTTTTGCTCTTTGAGGCATAGTTCTGAACCCTAGTGTTGTAAATTTTATTCCTTTAATTTTACTAAATGGTATATCAGGAATATTTACATTAAATATATTTTGCATTCTGCAAATATCATTAAAAAAAATATCTAAAATCATATCTATTTTAAGATCCAAATCTAAAATATTTTTAGGTTTTTTAGATGTAATAGATATGGCAATTGGTGCAAATTTACAAAACCTTCCTTCTATAGCAGCTGCTACTGTGCCGGAGTAAATCACATCATCTCCAAGATTTGAACCAAAATTTATACCAGAAAAGACAATGTCTGGCATCTTTTTTAAAATTCCTCTAGTTGCAATATGAACACAATCAGTTGCTGTTCCATCAATTATATAGTGATTAGAATCAATTTTTTTTAATTTTACATCAGAGTGGACAGATAATGAGCTGCTACATGCACTAACATTCTTTTTTGGTACCACCACCATGACAGATCCATATTTTGACAGGGAATTCTCTAGAATTAATAAGCCTTTTGATTTAAATCCATCGTCATTAGAGAGTAATATTTTCATGAAATTAATCGTATAAAATACTTAAACTACATTATACTCAATAATATAGGAAATAGTATGAGAAAATATTATGACAAAAAAAAGTGAATTTGAAAAACTTTTATCTGAAACTAAACTAGAAATAAATGAAGTTCTTGATGAGAAGTATTCAAACGAAAATGTTTCTCAAATAAAACAATTTGATAATATCGTCCTAAATCAAGAAGATATTGATGAAGAAGTATCAGAAGACCAATTAGAATGGTATAGACCTGGGATTCAAATAAGCATATTAAATAAATTAAAGAAAATAAAACGCGATTATGACTTCAAAGAAGGTGCAATTGACTTACATGGAGAAAACATTAAAACAGCCCAGTTAAATATTAATCAACATCTAGAAAAGTGTTTTTATAATAATATCAGACAAATATTAATCATCACTGGTAAAGGGACTGAAAGCATATCACCTTTAAAAAAATTAGTTTTTGTCATGTTGAAAAAATGTCCTATTGTTGAAGCTTTTTGTTTGGCAACCAATCATGGTGGGAATGGAGCTTTTTATGTTCAAATTAAGAATTGACTATAATAAACTTCACATTTAACTAATAATTTATTATATTAATTTATCCATATGGTAAAGAGAATGAAAAAACTAAATATTGTAATTATAACTATCTCAGACTCACGAACAATTAAGACAGATAAATCTGGAATAAAGTTAACTAGTTTGATTAAAAAAGCTGGTCATAATGTTAAGAAAAAAATAATAGTGCCTGATGATATTTATGAAATAAGAGCTGCAACATCTAATTTTATATTAGACAAAAATATAGACGTTATTGTAACTAATGGAGGAACTGGAATAACTGGAAGCGACGGTACGCCAGAGGCTATAAAACCATTACTTGATAAGGAAATTGATGGATTTGGAGAAATATTTCGATCACTTTCTTATGAAAAAATTAAAACTTCTTCATTACAGACTCGTTCATTAGCTGGCGTAGCAAATTCTACCTTTATCTTTGTTCTGCCTGGTTCAACTGATGCATGTATTACAGCTTGGGAGAAGATAATTCAACATCAGCTAAATAGTAATACAAAGCCATGTAATCTTGTTATGTTAATGCCAAGATTAAAAGAATAACTATAAACTTTCTTCTTCTTTAATAACTGGCAATTCACTCAATTTCTTTAGATTAAAATAATCTAAGAATTTTTTTGTCGTGGCCAATAATTCTGGTTTTCCGGGAGTTTCTTTGTGACCGACAACTTTAACCCATTCTCTTTCAATTAGACCGCGTATAATATGAGGATTGACAGATACCCCTCTTATATTTTCAATATCACCTCTAGTGACAGGTTGTCTATATGCAATAATAACAAGGGTTTCAAGGAAAGCCTTTGAATATCTATTAGATGGCATGTTATTGAGCTTACTTAACCATTCATCATAACCTTCTCTAATCTGTATCCTATAGCCGCTAGCTACCATAGATACCTCAAATGCTCTATCAGCATAATCTTTGTTCAAGTCCTCAATTATTTCTCGAATTTTATTTTTTGAAAGTTTTTTATTTTCAAATAAATTAGCTAACTCCTGTAATGTTAGTGGGTCATGGGATGCAAAAAGAGCAGCTTCTATAATATTCTTATTAGATTTTGAGTCTGTCATGATTTTTTCAATTGTAAATAAATTACTGAATGTGGTTCATTTTGTAAAATCTCTATGAGATTATCTTTGACTAATTCTAATATTGCTAGAAAAGTTACGACTACGCCCATCCTACCTTCTGTTATATCGAAGAATTCAATAAAACTTATAGCATCATTATTGGTGAGAGATTCCAAGATATCTGACATCCTTTCTCTAACAGACAATGGTTCTGAATGGATATCATGGGATGCTAAAATATCGGCTCTTCTTAAAACATCTGTAAATATTTCTTCTAGCTGTGAGATTTCTATTGTCGGCTCTATATCTTTTTTCTTAAAGTGAACGATGATTCCAGATGCTAAAAATGTGTCTCTATCTACTCTAGAAATAGAATCTATCTCAGTGCTCAGATCTTTATATTTCTGATATTCTAATAAACGTCTCACAAGATTTGCACGAGGGTCTTCTTCATCTTCATCTTCATCATCATGAGGTATAAGCATACGAGACTTTATTTCTGCAAGAGTTGATGCCATTACAAGGTAATCAGATGCTAATTCAAATTTCATAGACTCCATCATTCGGATATATTCAACATATTGTTCAGTAATTGGAAGTATTGGGATATCCACAATATCAATATTTTGTTTTTTTATTAAATATAGTAACAAATCTAAGGGTCCTTCAAATTCTTCTAATATAACTCTTAAGGCATCAGGTGGAATAAATAAATCTTCAGGTATTTCAGTAATTAATCTACCTTTGATTGACGCATTAAATTTATTATCTTCAATCATACTTATTTAATATGTAACCCCAATAATTTTTTCTATTTCCAAAATTGACTTTGTAGCAATTAATTTTGCTTTTTTTGCTCCATCTAAGAGTATATTATCTAAAAAATCTTGGTTGTTGATTAGTTTCTTTGTTTCTAAAGCAATTGGTTCAACCGTGCTAGTAATTATATTTATTAATTCTTTCTTAAATGTTGATATTTCTTTTGAAGCAAAATCATCAATAACTTTTTGTTTATCCGTTTGAGAACATGAAACAAAAATATTAATTAGATTTGATATCTCAGGTCTTTTTTCAGCTGATTCTAAAGTATCTGGCATTTTTAATGAGTCAGTCTTCGCTTTCATAATTTTTTTAACAATCTGATCATTAGAGTCAGTCATCATGATTCTTGACTGCTCAGAAGGATCAGATTTACTCATTTTTTTAGACCCATCACGAAGACTCATGATTCGTGGAGCCATCTTACTTACTAGGGGTTCAGGAAGGGTAAAATAGTCTCGTTTGTAGTCATTATTAAATTTTTGGGCGATATCTCTGACTAATTCAAGGTGTTGTTTTTGATCATCGCCTACCGGTACATGAGTAGCATTATATAATAATATATCTGCCGCCATTAATATCGGGTATGTGTACAATCCAACTGATGCAATCTCCTTGTTCTTTCCGGCTTTGTCTTTAAATTGTGTCATCCTATTTAACCAACCTACTCTTGCTGTACAATTAAGATACCAAGCAAGATGAGTGTGTTCACTGACCTGAGATTGATTAAAAATAGTATTTTTTTCTGGAATTAAGCCGCAAGCGATAAAAATAGCAAGCACTTCTCTTTTTTTGTTTGCTAGAGACTTTGGGTCTTGCCAAACAGTAATTGCATGTAAGTCAACTATAGAAAAGATACAGTCATTGTCATGTTGAAGTTTAACAAATTGCTTTAAAGCTCCTAAATAGTTTCCTAAGTGGATTTCACCCGATGGTTGCACGCCCGAAAAAACTATTTTTTTACTCATATTAGCTTACCGCTATTTCCTCCATTCCAATCTTAGCATAATCATCAAAAACAGACATTCTGCTATGTAAACACATGACTTTTTAATATAATAACAGTATGACTGAAAAGAGGATAAATTTAATTAAAAAAAGTCTCGAATTTCTCAATCCAGTCAAAATTGATATTAAAGATCAAGGACATTTACATGTTGGGCATGCGGGCGCGAAATCTGGTGGTCATTTTGATTTATTGATAGTCTCTCAGGAGTTTGAAGGGAAAACTCATGTGGAAAGACATAAAATAATATATCAGGCCTTAGATATACTCATGAAAACAGAAATTCACGCATTATCAATAAAAGCTCTAAGTCCTAGCGAAGTTTAATTTTTTACAATAGACAAGCGCATCTTCTCTGCCATCCTTAGTTTTATAATAGTTAGCTCGTACTCCAACCTGTTTGAACTCATATTTATTATATAGATATATAGCAGATTTATTGGTTTTACGTGTTTCCAAAAAAACTGCATTTGATCCAATTAAGCTTGATTTAGAAAGAACTAAATCTAAAAGCTGTGAACCAATCCCGTTATTTCTATAATTCTTATCTACAGTTAAATTTAATATATGACTTTCAGGAAAAGCAATCTTAGAAATAAGGTAGCCAAAAACTTGATTTTGGTGAGACGCCACATAACAATCATAATTATAAAATAAACAGTCTTCTAGGATCTTATCAGACCAAGGAAAATCATATGAAATCCTTTCTAGGCTTTTAACCTGAAATAGGTCTTCCTGGTTCATTTCTCTTAATTCAATAAATTGTGAAACTTTAGCAATCATTTTCTTTCAAAACAGATTTTAGGAATAATAAGTCTTCCCATACTTTCTTTTTTTCTTTTGGGCTTCTAAGTATATATGCTGGATGATAAAAGATGATGGTGGGAATATTTTTAGGTTTGATTATAAATATCTTTTTTCTTAATTCACCAATAGGTTGATCAATTTTTAAAACCCTATTAGCGGCTATTTTCCCTAGCAGCACAATTACTTTTGGTTTAATTAAATCTATTTGTTGTTCTAAATAATCTGAACAAGCTTCAACCTCTTTTTCTTCAGGATTTCTATTATTTGGAGGCCTGCATTTAACAGTATTAGCAATATAAATATCCTCCCTTGTTAAATTAATTGAGGAGATTATTTCCGTCAAAAGCTTTCCAGCACGACCCACAAATGGTTTTCCTTGCTTATCTTCATCTCTACCAGGAGCCTCTCCAATAAATAGAATTTTTGCTGATTCATTTCCTTCACCAAATACAGTATTGGTTCTAGTTCTATGTAAGTCACAATTCTCACAAACAGATACAATATTATTTAATGATATTAGATTTGTTTTTGCCTGTTCTATTGATTTTTGTTTGTGTTGATGCTTATACCAGAATGTTTCTATGTCCATTTCATTAAAATAATGTTTGAGCTCTTCCATTTAACTAAACCCCTCTTTTTTTACTAATAGCTAAATCTGGATTCTGTTGTAATTTATTAAGCGCATTAATAAATGCTAAAACTGATGCTTTAACAATATCTGTATCAGCTCCATGCCCATTAACTACATTATTATTTTTAGATATTCTAACTGTTACCTCTCCTAATGCATCTGTCCCTGAAGTTATATTATTTACAGAATAAAGAAGAAGTTTACATTTACTTTTTACAATATCCTCAATTGCATTATACGCTGCATCAACAGCTCCATCCCCAGTGCAACTTGATTCAATGGATTTTCCATCAACCTCTAACTTAATTAATGCAGATGGTTTTTGTCCACTTTCAGTAACAACATTCATATAATTAAATTTAATGTGGGTATTTGTTATTTCTTGATTATTTGAAAGCCTTATAATATCTTCATCAAAAATATCATGTTTCTTATCCGCTAATTCTTTAAATTTAAAAAATATATTATCAAGTTGTTTTTCTCCATCTATAGGTATATTTAATTCATTCAGTTTTTGTCTGAATGCATTTCTTCCTGAATGTTTACCCAAAACAAGAGAATTGCTGACTAAGCCAACATCTTCGGCTCTCATTATTTCATATGTTTCGCGTGATTTAATTACACCATCTTGATGTATCCCTGACTCATGAGCAAAAGCATTTTTTCCAACTATAGCTTTATTTGGTTGTACCGGAAAACCGGTTATGCTTGAAACCAATCTTGAACATTTCATTATTTTTCTTGTATTTATAGATGTATCGCATTTAAAAATATCTTGTCGTGTTCGTACAGTCATTGCAATTTCTTCTAATGCAGCATTTCCTGCTCTTTCACCTAACCCATTAATTGTACATTCAACTTGACGGGCTCCATTTAAAACTGCTGATAAAGAATTGCCAACAGCCAACCCTAAATCATTATGACAATGAACAGAAAATATAGCTTTATCAGAATTATTTACGCCTTCAATTATATTTTTTATCAGATCACCAAATTGGTGAGGTAAATTATAACCTACTGTGTCAGGAATATTAATCGTGTTAGCTCCTGCCTCAATTGCAGCTTCTATTACAGAACATAAGAATCCTAAATCTGAACGGCCTGCATCTTCTGGTGAAAATTCAACATCATCTGTAAAACTCTTAGCCAATTTAATTGATTTAACTGCACATTCCAAAACTTCTTCTGGTGACATCTTCAATTTCTTTTCCATGTGTATAGGTGATGTTGCAATAAATGTATGAATTCTTTTCCTTTTTGCTTTTGAGAGCGCTTCTGCAGCAGCAATAATATCTTTTTCTAGTGAACGGGCAAGCCCACAAACTGTTGATTTTTTAATTGTTTTAGAAATTTGAGCTACCGCATTAAAATCACCTTTGCTGGCAATTGGAAATCCTGCTTCAATAATATCAACATTAAGATCTTCTAAAGCCAATGCAATCTGGAGTTTTTCATCAATATCCATTGATGCTCCAGGACTTTGTTCTCCGTCTCTTAGGGTAGTATCAAATATGATTAATTTATTATCTTTCATGACTGTTAATTGGTAAATTGATAAAGTTTACTAAAGTTATTTAGACAACTTCAGCAGGTGAGTTTGCAGTAAAAAATCCGAACGTATAAATATACTAATTAACATAATACAAACTTTATATTAAAAAATCTTTTTTGCAAGTAATATTAGGTCCCTGTAGGTTTTTTCTCAGATCTAATATTCTTTTTTTTCAAGATTCTTATAATTAAGAGTATAGGGCCGGATAATGCATACAAAATGAAGAAAGATAGTAGCACTTTTGGTGGGTCGAATGATATAAATGACAACCCAAGCACAATCAAAAAAAGACTGATATGAGGAACCTTATGCCTTATATCTATATCTTTAAAACTATAATAAGTAATATTGCTTATCATTAACACTGATAAAATTAAAAGTAATGATAAGCTTAGAATACTGACATTCAGAACTACTATAGAAGAACTTTCAATCAACCATGCGTAGCAAACTATGACAGCAGCGGCTGCTGGGCTAGCTAAACCAATAAAATATTTTTTATCTTGTAATTGGATTTTTGAATTAAATCTAGCAAGTCTTAATGCAGCTGCTGCTACATAAATAAAGCAAGATATCCAAGCAATTTTTGACCAATGCCAACCAAAAGTATTAAAGTTGGACAGGCTCCATGTATACATTAGTAAAGCAGGCGCAACGCCGAAACAAATCATGTCTGATAAGCTATCATAATGAGCTCCAAATGATGTTTGTGTTTTAGTAAGTCTTGCAACTCTACCGTCTAACCCATCTAATACCATCGCAATTATTATTGCAAAAATAGCAGTTATTATTTCTCCGTTAATTGATGAGATAATAGAATAAAAGCCACTAAATAAAGAACCAGTGGTTATTAGGTTTGGTAATAGATATACTCCAGATAATCTGTTCCGTTCGACCATTATTTTATTTCCTCATCAACTAGCTTACTATCTTTCATCCAGGACATCATGTCTCTTAATTCTTTACCGGTTTTCTCTATTAAATGTTTTGACCCTTCCTGTCTAAGCCTATCAAACTCTTTAGATTTATTATTTTTTATTTCATTCACAAATTCATTTGCAAATTTACCGCTTTGAACATCTTTAAGTATGACCTTCATCTTTTCTTTGACATGATCATCTATTAAGAAAGGGCCTCTAGTTAAGTCGCCATACTCTGCCGTGTTTGATATAGAATATCTCATTTCTGTCATTCCGCCTTCATACATCAAATCAACTATAAGTTTTAATTCGTTTAAACATTCAAAATATGCCATCTCAGGTGCATAGCCTGCTTCAACAAGTGTTTCAAAGCCAGCCTTTATTAGTGCGGTTACACCTCCACATAAGACACTTTGTTCTCCAAATAAATCTGTTTCAGTTTCTTCTTTAAATGTAGTTTCAATGATACCAGCTCTGCCTCCACCAATTGCTGAAGCATATGACAGAGCAATATTTTTTGCATTACCTGAATGATCATTATTTATTGCAATAAGTGTAGGTACTCCTTTGCCCTGAAGAAATGTTGATCTTACTAAGTGTCCTGGGCTTTTTGGCGCAATCATGATTACATCATGTTCAGATGCAGGCTTAATCTGATCAAAATGAATATTAAAGCCATGTGCAAAAGCAAGAGTTGTATTTTTTTTTATATGTGGCTCAATAGATTCTTTATAAAGATCTCCTTGATACTCATCGGGAGCTAAAATCATCAAAAGGTCTGCATTTGACGATGCGGTAGCTATATCAACAACTTTTATTCCAGCATCTTGTGCTCTTTTCACACTTTTAGAATTCTTACGTAGGCCAACACATACATTTACGCCTGACTCTTTGAGATTATTCGCATGAGCATGACCTTGTGAACCATAACCTATTATGGAAACGTTCAGGTTTCTTACTATAGATAAGTCAGCATTTTTATCATAATATACTTTCATTCGGTTACTCTTTGGTTTGTAGACCTTGTGCTCCCCTACTTATGCCTAAGGCTCCTGATCTAACCATTTCTACAATTTTTATCTTACCAAGTGAATTCATAAAAGCTATTATTTTTTCTGCTACACCAGTCAATTCAATAGTGTAGGTGGTATCGCTAACATCAATTATTCGCGCCCTAAAGATATCTGTTAGTCTTTTTAGCTCATTTCTTTGATTTTTATTACATTTTAATTTCATTAACAACATTTCTCTCTCTATATGAGTTTCTTCTGTGAGATCTTTAACATTTACTACGTCTACTAATTTTTCTAAAAGCTTCATTAATTGCAATATTTTTTGATCGCTGCAATAAGTTACTATAGTCATGCGTGAGATAGACTCATCATTTGTTGGTGCTACATTAAGACAATCTATATTGTATCCTCGAGCAGAAAATAATCCAGCTATTTGAGATAATGAACCAAATTCATTTTCTACCAATAATGAAATAATATGTCTCTTTTCTTCCATATTTAAGCTAACTCCGTATCACTGCTGGTAGGAGAAAGATGCATTTCATGATGCCCCTTACCGCTTTGTATCATAGGATAAACATTTTCAGCTTGATCTGTGATGACATCAATAAAAACTAATCTATCTTTTTTATTTAAAGCTTCCTTCATCATTGGCTCCAAATCTTTTGTTTTTTCAATAGTTATTCCTTCATGGCCAAAACTATTCGCTAGTTTAGCAAAATCAGGTAAAGCATCCATATATGACATTGCATATCTACCTTCATAAAAAAATTCTTGCCACTGTCTTACCATACCCATATATCTATTATTTAAATTAACAATTTTTAATGGCAATCTATATTGGAGACATGTAGATAATTCTTGAATACACATTAAAATACTTGCTTCTCCTGTTACACAAATTACATCTGATTTAGGGTGCGCAAACTGAACACCCATTGCTGCAGGTAGTCCAAAACCCATTGTCCCGAGACCACCAGAATTTATCCATCTGTTAGGTTTATCAAATTTATAATATTGTGCTGCCCACATTTGGTGTTGACCAACATCAGAGGTTATAAACGCATTTCCTTTAGTTAATTCATATAATTTTTCAATTACCAACTGAGGCTTAATTGTTTTATTAGACTTTTTATAACTAAGACATTTTTTTTGTTTCCATTTGTTAATTTGATTCCACCATTTTTTTATCTTGGTTGTTTTTATGTTTTTCTTATGCAAATCAACTGCTTTATTCAAATCATTAAGAACTTTGGAAGTCTCACCAACAAGAGATAAATCAACTTTAATAATTTTAGATATAGATGAAGGATCAACATCAATGTGGATAATTTTTGCAGAAGGACAAAATTTTGAGGTATCACCAGTTACCCGATCATCAAATCTTGCGCCAATGGCAAGCAAAACATCGCACTCATGCATAGCCATGTTAGCTTCATAGGTTCCATGCATTCCAAGCATACCTAGAAAATTTTCATCCGAACCAGGATATCCGCCAAGACCCATTAATGTATTTGTAATTGGAAATTTTAATTTTTTTACCAGCGATTTAAGTTGGTTATGAGCTTTGCCCAATATTATTCCACCACCAGTATAAATCATTGGCTTATTTGCGCTACAAATTAAGCTAGCAGCTTCATCAATTTTATCCTTATTTTTATTTTTTATTGGATTATATGATCTAAGTTTAATTTTTTTTGGATATTCAAAAGGTATTTTTACTTTTGGATCAGTTAAATCTTTTGGAACATCAATAAGCACAGGGCCAGGTCTTCCTGTTGTAGCGATCATAAATGCCTTTTTAAACACTTCTGATATAGATTCTCTCGTATCAATCAAGAAATTATGTTTAGTTACAGGTCTCGTAATTCCAGTAGCGTCTGCTTCTTGAAAAGCATCACTTCCAACATATTCTCTCGATACTTGTCCTGATATTACAATAAGTGGAATTGAATCCATGTGTGCCGTTGCTAATCCAGTTACACAATTAGTAATTCCTGGACCAGATGTAACAAGAACAACACCTGGTTTGCCACATGCTCTAGCATAACCATCTGCTGCATGTGTAGCCCCTTGTTCATGCCTAACTAGTATATGTTTTAATTTCTTATCCTTAAATAATGCATCATAAATGTGTAAGACAGCACCGCCTGGATAACCAAAAATAAATTCTACACCCTCTTTTTTGAGGCATTCAATTATAATCTCTGATCCGCTTAATTTCACAATATAACTCCAATTATTCCTGATACATAATACATCTTTTTCTTCTATTCAGCATTAGTTATATAGAGATTTTAAGGTAAATACTGCTATTCAGCTATCAATATATAATTATCAAAATTATCAAAAAGATAAAAAAGCATTGTTTTAAAAGTCTCTAAAAAAATTATCTGTATAGAATATTTATCTTTCCACCACTTGGTCTTGTTTTGATTTGTTTCTAAAAAAATAAAATCAATTCTTTTTTGAGGAAGAACATTTTTAAAAATTAGATTAGAGCGATATATATGATATTTATTAGTAACTATCAGTAACGAATTAATAGTAGTGTCAAGTTCATTAGATAAAGATTTAGCCTCATCATATGTGCTCTTATTATCCTCGCCAAAAAAGCTAACAGAGCTCTCTGGTACATTATTATTTTTTAAAATTTGCAAATACAGTTGATATGTCATTAAATTATTATTTTTATTTAGATAGTTTTTAATAATTGCTTTTTCTCTACTGAGAAATATTTTTTTTGATTTTCCTTGAGCAAATAATTTGCTTCCGTGTTCAGCCCTAATTGGGTTTCCCGAGAGAATAACAATAGCATCATAATGATTTATATATTTAAATACTGGTGGATTTGAAATTTGAGAAATTAAATATATTATAAAAATAAATATAGATAAAGATATTACACCAACTACTGCAAATAGTTTGTCAATATAAAGTTTCACAGAGATTTTAAACTTTTTTCAACAGAAAATAGAATTTGTTGTCCTTTTCACTACTCTCTAAAAGTTGATTGCCTGTTTGTTTTGCAAATGATTCAAAATCTTGAACGGCTCCAGGGTCAGTTGATATAACATGCAGTATTTGTCCAGGATCCATTAAATTGATTTCTTTTTTTGCTTTAATTATTGGCAAAGGACAGTTAAGGCCACTAGTATCAAGTTCTTTATCATAATTGCTCATTTTAAACCTCAAATAAGTTATAATGTCTACCAGGTTATGTGCATATATTAATACATTTATAAATATTAATATAGTTATCTATGGCAGAAAATTTATGAAAGCTCCTTGGATGTTATTATTATTAATAGTTATGCCTTTTGTCGCGAAATTTTCATTTGGACAAGAGAATACAGCTCCTAATCTTGGCACTCCTTATGGTGATGTCTTAAGTCTTGAAGAAGAAAGTGTTATTGGGTTTGCATCATATAGAAGTCTTCAGAGACATAATTTAATAGTTAATGATCCTCTCGTACAATCCTATATAAATTATTTAGGGAATAAATTAACTCGTAATACCCTGGATACTCAAAGAAACTATACTTTTTTCATTACAAAATCAAAATCTGTTAATGCATTTGCATTACCAGGCGGTTACATTGGATTGAATTCTGGGCTAGTCTCCTTAACAAGGAATGAAGATCAGCTTGCTGGAGTAGTTGCGCATGAAATAGCTCATGTAAACTTAAGACATGCGGCAGAAATGGTTGCCAATACCGCAAGAACATCTCTACCCGCTTATCTTGGAATGATAATAGGGATTTTTGCTGGTAACCCGCAAGCTGGAATGGCTATAATGCAATCAGGATTAGGTATGTCAGCACAAATGAGTATCAATTTAATTCGCTCTAATGAAATTGAAGCTGATGAATTTGCAGTGGAACTATTTAACAGAGCAAATTTAGATGTTAAAGAGATGGCAGAATTCTTTGAAATTATGCAGTCAGCAACATCATCATTAAATCCACAATTTGCATATTTTTATACTCATCCATTGTATGAGAATAGAATCGCTAGGATAAAATCAAGGGGTAATAACAAAAGTAATAACAGAAATAAATTAACTAAAGATTATCAATTTGTCAAAAACATTCTAGAGGTAAGTCAGACTACAAATATAAGTGCACTTATTAATTCTACTCGCCAAGATGATATTTTTGATTTACATAAATTATCTCTGTTATATATGAAAAAGTCTGACTATAAAACTGCAAAAGAAATTATACAATCATCCTATGAAAAAGAGAAAGATAATGTCTATTTAGCTGTTCACTATTCGCAGTTATTGAATAATACCAATGATCATGATGAAGCTATAAAAGTTTTAGAAGAGCTAAGAAAAATCTATCCCCTAAATTCTTCAATATCATTTTATTTAGGAGAAACATTAATTCAAAATAACTTAAATCTTGACTATGCATCTGAAATTCTTGAAAGCATAGAAAAATCTCATAAATATAACCCAAACTATCTTCGATTAATGTCTAAAATGTATAATCTACAGAAAGATGTCTTCCGTTCAAAAATATATCTTTCTGACTATCATTTATTATTAGACAATCTAAAATTAGCAGTGCAAGTCCTAAATGATGGGATACAATCTAGAGGACTTACTGGAAGTCAAATTAGTGTACTTAAGAAAAAAAAGAATCAGATAATTTGCAAATATCAGAGACCTTTAGAGCCAATTTTTGGTGAAAAAACATGTGATTAAAGTAGTTTTTTTATGTATTCATCGGTACTATAATGTAGCTATTAATTAAAAAGTATGAAAATGTTTGCTTATCTTACGATGATAATTTTTTTGGGGGTCAGTTCCCAAGTTTTTGCTGACAGTATCAAAAAAGGGGAAAATCTGACTTTCGATAGAAAAAAAGGTAATTGTTTAGCCTGTCATATAATTGGAGATGGAGAATTAGCTGGAAATGCAGGGCCTCCATTACTAGCTATGAAAGCAAGATTCCCAAATAAAAAGGATATTTTTGATAAAATTTGGGATCCTACAAAAGATAATCAGCATACATTTATGCCGCCTTTTGGGAAACATGGAATTTTAACAAAAGAAGAAATAAACTTGATAGTGGAATATCTTTATACTTTGTGAGGAACTATTATGAATAGAAGAAATTTTTTAAAAAAAACATTGCTTACAACAGCAGTTATAGGGACATCTGCTGGTATTTTGATTATACCAAAGAATGTGCATGCGGCATGGCCAAAAGCTGCATTTGACAAAAAGGACTTATCTGGTGCATTAGAAACCCTTTATGGTGGAACCAGCATAGTTGAATCAACTAAGGTAAAATTAAAAGCACCTGATATAGCTGAAAATGGCGCAATTGTGCCAATCAATGTAAAAACAAACTTGAAAAATGTTGAATCAATTATGATTTTTGTTGAAGAAAACCCACAACCATTATCTAGTGGCTATAAGCTAACCTCTCTTTCAGAACCAAAAATTGGAACACGACTCAAGATGGGGAAAACGACAAAAGTAATGGCTGCTGTTAAAAGTGACGGTAAAATTTACACAGCATCTAAAGAGGTTAAGGTTACAATTGGTGGATGTGGTGGATAATAGAGGTAAATAATAATGAGCACTATAAAAATAAGAGCAAGAGAAAATAATGGGTCCGTTACCGTAAAGGCGCTTATCAAGCATCCTATGGAGACAGGGCTAAGAAAAAATAAAAAAACTGGTGATATGATACCGCCCCACTACATACAAGAAATACTTGCTACGGCAAATGGGAAAGAAGTTATCACTGTTTATTGGGGACCAGCAGTTTCTAAAAATCCATATTTAACCTTTAGCTATAAAGGTGCCAAAGGTGATAAATTAGAATTACTTTGGGTAGACAATAAAGGTAATAAAGATTCGAAAACTGCGACTGTTAAATGATTTTAGGAAATAAGAGCATTATAATTTTTAAAAAACTTTTATTCCTTTTGCTCTTTTGTTTTTTTTCAACCAATTCTCCAGTCTATGCCTCTCCTGAAGAAGATTTAGATGAGATCAGAGAATATTTTAGTAACCGTTTCCCTAATACACCTTTCAGTGATTACAACAATGGAGCTTATGCTATAGATTCTGGATTGAGAGAGCAATGGGAATCTATTGAAGATTTTCCACCTTGGGAAATGAATGTGGAAAGTGGCGAACAACTTTTCAACACACCTTTTAAAAATGGAAATACATATGCCTCTTGTTTTGAAAATGAAGGTATAGGGATAAGACAAAACTATCCATACTATGATGAAGATAAAGGTGAAATTGTTACTTTAGAGTTAGCTATAAATAGGTGTAGAAAAAATAATGGAGAAAAACCTCTCGGCTATTATAAAGGTGGTGCTATGGGAGATATCTCTGCATATATGGCATATACATCTAGAGGGAAAGTATTTAATGTTGAGATACCAAATAGTATGGACGCCTTGGATGCTTATGAAAAAGGAAAGAAATTATATTTTACCAAAAAAGGACAATTAAATTTTTCTTGCGCCGATTGTCATGTGTGGCAGACAGGTGTTACATTACGCGCAGACATTACAAGTCCAGCAATTGGTCACCCAACACACTTTCCAGCATACAGAACTAATACCGGTAGAATGGTTACCTTACATGAAAGATTTGCTCAATGTCTTAATCAAATCAGAGCTAAACCATACAAAGCTCAAAGTGATGAATATAAAAACTTAGAATATTATATGACATATATTAGTAATGGTTTAGAAGTTAACGGTCCTTCTACAAGAAAATAGATGTGCTAATCATATAGAAAATAGGTATACTAATCTTATGGTAAATATCTTCAACGGGAGAATCGCTGTAATAGCAGTAGTTTTTGGTTTACTAGTGTCTTCCTGCGCCACAATTGATACAATGTTTTCAAGTGAAAGTGAAGATGAATCAGACGTTAAAGAAATTAGCGTAGATCAAAGATTACAAATTTCTATACCCTTGCCTGATAATTCTAAATATTTAAGAGCAAAAACCATAATTTTTGGTGAAGGTGAACGCTTTTCTGGTGTTTTATATTTATTACACGATATGGATATTGAAGAAGTTGTTGGCTTTTATCGCAGGGCGATGACTGCTGATGGTTGGACCGAAATAGCAATAGTTAGGAGTGACTTTATTTTAGTTAATTTTGATAAAGAAGAACGATTTGCGACTATTAAAGTTTCAGAAAGAATGTTCAATAATTCAGCATCAGAAATAACAATCGGGCCTAAAACAACTACAACTATAAATAGAAGTTTAAATATTGATAGTGGTGACATACCTGCTCCTGAAGAACCTTTCGAAATACAATAGATTTTATAGATAGGAACATTAATAGGGCGTACAGGATTCGAACCTGTGACAAATGGCTTAAAAGGCCACTGCTCTACCAACTGAGCTAACGCCCCATCAAATTTTTTCAAGAGTCCTATATTTATCTGGTATTATTTTTAAATCTGCTAAACTTGATTTAAAATAATCTAGAAATGTATGATCCTCATAGACTGTACTATAGTATTCTATTTTCATAGTAATTGCTGCACCTAAAATTATTGAGGCTAATGCAAGAAAAGATCCTAATGCTAATGTAGAAACACCTGAGACTCCTTGACCTATTGTACAACCTAGAGATAAGACACCACCAATACCAATCAATACTCCACCAAAAATATGTCTTAAAAAATCTTGGAGCGATACAAACCATTCAAATCGAAAATTATTTGAGATAATTGCATATGTAAAAGACCCTATAATTACAGCTAGTAATATTGTGACACCGAAAGTTAAATAATATAAATCAGCTCCATTGCTAGCAAAAATAAGTGTCTCACCCATTGGGTTAATAAATGTGAGAGATTGCACTCCGACACCTGGCAGTGGGTTATCCATAAACTCAACTGATTCTATCCACTCTTTACCTAAATCTCCACCAGTTAAAAACCATGCCAACACTACAGTTATGCCAACAGTAAGTCCTGCTAATAAATTATTTAAATTATTGAAAAAATCTCCAGCTTTTATAATAAAAATAAAAATTGCTAAGGAAATTATAATTCCTAAAGAGAAACTAAATATTTCTAAATTCTCAAATATCAGAAAAGCAGAAAAAATAGCTGCAAGCGATTGATCTGCAATTCCAATTTTAGCCAAATCTGGACTAATCGGACTCATCCAACTATGAAAAATTAAGCCATAAAAATCTGTTCTTGTCATTAAATAAGCCATTGATCCAGCAACTAAAAGCACTACAAATGATTTTAGGTTGCCACCCCCAAGCCGTATTAGAGTTTTATTTCCACAGCCGCTTGTCAAGGTCATGCCAACACCAAACATCAAACCACCAATTAGATATCTAGGCCAGAAGAAAACAGAGTCTCTATATGGAGGTCTGCTAGCATCGAGATTTATAATATCAATGAATTCTAAGATAGATACGCCTAATACCGCAATGGCTGTTGCTAACATCCAAGCTTTAAATCTATTTAAATCACCAATATTGACCCAATCTGAAACAGCTCCCATAGTACAGAAGTTTGTTTTATTGACTATGAATCCAAGAATAAAGCCAAGAATTGCAGTATATAATAATAATTTAAGTGTAATATCCATTTTATGAATTATGTTAGCATACGTTAATATAAACTTTATTATTTTTCAATTTTTTTGTATCTTGTAGGGTCAATAATACCTGCATCCAAAAAACCCTGTTTTCTAAATCTACATGAGTCACAAATACCACATGCATAACCTCTATTATCTGGTGAGTAACATGACAATGTTTTAGAATAATCAATTTTTAGCTCCCTTCCCTTTTTTATAATTTCTGATTTAGTTAGATTAATTAAAGGTGTATGTATGCTTATTTTTTTTCCCTCAACACTTCTTTTAGTAGCTAAATTTATCATCTTTTCAAATGATTCAATGAATTCTGGTCTACAGTCAGGATAGCCTGAATAATCAATTTCATTTACACCTAAGAATATATCATCAGTCTCATACCTCTCAGCAAATGATGCAGCTATTGAAAGAAAAATAGTGTTTCTTGCAGGAACATATGTAATTGGTATACCTTCAGTCGGAACATTAGGAACTTCTATATTAGTATCAGTTAAAGCTGAACCACCTATTACAGATAGGTCTATATCAAAGACTATATGCCTGATATCTTGATAATCATTCAAGAAGTTTTTGCTTGCCAAAATTTCATAAGAATGTCTCTGTGAGTAATTTAATGTTAAAGCTGTACAATCAAAATCCTTGGATCTAGCAATTATTAATGTAGTTGCCGAATCAATTCCACCAGAAAATAATACAATTGCTTTTTTTTTATTTTCCACGTTGGTCGCCCCAAATTAACTTATGCAATTGTATTTGAAGGCGGGCTGGTAAGGAATCTTGTAAAATATTCTCAGCTAGTAGTTTTACATCCATTGTTTCATAGCATGGAGACATTAATACTTCACACTTATTAAATAAATCATGACTAATGATGTATTTTTTTGCCCATTCATAATCCTCTTGATTACAAATGACAAACTTTATCTGATCATTATCTTTTAAATATTGATAATTATCTAAAAGATTTTTCTTTTCCTCTCCTGATCCTGGAGTTTTAATATCTAATACTATTGTAATCCTTTTATCAATTTTGCTTATACCTATAGCGTTACTAGTTTCGATTGAGACTGCAAACCCATTATCAGAAAGAATTTTCATAAAGCTGAGAATATTATTTTGCGATAATGGCTCACCTCCAGTTATCATGATTTTGTTACATTTATAAGTATGTATTTTTTTTAAAATTTCATCAAAAGACATCTGACTTCCTTCACGAAAAGCATATTCCGTATCACAATACACACATCTTAAAGGACAGCCTGTTAATCTTATAAATATTGTTGGTTGGCCAGTGTTTAAACTCTCCCCTTGGATGGAATAAAATATTTCATTGATGATAAGTCTATCCATGATTATAGGATTTTAAGATTTTCAGGGTTCTCTTTTGAAGTGATTCCATGACAAATTGCAACTGCAAGTGCATCAGATGCGTCAACATCAAGCTTCCTTCTTATATTTAAAATCTTTTTTACTTTTTTTTGTAGTTCATTTTTATCAGTTGCACCATGTCCAGCAATTACTAATTTCACTCTGCGTGGACTATATTCAAAAATATTACAATTATTTATACTACATGCTGAAAGAGCAGCGCCTCTTGCCTGCCCTAGCTTTATAGCAGTAGCAGCGTTCACACTGAAAAAAACAGATTCTATTGCTATTTCCTCTGGTTTATATTCTAGAATTATTTTATTTACAGCAACATGTATAGTTGCTAACTTTACAGAATATTTATTTTTAATTCCTGTTTTTAAAGTTTGATGATGAATGTACTTAATGTTTGATCCATTTATATCGACTACTCCCAATCCTGTTATGTTTGTTCCTGGATCTATTCCTAATATTCTTGTCATATTTTAACCAAGGTTCACATTCATATAAATATTTTGAACATCTTCAATTTCTTCAAGTTTATCAGATAGATTATTTATTTTTTCTTGTTGTGTGTCATCTATATCTAATAAGGTAATTGGATCCATTGCTATTTCTTCATTCTCTACAGTGATAGACTTTTCTTCCAAATATTTTTTTATTTCAAATAATTGATTTGGATTTGTAAATAAAATACAGCCATCTTCTATGATTTCAAAATCCATTAAATCTATGCTTTCCATATGAGAAATTAATTCATCTTCTGACATATTTAATACTTTTATAATCCCGACTTTCTTGAATAAATGAACAACAGATCCTTTTGTTCCAAGGCTACCACCATATTTAGACAATACATGTCTTAGTTCAGATACTGTTCTATTTTTATTATTTGTAAGACATTCCATAATCACTGCAATACCATTTGGCCCATAGCCTTCATAAATTATTTCTTCAATATTTTCATCCTTACTGCCAATGGCTTTTTTAATAGCTCTTTCAACAGTGTCTTTTGGTACATTGCTAGCATTTGCTTTACTAATAGCAAGTCTAAGCCTAGAATTGTTCGATATGTCTGATCCACCAAGTTTTGTTGCAACAGTAATTTCTCTAATAACTTTAGTAAAAACTTTCCCTCTTTTATTGTCTTGAGCTTTTTTTCTATGTTGTATGTTTGCCCATTTACTATGTCCTGCCATAATTAATTACGATGCTTTATTGATGATTTGTTTTTCATTAAAATTTACCATTCTTTCAATTGGGAATTTTGCTTTATTTATAATTTCTAAATCTAAGTTTATTTCATTAGATTTACTATCAAATATATTTATAAGTTTTTCTACTGTATTCATATTCATCCATGGGCATCTTCCACAGCTTTTACAAGTTGCTCCATCACCTTCCGTTGGAGCCTCAAAAAATATTTTCTGGGGTGATAATTTTTTCATTTGATATAAAATACCTTTTTCTGTTGCAACGATAATGTATTTTTTTTGACTTTCTTGTGAAGCCTGAATAAGTTTGGTGGTAGAACCAACTACATCAGCCAATTTTATAATGCTTCTTGGAGATTCTGGATGTACTAAAATATCAGAATTTGGATATCTATTTTTAAGCTTTATGAGTGATTTAGTTTTATACTCTTCATGTACCACGCAGGAGCCATCCCAAAGAATCATATCTGCCCCTGTTCTATCTATAATATATTCTCCTAAAAACTTATCAGGTGCCCAAATTATTTTTTTCCCGAGAGAGGTTAAATATTCAACTAGACGAACAGCTATACTTGATGTAACAACCCAATCTGACATTGCTTTAACTTGTGCACTTGTATTTGCATAAACTACTTTTTCTCGATTGGGGTATTGTTTACAAAAATTACTAAAATTCTCATGAGGACAGCTTGTATCTAGAGAGCAAGTAGCATCCATGTCAATCATGAGTATTCTTTTTTCAGCATTTAAAATCTTAGCTGTTTCACCCATAAATCTAACACCTGCCACTATTAATGTTTGCTCATTTTGAGAAGTCCCAAATCTGGCCATTTGTAAACTATCGCTTACAAAACCTCCTGTATCTTCAGCAATTCTTTGAATCGCTTCATCGACATAATAATGTGCTATTATCTTTGCATCATGTTGTTTTAACAAAGATTTAATTTTTTTTAGATTATTTTTATAAGTATCCATTTCGTCTATATATTGTCATATATGATTGTTATCCAATCAATTAATTATTCTTAATTGTTTTCAATGATAGCTCTTTCAGTTGTTTCGCATCTGCTTCTGATGGAGCTTCTGTTAACATACATGATGTTGATTGAGTTTTTGGGAAAGCAATTGTATCTCTGATTGAGTCAAGTTTAAGTAAAATCATGACAATTCTATCTATACCGAAGGCAATCCCTCCATGAGGTGGGCAGCCATAATCTAATGCATTTAAAAAGAAGCCAAATTTTTTATTCATCTCATCTTTTTCAATTCCCAGTAATGAAAAAACTTTAATTTGTATGTCTTTTGAATGAATTCTTATTGATCCTCCACCTATCTCATTACCATTTAAAATAAGATCATATGCTCTTGATTCAATAGATAAAGAGTCTTTTTTATCAATATCACCAAAATCAATAGGTGATGTGAAAGGGTGATGGACAGATGTTAAACTATTTGTCTTAGGCTCTTTTTCAAATAAAGGGTATCCAGTAATCCAAACGAACTCCCAAGAATCTTTTAATAATTTTAGATCAGTTCCTAGGCATTTAATTAAAGAAGACATAGACTCATTGACAATTTCTCTAGTATCGGCTGAAAAAAATAGTAAATCATTATTTTTTGCATCTGTGATATCAAGTATTTTTTGTAAAACATCTTTACTTAAAAATTTTTTAATGGGTGATTCAAGTCCTTTGTCTAAATCAGAGACATCTTTACATTTAATATAAGCTAAACCCTTTGCTCCAAACTTTTTAACTAAATCTGTATAATCCTCTATCTGTTTATTGCTGAGTGAAGAGCCATTAGGTACATTTAACGCCACAATCCGTGATTCTTCTTTGTTGGCATGATTAGAAAATACTTTGAATTCAACATTGCTTACTATATCTTTAATTTCATGTAAAATGAGTGGATTTCTCATATCTGGTTTATCGCACCCATAATTTCTTAAAGAGTCAGTAAATTGCATTTGACGAAATGTTATAAGAAGGTTTTTATCCATCAATTCAGAAAAAATTTTTTTAAAGAGCTCCTCACATAAATTCATAATGTCTTTTTCATCAATGAATGACATTTCTAGATCTAATTGAGTAAACTCCGGTTGTCTATCTGCTCTGAGATCTTCATCTCTAAAGCATTTAGCAATTTGAAAATATTTATCAAATCCTCCAATCATGAGTGTTTGTTTAAATAATTGAGGTGATTGAGGTAAAGCAAAAAACTTATTAGCATGTATTCGACTTGGCACTAGGTAGTCTCTAGCTCCTTCAGGAGTGGTTTTAGTTAATATTGGTGTTTCCACATCAACAAAATCTTTTTCATAAAAAAAATTTCTTATTGTAGCAATTAGTTTTGATCTAAATCTTAGATTCTTTTGCATATAATCACTTCTAATATCTAAATATCGATATTGCAAACGTTGCTCTTCATTTAATTCATTATCATTAATTTGAATGGGTGGTGTTTTAGATTTATTCAAAATTGTAATTGATTTGACATCAATTTCAATCTTTCCAGTTTTTAGATCTTTGTTAATTGTGCCTTCTAACCTTTTAGAAACAATACCTGTGGCCTGCAAAACATATTCACTTCTAATGCTCTCTGCTGTTTCAAAAATAGATTTATTATCTGGATGAAAGACAAGTTGTAGGATACCTGAGTAATCTCTCAAATCTAAAAAAATTACACCTCCATGATCCCTCCTGGTAGCAACCCAGCCGCATACAGTTATTTCTTTATTTAAAAGCGATTCATCTATATCGGAACATAAATATTCTTTCATTATAATTATTTTGGTGTTTTTGTTTGATTCTTTCCTTCGACTTTAGGTTGTTTACCTTTATTTTTAAAATCTGTCACATACCAACCAGAACCTTTTAGTCTAAATCCAGATGTAGATACTATCTTCTCCACATTAGTTACCTTGTTACACGCTTTGCAAGTTATCTTGTTTAATTTTTGATCAGATACTTTCTGAAATATCTCAAAGATAGAACCACATACCTGGCACTTATATTCATATATCGGCATAACCTAAATTAATTATAGCTTGATAAATGTCATCATTATATAAAAAATTGTCGTTTTATCTATTATAAATTTAGTGCTATAATGCTGACTAATTTATTATATGAAATTTTCAAAATCAATCAAACTATTAGCTTTTTTAATAATCACTGGAATAACAAACGTCTCAGCTGACACAGATATTATAGTTGGGAAACAAAAATCTGAAACCTGTCTAGGCTGTCATGCCATACCTGGTTATAACAATATCTATCCTACATACAAAGTTCCTAAACTTGGCGGACAACACTCCGAATATATTAAATTGGCCTTAAAGTCCTACCAGCAGATGGAAAGAAAGCATAATACAATGCATGCAAATGCAAAAGGTTTAACTGATGAAGACATCAACCAAATTGCAAAATATTTTGAGTCAATAGAATGATAAAATATCTCAAAAAATTAACTTTAATAATAATTGTTCTATCTAGCAGTATTATACATGCTGCTGGAGATTATGATAATGGCAAAAAGAAGGCTCAAGCTTGCATAGCATGTCATGGCGTTGATGGAAATTCAAAAAATATAATCTATCCTAAATTAGCTGGTCAATATCAAAACTATCTTATACATTCGCTTAATGCCTATAAAAATGGCGAAAGAAATAATGCTATAATGAATGGTTTTGCAGCTACACTATCTGATCAAGATATTCTTGATATTTCCAAATATTTTTCAGAACAAAAAGGTTTAAAAGTTCTACCTAAAAATTAAATCTCTCTTTTAGCTTCTATAAATTTATAGAGTGCCGGTATAAGATATAAAGTAATTAATGCAGACAAAGTTATTCCACCAAATACTACGGCTGACATTGAGTATCTACTTTCTGCACCTGCCCCACTACTTAAAACCAGAGGTATTGCCCCAAACATGGTAGAGATAGTTGTCATCAGAACAGGTCTTAATCTTATTAAGGATGATTTATATATAGCGTCTTCCACATTTAATCCTTGCTCTCTTAATTTATTAGCAAATTCGACTACTAAAATACCATTTTTGGTGATTAACCCTATGAGCATCAAAAATCCTATTTGACTATAAACATTTAATGAAGCACCTGTAACAAAAAGTGTGTAGATACCTGCTGTCATAGCAATTGGTACTGTGAGCATTATTGTGAGCGGGTTTCTGAAGCTTTCAAATTGTGCTGCCAAAACTAGATAAACAACTAAGATCGCAAAAAGTATTGTTAGTTCAAGTTTATTACCAGATTCAAAATATTCTTTAGATGCTCCAGTGTAAGATAATCTTGCATTAATCGGCAGGACTTCTTTAGAAAGATTAGTAATATCCTCCAAAGCATCTCCAAGAGGATAACCTGGTATCAATGAAGCTGACAGAACGGTTGATGGCATTCTATTTATCCTTTTTAATTCTGTGCTTACTGATGTTTCCTCAAATGAAACAAAATTGGATAGTGGTATCAATTTATTAAACTTTGAAGATTTCAGAAATACATTATCAAAACTATTTTTATTGAGACGATAATCTTTTTTAGCTTGAAGGATTACATTGTAAGTCAAACCTCTGTCTGAAAAAGTAGTGATTCTATTTGATGCAAAGAGTGTTTCAATTGTTTTTGTTAATTGTTCAGCTGATATACCTAGTTCTGACGCTTTCTCTCTATTAATTTTTAAATTTAACCTAGGATTATTAACGGTATAATCAATGTTTGGAGCACGCAGATTTAAAGTAGAAACTTCATTTTTTAAAGCATTACCCCATTGCCCTACGTCTTCATAATTGTCTCCACTTATAACTAATTGCACAGGTGATCTAAATGGGTTTTGTCCAAGGCTAGGAGGATTAATTGTAAATATGCGTGCACCTGGCATAGAAATCAATTTAGGAAATATCTCTCTTACGATAGATTTCTGATGTCTATCTCTAATATCCCATGGTTGAAGGGAAGCAAATAAGAATGCTGAATTAGATGCACCTGCCTGACCAGTAAATCCTGGCGCAACAATAGAAAACAATGTTTTAATCTCATTGTTATCCACATATGGCTGCAATTCATTCTCTACCTCTTTAACAATTTTATCTGTATACTTCAAGGTTGAACCTTCAGGTCCTTGCACAGATATTATAAATATCCCTCTATCTTCAGTTGGAGCTAATTCTTTAGCAATAAATTGATATAAAATTATAGCAATTAAAATAACTATTCCTGAGAACATATAAACTTGATTTACATTATTTTGTGAAGACTTTAGAGATTTCTCATAAAATTTTTTAAACTTTGTTATGATTTCAGGCTCTTGATTGCTATGTGAATCATGTTTCATTATTTTAGAACATAACATAGGGGTAAGTGTCAAAGCTATTAGGCTAGAAAATATAACTGCAAATGATAGAACAACTCCAAATTCAATAAATAATCTTCCAGTTTTACCTCCCATAAAGGATAATGGTAAAAAAACACTCACAAGAACAACAGTTGTGGCAATAACAACAAATGTAATTTGTTTGGCTCCATTAATTGATGCTTGATAGGAATCTTCCCCGTCTTCTATTCTTCTTTTTATATTTTCTAAAACAACAATTGAATCATCCACAATTAATCCTATTGCAAGCACAAGGGCAAGAAAAGTTAAAACATTTAATGAAAAACCAAAAAAATGTATTATTGAAAATGTTGATATAATAGAAACCGGGATAGTAATGGCAGGTATAATAGTTGCTACAGGTGAAAATAGAAAAAAATAAATTACTGCAATCACCATTATCATTGAAATGAATAAAGCTACCTGGACTTCAGATATTGATTCATCAATAAAAATAGATTGATCATACCCTATACTCATTTCTATATTATCTGGAAGAGCTCTTTTTATTTCTCCAAGCTCTTTTTTGACTAAGCTAGTAACCTGCAGTACATTTGATTTAGTTTGTCTGACAATTCCTAATCCTATTGCATTTTTTTTATTTGCTCTTAAAAACCCTTTTGTATCTTCCGCGCCAATCTCTATATCAGAAACATCTTCTAGCCTGATCTTTCTATCACCATACTTTTTAATGACAAGTTGTTTAAACATATCTAAATTTTTCAATTTAGAGTCAACCTGTACATTCATTTCTCTTAAACTAGATTCAATTTTACCGGCTGGCCTTTCTACATTTTCTTTATTAATTGCGACAAGTATATCATCTACAGTTACTTGTCTAGCTGACATTTTATCGGGATCTAACCATACTCTTATGGCATATTTACGTTCACCTCCTATTATGATTGAAGCAACACCAGAAATAATTGATAATCTATCTATAACATTTCTCTCTAAATAATCATTTAATTCTATACTGTCCAGCTGATTGCTAGTAAAACCAATCCACATAACTGCTTGACGAGCATCTGAGTCAGATTTTGATACAGTAGGTTGATTAGAGTTTTCTGGTAATTTAGAAGCAACTCTAGAAACTTTATCTCTAACATCATTAGTAGCATCATCCATGTCTCTCCCAAGATTAAATTCTACGCGGATAGTTGATGTTTCATTTTTGCTTCCAGAAGAAATTTCTCTAATGTCTGATATCCCTGATATTGATTCTTCAATAACTTGTGTAACGTCGCGCTCAATAATTTCTGAAGATGCTCCACGATAAACCGTTGTAACGGAAACAACAGGGTTGTCAATATCGGGATACTCCCTAATTGTTAATTTATCGTATGAGGCTAGACCAATTAATATTAAAAATAAACTTATAACTATAGCTAAAACTGGTCTTTTAATGGAAAGTTCAGAAATATGCATTTTAATTAATTTAGAATTTTTATTTTAGAGCCATCTTTAAGTTTTTCATGACCAAGCACAATTACTTTATCATTAACATCTAGTCCATTTTCTATTTCTATTAGTTCATTCATTCTGATACCTATAGATACTTCTTTAATTTTAGCGTTATCTTTATTAACAACATATACATAATGTTTTTTATTGATACTTAGTAATGCTTCTTCTGGGATTAAAAAGGCATTTTGTTTTTCTTGAAGTACCAATTTAATTTTCATAAATAATCCAGGCTTCAAAATATTATTTTCATTATCTAAAATTGCATAAACTCTTATAGTTCTTGATTGTTCATCAATTCTTGAATCAATATAGTCAATTGTTCCAGAAAATATTTTTTCTTTTATGACTTCTGATGTCGCTTCAAAAGATAAATTTTTCTTTATATAAATTAAATTATTTTCTGGTAGATCAAATTTTATTTTCATTTTTGAAGAATTATCTAAAGTTGTTAAGATTTGGTTTTTTGAAACTTGATCACCAATATTTACATTACTAAGGCCTAATTTCCCATCAAAAGGAGCATGGATTTCAATTCTACCAACTGTGTCAGATGATAGGATTGAAAATATTTTATCTCCTTTCTTTATTTCTTTACCTTCAATAAAATTGATCTTTTCTACAACTCCATTAACTTTTGATGTTATTTCAACAGATTGGAGTGCCTCTATGGTAGATATAGTCTGATAAATTTTTTTGGCAGTTCCAAGTTTTATATAATCAATTTTTACTGCAGTAATTTTTGTTTTATTTGCAAATGCGGAAAACTTTGCAATTTTCATATAAAGAGAAATTGCTCCATAAGATAAACCTATTATTAGGAAAACTATTAATAGGTGGATTGGTTTTGTATCAGATAAGAAAGATTTAATTTTAGTTAGCATTTTTTATACTTTCCATATTAAAGAAACCATCCTTCCTGTAACGTTATCTCTCCTGAATGAATAATATAAATTTGAGCTTTCATATGTGCATAATCTTTCAACAAAGATATTATTAATTCTTGCACCTCGTAAGATTATTTGAGCAGCTAATGATAAATTAAGGGACCAGTGTAAATCATCAATTCTTTTAAATATTTTTGGAGAAATTTTTTTTAACTTTGAATAAACATCCTCTCTAACTATATAATTATGAGGACTGATTGATGGCCCTATCCAAACACATAAGTCTTCTGGCTCAACTTTGAATCTTTTTATATATTTTTGAATTAAGTCTTTGTCCAGTCCTCTCCATCCTACATGTAATACGCCAACTTTTTTTCCAAACCTATCACACATCATAATTGGTAAACAATCTGCTGATAATACAGCGCATACAACACCCTGTTGGTCAGTATAAGATCCATCACAAATTATATTTTTTCTGGGTGCTTTTAAATATTGAATATTCGTGCCATGAATTTGTTTCATCCATGATGGTTCTGAAGGAAGTTCAAGTGTCTTCTGTATATCTTCTCTATTTTTTACAACTGAAGATTTAAGATCTCCTACATCTAAACTCATATTAGATGATGCATATCTATCCTTACTATATCCACCTATACGAGTAGTAATATAGGCCTTGATATTCTCAGGAGCATTCCATAAAATTTCTTTAGTTTCAACTTTTGCCATAATTATTTAGTAAAGACTTAATGGTAACAAAACTTTCCGGTGTTTCAGAATTAATTATAACCTTTTTTTTAGTTATAGGATGATTGAGGCTTAAATATTGGGCATGTAAAGCATGATATGGGTATGAATTTAAAAAATTTAGAAGTTTTTTATTATAATTGTGGGCATTTTTTTTAAAACCATATAAATCATCACCGAAGATTGGGTGCCCTAATGATGATAAATGGACTCTAATTTGATGTGTTCTCCCAGTTACTAATTCAATATCTAAAAATGATGCTTTTTCAAATCTTTCTATGATTTTAATTTTTGATATTGATTCTTTACCTGAATCAGAAATACACATTTTTAATCTATTAATTCTATGTCTACTGATTTTATTTTTAATGATTTGATTTTTTTCAACCAATCCTGTAACTAAAGCAATATATTTCTTTTTTATTAATTTATTTTTCATTTGATTCACTAATAAATTATGAGAAATTAGATTTCTTGCAATTATTATTAGCCCTGATGTGTTTTTATCTAATCGATGGATGATTCCTGCTCTTGGTACATTTTTTAAATCAGGGTAATGATAGAGTAATGCATTCTGTAAAGTTGAATCATAGTGTCCAGGCGCTGTATGTGTAACCATGCCAGATTTCTTATTAACTATTAATAGATCTTTGTCTTCAAATAAGATTTCTAGATCTATTTTTTGAGGTTTAATATCTAATTCTTCATTTTCCAAGATTTTGATTTCAATGATAGATTTACTGGATATTCTATCTTTAGGAGAGCATGATTTTCCATTTATAGTAATGTTGTTATTAATAATCCAATGTTTGATTCTAGATCTAGAATACTCTGGCAGCTCAGAAGCTATTATTTGGTCAAGTCTTCTATTCTTATCAGGCTCTATTTCAATTTTATAAAAATTTATATTTTTCATGTTATAATGATTACCTAATCTAATTTTATAGTAAAAAAAATGAATCTAAGAGTACTTTTTATCTATATTTCTCTTGCGGTTACAATCAATGGTTGCGCATATTGGAATGAGATGCTTAAGGAAGAAGATACAACAAAAAGTTTAACACCAGCACAAATATATAATGATGGAAAAGAATTCCTTAATGCTGGTGATTTTGTAAATGCAATAAAGTATTTTGAAGTCTTAGAATCAAGGTATCCTTTTGGGATTTATGCAACTCAGGCTATGCTTGATCTAGCTTATGCTCACTATGAGTATGAGGATAAGGATCAAACTATAATTCAATGCAATAGATTTATCAGATTATACCCAAATCACCCTAATGTTGATTATGCTTATTACTTACGTGCTTTAGCTAATTTTGAAAAAAGTGCAAATGTCATAGCTCGATTTCTTGGTGCAGATACTTCTAGGTATGATGTTACCTCTCTAAGAGATTCTTTTGATGATTTCTCACTAATCATAAATAAATTCCCAAGCAGCAAATATACTAAAGACTCAAGAAATCGTTTATTATATTTAAAAAATAAAATGGCTTCAAATGAACTATACATAGCAAAATACTATAGGAAAAGATTAGCGCATGTTGCAGCAATAGAAAGAGTAAAATATATGTTAGAAAACTTTGGGGGTACACCAAGTACTGAAGAAGGACTAGTTCTTTTAATTGATAGTTATAATGATTTAGGAATTTATGATTTGGCTTATGATAGTAGCAGAGTTTTGATAACAAATTACCCAAACTATAAGATTGTTCAATCCGATATCAAGAAACCTATAAAAATTAAAAAAGAAACGCCGGTAGTCGAAATAGAATCTCCAGTTGTTGATGAGTCAGACGGTACCTGGTATGATTTTATACCTTTCTTAGATTAAATAACAAAAATTTGAAATTTTTTAAAACTAGTTATCTTTTTCCTTAATAATACACACTGGTATTGAATTCATTTTATGTAAACTTTTTTTTCTTATGTTTTCATACTGTTCTTTATATTGACTATCTTTATTATTCATTGCATCTTCTATTTGTTCATAAGATAATCCTAATTGATCCTCATCAGATCTTCCATCGTCCCATAATCCATCTGTTGGTTTAGCGGTAATAATTTCATCTAAAATATTCAGTTCCATTGCTAATTCTTTTACTTGTGATTTAGTCAGATCAGCAATAGGAGATATATCAACTCCTCCGTCACCATATTTTGTAAAAAAACCTACTCCAAAGTCTTCTACTTTATTTCCAGTTCCAACAACTAAACCCTTCGTTGATGCTGCTATCTGATATAGGGTTATCATACGAAGTCTAGATTTTGAATTTGCATAACCCAATTCACTTTTAAAGTTTTCTTTTTTAGTAATATTAGAAAACTCTTTAAACATTGTGGTTAAATCTATTTCGCGTACTTCTATATTATTAAAATTTTTATCTAACCAATTACTATGATTAATGCTACCTATATTACTGCTATCTATAATTGGCATCCTTACAGCAATAGTTTTTATGCCTGTTAATGCACAAAGAGTACTCGTTAGAGCAGAATCAATACCTCCAGATATACCAATGACTAATGTTTTTGCAGGAATTTGCATATTAGTAACATAATTTGAAATCCATCTAGTTATAAAGTCAATTTTTTCTCTATTATTCATATTTGTAGCTAAACAAGAATTTTATTTTTTTAGACATATATATCGTTTATAATATACTGACATTAATTGAAGTAATACATATATGCTGCGTATTTTCATAATAATAGCAATACTAGTATTACTCTATATAATTATAAAATCATTAATAAAAAAAGACACGAAATTAAGTCAAAAATCTAAAAAAAATATATCATATTGTGAAGATTGCGATACATACATGCCAGAAGAAGAAATGTGTAAAACAAAGAATATAAATAAAAAAGAATGCAAAAATTTCCAATAGCAATTTAAATGAATAGAATACCACTACTAGTGACACTTTGCTTCATAATGATGATTGGAGTCATCTTAACTATCTTTCTAAAATAATATTATGCAATTAATTATTGTTTCTGGATTAATAGGATCAGGAAAATCAACTGTATCAACATTATTGAAAAAGAAAGGTTTCTATTATTTAAACGCTGATAATATAGCAAAAAAGTTATTAGTCACAAATAATGAAATAAAAATAAAACTTTTAGATTTTTTTGATAAGGATATTTTGTATAGAAACAAAATCTCTGTTCATAAAATACGAGAGAAGCTTTTAAAATCAAAAAAAAATAGAGATTACATAAATAAAACTATTCACCCAATATTTTTTTCATATATTAATAAGGAAATAAAAAAAATAAAAAGATCATCACTGGTCCTTGAATTACCTTTGATTGAAACTGTAAAAAAAATATCAATTCCATTCAAAATAGTAACTATTGATAGTTCATTCAATAAAAGGTTAAGCAGATGTCTAAAAAGTAAAAAATTTTCTCAGAAAGAGTTTATAAGGTTAGACAAAGTACAGAGAAAAAGAAGTTTTTATATAAAGAATTCTGATTATATACTTGTTAACAATGATACAATAAATACTCTGAAAAATAAATTTGAGGAATTATATTTAACTAAAATTCTTAAAAAATAAAATGTCTACATTATCTGATAATCAAGTTACTGTTTATGAAGAACCTGTTCATGAAAGGATTAGAAAATTTCTAAGAATTGAAATGTTGTTCAATAGAATCAATCATCTTAAGGATAAAGAATCTGAACATGAAAATTATTCTGCAGCTGTTGCGCTCACAGAACTATATGAAATGTTAACAAGAGCGGATTTAAAATCTGAACTCATAAGAGATCTTGAATCACATAATGTTTTTTTTAAAAAAATTAAAGAAAAAAATAAACCAGGTACTGATTCAAGCAAACTAAACTCTATCCTAGAAAAACAAGAAAGCCATCTAAGTTTTTTGTACTCAAAAGATGCAAATTATCTGGACTACCTTGATCGTGATGAATTATTTCAAACTCTGATAAAATATTCAAAAAACTCTATTCACCCCTCTTCATTAATCTATTGGTTATCTCGTGATAATGTGTCTAGGGAGAATCAAATTAATTTATGGTTAGAACCTATAAATTTTATTAGCCAATCAGTTTCTTTTCTTCTTACAACAATTAGAAAATCTGTGACTCCAATTGATCAGCTTGCAAAGAATGGCTTTTTTACTGATAAACTTGATAGTCAAAGAAATATACTTCTTATACGTGTTGCATTAACATCTGACCATTATTTTTTTCCATCGATTAGTGTTGGGAAGCAGCGGTTCTCTATACGATTTATGACTAAAAATGATGAAAATAAATTCATTCCTCATAAATTAGATGTCGAGTTCTTTTTATCTTGCTGTTCAATGTAAATTATAAATTAAAAATTTTTAATGCCAGCAATACCGAAGCCTCCATGCTTTAATGATAGTTTATAATCAGATTCATGATGACTTATTCCGCCTAGAGCATAAGTTGGCATATTGGCTTTCAAAGACAAT
>CAYFEQ010000001.1:102099-104683 GCA_964342155.1 uncultured Ectothiorhodospiraceae bacterium | reverse complement strand
ATGATGACTTATTCCGCCTAGAGCATAAGTTGGCATATTGGCTTTCAAAGACAATCTTTCAAAACCTTCCCAACCAAGAATTTTTTGATTTGAATGTTTAGAAATTTGGACAGGAGATATTAGGATATAATCTAATTCTAAGCGATTTGCTTGCTCAACTTCATCAAAATTATGACATGAACCAGAATATAATATCATATCCTTAGGAACAGATTTTAGTGTATATAAATATTTACTTTTAAAATGAATACCAAAAAATTTTCCATCAAAATTTTTTTCACTTGGATGATCAATAATATAATTATAAGGGTTCTCTTTTGTGAAATGTTTAATGTTATTTATTTGTGAATTTTCTGCCGTTTCTAAATTTCTAAACCTTATCATTTTAAAAGAGGTATCTGTTTTTTTTATTGAGGATAAACATGATTCTTTAAATAAATTTTTTTCACAATCCAATATTTTAATTTTCGGTAATAATAAACATAGTTTTAATACCTTTAAGCATGAGTCTATTGTTTTAAAATCTTTGTCTAGTTCGCTACTTCTTCTATAACATAGGTTGCGAGTTGTATTTTTTATCTCCCCATTGTAGTTGCTTATAAAGAAAACATGGAGTATCACAGTAAATTCGGGATAATCATGAAATACTTTCCCAATAAAGCTTAGCTTTTTAACTTGTATGCCTAACTCTTCATTAAGCTCACGTATAATTGCAGATTCAGGGGTTTCATCAGTTTGAATCTTACCTCCAGGAAATTCATAACAACCAAGATAAGGTTCTTTTATCCGTTCTATATATAGTTCTTTAGAATCTTCAGACTGGATTAAACCAATTGAACATCTAATTTTTTCTTTCATTATTTATGTTGAATATTTAGAGTTTAAATCGACATATTTTTTACTTAAATCAGACGTTACTAGGTTATAAGATGCTTTTCCAGAGGATAGATTTAAAAATACTTTAATATTCTTTTTTTTCATTCTTCTGTTTAACATATTATAGTCAATTTTTTTTACAGGTGCTCCATGTTTAAAAACAGTCTGCCCATTAAGTTTTAAAACTATTTTTTGAATATTATATGTCGCATCATTCATTGAACCTAATTTAACTAAAATTCTACCCCAATTAGGATCTGATCCATAAAAAGCAGTTTTTATCAGAGATGAATTAGCTAATGATAAAGCTATTTTCTTTGCTTCTGCATTATTTTTTGCATTAGTTATGCTGATATCAACAATTTTTGTTGCCCCTTCTCCATCTTCTATAATTTTTCTTGCCAATATTTGACAAATATTAATTAATCCCTTTTCTAGTTTCAAATATGAAGCTTTATCTCTAGAAAAATTGATAGAGCTATTTTCTCCGGTTGCAATTATTGCAAAACTATCGTTTGTCGACATATCGCCATCAACTGATATCTTGTTAAATGAATTTTTAGTAACTTCTTTTATAAGTTTTGACAATAAATTTTGACTAATTTTTACATTTATTTCCATAAATGACAGTGTTGTTGCCATATTAGGTTCAATCATTCCAGCTCCTTTGCAAATGGCATTCACTCTAATTTTTTGATTTTTTAACACAAAACTCTTTTTTATAATCTTCTTAAATTTATCCGTAGTCATAATGGCTGAGGCAGCATCATCCCATGATGACTTAAATTTAAATTCTTTTTTATCAATTTTCTCAATCATTTTATCTATAGGTAAATGTTCACCAACAATGCCAGTAGAGAATATTAATATTTCATTAGTTTTACACTGTAATTTTTTAGAAACTAAACCTCCATATATTTTTGCATTGGTTATACCTAATGGACCTGTACATGCATTTGCGTTACCAGAATTTATTAATAAATATTTTGGTTTTGCTTCTTTTATATATTTTTTTGATAGCAAAACTGGTGCTGCTGCAAATTTATTTTTTGTTAGTGCAATTGCAGTACTAGCATTATCTGGAAGCATCATGCAAACCGCATCTTTTCTATTCTTCTTGATACCTATGTTAAAGGTTTCAATTAATACCATTTTATTCATGGCTATAATTTACCACAACATTGTTTAAATTTCTTATTAGTTACAGGACATTTTTTATTCCTGGGTATGCGAGTATCAGTGACATTCAACAAACATCTGGGGTCATCTGATTTTTTTGATATTTTAGTTACATTGTTAGCATTAGACGAATTAGATATATCAGTTGAAGTTTGAGCTTTGACTTTAATTTTACTCAATGTTTTTACAATTTCATGATTATTGATGGATAACATTTCTTCAAACATTTCAAATGACTCTCTTTTATATTCATTTTTTGGATTCTTAGCAGCATATCCCCTTAATCCTATACCCTGTCTTAAATGATCCATTGCATTTAAATGTAATCTCCAGTCTTCATCAATTACACTCAGTAAAATATTTCTAATAAGTTCATTCTTATCTTCAGTATCCAGAATGGTTAAATTAAGATCTATTTTTTTTCTTAGTTCCTCTTGCACAAACTTTGTAATATTGTCTCTAGGTTTTTCTTCAGAAGCATCCAGTACTCTTTTAGAATCTGTGTTAATTAAAAACTCTTCATTTAAAT
>CAYFEQ010000001.1:16519-101999 GCA_964342155.1 uncultured Ectothiorhodospiraceae bacterium | reverse complement strand
GAAGCATCCAGTACTCTTTTAGAATCTGTGTTAATTAAAAACTCTTCATTTAAATAGGTATCTAATTCTTCTGGTTTCCATTGCGCAACAGGTAAGTCTTCTGGGAAGTATCTACTAATTATATCTTCAGACTCAAAGCCTATTATGTTCTGCAATAGAGAATAAGTATCAGGAACTGTCAAAACATCATTCCTTTGATTATAAATTACTTTCCTTTGCTCATTTGCAATATCATCATATTCCAACAGTGTTTTTCTTATATCAAAATTATAGGCCTCTACTCTTTTTTGTGCATTTTCAATAGATTTTGCAACCCACTTATGTTCTATTGATTCTCCTTCTTGCATACCAAGTTTTTTCATTATTTCGCTAACTTTTTCTGAAGCAAAGATTCTCATTAGATTATCTTCTAATGAAAGATAAAATCTAGACTTACCTTGGTCTCCTTGGCGTCCAGACCTACCTCTTAACTGATTATCCACTCTTCTGGATTCATGTCTCTCAGTGCCTATTATATATAGGCCTCCCAGTTTTTTTACTTTTTCACTGTTCTTTTCCCAGTCTTGTTTTAATTTTGAAATTTCTTCTGGGTTTAAATTATCTGTATTAAAAAGGTAATTACCACCTAGAACAATGTCTGTCCCTCTACCAGCCATGTTTGTAGCTATAGTAATTGTATTTAATTTGCCAGCTTGAGCTATAATCTCAGCTTCCTTTTGATGATATTTTGCATTCAGCACCGAATGTTGTAATTTTTTTGTTTTTAAGGTCTTAGATAAATATTCAGATGATTCAATTGAAGTTGTACCAACAAGAATAGGTTGTCCAGTTTTATTTTTTTCTATTATTTCATTGATAATTGCTTTATATTTTTCTTTGGCAGAAATAAATACTAAGTCTACTTCATCCTTTCTAATCATCTTCTTATTAGTTGGGACTACAACTACCTCTAAATTATATATTTGTTGAAATTCTACTGCTTCAGTATCTGCAGTACCAGTCATACCTGAAATTTTTTTAAACAGTCTAAAATAATTTTGAAATGTAATGGAGGCATAAGTCTGATTTTCATTTTGAATTTTTACATTTTCTTTTGCTTCAACTGATTGATGTAAGCCTTCAGACCATCTTCTCCCAGGCATCTTTCTTCCAGAGAACTCATCGATGATTATAACTTGATTATCTTCAACTACATAATCAATGTCTTTTTTATAAATTAAATTTGCTTTGAGAGAAGAGTCAATATAGTGTAATAAAGAAATATTTTTTGGATCATATAAACTAGAGGTATTAGTGATCAGATTATTTGATAATAAAAGTTTTTCTATTTCGCTATGGCCATCTTCAGTTAATGATGCACTCTTCTGTTTTTCATCAATCTTATATAATTTATCACTATCTTTGTTTGTTATTAATAAATTAGTTATTTTGTTGATTTGTTGGTAGAGCATGCTGCTTTCTGCAGCCGAACCAGAAATTACTAATGGTGTTCTTGCTTCATCAATCAAAACTGAATCAACTTCATCAATAATTGCATATGCTAGTTCGCTTTGTACCTTTTGACTAATATGATAAACCATGTTGTCTCTTAAATAATCAAACCCGAATTCATTATTTGTCCCATAAACAATATCTCTCGAATACATTTCTTTTTTTTCTTCAGGTTCTGAACTACTCGTGATAGTACCAACAGATAATCCAACAAAATTAAAGATTTTTCCCATCCATATAGAGTCACGTTGAGCAAGGTAATCATTCACTGTTACAATAAATACTGGCTTACTTGTAAGTGCATTTAAAAAAGCAGGTAACGTGGCAACCAGCGTTTTACCCTCTCCAGTTTTCATTTCAGCAATTTTCCCTTCATGGAGTACAATTCCGCCTATTAATTGTTCATCAAAATGCCTCATACCCAAGGAACGTTTAGCTGCCTCACGTATCAATGCAAAAGCATCAGGCAGCAGATCATCTAAATTATTTGAATTGAGATAAGAGTTTTTAAGCCTTTCCATTTCAGTGGGAAAGTTTTCATCTTTGAAAGCGCTGTACTTTTCTTCTAAATCATTTATCTTACCTACTAAAGGACGGTATTTCTTGAGTAAACGACTATTTCTAGAACCAAATAAACTTTTAACTATTTGTGGTATCATTTAAATATCAGCGTAAAACATATATTAACATATAGATTGCCTAATGGCTTATCATGATATAATAATTTTAAGTTTTTATGAAAAAAATTTCATCTTTTCTGCCTGACAATATTCTTAATAAAAGCGTATTGATAAAGAATTTAAATCAATTTATAAGCAGCAATTTTCCAAAAAATATTGCTGGCCAAATAGAAGTAATTAATATAAAGGCCGACATAGTCGTGATAGGCTGTAAAAATAGTTCCGTGGCTACTAACCTCAAATTTGAAAGAAATAAATATTTAGACATATTCAGAAAAAACAATTTTCTTAATATAGTAGATATTAAAATTATTATTGATAATTAAGGCTTTATTTCTATTGGTTTCGTATAGAAAATTGGTGCATCAGCTTCATTCTCTATAATAAACTCTTCCCAAGCCTCTTCATTATTAATTAATTCACGTAATAATAGATTATTAAGATGGTGACCTGATTTATATGCCGAAAAAGAACCTATTAATCCATGACCTAAGAGATAAAGATCGCCAATTGCATCTAAAATTTTATGTTTCACAAACTCATCATCAAACCTTAATCCTTCTTCATTAATAACTTTATAGTCATCAATAACAACAGCATTATTAACACTACCACCAAGAGCAAGATTGTTTTTTCTCAAAATCTCAATGTCTTTAGCAAAACCGAATGTTCTAGCTCTACTTACTTGGCTTAGATAAGAAACGGTAGAAAAATCTATTTCAGCTGATTGAGAAGTTTTTGTGAAAGTTGGATGATTAAAATCAATTGTAAATGCCACTTTAAATCCTTCAAATGGCTCAATTCTAGCCCACTTTTCATCTTGCTTAACCTCCACAGTTTTTTTAATTTTTATAAATTTTTTTGGTGAATTCTGTTCTTGTATTCCTGCTGATTGAATCATAAACACAAAAGGTCTAGAGCTACCATCCATAATAGGTACTTCTGGTCCATCTAATTCAACTAGGGCGTTATCTATTCCTAAACCAGCCATTGCTGATAATAAGTGTTCAACAGTAGAGATTTGGATCACTTTATTAGAGAGGGTTGTTGATAATCTTGTATCATGAACATTTTTTAATGACGCCTTGACTGAATTGTTATCTGTATTAACTAAATCTACATCAATTCTTCTAAACCTTATACCAGTATTAACTGGAGCAGGATTGAGAGTAAGATTAATCTTCTGACCAGTATGTAGGCCCACACCTGTTGCCTTTATTTTATTCGAAAGTGTACGTTGTTTGATCATAGTTTTATAGCAGTTAATAAAGTATATGGTTTTTCGCTATATTTGTTAAGGAAAAACCCCCAATTTATAAGTAATATGCCCCTATATTATGACAAAATTCATACATTAAAGTTCTTTATGAAAATATGCAGATAATTTAGTCCAAAAACTATTAATGAAGGCTAATATAGGATTATCTTCCAAAGTACTCCTGTGAGGCATATCTTTCAATTTTTCTTCTCTGTAGAGTAGGAGTCCAACGGCAGTTGAATACCTAGCTTTCCCACTCACATTACCAATTCCTGGAATATTAGCGGGGGCACCTATCCTAGCTGGGCATGAAAATTTTGCTTCAGCATAATCATCAAGACCAGATAGTCTTGCTCCACCACCAGTAAAAACAATTCCTGATCTTATTTTGCTTGAATGACCACTGTTTTCGATTTCAATCTGTATTTTTTCAAAAATTTCATCAATCCTGCATCCTATAATATGACTTAAATTAGTTAGGCTAACTTCATTATCTGGTTTATCCGAAACAGAAGGTACTGTTATCATTTTTTCACTGTCATCAGGATTATTCATGAGAGATCCATGTTGTATTTTTATTTCTTCCGCTGCTTCAGTTGATGTGCGCAAACCAATTTTAATATCGTTAGTTATCATTTGACCGGCAATCTGTATAACAGATGTATGTTTAATAGTTCCATCTGTGAAAATTGCAACGTCAGTTGTTCCACCTCCAATATCAACTAAACAAACACCCAAGGAACGTTCTTCTTCAGATAACACAGAATAGCTTGAGGCTACTGGTTCTAGAACAAAATGATCAACATCCAACAAACTGTTCTCTATACATTTAGTTAGATTTTTTTTTGCTGTAGTAGAAGAAGTTATTATATGTACATTGACCCCCAGTCTTGCACCTGCCATTGCTATTGGCTCTCTTATTCCAATCTGCCCATCAATCGAATAATACTGAGGAATAACATGAAGTACTTCTTGATCATTGGGGATTTGTATATCTCTAGCATTTTCTACAACCTTTATTTTATCTTCTTCGGTAACTTCATCATTTGTAATATTTATTTCTGCATTACCATTAAAGCATTGTATATGACTTCCAGCTATACCAGTTGTTACGGATTCAATCTTGTGAGAAGAGATACTTCTGGCTTTATTAACAGATCTTTTTATACTTGATACCGTAGACTGTATCTCTGAGATAACACCTCTTTCTAGCCCATCACAGGGTTCATCGCCAATTCCTACAATTCTGAGATTACCCTCATCGTTATAGTCAGCAACAAGACAAAGGATTTTTGTTGTTCCAACATCCAAAGCTACAATGGCTTCACTCTTATCGAGATTATTCATCATTATCTTATTTTATCATTATAACTTATTTAATGAACAGCAAAACCAGTTGGATATCTAAGATCAATGGTCTTGATGTTTTTCTTGTTTTTATTTTGAAATTGTTCGAAAACGTGTATAAATTCATCTATTTTTTGTGAATATTCAGAATATCTAACCAAAAAATTATACTTATTTGTATGAATATCCAGCATATCATTTTTATGAGATATAGATAATATGCTTAAATCAACTCTTTTCAGCATGTTAGATAAGATCATGTATAGATCATACATTACTAAGTAATTCAGAGTATCACTTTTAATTTCAGGTAAATTTAAAGCGATATTCTTTTCTACTTTAAATTTTATGCCTTTGTCATCAATATAATATTCATTATTCCAAAGAATGGCTGGTTGAAATTCAAATATTTCAATAAATAAAGTATCAGGAAATCTACGTTCTACAAGGACATTGTTTACCCAGTCATTCTTTTTGATAGATTCTTTAATTTTTAAAATATCTATTTTTATTAAATCCTTACCAATAAAATATTGTAATTGTTTCCGAATTCCTTTCTCATCAGCATAAATAAACTCTCCTTTGAAACTAATAGTTTTAATTGGGTAAGACTTAATTAGTTGACTATAATTAAAAATTAAATAGACAAAACCAACAGTTAAGAAAAATGTTAAAACTTTATAAATAAGCCTCATGAATTAAATAGAATTTTTTCTAAAAGTTTAATGAAATCTAAATCGTTTTTTTCTGCTGACATTGGTACTAAGCTGTGGTTTGTCATACCTGGTATAGAATTTATTTCTATGAGCTCAATTTCTTTATTGTTATTAATAAAAAAATCAACTCTGCCCCAGCCAGTGCATCCAATTACACAGAATGCTTCTTTTACAATAGAATGTATATATTCTAAAAATTCCTTTTCAAAACTTGGAAATGTGAAGGTTGTATTTTCATCAATATATTTTGCATGATAATCATAAAACTCTCTTTTAGTTTCAATTTGTATTATAGGAAAAATCTCTTCTGATATGACAGGTGCAGTATACTCATCCCCTTGAACCAGCGTTTCTCCAAAATAATCATTCAAATTCTTTTTGCTTTCAATGTAATTATTATATTGTGATTGTGATTTTATGATTTCAATATCAACGCTGGATCCTGACTTTATAGGTTTAACAATAAAATTGTTACCTAGTTTATTAATTATATCTTCATAATCTGTCTCTTTTCCTAAGATTTGATAGTCTGGTGTCTGCAATCCATTTTTACGCCACAGTTTTTTTGTTATAATCTTGTCAAAAGATTCCCTAGATGATTTTGAATTTGATCCCACATATTGTACTTCTAATTCGTCTAAATAGGATTGAATCAAGCCATCTTCACCGCCAGTCCCATGAATAAGATTAAAAACCAATTCGATAGAATTTTTTTCTATGAAATTAGATAAAACTTTTTTATCGTTCTCTTTCATGTCTAAAAATAACACGTTGTATCCATTGTCTTTTAGACAATTATATGTTGTAGTTCCGCTCAAAAGAGAAATCTCTCTTTCCTTAGACCATCCTCCGCATAGTATTGCTATAGATATTTGTTTGTAAGTATTCATTTTTCTACTAATTTTTATTTCCAAATATATGAATCTCACAATCAAGGTTCACATTATGTTCCTTTTTAATTCTATTTTTTACAAAAGTTATTAGTTTTTCCAAATCATTACAAGTACCTCTGCCATCATTGATAAAATAGTTAGAGTGTTTTTTTGATACATAAATACCACCTATTCTGGTTGCTTTAAGCCCAGATTTTTCAATCAGATAACTTGCTGAATACTTAGAATTGGGGTTTTTAAATATGCATCCAGATGATAATTGATTAACCGGCTGCGATGTTTTTCTCTTGATAGCATATTCTAAAATTAACTTCTTTTGAAATCTAGTACTTGAATCAATTACTAATTCTGCTTCTACAAAATATAATTTCCTATTTATATGTACTTTTCTATAAAAAGTTGATATTTGTTTTCGTGAAAAAGTTTTAATATTCCCATCATTGTTGATCACCTTATATTTTAAAATTTTATCCCAGATTGATGTTTGAAATGCGCCTGCATTCATTGCCATAGCGCCTCCAATTGTACCGGGTATCCCATGTAAGAATTCAAAACCAGAGATTTTATTCTTATGAAGAAATTTAGCAAATTTAGAACATGATACTCCGGCACCAACAGTAACTTTTTTATCACTTATTGAAATTAAATCTCTATTAAATTTTTTTAGACTTATTACCATGCCGTCATATCCCCCATCCCTAAATGCAATATTAGAACCATTTCCTATTATAATGAATTTATTCGTTGTCATTGAGAGTAGTACTTTTTGTAATTCATCAGTGTTTTTTGGAAAACAAATCTTCTTTGCTATTCCTCCTAATCGAATAGTAGTATGATTTGATAATTTATCCTTGTGAAGAATTTCCATATTATAATAGTTTTATTACTTGAGAAATATTACCAGCACCTTGTACTAATACTATATAATCATTTCCAAATGTATTTTTGAGTTTATTAGGAATTTTATCAATATCTTTAACATATTCACAATTTATATTATTTTCTTTCAATTGATTATACAAATAATATGATGAAAACTTTGTTTTTCTTTCGCCACCAGAGTATGTCCCAGTAAGTATAAGTTTATCCACCCTAGATAGAACTTCTATAAACTGACTAAGACAATTTTGTGTTCTACTGTATCTATGAGGTTGAAAAATCATACAGATCTTTTTATTTTTCCAAATTTCTCTTATTGTTTCTACTGTATAATTTATTTCAGTAGGATGATGGCCATAATCATTTATTAAAGTAAACTCATCAAATTTAGATTTGAAATTGTGATATATATCAAATCTTCTCGATATACCCTCAAACCCTTTAATTGCTTTTATAATCTTTTTTGATGGAATCTTTAAATATAATGCTATTGAAAAAGATGCAAGAATATTTAATATATTATGCTTCCCAAAAAGTTTCGTTTTTATTCTATATGTCGATCCATTATTAAGAATTAAAAAGCTCATTCCATTTTTATTATAAATAATGTCTTTTGCATAAAAATCATTTTTATCATTAAAACCAAAAGTAACTTTAGATCGATTTGTTTTCTTTATAATTGGCTTAATATTTTTATCATCACCATTTATAAATATTCGTCCATAAAACGGTATATTATTGATATAAGTTAAATATGCTTTTTGAAGGTTATTGAAATTATTATCATAATTATCAAGATGTTCATTATCAATATTTGTTATAACTCCAAGTTCTGGAGACAAATAAAGAAAACTTGAATCGCTCTCATCTGCTTCTGCTATAAGATATTTTCCATGCCCAAGTCTGCCATGATTATTGCTGCTTTTTAATTTACCGCCAACTATGTATGTTGGATCAAGTTTGCTCTCTGCTAGAATCCAACTAATCAAACTAGTCGTTGTGCTTTTTCCATGAGATCCCGCAACTGTAATCCCATACTTAAATCTCATCAATTCTGCCAACATTTTTGCTCTTGGAATTATTGTGATTTTATTTTTCTCTGCAAATCTTAATTCTGGATTATTTTTCTTTATAGCGTTTGAAAAAACAACTAAGTCAACTTTTTTAAGATTTGATTCTGAGTGCGTATTGTAGATTTTAACTCCTAAAGACTTTAGTCTTTTTGTTATAGTACTTTGAATTAAATCAGATCCAGAAACAGAGCACCCTAAGTTAAGTAATACTTCAGCGATTCCATACATTCCTGAACCACCAATTCCAATAAAATGTATTTTCTTTAGATTTTTAATTTGATCAAAGGAATTATTCATTGATGATTTGAGTAGATCTATCGATAATTGTTTTAATTGTATCTTTTGGAAAAATTTCTTGAATATTTTTTGATAGTGTATACATTCTCTTTTGGTTATTAAGTAAAATATTTATTGTATTTACAAAATCTTCTACAAAAGTGTCAGTCTGTTCGATTAATATGCATGCAGATTGATTAGCTAAATAATTTGCATTATAAAACTGATGGTTATCAGTTGCATATGGGAATGGCACTGAAATCACTGCTCTACCAATTTTTGAAATTTCTGAAATAGTTGTAGATCCAGCTCTACAAATAATTAAACTTGACCAATTATACAAAGTATCCACATCATTAGCATATTCTATAACTTCTGCTTTAATATTATATTTTTTATATCTTTCTTTTACTATATCTTTATTGTCTTTGCCGGATAAATGTTTGATTGAAATATTTTGATTATCAAAATATGAAAATGCAAATGGCAAACATTCATTAAAAAAAGATGACCCCTGACTGCCACCCATTATTAGAATATTTAGATAAGGATTATGAGATATATATTTTTCTTCTGGTTTTTCTAAGGACGAAAATATCTCTCGGACTGGATTACCTGTATGAATAATTTTTTTCTCAACTTTGCTAAAACTATTTGGGAAAGTTTCAAAAACAAGTTTAGAAAAGAAATAATTAATTTTATTTGCTGAACCTGCAATAGAGTTTTGTTCATGCACTATTAAGGGAGTCTTAAAAAAATAAGAAATAATTGATCCTGAAACACTAACATATCCACCAAATCCTATAACCAGAACTGGCTTATATTTTTTTATGATGAAATATACTTGAAACATAGATTTGAATAAGAGAAAAAAACCAGTAATTTTTTTAAAAAAAGATTTTCCACGTATTCCAGCAGAATCAATATGTCTAATTACTATTGAGTCATTCTTAACAACTGAATTTTCAATTCCTTCCTTTGTCCCTATCCAAATAATCTTATATCCTTTTTTAACTAATTCATTTGCTATTGTATATGCAGGATAGACATGCCCCCCTGTCCCACTAGCAAGTATAGAAATAAACTTTTCGGTCATTAATAGCTCCTTTGTACCGCTTGGCTGATTTTTTTACGATTCTCTATTTGTATTCTAATTAAAATACCAACACAAATAAACATTACTAATATATTGGTGCCCCCAAAACTAATAAATGGCAATCCCATTCCTTTAGTTGGTACAAGACCAACATTGACTGACATGTGTATAAGTGTTTGAATCAAAATTAAAAACCCTATTGAGTAAGCTAAATATGATGCAAAAAACATTTCATTATTCTCAGATTGTCTTGCCAATATAAATATACGGGAAATAAGTAAAATAAAAATAATAATAACAAAGAATATAAAGAGTAATCCTAATTCTTCAGCAATTATTGCAAAAATAAAGTCATTGTATGATTCAGGTAAGTAAAAAAGTTTTTGTACACTGGAACCTAATCCAAGCCCAAAGAAACCTCCTTTGCTAAATGCTAATTCTGAAGCTATTAGTTGGAATCCGGCGCCAGTAGGATCTTCCCATGGATCCATGAAGCTAAGTAGTCTCTTCAACCTATATGGGGTTAAAAAAGCAACTGTTATAGCTGTAAGAATAAAAATAGATAACCAAGTAATAAATTTCTTCAAACTAATTCCAGAAATAAAAGATAATGCTAGAAAGCTTGAAACTAAAACAACTGCGCTGCCAAAATCATTTTGAAATAAGATTATGGTTGATAAAATAACTACAAAAATCAAAGGTTTATTGAATGATTTTTCAGTATCTTTTCTGACTATATAGCTTGATACCCAGATAAGTATAAATAATCTCGAGACCTCAGCTGCTTGTACTGTAAATATACCTAAATCAATCCATCGTGTTGCTCCCTTAATTGTCTTACCCAAGCCAGGTATAAAAACAAGAAGGGAAACAATAAAGGCCAATAAAAGGATAGCTTTACTATAATCATCATAAAAACTTAATTTTACTCTCGCTAGTAAAAAAGTCACGAATAGACCAAGTGTAAGATACAGAGAATGTCTAATAGTGAGATGAAATGCATTTTTATATGTCTGCATAGAATAGTCTAAAGTCGACGAAGCAACCATTATTAGACCAATAACTGACAATATACTAATACAAATAACAAAAATATTGTCTATGCCACGGCTTTCACTAATTAGCAATACTTTCTTTATATTTTCACTTAACAATATTATTGACCGCTTTTATAAATTCCATGCCACGTTCTTCATAATTTATAAACATATCAAAACTAGGACTAGCAGGTGATAATAAGACTGTATCACCTGAAGAGGCATTTTTATAAGCTATAGAAACAGCATCTGAAATAGAATTTGCATCCACCATTGGTGTTTTTGTTTTTAAATGATCCTTTATTAATTTACGATTCTCTCCTATAAAAATTATCATTTTGACCTTTTCCTCTATGTATGAATCTAATTTTTGATAATCTAATAATTTTTCAGATCCACCCAAAATCAATAGTATGTTTCTTTTAATGTATTTCAATGCAGCAATAGTAGATGAAACATTCGTAGATTTTGAATCGTTATACCAAAGTATATTATTATCTTTCTTTACCAGCTGAATCCTATGTTCTGGATAACTAAAAGTTGATAAAGCTTGAATACATTCATCAGTTTTAAGACCTAAATAGTCTGAAACTGATAGAACAGCAAGTAAGTTATCAATATTATGAAAACCTCTAAAAGGAATTTTTTTATCCCTATATATTATATTTTCATCAATAAGAGATAGTTGGTCATTATATTTATTATTAATAATAAAATGATTCTTATCTTTTTTAATTCCATAGTACTTACAATCTTTAATATCATCCATATCATTTTTGAGATTTATATTACATAAAGCGTAATCACAATTTAAAAATATTCTTTTTTTTATGGATAAGTAATTTTTATATTCTTTATGTCTTTCTAAATGATCTTCTTGAATATTTGTTATAAGGCTGACCGCAGTATTGATATTTTTAATATATTCTAAATGATAACTAGATAGTTCTACTATTAAATAGTCATATTGATTATTTAATGACTCAAGAATTGGAATACCATTATTTCCGCACGCTAGTGAATTTAAACTTAAGCTATTTAAAAGATGTTCTAACATACTAACAGTGGTAGTTTTACCATTTGTCCCTGTGATAGCTATAATAGGTGTTTTGGAATACTTACCGCATAATTCTATATCAGTAGTAAGCGGAATAGAGAGCTCATTAATTTTATTTATTATTTTATGCTCTGAATTTATACCAGGACTAATAATAGCTTCATTAACATCATCCAAAAAGTTTTCTTCATAATCACCAAACCTATATTGAGAAAGGTTTTGATTATGATGACTAGATATGTCTATTGAATTTTTATTTCGAGTATCAAAAGCTTTGAAATTTATATTATTTTTAACAAAAAAGTTAATGCAAGATTGTCCTGTCTTACCCAATCCCAACACTAACTTTTTCTTTGTCACTCTTATTACCTAATTTTTAATGATGATAATGCAATAAGTACAAGGATAAAGGTTACAATCCAAAAGCGGACAATAATCTTAGGTTCTGGGTTCTCGTAAATTTTTTCCCACTTGTACTCAAAATGATGATGTAGTGGTGACATTAAAAAAACTCTTTTGCCTGTCATCTTAAAATAAGTTACTTGTATAATAACCGAAAGAACTTCTGCAACAAAAACTCCACTCATTATAGCAAATGCAATTTCTTGTCTGAGTAGAACTGCCATAGTTCCAAGAATTGCACCGAGAGACAGTGAACCTACGTCACCCATAAATATATCTGCAGGATAAGAGTTATACCATAAAAAACCTAGGCCTGATCCAACAATTGCACTTGAAAAAATTGCAATCTCTGAGACATTGGGTAAATGCGGTATAAGTAAATAGCTAGCAATGTTTGCATTACCTTCTACATAAGCAAAAACTACAAATGCTGCTGCGATTAAGATACAAGGTAAAATTGCTAGTCCATCAAGACCATCAGTAAGATTAACAGCATTACTTGAACCCACAATTATAAAAATGCTCCAAGGTATAAATATCCAGCCTAAATATAGAGAAAAGGTTTTCATAAATGGCAAAATTAATGTTAATTCTAAATCATCTTCTACACTTAAATAAATAAACATAAGAACTATAGAAGAAACAATGATTTGTAATATTAATTTTGTTTTGCCGCTTATACCTTTGCTATCAGAATGTACAAATTTTTTATAGTCATCATAAAACCCAATGATACCGAAGCTTATTAAAATAGATAAAAGAATCCAAATATTCTTATTATAAATATCAGCCCATAGTACAGTACTGGTAACTATAGATATAAGTATTATTAAACCTCCCATGGATGGAGTTTCAGATTTAGTTTCAATATGAGACTCCGGCCCATCTGATCTTATTGATTGATACATTTTTTTTTCTTTAAGCATTTTAATTATATAGGGGCTTAGAATTAATGATGTAAATAATGCTGTCAAAGCGGCAAGGATAATTCTTAAAGTAAGATATTGAAAGACATTGAAGCCAGAGTAATATTGAGAGAGATAATCAAAAAGATAAATTAACATAATTAACTAAGTTTAAGCTTTTCTGAGCTTCAATTCATTAACAATAGTCTCAAATTCCATAAATCGAGAAGCCTTAACTAAAATATTAACATCTTCAGTAATATTATTTTGAATATATTTAATAAGTTCTAACTTATCAGTAAAATAAAAAGAGTTTTCCCCAAAATTTTCTAGAACTATATCTTTATAGTCACCAATATAAAAAAGTTTCTTGATGCCAATTTTCTTTGCATATTGGACTAATTCTATGTGGAATTTTTTAGATTGTTCTCCTAATTCACCCATATCCCCCATCACAAACCATGGTATTCCTTTCATTGAAACTAATGACATTAAAGACAATTTCATTGATGATGGATTTGCATTATATGAGTCATCAATAATGGTTGATCCATTAATACCATTGTCAATAAAAAACCTTCCTTGTACGCCTTTAAAATCATAATAACCATCAATTATATTTTTTATAGATGCGCCAGCTTCATATGAACACGCAATTGCAAAAAGTATATTGTCAATATGCTGATGATGATGTTCCTTAATCTCTAGTTCAAAAGACTGATCATTCGGTATATTTATTTTTAGAGAACTATTATTTATGTTTTCAATGTAATAATCAGCAACTTGTGTTTTAGATATAGTCCGTATTTTATGTTTGTTAGTTAATTCATTCCATCTAGAAAAATTTTTATCATCCTTATTTAATATTACAGTTTTTTTATACCCTTGATCAGAAAATATTTCTTCTTTGGTTAAACGTATATTCTCTAAATCCTTAAAACTTTCTAAATGTGCTGATGAAACATTTAAAAGCGCCACAATCTTGGGGGAGGCAATTGACGTTAAATAACTTATATCACCTTTTTTACTTGCACCCATCTCAAGTACACACATTTTATGCTTATCATTCATTTTTAGTATAGATAATGGTAATCCAATCTGATTATTATAATTTCCAAAACTAATCAGAGTGCTTTGAAATTTATTTAACATTGATCCAATTAAGTTTGTTGTTGTTGTTTTTCCATTAGTCCCAGTAATTCCTACAGTTAAAGGTTTCAGAGAATCAATATAAAATTTTGCAATTTTTCCTAAAGCTATAGTAGTGTCCTCAACTAATAATTGAGCATCATTATAAGATTTTTCAGTGATAATTCCCGCAGAACCCTTTCTTATTGAGTCATCAATAAACTCATGCCCATCAAATTTATCACCTTTTATAGCAATAAATAGATTTCCTTTTTTTATTGTCCTTGAATCAATAGAGATGCCATTAAAATTAATATTTGGATTAGATGTGGATAAATTTAAAATACTTGCTAATTGTGAAAAAGATCCCTTCATTTTAAAATTTCCTTTAACACTTTTGTATCATTATGTTTGATAATACGATTTTTATATATAATATCATTTTCACTTCCCTTTCCTGCAATTACAATGTAATCATTTTTTTTTGCTAATGAAACAGCCTTCATTATTGCCTTTTTTCGAGAAGGTATAATTGAAAGGTTTGTTTTTTTATTTATACCTTTTTTAATGTCATTAATTATTCTCATTGATTCTTCATTTCTTGGATTATCATCGGTTAAGATTACATGATTAGAAAATTCCGATGATATAATGCCCATAGCTTTTCTCTTCCAAATGTCCCTTTCGCCACCACATCCAAAGACAGTGATTAGCTTACCATCACTCAATATAGAATAAAAGTTAACAGTCTTTAGAAGAGTTAATAATGAACTTGGCGTGTGAGCATAATCAATAACAAACGTTCCTCTATTTTTAGTTTTTACAAACTGGTTTCGTCCACTAATAGGCTTAAGTTTGCATATAATTTGATAAATATTTTTTACTGGTATCTTTTCTAATTTAAGAATTTTTATAATCACACATATATTATAATAATTAGAAATAGTACCCATTAGTTTTTTATTTTTATAATCAATATCCACATTAAGATTAAATAAATTCTTTTTGGCTTTTGTGGTTATTAGTTTTATATTCTTTTTTGTTGTAGAGCAGTTTTCATTAATAAAGATATGTTTTTTTGTCATATTTAATAATTTTATTTTAGATTTTATATAATTCTTCAATGAATGATGATAATCAATATGATCTTTATTAATATTAGTTAAAATACTCATATCAAATTTAATATTATCTATTCTTCCCTGCTGTATTCCTTGAGATGAGCATTCAATAAGTACAATATTAACTTTAGATATACTGAATTTTTTAAAATATCTAAATAAAATATCAACTCGTGGCGTTGTATAATCTGACTTATTTAGCCTTGGATAAATACCATTGCCTTCGCTTGAGATAATACCTATTTTTTTTCCACTAAGGTGCAAACTTTGTGCAAGTAAATGTAATTGCGATGTCTTTCCATCAGTACCCGTTATTCCAATTACCTTAATATTATTTAATGGGTTTTTATATATGTAATTAAGAAATTCATTATGATTATCTTTTAGATATTTACAATATAAAATAGGTATATTATTAAAGTTAGGGATATTCTTTAGTTGGACATCAGAAATGACAGCTTTCGCTCCTCTCTCTAAAGCTTCTTTTATGTAGCTATATCTTTTTGATGATTTAGTCTTTATAGAAAAAAAAATTTGTCCTTTTTTAATTAATTTACTATTCCATGCTAAAACCTTATCTATATCTTGGTTTTTAGAAGTATTTTTCTTTATAAAATTTAAAATTTGTATAATATCTTTATTATTCTTTTTCATTTTCCACTATTTTTTTATCTGGATATACCCTTAAAAGGTTTAGTGATTGACTCATAAATTCTTTGAAAATCGGAGCAGCATTTTTTCCACCTGATACCTTATCTTTACCTGGATTAGGCTTTCTAACTATTATAGCAGCAACATACTGTGGATTAGTAGCGGGGACTACTCCCACAAATAATGTATTATGTTCCTCTGATGTATATCCTTTTTTCTTTAAGATTTGAACGGTCCCCGTCTTACCAGCAACCGTATATTTATCTAAAGATGCCTTAGTTCCTGTTCCTTTTTTAACTACTTGAATCATCATTTTCAATATATCTTTTGATAAAGTTGCATCAATAATATCTTCCTCAAAAATTTCATCATCGCTTTCAACTCTTAAATAAGTTAGTTGTATAGATTTTCCATGATTTGCAAGAATAGAATATGCGCTAGATAAATGTAGTAATGTTGTAGAAATTCCGTAACCATAAGCTATCGTTTCCTGATTAACTGACTTCCACTGTGAATGATGATTTAGTTCACCAAATTGTTCTCCGGAAAAACCAGTATACAAGTTCTGTCCAAATTGTAATGATGTTAATGTATTCCATAAATCTTTTTTATCTAAACTCCTAGATACTAAAACAGCTCCAACATTACTCGATTTTTCAATAATTTGTGAGAGTGTTAATTTCCCATAATTACGTGGATCCTTAATTTTTTTTTCACCAATTTTGATTATACCTGGTGTCGTATCTATTAAGTCCTGCTGATTGACAGAATTAGCATTTAAGGCTGCAAGGATAATGAAAGGTTTCATTGTAGATCCTGGTTCAAATACTTCAGTAGCTACTCTGTTTTTTATTTTAACTCCTTTCATCTCATGTCGAATGTCTGGATTAAATGCTGGGTAATTTACCATAGAAATAATTTCTCCAGTTTTATTTTTAACAAGTACTAAAGATGCACTATCAGCTGAATATTTTTCAACATATTTCTTTAAGACGTTATAACCAATTATTTGAATATTTTTGTCTAATGATAAATAAATATCTTTTCCAGAAATTGGTTGTTTAATTATTTCAATAGTTTGGATGGATCTACCTAAATTATCTTTTTTTATTTTCTTTAACCCTTTTGTTGATGTAAGTGATTCATTTTTAGACAATTCAATCCCTTCTTGACCAACATCATCTATATCAGTAAAGCCAATTACATTTGAAAAGGCTTTACCTCCAAGATATACACGATGATATTCTTTAATAAAATATACAAAAGGTAGGTTTAATTGATTAATTTTATAAACTAATTTGTCATTGATCTTTCTTCTAAGATAAAACTCTTTTCTTTTTTTATATTTGTTTATCAATTTCCAAAATCTAGTTTCATCAGTTGCAAGTATTTTTAATAGTGGTTTATATTTTATTATTTCTTCTTTGGAGAGTTTACTTAACATATTTGGATTAATACATAATGTTTTTCTTGGAAGACTCATTGCGAGGATTTCATTGTTTCTATCAAATATTGTTCCTCTACTAGTATCAATAACTCTATTAACAATTTGGCGTTTATCTGCAACTGAACTTAAGTTGTTTTTACATTTATTTTTATTTAATAAAAAACAGTCAGTATCAAAAACTTGAAGTAATACTACTCTTATTAAAATAAATATAAAAAAAGTGGCGGCAATAAGGTAAATGAAATATTGCCGCCATGCGCTTTGTCTGCTGTTGTTTATAATTTTCTAATCAGCTTGTTGCCTTAAAAAAGCAGGGATGTCTAAATCATCTCCATCTTTACTTTCAGAATTATCAGTTGAAAGTTGAGGTGATTTTTCTTCAAACATAGTTTCTTGAACTGGTCTTAATGGTGACACCTGATTTTCTAATTGTTTTTCATCCGTCAATGTTGTAGATTCTTCAGATTCTTTACTTTCATCAAAACCTGTTGCGATGATAGTAACTCTAAGTTCACCACTTGCATCTTCTTCTTTAATACAACCCGTAATGATTGTTGCATCATCTGCAGCAATCTGTTTTATTGTATTTCCAATGCTATTATATTCACTGACAGATAGGTCTTCTCCTGCAGTAATGTTAACTAAAACACCACTAGCACCATGTAGATCGATATTCTCTAATAAAGGACTGCTAAGAGCCAGACTTACTGCTTCTTCCGAGCGTCCTTCACCTCTTGCAACACCAGATCCCATCATAGCTTTACCTTTACCTGACATTACAGTTTTAACATCTGCAAAATCAACATTAATTAAACCTCTAATGGTTATTATCTCAGCGATACCTTTAACTGCACCTCGAAGAGCATCATTTGCATGGACAAATGCATCAAATATTGGTGCATTCCCACCAAAGACTTCTTCAAGTTTAGAGTTTGGAAGAATAATTAGAGAATCAACCCAATCTTCTAATTTAGCTATACCATCATCGGCATGTTTCTTCCTTTCAACTCCTTCCCAATCAAATGGTTTTGTTACAACTGCAACCGTTAGGATGCCCATATCATGTGCACATTGGGCTATTACAGGTGCTGCACCTGTCCCAGTGCCACCTCCCATACCAGCAGCAATAAATAACATATCAGCTCCTTGTATTGCATCTTGAATCTTATCCCTATCTTCATCTGCAGCCTGCTTACCTATTTCTGGATCAGCACCTGCTCCAAGTCCTTTTGTAATTTCAGAACCCAATTGGACTGTTGTGGCACCTTTTATGTCATTCAAAGCTTGAGCATCGGTATTCGCTACTATGAATTCAGCACCGTGTATCTTTGACTCTAACATCGATTGAACAGCATTTCCGCCGCCACCGCCAACACCAATGACTTTAATCACGGCATTCTGACTATAATTTTCAATTAACTCAAACATATTACTAACCTCCAGCCTACTCAGCTAAATCTAAATAAATAATTCTATCTTTTGAGGGTATATCCATCCCTAAACTCTTCTTAAACCCCTCTCTCATTAATTCTTTCTCTAATAAATTTGTTTTGATATTTAATAGTTCCTTATATTGATTAACTTTTATTGATAATTCTTTTTCAACACTTTCTATTTGAATATTCATAATTCTATTTTGATGTTTAGTATATATAACTAAAAAAGATGAAAAAGCTATCACAAAAAAAATTGAAATATTAAGAATTATTTTCATTATATTTCTCTAAAACGTTTAGTTTTGCTGATCTAGATTTTTTATTAATTTCTATTTCTTCGTCTGTAGGTTTAAGCGGTTTGTTGATGATTTTAAACATCTTTGTTAGAAATTGTTCAGTTAAAGGTAAGTCTTTTGGTGCAGATAAACTTTTATCTGTAAGAGTTATAAAATCCTTTATTATTCGTTCTTCTAAGGAATGATATGTTATCAATACCAACCTTCCTTTTGGAGCTAATATGTTATAAGTTTTTTCTAATGATTTCTTAAGTGTTTCTAATTCTTGATTGATATGTATTCTGATTGCTTGAAATGTTCGCGTTGCATTATGTTTTTTGGTTTCATTTTTTGGTATGGCTTTATTGATTATATTTACTAAATCTTTAGTAGTATTAATCCTTTCTTTAACCCTTTCAGTAACAATCCCTTTGGCGATTCTTTTTGCGTAACGTTCATCTCCATATTCTTTAATTATCTTAGCTAACGTGTTTTCGCTAACTGAAGCCAGCCAATCACCTGCAGAATTACCTGAACTTTGATCAAACCTCATATCAATTGGGCCTTCTCTTAGAAAACTAAATCCTCTTTTTGGATTTTCTAAATGTTCAGATGAAACACCAAGATCAAATAATATGCCATTTACTGACCCTTGAATTCCCCATTCTTTTGAAAAGGATTCAAGAGAGGAGAAACATCCTTGTTTCAGGGTAAATCTTTCATCTTTTATAATTCTTTTATCTGCTAATTCAATTGCTGAAGTATCTTTATCTATCGCATATAGCCTGCCTTCTTCATCTAATTTACTTAATATGGCTTGAGAATGACCTCCAAAACCAAAAGTAGCATCAACATAAATCCCAGCTTTTTGTATATTTAATGCATTAAGTGATTCATTTTGCATGACTGGCACATGTTTTGCTAAGTTACTCATTTAATAGCCTTTTTAAATTTGATGATGCTGTCATATGCATTCCGAGCTTCTATAAATCTTTGAAGCAAATTAACATCATTTTTTGTTTTATCAGGGTGATATTTCAAAGCAACTTTAAGGAAAGCCTTTTTGATGGCACTCATATCTTCATGACCACTTATACCCAATGTTCTAAAACACCTTGTTATATCCATCAGATTCTAATTCCTCCTAAAACCGATTCTTCAGACTCATCTGTTTCTTCAGTCCTCCATTTTGATATCTTGTTTTCCCAGTGATTATTTCCCCAAATTTCAAATTTTTTTCCTTGGCCAATCATCGTGACTTTTTTACTTAATTCTGCGATAGCTCTTAAGGGCTGAGATATTAAAATTCTTCCAGCTTTATCCATCTGTATATCTTCTGCATGACCAACTAATAATCTTTGTACTCTACGGGAGTTTTTTTGAAAAGCAGGTAAGTCATTGATTTGTTTCTCAATATCATTCCAAGAAGATAGCGGGTAAAGCAGAAGGCATTTTTCACCTGGATCAACTGTAATTATCATATTCCCAGATGATTGATCATTTATGGCGCTTCTATACTTAGTAGGGATAGCTAGCCTACCTTTAGCGTCAAGATTTATATTATGTATGCCTCTAAACATATCTACCATTATTCTCCACAATTTAACAAAAAACACCATTTATCAACACTATATGCGTTTTTTTTAACATATGCAAGCATCACACTGATCAATTTATGTGTTTATATGGTGATTTTTTAAATGGTTTTATTAAATCTTTTATAAACAATAACTTACAAGTTTATATTAATTTAATTATAAGAAAATGGGCTGAGAGTCAACAAATAAGCCGGGTTCTGTCGAGTGCAGTTATTAATCTAGGGTTTCTGTCACCAAAAACCTCAAGCAGCATACCATATAGCAAGTCTTAGGCTGACATTACGCTATAAATTTGCCTTGCTCCGAACGGGGTTTGCTTTAGCCGTATTTGTTACCAAATACGTGGTAAGCTCTTACCTCACCTTTTCACCCTTACCAGATTTCTGGCGGTTATTTTCTGTAGCACTTTCCGTAAACTCACGTTTCCCAGGAGTTACCTGGCGTTCTTGCCTATGGAGCCCGGACTTTCCTCTGCAAGTTGCAGCAACTGCATTGCTGACTCCCGATTTGATTATATAGAAAAAAACTGAATATATATATATTTCTCTTTATTTACTTTAATGCCACTATATATGCAATCCAGCCAGGGTCTGGGTCACATTCTTTCATTCGATAAAATTTTTCAGATTCACAATCATTTTTTTCATCCCAGCCTTGCATATAAATATCAATTGATTTAAAACCTACACTCTTTAAGCATTCAGTAATTTCTGGGAGAGACCAAAGCCTCCAATCATATTTAAAAGCTTTTTTTATTTTCGATCCATTACTAAATTCAAAATGAATATAGCAGGTAATTTCATTGTTGATTGGATTAAATTTACTCTGATCCCAAACATAAGTAAATCCATTATGTTTGGTACTTTCTTCAAGTTCTTGATGAGCCTCATATCCACCAAATGCATCTATTAAAAGAATTCCATCTTTCTTTAAATGTTTCAGTGAATTAGAAAAGTATTTTTTTAAATCAGATCTATTTTTAAAGACCCAATAACTAAAATTCATTGCAACAACCGAATTTACTTTCTTTGTTTTGTGGGTTTGTGAATCTCCATGAATTAAATGCAATCTCTTGGATTGTTCTTCAGATAAAGATTTATTTATTCTCTTTTTTGCTACATTCAATATTTTTTTATCTAAGTCTATTGCAAAAGCAGTTTTTTTCTTACTATCTTTAACCCATGTAGCGGAAATACTAGCTGTTGCACAAAAATCTTCCCTAATATCGAGACATTTACCTCTATTATATTTTTTAAACATTTTTTCTATGAATTCAACTTCAAATTCAACCGACTGAACTGACCTCTCATATAAATCATATATATCAGCATTCTTTGAAGTTAGTTTAGATTTTTTTTTCATAAATCATTTCCTCAAACAAGGGTACTTTTAAAATATCAACTTCATCACGGATAATCATATTTAGAAACTTCTTCCATTTCTTTGAAAAGTTTGTTTTATAATATAAACCAAATAAATGTTTAAATAAAAAATATTTACTTACACCTGAGTTGATTTGGTTAATTGAATATTTTAAATATACTTCTAAGATAGTTTTTTTATCAAAAAAAGACATTGAGTTAAAAATTTTATGTTCTATATTGATAAGGAACATAGGATCATCATAAATCTTTCTACCAATCATTATTCCATCAAATAAGTTTGAATAATGAATTACCTCATCCATAGTTTTAATTCCTCCATTCAAAATTATAGAAAGGTTCGGGAATTCCTGTTTAACCTTCAGAGCATCATCATATCTGAGGGAAGGTATACTTCTATTCTTTTTTGGGCTTATTCCTTTTAGGATTGCATTTCTCGCATGTAAAAAGTAAGTATTACATCCTGCATTAGATGTTTTATGAATAAACTTGTGTAATAAATCTAAATTCTCATCATAATCAAGCCCTAATCTAGTTTTAATAGAAACAGGTAAAGAACAAGATTCTTTAATTGCTTCTACAATCTCAGCAACTTGGTTTGGGTAATTCATTAAGCATGCTCCAAACTTGCCTTTTATAACTTTATTACTAGGACATCCTATATTTAAGTTAATCTCACTAAAACCTTGTTCTTGAATAATCTTTGAACATTTCATGTACTTTTCAGGATCAGATCCTGCTAACTGTATCGTAATAGGATCCTCATAATTATGAACCTTTATTCTATTTCTATTAGAATGGAGAAAAGTATCACAAGTAATCATCTCTGTATAAAGATGGATATTTTTTGATAGGATTCTTATAAAAGTACGGAAATGTTGATCTGTTCTACCAACCATTGGAGCTAAATATATTCGTTTCTTTGTCATGCTAGGTTATTCTATTAAGTAGACTATTTTATATTTTATTTTGTATTAATGCCATGATTGAAATAGATAAAAATCAATTAACTGCTTTAATTTTAGCTGGTGGAAAATCCTCCAGAATGAAAGGCATTGATAAAGGCCTTATGCAGATTAATAATAAATATGTAATACAACATTTATACTCTTTAGCTCAAAATTTTTGTGCTCATGTTTTAATCAATGCTAATAAAAACTTAGAAAGCTATGATGGTTTTGGTTATAAAGTATGTATGGATTCAATAAGTGGGTATCTAGGTCCATTAGCTGGAATGTATACAGGTTTAAAGGAGTCTAGTACAGAATATTTAATTACTCTGCCATGCGATGGTCCATTTATTAACGAATCTTACTTCAAAAAAATGATATTATTAGAAAGTGATTCTGATATTAATGTTGCGTTTGATGGAAAACGATTACAACCTGTGTATTGCCTCATAAACAAGTCCTTGCTTGGCAATCTTGAGAGGTTTTTGCAATCAGGAGAAAGAAAAATTGATAAATGGTTTGAATTATGTTCAGTCAATTATATTGACTTCTCAAACAATAAAGATCTGTTTATAAATATTAATAATGAGGAAGATTTGAATCAACATAAAGAAAAAATTAAAAATATTTTAAATAAAAATGAATAGTAAAAATAAAAGAATAGCCTGGGGGATAACAGGGTCCGGTCATTTTTTAAAAGAATCAATGGAGATTATTAATTCTTTAGACAATATAGATTTGTTCTTGAGTAAAGCAGGAGAAGAGGTTTTAAAATGGTATGGTTATAAGTTAAGCGATCTTAAAAAAAAGAAGATAAAGGTTTTTAAAGATGTGACTGCAAGTTCTGCTCCAGTAAGTTTATTTTATGAAGATGTTTATAAGGTTCTAATTGTTTCACCAGCAACATCTAATACAGTTGCTCAAATGGCTTATGGTTTCTCTGACAATCTGATAACAAATATTTTTGCGCAAGCTGGCAAATGTCATGTTCATTCAATTGTTTTAGCGTGTGACACAGAACCAGTAATTATAACGCCCGCTCCAGGTAAAATGGTGACGGTTTACCCTAGAGAGATTGATCTTAAAAATTATAAATTATTAAAAAAATTTAAAAATATTGATGTTGTCAAAAATATTGATGAATTAAATAAAGTACTAAAAAAATGGCGTTAAAAGAAAAAATTCTTTTTATTACGGGAAAACTTGCTGAAAGAAGTTTAAAGAGAGTTATAGATGAAATGGGAAAGCTTCCTTTTGAATATGAAATACGTAACTTAAGTATCAGCGTTGCATCATTATTGACAACACAAATGATAGAAAGAAGGATTGGAGATGTCTCTAACTTTGATAAGGTTATAATCCCAGGGAGGGCTAGAGGTGATATCTCAGCATTATCAAAAAAATTAAAAGTTGATTTTGTTCGTGGGCCCGAGGAACTCAAGGACTTGCCTAATTTATTTGGTAAAGAATCATTCAAGCACGATTTATCACAATATGAGGTTTCTATATTTGCTGAAATTACTGACGCACCAAATATGAGTCTAGAACAGATTGTAAATCAAGCAAATTTTTATAGAGATAATGGGGCCGATGTAATAGACATTGGGTGTTTACCAAATATTAAGTTTGAACATTTGGAAGAAGTAGTGCAGGAATTAAAACGGTTAGATTTTTTTGTAAGTGTCGATTCTCATAATGATAAAGAGCTAATCAGGGGTGGTAAAGCAGGAGCAGATTATATTTTGAGCATAAAGTCAGATAATTTTAAAATCTTAGATCAAGTAGATTCGTACCCTATTCTTATTCCGCTAGATGGAAAACTAGATGAATTATATAAAATTATAGATAAATGTATTGAACAAAAAAGAACTTTTATAGCTGACTCTATCCTAGATCCTATTAATTTTGGATTTACAAAATCTATTTTAAGATATGCTGAGTTAAGAGAAAAATATCCTGATATACATATCATGATGGGTTCTGGTAATTTAACAGAACTATCTCATGCTGATACAACTGGTCTTACTCTATTATTGATGGGTATAACTTCAGAATTAAAAATAAATCATATTTTAACCACACAAGTTAGTGATCATTGCAAAACAGTTATAAAAGAGACTGATATAGCGCGCAGAATACTTCACGCATCAAGTGTGAGTAATATGACGCCCAAACATATAAGCAATAATTTACTAACAACTCACGAAGACAAGCCTTTTAAATTTTCTTATGATGAGGTTATAGAATTATCAAAAGATATTAAAGACCCTAGCTATAGAATTATGGTTACAGATGAAGGAATTCATGTTTTCAACAGAGATGGGTTTGAAACTGCAAAAGACCCTTTTGACTTTTTCAAAAATCTTAATGTTGATAATGATTCCGGTCATGCCTTCTATCTTGGTGTCGAACTAGCAAGAGCACAAATTGCATATCAATTAGGTAAATTCTACTCTCAAGATGAAGAATTATCCTGGGGCTGTTTAGTTGAAAAAGAAGATGATGATAAAATGTCTTTTAAACCTACTGGATCAACATATAAAAAGAAATGATACATGAAGTTATAGTAACTACTAAATCTAATGACGGTGAAGTACATATTGCCCCAATGGGAATTAAAATGAATCAGCAGGAAGTTTTTGTTTCCCCTTTTAAACCATCAAAAACATTAGTGAATCTAATTTCACAAAAAAATGCTGTAATAAATTTTACGGATGATGTAAGAATATTTGCAGGCATAATTTGTGGAATAAAAAAAGATTGGCCCTTAATTAATCTTAATACCACAGATATTCCAAGACTAGAAAATGTAAACTCTCACTTTGAAATTTCTGTAATAGATATAATTGATGATGAAGTCAGGCCTAAAGTTATATGCCAAATCTTAAATAAAAAAGTCCATAGTCCATTCTTAGGTTTTAACAGAGCTCAGTTCTCTGTCATTGAAGCTTCTGTTTTGGTTAGTAGATTAGGACGTATATCCTTAGATAAAATTTTAAAAGAGATTGAATATCTAAAAATAGGTATAGAAAAAACTGCTGGTGATAGGGAAAAGGAAGCCTGGAACTGGATAGAAAATAAAATTGCTGATTATAGAGAAAAATAATGACTGGTTTTCTTGCAAGTATTAAGAATATTGATGAGGCAAAAAAAATTAGTAATGCAAAAATTGATATTGTTGATTTAAAAAATGTCGATGATGGTGCTCTTGGCTTTGTTGGCTTAGATATTATCAATAAAGCTAAACAAACCTTACAGAATCATAAAATTAGTGTGACCTTAGGCAATAATAGGAATCCAAACAATCCAGAAACAGTTTCAATATTATCTAAGATCATAAATCAGAAAATTGAATATATAAAAATTGGCTTATTTGACAAAACTATGATTGATGAGCATAAGCTACTATTAGAGAAATTTTCTTTTACACAAACGAAACCTATTTGTGTTCTATTTGCAGATAAAACATTTGATTTAGATATAATGCGGGATCTTATTAATATGGGCTATCAAGGAATTATGATTGATACAGTTAATAAGGATTCTAAATCTATGACTGAAATCTTAAAACCTTCAGAAATAAAAAAATTTATATCAATAAATAAAAAAAATAAAACGCTTTGCGGATTATCTGGCTCACTCAAGATTAGTGATATTAATAATCTTAAAAGATACAATCCAGATTTCCTAGGCTTCCGTGGGCAATTATGTTCAAATCATACTGATAGAAGCGAGATTGATATTAACTTATTGAAACAAGTTTCATTAGCTATAAATTCAAGTAGTGCTTGATTTGAGAGCATTTATAATTGGATTAACTTTATCTAAAGTTTCTTGAAATTCTGATTTAACATTAGAATCATAAACTATACCTCCGCCACCCCAGAAATAAAGATGTTCTTTATTTGCAATAATAGTTCTAATAGCAATATTTAAGTCTACCTTATCATTAAAACTAATATAGCCAATTGACCCACAATAAATACTTCTTCTATTTGGTTCAAGTTCATTAATTATTTGCATAGATCGTATTTTTGGAGCACCTGTGATTGATCCTCCAGGAAAACAGCCTCTTATTAATTTAAAAACATCACTCTTTTTTGATATCTCACCTTCTATGGTGCTAACTAAATGATGCACATTTGAAAAAGTTTCTATTTCAAAAAGTTTTTTTACCTTTATAGAGCCGAAATTACAGTTTCTGCCTAAATCATTTCTCAATAAATCAACTATCATAAGATTTTCAGCTTTATCTTTATTTGAATCAACAAGTTCTTTTTTTAATTGAGAATTTTTTTGTTTGTTTTGATGTATTGGTCTAGTGCCTTTGATAGGTTTTGTTTCTACATGATTATTTTCTATTTGCAAAAATCTTTCTGGAGAATAACTTAAAATTTTAACAAATGGGAAATTCATATATGAAGAGTATGGAGCTTTGTATTTTGTCAAAACCTTCTTAAATATTTCCCAGGTATCTCCTTTATATGAAAGAGAAAATCGTTGTGCAAAATTTATTTGATAACAATCCCCTTTTTCAATATAGGATTTTATAGAATTAAATTTTTCAACATATTCTTCATAACTTAAATTAGATTCAAACTGTGAATGAATAGAAAATTCACGTTTTTTGATTAATGAAAACTTTTTCTTCTTAAAGTTTTTTATAATCTCTTTTATTAAATTATTCTCAGTAGTGTATATCAAAATTGACCTTTTTAATTTATGATCAATTATTATTGACCAATCATAAATACCAAATGCCATGATTGGAGTATTATCGGTATCAACTCCAATAGGCTTAACTGATTCATATTTATTTCCCAAGTCATATGAAAAATATCCTATAGCGCCTCCGGAAAAAGGTAAATCAGTATGATTACTAGAAAAAGATTTGTTCATTATATTTTTAAGTACATCTATAGGGTCGTCTCTAAAAACTTTTTTAGAACCATTGGTTTCAACAATTGTTGCGTTTTGATATGCGATGATCTTTTTAATTGGACAGCAGGAAATAATATCATATTTTTCTCTATCAAATACATCAAAATTGCTACATAAAAAAACTGACCAATCTTGGTCTTTCAAAAAATCAAAGATTTCTAAAGTGTTGCTGTAATAATCAAATTCAATCTTATTCATTTCTTAACTTAAATAATGTACTTATAGAGTAAGCTGGCGCAATATCTGATGGCAAGAATAATTGCTTTCTACCACCTTGACAAAAACTGTTAAAATCTTTATAACTCATTTTAATTTTTTTAGAAATCTCTTCAATTAAAAAACTTCCTATTCCAATTCCAATAATATTTACTGATTCTTTACTTTGGAAATGCTGCTGTAATGTATGAGTAATTTTTTGCATAAGATAATTTTTTTGAGATAATTTTATTTTCTTAGCTAGATTTATCACTATTCTTTCATTTTTTGAATGGTAGTCGAAGCCTATTATACGAGAAAATCTTACCAAACTGTTTCTATAGGACTTGTTTTTAGAATCACAATTCTCTGAATAATCAATTTTTGGTTTTATATCTGATAAAATTCTATATACATCAGACATATTGGAAAAATTTTCTGGTATTATAGAAAATTTCTTTTGGCCACTATATATTTCTTTTGTAACAGCATGTATTGGTGTTCTTAATATACCCATATATATCAATTCTGATGATTGTAGTCTCGAAAAATCACTATAATTTTTATTAATGCAGACACCTTTTTTTATAACTATAATATCTGTTGTTGTTGATCCAACATCAACTGCAATTGCATTATTTACTTTTGTTTCAAGAAACTTTGCAGTTGCAAACCAGTTTGCTGATGATATAGATTCTGGATTGATTTTTTCACTAAGTTTAAAAAAAAATGGTTTCTTAGTAGAGAATACATAATTTTCTTTATTGATGTTTTTAAATATTTCTAAAATATGTTTAACTCCCTGATTCCTAGAATCAAAAATATCACACATTTCACCGGACATTGTTATAACATTTATTATATTGAATCCTCTCTTATATTTTCTACAAACAGAATGAAGTATTTTTTTTAATAAATCAGTTGATTTCCATAAGTTACATTTATATATGTTAAATGAAAAACTATTGGGTTTTATAGTAGACAGCTTAATATGTGCTCCTCCAATATCCCAACCTAGATATAAATTTTTAATTTTATTTGTTTTCATTTAAATTAATGCAAAATTTCTTTCCACTGATAATTCTTTTCTTTATTTTTTTTCCAATAATTAGATTAACAAGATTAATGCCTAAAGTCTCATTTAATCCAATATATGAAGTTGTTAGTCTTGGGTTTATTTCAACAACATATAAATCTTTTTTATTAATTATTATATCTATACCAATATACCCGTATAACTTTGGTAATATCAATTTTATCTTTTCTAATAAGGCATAAATTTTTGTATCATCTACAATTTTATCATTAACAATTATTTTATTTAATTTAATAAAGTTTTTTGTTATTTTTATGTCTTGTCTATTAATACTTAATAGATATAAATCATTTTGATCAAAGAATGCTGATATGCTATATGGTTTCCCATCGATATATGGCTGGACAATGTAATTCTTATTATAATCCTTAAAATCTTTCTTAGATGAGTTTTTAAAAATTTTAACAAAAGAACAACCTGCTCCGTATTTATCTTTGATAACTAATTTTTTTATTTTTTTTATTTTGTTTATCTCCTTAATGTTATATGTTGGTATGACATTTATTTTTTGATTGATAAACAAATTATAGAAAGATAGTTTATTTGATAAAGAAAGGATTGTTTGTTTATCAGAAATAATTTTATTTATTTTTTTTTCTTCTAAAAACTTAGTATATTTATATAGATTGAGATTCGTTTCAGGAAGTATTGGCAATACATAATCAAATTTTTTTAGAAAATTTTCATCATAGATCTTATTTGAATTCTGTTTATTTATAAGGATTGATTGTGGTCTAGCAAGATTCTTCAATCTTTCATCTAAGAAGAAGCTGAATGAAACCTCATCTGATATACTCAGATCGCTGTGAAGCCTCGATGTCATTAGTTTGGCTTCGTGTAGTAAAGTTGAACTTAAATCTTCATTTATTAAACCACCTCCTGTAACATATTCATATATTAGTATCTTAATCATAGATGGACATCATTCCCGTTATAGACATATTAGATAGTCAAGTAGTTACAGCTTTAAAAGGCGATAGAAACACATATAAAAAAATAAATCCTAAACTATACAATACCACAGAGCCTGTTGAAATAATTAGACATTTAATAGATATATATTCTCCAAAAACAATCTACATTGCAGATCTTGATGCAATAATGTTTAACAAAGTTAATCACAATCTTTTAATACAGATACTAAAAAAATTTTCAAAAGTTAATTTTTGGATAGACTCAGGGCTTAACAAGATTAAATTAGATAAAAATTATAATAATTACATCCCAATATTCTGTAGTGAAAAGGCAAAAGATTTTGAATTAAGTTCAGAAAAATTCAAAAACCATATTTGTTCAATAGACTATAAAAATGGAATTATAGGACCGAAATCTATTTATAGATGTATAAAAACACATCCAAAAAAAGTAATTATAATGGATTTATCAAGAGTTGGTACAAAATTAAAACCAAACTTTCATGTAATAAAAAAGTTTATTACAAAAAAATACAAAACTGAATATTACGTTGCTGGGGGAATTAGATCAATGTTAGATATAAAGTTTGTAAAAAATCTAGGAGCTAGTGGCGTTCTTGTCTCTAGTTTATTATCAATGAACAAACTCAGGAAATTTAGCTTCCTAAAAGAAAGAGCCAACCGAGCTTGAAACACGGTTGGCAATTCTCATAATTGTTATTTTGGTGAAAATGGATGTTGAGTAGATTTTCCTGCTACAACTTCTCCAGCACTAGGTTTACCAGCAACAGCATTTTTTATTGCCATTTTGGTAGCTTCATAGTTGTAATCATAGATTCTAGTATCATCACTTGCATCCCAGTGAATAAATACACCTACGCAGATAAAAATATCCTCGGCTTCTTTTTCTGGAATTGTTCCATCTTCAACACAATCAGTTACAGCTCTTGCTACAGCTGCTTGTGCAGGACCAAACATTTGTACTGCTTGTTTTGCACCTTTTATTGTTACTTTATTAAACATAACTGTGCTTGGTTTACACTGTAAATTAGGTGCAACCACTGCTAATAGCGATGTAAATCCATCTTTGTTATTACATAGTGAATTACAAAACGCATCTTCTACTGCTGATCCACGTGGACCCATTAGTAAGTCAATATGTGAAATTTCATTATCACCACCTTCGGTAACAACTAGAGCTTCACCTACTAACACTTTATCAACTACTGCCATTATTATCTCCTGTGTTATTTATTGGGCCTCAAGCTTTAATTTCTAATCACAAATTTGAGCGCATAATCCAACTTCAAGTATCCTTGAAAATTTTTTTTATCATCAAACCTGCGACAAGTAAGTCTGCTGTCGTCCCCGGATTAATTCCCTGTTTTTTATATTCATAATCAAGTTCTCTCAAACGCTTGTTGAACGAATCTTGATTAATTCTCTCCGTAACTAATATTTTTAGCAAATCATTGGCTTGATTACTAGTCTTTTTTGCTATTTTATGCCCAAATTTCCTCTGAATATGAGAATCTGGTATATTTCTTAGTATGTCTAAAAACGTCAGAGAAAGGGACAAACTAAGCGATTTATAACGATTCTGATAGCTATTTAGGCATGGCACCACAAAATCTAGAACATCTTTAAACATATTAGTGTATTGATAGGCAATCCTGTCATATTTTGATGAATATTTCATAATCTCCAAGAGCCCAATATCAGGTAATGTACGTGTATCATATTGTTTACTCTCACCTAAGCCGCCTGGGTTTACGAGGTTAATGGCTTGGCAGATTGCTATGGTATCAGCTGATGTAGTGTTCTCTAGAGTCAAGCTTAAACCCTTTTTTAGAGGGTACTCTTTATAACATATAAGAGAGTGAATTAAAGGCGCACAGGTTAGAATAATTCCTAAATTAGTATTTTTTTTTATAAACTTAGATGTCTCTTCGATAGAAAGAAAAATCCGATTACCAAGATTCAGATCTTCAAGGAATAAATGTTTGCAGCTATGTTCCGAGCTCTTTAAATAATCATCAGAATCAGTATCTTCATGAGGAGCATTGATGTATACATTGCCAGGTTTTATAACTTCAATGTCTTTCATACAAGCAAAAAGATATGCATCTTTTAATAAAGCATACTTAGCTCCAGAATCAATTTCAGGATAATTAATGCTTTTATACATTACTTAGAAACAGGTTTGATAGACAGACCTTCTTCATGTCTTGACGCATTAAGAAATGCATTAACTATTACATCAGCGATATTTTCTTTATTGATAGATTGCAATCCTTTCCATGCTGGGATTCCATTGACCTCAATAATAAAAAATTTATCTTTTTGTTTAATAATGTCTATTCCACATAACGGTAAATCAGCAATTTCTGAAGCTAATAATGCAGTCTCAGCCATTTTCTTGTCTAATTTTATCGGCACACATTTAGCACCTTTTGAGAAATTATTAATATACGATTTTCCATATCTTATCATCGAAAAAATTTTAGTTTTATCCATACTTTTTACAATAAGAACTCGGTAATCATGGAATGGTTCAGTATTTAAAAATTCTTGTAAATAATAAATATTACTTACATTATTAATAGAATCTAAATCTTCCAATCTTTCAATTTTTTTTATGTGATTTCCTTGAGACCCAAAAATTGGTTTATATATTAATCTATATTCTTTTAATAGTTTACTCACGAGATTCTTCGTTTCCCTTTTACCTCTGATTACCCAAGTTTTTGGTGTATTTATATTTTTATGATTAAGTAAAGCGGTTGTTAAAGATTTATCTACCGTTAATTCAATATTCTCTGCAGTATTAATTACATTTGCACCTTTCATTTTAAATATCTTCAAAATATTTAGGTACGTTACAATTTCCTCTAAAGTACCATTTGGTATAAATCTGACTATTACATCTGTAACATTATTTAATTCTTTATTGTTGTGAAATATTTTATTTTCATTATTCATGAAAGATAAGGTCAGTTCAGTTAAATCATAGGATTCAACTGTTACTTTTTTTCTTAGAAAAGATTCTTGTAATTGATTGAAATGCCAACCCTTCTGATCAGTTAATATTAAAACTTTTCTCATTTAGCAAAAGATTTATCTATCAACTCTGAATTGATTTTTCCATTTCTAAAGGTGTTTCCAGTCTTGATTGATGTCACTATTACATAGGCTGGGCTAAAAAGCATTTTGTCAATTTTATAGAAGTCATACTTGTATTCTTTAAAAACTTCAGCAAATGGTTTTCCATAATCACTAGAAGTTAAACTGGGTAATCTTTTTGCGAGTTCATCAGCCTCATCATCTGGAACATCAACGAACAAATGTACTTTGCCTCCATATAAAATAGCATCATTAGTTCTTCCCATTCCATTCAAAAAATCTGGAGCAGGCGGAGGTAATGGTGCTGAACCAAATCCATCCACAACTTTATCTAAAGGAAAGCCAAGTTCGTGTAGTTTATGCATACCAACTTCTAGAACACGGCCAACAATTTGCACGCAGCCAGAAAGCGACTTTGTTGGAGTTAAGATAATAGTAAGATTCTTCTCGCTAATGTTGCAATCATTAACTATTTTATCAATAATTTCTTGAGGAGGTGTGCTGTCTACTTCCATAATTGCAACAGTTGAAAAAAATTTATCCTGATAACCTAAATCTTTAAACAATTCTTCTTTGCACGCTAATGAACGACAAGGTCCTGAGCCAAGAGCATTAAAATTCTCTTCATCTTTCACATGGGAAAGGCTCCAACCAGCATATTGACTCGCAAGGCAACTTAAAACTGGATTAGTGCTATGTACATCTATTGATAAAGGCCAGTTTTCAAAAGTATTGTTCATAGACAATGATACAGTTCCCAAACCACCCATACATATTTCAGTTATTAATCTTCCTGATTCAAGGCAACCTTTGTGACTAATGCCAGCATCAATTAATTTGGCGCCACCAGAACTTGTTGTCATTCCAAGATTTAGTTGATCTGTATTTTCAATTAATTCTTCAACAAGCGGTTTTGTGATTTTATTTATGCTTACCTGATCTGTCATATCTAGATGTCTATATCATAACAGTTATACTGCTTCGTTGTCATACTAATTTTTTTCCTTAATGAGCTAACTAGCGTAGATGGTGAGTTAGAGGAAAAATTTATTGTAAAGATTGGATTGTCTTTTTTTATGATTTCACCTTCCTTCGGTAGATTCGTTATAGATGAATCACCTTTTATTTTGTTATGAAATTTAAAATTTTCCCTACTAAACATATATACAAAACCATAGAATTTTTTAGGATAAGAATAGGTGTTATTTATTTCAGAATTTTTAAGATTTATTTGTGATTTCATCAAATCATTAGTTAGTAATTCGTTATATATCTTAAAAGTTGATGTAATTCTTGGATTTATATCAATAACAAATACTTTATTATCATATATTTTGAAATCTATGCTGTTATAGCCTTGCAAACCAATCAGCGATGAAAATATTTCAGTTGATTTTTCAACCTGATCAAATATTTTAATTCTTTTAATATTCATAGCTCCTGCATGTATAAATGGATTAGTAGAATAATCTTTCAACGTAAATAATTTATTAAAACCTAGTAAAGAAAATTTATTCTTATTTATGAAAAAAGATATAGAAAATGTTGACCCAGGAATAAATTCTTGATAATAAATATCTTCTATATTTTGTTTAGTAAAATTGACATGTAATCCTCCATAACTTTGTATTGGTTTTACAACAGTTTTAATATTAGAAGGAAGTGGAGAAAAACTTGTTCTAGGAATTTGTAAACCGCTTATATTCAATGCTTTTTCAACATTTAATATATCATTACAATATTCAAGAACTTCTAAAGGATTGCCTTGCACATCTACTTCAGAGTGTAATGTTGTGTAAATATCAGGTTTATCTTCTAACCCAGAACCATATATTAATTTCACTAATTTGTGATTCTTCCGTATTTTTTTTATGAAATTTTTTAGAAATTTTAGTTTAGCAATTTTATTTAGACTATTTTGATTAAAACTATCAATACAAAAGGTTTTATATCCAAGTTTTTCTGCCTGTGTTGCTAAATATTCTGCATGGGTATTTATTATTAATACAGCCTTACGCATTCTTCTGTGCAAATTCAAATGCATGCTCAAAATTTAGATAAACTGGCTTATCGGTGTTACACATTAGTTTGAGACATTCATGTTGGGCTTTGTACTTTACGTTTCCAATTGCTAGTGCGCCAATTCCATAACAATCTGATGCTGAGTCTTTCATTTTTACAACATTATCACTAACGTCAACACCAAATATTCCTGATGGAGGAACTGCGTTTGTATCAGCACAAATTTTTAATGATTTTGAATTTTTTACTAAATCTTTATTCATAATCTCTATTCCTGGTGCTGCTGTTCCAAAAACTATGTCAGTATCCAACAAAAGAGATTCTTTATCGGCATCCAAGCCTACATTAACATTCGACGATTTATATCTTTCCTTACAAAGATTAACAACTTTTTCAGTTCTTTCTGCATTTCTTCCAACTATGTACACATTTGCACCCGCATTTGCAGTAATAACGGCTGAAACTATTCCTACTGGTCCAGTTCCTCCCAAAATAGCAATCTTAGTGTCTGCAAGTGTAAGGTTAAATTTTTCTTTAAGAGCTTTTTCAGTAACAGCAACCATCCCAGCAGCAGTTGTAAATGCGCCACTTGGGTCAGCAAAGACTGAAACTTCAAATGGCGGGACCATTGATTTCTTTGCTTCATCAATCATATCCATTGCCATGTGACAATCTCTTCCCCCAAAAAAAATTCCTGTTCGTTTTAATGCGGAAGTTGATCTAGAAAAGATGGCATCCTGTACTAAAGTCTGAACTTCTTCCATCTCAACAGCAGTGTAAGGGATTATAGAATTCCATCCTGCATCATAAGCCATATTGGCATCAAAAGGGCTTACATTTTTTTCCGGTGTTATCATATGCAATAAATAAGGCTTTTCCATAAATTCTCCCGATATTTAAATATTTTTTATTTTGTAGCCAGAATTTCTAGCGCTGGCAATTTCATATGTAAGATTATTATACATACTAAATTTAGTATTTATAATTTTAATCACCTCTTTAGCAGAAGGCAATGATTCTGTGAATATATATGAAAAAGGACCCCATGAGCTTTGGCCAATACCCAAGGTTTTAGATTTCGATATATATTTCACAACTCTAGAAATTTCATTGCTGACAAATAAATCTTTTTGTTTTTTCTTATAAAACTCCACGGTCAATTTTTGGAAAAGAGAAATATTCTTTGCAAAGCATAAAAAATCTTTGTATATGATCGATGGAATTATTCCTCTCAAAACAACCTCTGACAATTCAGAAGAAATGCTTTTTAAAATCTTTTTGCTCCTGAAAAACTCTTTTTCTCTATCTCCAGAGACTCCTTTTAATGTTTTATCAGATAATAGAACTATCTTCCAGTTACTTGGAAATTTCTTTCTTAATAAAATCTGGGGTTGTTGATTAGTTTTCTTGCAGGTGTCTACTATGAAACCACCCTTTTCAAATATTCCTATCCCAGTTCCTGATCTTAATCCTCTATTAAATATCTTTACTATCTTTTCGGTATTTAGATTGAGTCCTAATAGTTTAGAAACTCCTTTACCTAAACATAACGCAGTTTGAGTACCTGATCCTAACCCTACATGCTTTTTCATCTCATTTTCTAAAATAATTTTCATTTTGCATTTTTTGCCAATTGAGTTTAGGTATTTTTCTAATGGTTCTAGATATTTTTTTGAAATGTTTGATTGAGGTCTGTTTGTTTTACTAATTTTAATTAATGTTTTATAGCGATTTATTGCTAGACCCATACTTCCATAAGAATAACCATAAGTCTTTTCAATTCCAAAAAAACCTAAGTGTAATCGTGCTGGGCTAGAGATAACTAGTTCATCCGTCTTCTTTCTTGAATCTCTTTTCATAAAACATAAACTTGAGGTGTCTATTCTATACCTTTTGAGTGTAAAGTAACATGTTTATAATGTAGAATGTACATATAAGCAAGCCATATGAAGAAGAATATTACTGAAGAAATTACATGTCCATTCTGTCCACTTCTCTGCGATGATGTTAGCATCACTCATGACAACAAAAAATTTAAAGTAAACAATCTTAAAAATAAAGAATGTATAAAAAAATTTGAATCTTTTAATATAAATAGTAAAAGTGTTTTAGTCCCAAAGATTAAAAATAAAATTTCATCTTTTAATGATGCTATTTTAAATTCTAAATTATTAATCAAACAAGCAAATGAAATTGGAATTCTTAATAGGGGCGCAGATGTTGCTTCAATAAGATCTGCAATCAATTTATGCTCTCAAATCAATGCAAATTTTGATCATGTTAACAGTAAATATTTTTTTGATAATATGAATATCGTGCAAAGAAGCGGCTTCATCGCTACTACATTAATGGAAGTAAAGAATAGAGCAGATACTGTTTTAGTATTTGGTAATAATGTTTTTAATAAAGCTCCAAGATTAATAGAAAAAATACTGTCGTCTAAATCTAGTTTATATACAAGAAGAAAGGCTCGTAAAATATTCTTAATTGGGGAGTTTTCTCAAAAGAATATAAATGATTTGAAAAAACACCTGCAAGTTACATATATGAAAATAAAACTAAACAAAATACCTCAATTTTTAGAATCTATAAATTCGAATAAAAATAACTATAAAATGAATGTATCAAAAAAGATATTAACTGCACTCAAATTGTCTTTGCGTAAATCAAAATACATAACTGCAATCTATTCATCATCAGATTTTTATACAACTGGCATATCTGGGAGCATAGTTAATTCTATTACACAGTTTATCTGTGATCTCAACACAACTATTAGAGCTGCTTGCCTGCCCATTGCTGGTAATTTAGGTGATGCATCTAATAATCAGGTGGCAACTTGGTTAACTGGTTTTCCTGTCAGATTTAAAGGTGTTAATGGAATTTTCAAACATGACAGAGAAGCATATGATGTTACAAAGCTAATTGAGAATAATGAGATTGATTTGGCAATACATTTCAATTCATTGTCATTGGATAAAATTAAACTTAATAAAAAAATAAAAAATATTGTGATAGGTCATCCTCAAACATCTTGTACTTCTCCTCCAGATGTATTTATACCGATAGGTATACCTGGAATTGATTCAAGCGGAATAATGTTTAGAACTGATAATGTTGTTTCAATGCCTTTAAAATCTTTTAGGAATTTAAAAATACCTCTTCTTAATCAAGTAATAGATAAAATGGTATAAATGTTATGATTGTTGAATTAAAAAATGCTAATGTTTTTGATCCTCAAAATAAAATATTTAATAAGAAAAAAAATATTCTTATTAAAAATGGAAAAATCATTAATAAGGTTGAAAGTGGAGAAAAAATTATTAAATCCATAAATTGTAAAGATAAAATTGTTATGCCAGGGGCAATTGATTTACATACTCATATAGGCGGAGGAAAAGTTAATATTGCAAGGCTCATGTTTCCAGAATTTCATGATGAATTTTTGGATAAATATGACACAACATCAATTACTACTCCATCCACTTTAAAAACTGGTCTCAGGTATATTGAAATGGGATACACAAGTTGTTTTGAGCCAGCATTACTACCAATTAATGCAAGGCAAGCTCATTCAGAAATGGCAGACATACCTTTTATTGACAAAGGAGGTTATGCGCTTCTTGGTAATGATGAGTTTTTTTTAGGACTTCTTGCAAAAAAAACCAGTCAATCTGTTATCAATGACTATGTTGCTTTTATTTTGAATGCTACACAATCAATTGGCATTAAAGTTGTCAATCCGGGTGGCATTAACGCATTCAAGTTTAATCAGCGATCTTTAAATGTTGATGAAAAATCTAAACACTATAATGTAACTCCGAGAGAGGTTGTCACTAAATTATCAAAAGCTATACATGATTTAGGTGTACCACATCCATTACATGTGCATGCAAGTAACTTGGGAATTCCTGGAAATTATCTTTCAACAATTGAAACCATAAAGGCTGCAAATGGATTACCTATACATGTTACCCATATACAATTTAATAGTTATGGTAATAATGGTGATAAAAGATTTTCATCTGCTGCAGTTGAAATTTCGGAATATATAAATAAAGTTGAGAATTTAACTGTAGATGTTGGTCAGATAATGTTTGGTCAAACAGTTACAATGTCAGGAGACAGTATGGCTCAACATAGAAACCATTCTCATGCCCATCCCAAAAAATGGATGTGCATGGATATTGAATGTGATGCTGGCTGTGGTGTTGTTCCTTTTAAATATGAAGACAAAAATTTCGTCAATGCATTACAATGGGCAATAGGCTTAGAAATATTTCTTTTAACTGAAGATCCATCAAAGATATTCTTGACTACGGATCACCCAAATGGAGGACCTTTTACATCTTATCCACACTTAATTAAATTACTTATGGATAAAAGTTTTAGAAATGATATTTTAGAAACTTTACCAAAAACAGTACAAAATCATACAATCCTAAAAAGCTTAAAAAGAGAATATACATTAAATGAAATAGCTATTATGACACGTTCAGCCCCTGCAAAAATATTGGGTTTAGAAAAGAAAGGTAATCTCTCTGCTGGCTCTGATGCAGACATTACAATATATGATAAAAAAATCAAAGATATAGAAGAATTGTTTGCGCATCCATCAATGGTTTTCAAAAATGGAGAAATCGTAGTTGATAATGGAAAAATTAAAAAATATATTTGGGGTAACACACAAACTGTAAAACCAGATTATGATAAGTCCATTGAAAAGAGCCTGAAAAGATTTTTTGATAAGTATCATACAATGAAGTTAGAAAACTATATAATTAATGATAATGAAATGGAAGAGCAAATAGGTAGTGCAGTGAGAGTTAATAATTGTAAACATGAGAGAAAAAATTGATTTATCGTGGTTTAAAGATTGACGATACATTTGCTGAAGCATTTAATATGAAGGCAAGCAGAATTATTGTCACTGCAGATAATAAAAAATGGGCAAAAAATGCGTGTATATCATTTACTGGATTTGCCACGTCAGTTATAGCTTGTGGAATTGAAGCAGGTATAGAAAAAGAATTAAATTCTAATATGACTCCAGATGGACGACCAGGTTATTCGATTTTATTATTTTCTATGTCAAGAAGCCAACTTGAAAAACAGCTAGAAACAAGAGTCGGGCAATGTTTACTGACATGTCCTACAACTGCTGTTTTTTCTGGAATGGAAAGTGAAGACATAATACCTCTTGGAAAAAATTTAAGATATTTTGGTGATGGCCACCAAATATCAAAAAAAATAGATGGGAAACGTTTCTGGAGAATACCCGTAATGGATGGTGAATTTCTCTGCGAAGAAACAACCTCGAGAGTGCCAGCTATTGGAGGAGGTAACCTCTTAATATTAAGCACAAATAGAAAATCGTGTTTATTAGCCTGTGAAACAGCAATAGAATCAATGAAAAACCTAGAGAATATTATAACTCCTTTCCCTGGTGGAGTTGTTCGCTCGGGATCAAAGGTAGGATCGAAGTATAAAAGTCTTATTGCATCAACAAATGATGCATTTTGCCCTACTCTGCATGGTGTCACGAAAAGTAAACTTACCAAGAATACTGGTTGTGTTTTAGAAATAGTTATAAATGGGTTAGCAGCAAAAGACATTGCTCTTGCAACTAAAATTGGAATAGATAGTATTGCTGGTTCTAAAGTAAAAAAAGATATTGTAGCTATTTCTGCAGGAAATTATGGCGGAAAATTAGGACAACATCGCTTTTACCTCAAAAAAATCATAAAATGAAACCATTAACTCTCAAACTTAAGAAACAACTTAGATTTAGACTTGATGGCAGTTTTCTTTCGGTAAATAATTTTAAAAATATATCTGAATTTAAAAAATTTAAGATTGTTTATGGAAATAAATTACATAATATTTCACAATTTTTTTCAATCAGTGGTCAAGATATTAAAAATATAATCATAAAATCATCAAATAACAAAATTGATAATATTGGTTATAAAATGAAAAATATGTCTATAACCGTATATGGTAATGTTGGCAATTCATTTGGAAAAGAGATGGTATCTGGTAATTTATATGTTCATGGCAATGCACTCGATTATGTTGGATCAGGCATAGTAAATGGAATAATACATGTTTATGGAAATGCCGGAAATTATCTAGGCGGGAAACCAGTCGGCAAAAATGAAGGAGTGGTAGATGGTGTAATTTATGTCCATGGGAATGTGGGAGATCACTCAATCCAACGTATGAGAAGAGGAATTATAATTATAAATGGAAATATAGGGGATTATTGTTGCAAGGATATGATATCAGGGTCAGTTCTAATTAAAGGGGTAATAGGAGAAAATTTCTGCGAGGGTATTAAGCGCGGAACAATTGTTACAACTCAAAGAAAAATAATCTGTAATTATATAAATACAAATAAAGTTAATATTAATTTTTTCAGTTTCTTTCTAAAAAAAGTATATGAGCTTATTGGGCGAAAGATTTTCCCAGAAAAATTTAATTTACAAAGGTTTTATTGCAGAGAAGACAATGAGAGTTTATCTGAAATTTTTCTTATTAGTAAATAGCTTTACCATTTATAATCTGTCACGAGTTTTTTAAAAAACCCCAACATTGCAGCACTAGCAAAATCTCTTTTTCCCTGGGCGAAATATATCATCTTGCCTTCTGGATTAATCAAAAAAGTAGAAGGTATGCCCGCTATATTCCAATCAGGTGGTCCTAGCTCTAAATCCATATCTATTAATATAGGGAACGTGACTGGGCTGCGTTGTAAAAATTGATTTATACCATCTGGTCCAGGCCCTGCATGGATTCCTAGAACTAAAAACTTTGTTTTATCCATATGTTGATATGCGGCTTCTAAACTTGGCATCTCTTCAATGCATGGATGACACCAAGTTGCCCAAAAGTTTAATAGAACAAATTTACCTCTAAAATCTTTTAGTTCGTAATACTTTTCATCAAGTCCAATTAATTTAAAATCCGGTACAGTACTTTTATTAGGCATGAGGCTCATTAAATGACTTTGATTTGAACTTAAGTGGATTGGTGTCATTAATAAAAGAATTATTACGACATATGATGATATTTTGTTCAAAATTTTAGTACTTAAGTTTGTTTTTGTGGAACCAATTTGGATCATCCAGCGATACTTCTCCAATTGGAGCAGCGTGAGCGTCTAAGATTAATTCATCAAAATTTGATCCAGTAAGTGTTTTAAGAAATTCAACAATTTGATTTACTTCTTGCTCATTTAAATTTAAAGGCATAATTAAAGGGCTTAATACTTCATTTTTCACTCCTCCTTTATTGTAAAACTCAACAACATCTTTCAATGTAGTAAGGTCGCCATTATGCATATATGGTCCAGTTAATTCTACATTCCTAAGGGGAGGTGTTCTGAATTTCCACCTATCGTTTGGATCTTGAGTTATTTTATACAAACCAAGATCATTAGGAGAAATCTCCGGCGTGAATTTAGAGCCAGCATATGATGATGTATCAACTTCTACAACAATACCTGCACCCAAAGTTATCATTTTCTTTTCAGGCTCCTTATGCATTGTTGCTTGGTAACCAATACCAGTATTATGAAGTTTTTCATCGGTGAATAAAGCATAATCCTCATTGATTAAATGACAGGTAATACATTGTCCTTTTCCAACAAATAAATCAAAACCTTTTTTTGCTTCATCAGAAATCGCCCGATTGTCTTTCTTGTAATACCATCTATCAAACGGTGAGTTGCCGCTTATTAATGTATATTGATAAGATGCAAGCGCTCTACTAATAGTTTCTATAGATGGGCCTGTACCAAATGCTTCTTCAAATAAACCTTTGTAGTCTGGAATCGCATTTATTTTATTAATAAGGTAACCTGGCGATGGATTATCCATCTCATTATGAGCTAATAGCGGTCCCCATACTTGGTTTTCTAAACTGTTTTCTCGAGCATCATGAAAAAATCGAGTAAGAAAAGCTGAATTAACAACGGTAGGTGCATTCCGTGGTACCGACCTACCTTCGGTTCCTACAGCTGTTTTAAGTTCATTGTGTGCAAATCCCATTTCAGCAACATGACAAATTGCACATGAAATTGTATCAGTATGTGATAGCCTTCTATCAAAAAACATTTTTCTACCTAACGCAATTTTTTCTCTTGTAAGTGATGCTTCTTTAGGAAGATCTAATTCTGGTAAACCTAGTTGTTGTTTTTGTGTAAACTTAATTAAATCAGCCTCTTTGCCTTCTCTAGTTAAGCTTTTAGCTCTACTGACATAATCTTTGCTTTCGTATCCTTCTTTAAAATCACCAGGCTCTGCAAGTTTAGGTTTAGTATCATTAGAAGCGCTAACAACGATTTTAGAACCATTGTCAGTTCTTTTATCTAATAATGTTTTAACATCATTTATTAATATATCTGAGTGTAAAAAAGAGACGCTATAAATATTACGTATAGATTTATCTTTATCAATTAAAAATACTCTTAGTATATGAGAAATTGAACCCAAGTAATTTCCATCTGCATCATAATCTTTTAAGATGCGTTGGTTATAACCATTAAGGATGGGCTCAAGTGTATTTTCTGAATCTGTCGTTATGAAATCCCAGTTAACAATGTCATTTTCCGTTCCTGCTCCATAAAGTTTCATTACTTCTGGTGTATCATTTTTTGGATCAAAACTTACGCTCAACAAACTAACATGTTTACCTATTTCAGGCTCTTGCATTAATAAATTTTTTACTTTATGAAAGACAGCGGTCGCAAGAGGGCATCCATTGATATCCTGACAGGTGCTGTACATAAAGTTTAATAAAACAACTTTATCGTCGAATAAATTATGGAGTGTTGTGGTATTTGAATGTTGATCAATTACTGTCCCATTTGAAGCTGGTTTATATTTCGCCAGGGTGTATGAGCCGGGCTCTGGTGCTTCAAAACTTAGTTTATTGTATCCTGGTGCCAGTATCTCCGTATTATAGGATGCATCCTGAGTTAGGGCATTCCCAGAGAAAAACAACAAAATTATTATGTATATTCTACATCTCTCCATATGTTTATATACTTTACATGATTTTTAAGTGCTTTTTAATCGTTATTAAACATAAAAAAAAGGCCGCTTACTTGGAGTAAACGGCCCTTACGTTACAGCCATATTACGTTATTAACCACCAATGAGGGTGTTCTAATAACTATGACCGAATTTTATTGGCTAAGTTCTGCCAAATTTTTACTATTTTCTGGTGTTTGAGCATACAAAGAATACGCACCAAATCTCATTTGATGAGGCATTCCAAGTTTTTCAGCACCAAAATCAATAGTAAATTGATGGCTTAAACCATTACCATCCCAATGAAAGGCTTTGAAGAATTGAGGTATACCCTCTTTTCCTTCACCACCTGTTTCATCAGGTTTATCCCAATTCGCCAAAAGCGATGATGTAAAGTAAACACGTTTACCATCCCAACTTTGAGATAACATATTTACTTGATCACCAATTTGGTGCTCATAAGCTAAAACAGCATTATGTGGGTTTGAAATATCATATACTCTTGTTTTTCCATCATTCCAAGTATTTACCCAAAGATGTTTGTCATCAGCTGATATTGAAATATCAACAGGTAAAGGAATTTTAGATGGATCAGCAATAGTACCTACAGCTTCTGTATGCCACTCATTATCTTTTTCATAAATCAGCCATATTTGAGATGTAAGCGCTGTTGTTGTGAAACAATAGTTATTTTGTGCACCCCATGCGCAACGTATTTCTAACGGTGCTCCTGGGACATCAAATATTTTTTTAGGTTTACGTGAATGTAAATCCCAAACTACAACGGTGTTACCAAAACGTTTCATCGCTTCAGCATCGCCCATAAGTTTTCCAAGATTCATCATGTAATTATTCCATCCTGTAAATGAAGATGTAACCATTACGTTTCTTCTTGGTAATGCACGTATATCATACCCATAACCATCTGCAATTTGTCCTGTTTTAACAGCACCCATTAGATTTTCGTCATGTGGCATATGATGTGTAGCAACATATGTACCGTCGTTAGTATATTCAACAAGTGCAGTTCTACCACCAAAGTCTTGGTTGTTAGAAAGACCAGAAATCATCATTCTTCCTGGTAATGCATATGTTGTGTGTGGTCCAACAATTCCCCCACTAGCTTTTACAAAGTCTGTTATAACTTTTGCAAGTCTAGGTTTAGAAGGATTTGAATGAACATCAAAAATGAATATTTTGCTGGTATCTAGAGTTGCGGCCCATAGATAATGCCTATCATCTGTAAAACCAGAATGATGAGCTTCGTTACGACCCCCAACTGAAGTATGTCCAATTACGTTACCATAGTGAGGCGAAGCTGGATTAACTGATACAGTAACCAGTTTATCTTGTTCGTCACCTACACCGACTTGTCCTAAAGTCCATACATAAACATAATCCTCTTGGCCAACGATTTTAGCCATGTATGGTGACATGCAAGTTTCATCAGAAATTGCATGAGTTGGAACAAGCACTAAGGCTAGAAAGCTAGACATCAACATACCATAGAACATTGAAGTAAGTTTCCTTATTTTCATTTTGCGCGCTCCTATGTTTGTTTTCTTCTATTAAATTTAAATTTAACAAGAGGACCATCAATGATGGTCCTCTCACTTATTGTATCTTCAATCACAAAGATTAGAAGCTCCAAGTTAGAGCTCCACCTAAGTGGAATGAAGAAACTGTTGCTTTTGAATGGTCAGACGAAGCACAACCAGCATGAGCTAAACCACCTGTTAAAGCGGTTCCTCTTACTGATGAACTACCACCTGCCCATCTACTTGTAACACCGGATTGGTTAGCACCAAAACACTTATCTTCTTCAAGTTGGAATGCAACGTGAAGATCAAGGTTTAAGATTGGAGCTAGGAATCCATCGACTCCAACTCCTGCTGCTATACGGTGTTTGTAGATAACTGGTGTTTCCATAGCTTGGAAATACGACATGAATAGTGGATACATAGGTGAAGTATAAGTTGTACCATCTGTATTAACACCACCAATTGTCGCAATTTGTACACCATCACCTACTGCATCCAATAACGGATCGTCGGCATAGCCATATCCAAGTCTCCATTTTATTGGACCTTGGGTTAACTGAAGACCTACTGAATAAACATCTTGGTCTCCGTAGAACTCATTCCAGAAACGAGCATCTGACCATTTCTTACGTGTAAAATCAGCCATAACCAGAAGGTTACCGTTCATTAAACCATCGTAAGCTAGACCCAGACCTATGTTCCAAGGTTGTTCTACTCTAACGTCTTGTCTACATACACTACCTGATGTTTGATTACAAATCATGCCATCACCAACTGATGGGAAGAATGATCCTGAGCCAGCTAGTGAATCAAGACCAGTTTTGCCATGCATACTTGTAACATGCAAGTTGTCGTACTCATGTGGTTGTTCAGATTGTACATAAAGTGCAGCCGTCATATTCGGGCTTACTTTCATACGAGTACCTAAGGTACCTCTGAAACCAATATCATGTGTCATACCGCCAGAACCAGTTAAACCTGCTTCTAACATAGCGTATGTAATTGTCATTGACAGACCTACATCAACATTTGGTGTTAAGTGCATTCCTACACCTGCGTTTACACCTAAGTTGATTAGCTCTGCTGCTGCACCTAATGTGTTTGAATTGTGTTTGTAATCAACACCAATACCTGATGTTGCTGAAACACCAACACCAAGAACCACTGGTATTCCAAGACCACTTAAGTCTTGAGTTACAGCGACAGTTGGTACTGCATACACATCAGCTTTAGACGTAGCGTCAAATGAGTAAGCACCTGAAGCAGCCAAATCTCTGCTGTTAGCTGAACTCATTTTTACCAATGACGTAGCTTCGCCGACAGCGTAACCTGCCGAGCCATCATGCTGCATACGAGCACGAGGCATATAAAAAGTAGCCCCAAACATAAACTTAGTCCCACCGTAGTAGGTTGTTAATGTTGCAGGGTTACCAAATACCGCAGATACGGGATCTTCTACATGCGCAATACTGGTACCTGCAAATGAAGCAGATGCACCGTGAAATACGTTGTGTAGATCAAACCCATGCGGTCCAGCGACTGCACCAGCTGATCCTAACGATAAGGCTGTACCTACCGCTGCTCCTAGCTTCCAATCGCTCTTTCTTTGAGTTTTCATATTAATTTTCCCTCATTTATATATATATATAATAACGTCTTAATGATGTAGGAAGTTTTCCCTTCTTTGTGAAGATAAATAAAAGATTTATTTTTCTCCCCCCCTACTTAAGTCCTTTCAATAAGACCTTTTTATTATTTTACGTAAGTATCTAAAAACTCTGTATATCCGAAATGGATACACATAAAGTTTTCAAATTCGTTTACCCCTCATCTCCTGGTCCGTAGTTTCCATCTTCAAACCATTCCCAAGGCCTGTTGCCGGCAACTTTTATGAACAGATATACACTGATCATATTAGCAACTATCAATAGAAAACCTATCAATAACGCAATCGGCCAGTTAGCACCAGCCATTGAGCCAGGTGCAAAACTAAACATCGGGAACATGCTGCTGAAGAAGTAGTAACACGCTATCCAAAACGCTACCATCACATACGTGCCTTGAGCTGTTTTACCGAATAGAAATCCCATAATACTCTCCTCTTTATTAGCATTTTACGATATAGTAATAAATACTATACCCATTTACCGTCCTACTAAAGTAATACAGTTTAATTTTGATGTAAACATTAAATACTTATTTTGGTGCAAAAAATGGTCTAAAACAGGCATATATTAACAAAACTGCCTTATTTGTTACTCTCATCTGTGAATTTATCAAAAAATATCTCTTTTGTATTAATTCCATTATTCTCAAGGACCTCTTGTGCGGCATCTACCATGGGCGGAGGGCCACATAAGTAGGCTTGCCAACCACTAATATCTTTACCTTGGTTTTTGATATATTCTTCCTCGAAATAATCTGTCACTAAACCTCTGGCGCCGCTCCAGTCACTTTCTTCTGGCTCCATATTCAACACAGGTATAAAATCAAAATTGACACTTTTATTCCATTTATTTTTAACTTCATTCAATTCTTCTAAACAATAAAGGTCTTCTTGTGTTCTCGCTCCAAATAAAAAAATCACATCCCTATCAATCTGTTTTTTAGCAGCATCTTCGAGTAAAGCTTTTATCGGGGCAAGCCCACTTCCTCCAGCAATACAAATAAATGGTGTCTGTTTTTGTCTTAAATAAAACGAACCAAATGGTCCGTTGAGAGTTATGCTCTCTTTTGAATCTCTATTTTCATCAAATAGCCATTCAGTAAACTTTCCACCAGGGACTTTCCTAATAAAGAAAGTAAATTCATTCTGTTTCTCATTGTGTGGTGCAGATGCATAGGAATATGATCTTGGTCGATCTAATCCTGGAATTGATAATTCTGCCCACATGCCAGCAATGGCAGTATGTTCAACATCATTATTTGTTTGGACTATTATTTTCATAATATCGCTAGTTAACATTTCAATTTCTTTTATCAACGCATCATTTTTTTGAGCAATAGGTCTGTTTTCTAGATCTCCTAATTGTACTTCAATCGTACTGTCCATAGTTGCTCGTGCTTGACAGGCTAGAATATAATCATCATCAAGCTCTTCCTTTGAAAGAGTATATGAATAATCAGAAGTTGGTTTGATTTTACCGTTGATTAATTTACATTTACATGAACTACATGTCCCAAACTTACAGTCATGCGGCCAATCTAAGCCTTGTTCTAATGCCGCAGTTAGAATGCTTTGGTTTTGTTTGACAAAAATTTTTTTATTGGCTGGTAATACGGTTATGTAACTGTCTTGTGGTTTTTTACCATAAAACCATAAATATTTATATAGGTTAACCATAAATCGAGATATTCAAAATATTAGCACAATCAACATACCATTTCGGCATAAAAAAAGAAACCTCAATTGAAAAATTGAGGTCTCTTAAACGTTAATTAATACTAGTTAAAATTAACCAGCGTTAATTGCAATGTTTCTAATTGTACCACCTTCTGCATCAGCTTTTGTGCACATGCATGAGAATGGATTTATAGACTCTTTGCTGGTTGATGGGTGTGATTGTACAGCACCGAACCACTTGTTAATACGGGCTCTTGAGCTGACAGCATTCCCTTTGCCATTATTCATAGCTACTTGACATACACCAGCCCACGAACAGTCAGCAAGCGTATATTGTCCACACACATAATCTCCTCTCATGTTTCCAAGAGAGCTACCAAGTGTTTCTTCAAGTTGATCCAATGAAGCAGCAAGAGATGCATCATCACTACAATCAGTTTGTGCAGCAACACTTACTTCTCTCCACATGCGGGCTCTTGTAACACCATTTCTGTGTACAAGCGATGGACCAAAGCCTTTGTCATCGATGTAAGATAGACATGCAATAATTCCATAATTAGTACATGAACGGTCTTTAAGAACAGGACCTATTCCTAAAGGTGTCATGCTACGAATTTCTGAGCCTGGGCCCCAATCTGAAACAACATGAGCGTTTATATCTACACCTTTTTCACCTGCAGCAATTAAACATGCATTGGTGTTATGGCAACCAGGATGTCCATAAAAGTCTTGGACATCTCTTAAATGATCTCCGATCGGCATAATAGTTTCCCCCTTATTATGTTTTTATGTTTAAACTAAGTTTTTAAAAACTTATTCTTCAATTTTCAAAGCGCCAGATGGGCAATTGCCTACTGTAGCTCTGATATTGTCTTCACTATCTGCTGACGTATCTATCACAAATTGTCCGTCGACAACTTTAAATACATTTGGTGAGCCCTTTACACACTCACCTGCATGTGTACATACATCTGCATTATACGTAACTTTCATTTTTTTCTCCGATGGTTTACAAGTAAGGTGTCTTCCTTTATGGGGAAGACACCTACTTTTGTTAACCCTTATTTAGGTTACTTCTTAGCTGACCTTAAACCAAGGTCTGTGTTACCAGCATCTGCTAACATGTCGCCAACGAAAGGTGTGCCTTCATAACCAACTTCTTTGTTGATTCTTCTAGCTATCGCTTGCTCCTCTGATGTTGCAAAGTGCTGATCCCATGCAGCTAATCTTTTACGCATATACCAGTGCCAAATTGGCGGTACAAGTGCGATGAAGAATACTACAAAGTAACCCCATCCAGTGTTAGGGCAACCAACATTTTCTAGTTCCCAGAAATGGGTCTCACCACGATCATGGTGGTCAGCTTGACGACCAATTTCGATGAAGAACCAGCTTGTGAAACAAGTTGAATTATCCCAGTTATGGCGATAATCAATTGGTTGATCTTTAACACGGATTAAACCGTAATGCTCAAGGTAGTTCAATGCTTCTAATTCGAAGTTTGAAATTCCCCAGATAGTAGCTAAACAAGCCATACCTATCCAGCCACCTGCCATAAAGAACAAGGTAACTGTTGGAACAGCAAGTAGATAACCACGAATCCAACGGTTTTGCCATGAAATGAAGCCTACGCCCATACGAGCTAGTCTTTCTTTTTCCATGTTATATAAAAATTTTGATTGACCAAAATAAGAAAGTGGGTAGTGTCCATAAATCGTACGACCGCGTGGTGCAGTTGCAGGATCATCTTCACTTCCAAGTTCTAAATGATGGTTGTATACGTGCGCATAACAGAAATGTGCAGAACCTGATAGAGCCATCATTGTACGCGAGATTATAAAACCAAAACCTTTGGTATGTGATAATTCGTGTCCATAGATAATTCCGATACCAATAAAGATACCAGATGACAAAGTCGCACCTATTAAGTTAATACCTGTTATACCTTCATGCATAACAATTATGCCAGGTATAAGTTCCATTATAACTCCACCTTCAGCTCCACCTAATGCCATGAAAGAATAAAGTCTCCATGCCATTACTAGTTGGAACAGAATGAATACAGGCAGCATGAAATACATGGTTAAGTTTTGGAAAGTTGCCCATCCGCGAGCTGAACCATCATCATTTAGCCCAACGCCTGTAGTTTCAAACTTAGTTGCAATATCTACAAGTAGACCTACAAAAAGTAAAACTACGCCTAACCAAGCCATTACACCGCCGATTAGTACTCCTACCCCAGCAACTATAATTAGTACTGGCGCTAGTAAGTAGCGTAAGTTTAGTAATATGTTTCCGATCATCTTTACCTCCAGATTAATCGAAGCCGTTAGTTCCCGTAAACCAACGTTTTAAATCCTACGCATATAACTGCATAGGAACCGGGCTCCCTCGGGAGATATATACCTCCCAATAGTTAAATATTAGTATCCCTAGTGATATGAGTCAAAACTAATTTTAAATATTTTATTTATATTAGAGTATCCTAAAATACTGATTTTCATCGCCTTTATTCATTTTTTTTGTTATGTTTTCAAACTCTACTATGTTGATATAATGACTCCATGATCGAAAGAATTCTTACATATATATATGTATGCAAAAAAAGTTTATTTCAAATAGTGCTATTAATCTCATTTGCTGCATCATTAAATACAAAGGCCTTTGCAATGCCGAATGTTGAAACTGCTTTCACATCAGTTATTTTTCAAAGCCACGAAGATAATGATTTACGTTTAGATAAATATAAAGGAAAAATTATAGTTCTTTTTTTTGGCTATTCTCACTGCCCAGATATATGCCCAACAACTTTATTAGATATTTCCAGAGCCATTAATCATCTTGGGAATGATGCTGATAGAATACAACCTATATTTATCAGTGTTGATTACAAACGAGACACACCAAAATCTCTAGCTCAATATACATCTTATTTTAATGAACGTATATTGGGTATAACTTCAGATAAAAAAAATATTGATAAAATAACTAAGTTTTTTAAAACTTCCTATGCACTACTAGACCACCAATCAAAAAATTATTTAGTAGAACACAGTTCAAATATTTATATTATTGACCAAAATTTCATCGTTCAAAGAATTATTTCAAATGGACTTCCATATCTAGAAATAACTAAAGCAATTAAAAATTTATTTTAACTTAGTAGCTTGATCTAGTCGTATTTAATATACTTAAACCTAGGATCATCAGGTGTTCCTTCAAGAGTTCCACCTTCTTCTCCAGGCTTCCATTGTACGACTGATTCTATTTTTTCTGCCAATAGAAAGTCCTTATCAGTTATACCTTTGGCTGCATGGTTTTGAAGTTTAACAATTACAAACGCATAAGATGCCGATATATCAGGGTGGTGCCAAGCTGCCTCTGATAAATGACCCACTGTGGCTATTACCATCAGCGTTCCTTTCCAACCGCTTGTTTTAAATTTTCTGCGAATCCAACCATTCTCATAATACCAATGTGGTAGGTGTTTTTTAAGATAGTCCTCTATTTCGCTCTCAGTATAGGTTTTTTCATCTGACATTTAGTTCTCCTATTTTAACCGTATAATAACCCTGCTTGATTAGTCAACCAAAGAACATATAATTATTATAGTCATAAAAATAAGGTACATAAACAAAGATGGCATCGAAAAAGAATTTGAAGTCTAAAAAAAACCTAAAGATTAGGGGTCGTAAAGTAGACTTTGAAACACTAGAAAAATTAAAAAACCTCCTAAACATAAATGTTTTTAGGAGAGACCATCTAATAGAATACCTACATGTCATACAAGATAATTTAGGCTATATCAATCAAGATTACATGACTGCTCTGGCAGAGTTACTCCAAATTTCCCAAACCGAAGTTTATGAGGTTGCAACTTTTTATCATCACTTTGATGTAATAAAAGGTGACGAAAATAAACCTCCTCCACTAACTATTAGAGTCTGTGAGTCTGTGAGTTGTGCTTTGAATGGCGCTGATGACTTAATAAAAAACCTTGATAGTTATTATAAAGGGACAGTAAGGATACAAAAAGTGCCATGTGTAGGCAGATGTGCCTCGGCCCCCATAGCTGTTGTAAAGTTCAATCCTGTTGATAATGCTGATTTACCATCTGTGAAAAAAATAGTTGATACGAAAGAATATAACGCAGGGATACCAAATTATATTGATATGAAAGCCTATATGAAGGATGGAGGTTATGAGCTCATAAATAGAATTAGAGAAGGGGAATTAGATAAAGAAAAAATTCTAAGTGAACTAGAAAAATCTGATTTAAGAGGACTTGGAGGAGCTGGCTTTCCAGCCGGTAGAAAATGGAGAATATTGCAAGAACAAGAGAGTCCAAAATTACTAGCTATAAATATAGATGAAGGTGAGCCAGGAACATTCAAAGATCGTTTCTATTTAGAAACAGATCCTCATAGATTCTTAGAAGGGATGTTAATAGCTTCTGAGGTTGTTGGGATTGATAAAATATATATTTATCTTAGAGATGAATATGCTGCTTCTAGGAAAATTTTGACAGATGAACTAATTAAACTTTCAAAACATTTCTCAAACTCCATACCAGAAATTGAATTGAGGAGAGGTGCTGGAGCATATATTTGCGGTGAAGAGTCTGCAATGATTGAGTCAATTGAAGGCAAAAGAGGCATGCCTAGATTAAGACCACCTTTTGTTGCACAAGTTGGATTATTTGGAAGACCTACTCTAGAACATAATATGGAAACTCTTCATTGGATAAGAGATATCTTGGAGAAAGGTTCAGATTGGTTTACATCTCAAGGTAGAAATGGAAGAAAAGGTTTGAGGTCTTTTTCTGTGAGTGGGAGGGTTAATAATCCAGGTGTTCATTTAGCTCCTGCAGGTATAACTGTCAAAGAACTGATAAATGAGTTTGCCGGTGGAATGTTAGAAGGTCATGAATTTTACGGATACTTTCCAGGAGGTGCCTCCGGAGGTATTCTTCCATCATCTTTGGATAACATACCTCTAGATTTTGGAACATTAGAAGAGTTTGATTGTTTTATTGGTTCAGCAGCAATTATTATTCTATCCCATCATGACAAAGCTGTTGACGCTGCGATAAATACAATGCATTTTTTTGAACATGAGTCTTGTGGAAAATGTACTCCATGCAGAGTAGGTACATCCAAGGCAGCTACATTAATGAAATCAAAAAAATGGAATATCCCTCTATTAAAAGATCTTTCTCAGGTCATGACCGATGCATCAATTTGTGGTTTAGGTCAAGCAGCGTCTAATCCGCTTAAATCCGTGATAAAATACTTTCCAGAGGAGATAAAAGATGGCAGTAAATCCTGAAGATATACATACAGGCCGAACAATATCTATAAGTCTAGATGGTAAACAAATAAATGGTTATCAAGATGAAACCATTTTTAATGTTGCGAAAAGAGAAGGTATTTGGATACCTCATTTGTGTTACAAAGATGGGATGAGGCCTGATGGCAACTGCAGAGTTTGTATGGTTGAAATTGAAGGGGAACGAACACTTCAACCATCTTGTGTTAGAACTATTACTGAAGGAATGGTAATAAATACGAAAAATAATAGAGTAAAACATTCTCAAAAATTAGTTCTAGAACTCCTTGATTCTGATATATCAAAAAAGGTTTATAATAAAAATAGTGAATTAGAATTATGGAAAAACCTTTTGCAGGTTAATCAAAGTCGTTTCCCTGCAAAAATTCAAGAAATACATGATGTAAGCCATCCAGCAATAGCAGTAAACCTTGATGCGTGTATTCAGTGCACAAGATGTGTAAGAGCTTGTCGAGAAGAACAAGTTAATGATGTAATCGGATATGCAAAAAGAGGAAATGAATCAGAAATTGTTTTTGATTTAAATGATCCTATGGGTGAAAGTACATGCGTAGGATGTGGTGAGTGTGTACAAGCATGCCCAACAGGGGCATTAATGCCGTCAAAAAATGTTGCGTTAAATTTACCAGATAAAAAAGTTGATAGTGTTTGCCCTTATTGTGGAGTTGGTTGTCTTTTAACATACAATATAAAAGATAATAAGATTCAATATACAGAAGGTCGAGATGGCCCATCTAATTTAAGTAGATTATGTGTTAAAGGCAGATATGGGTTTGATTATATTTACAATGAAGGAAGGCTAACAAAACCACTTATTAGAAAAAAAGGTGTCAAGAAAAATGTAAATGTTGAATCATTTGACTTTGAAAAACTTTCAGAAATATTTGAAGAAACAACATGGGAAAACGCTTTGAGCATTGCGATCAATGGTTTTGACAAAATAAAAAAAGAAGATGGTCCTGGTTCTCTTGCTGGCTTTGGTTGTGCTAAAGGTTCAAATGAAGAAGCATATTTATTTCAGAAACTTATAAGAACAGGGTTTAAAACCAATAATGTAGATCACTGCACGAGACTTTGCCATGCATCATCTGTTGTTGCTTTATTAGAAATGATTGGCTCTGGAGCGGTATCAAATCAAGTTGCTGATGTAACTGAAGCTGAAGTGATAGTAGTTATTGGAGCTAATCCAACTGTAAACCATCCTGTTGCAGCAACATTTATGAAAAATGCAGCCAAAGATGGGAAAACATTGATAGTAATGGACCCACGTAATAATGAGTTAGCTCGCCATGCTCATCATTTCTTACAATTTAAAACTGATACTGACATAGCTTTGTTAAATGCCATTATGAAATCTATAATTGATCAGAATTTAGTAGATGAAAAATTTATAACTGAAAGAACTCATGATTTTAAAAAATTATCTAAACATCTAGAAAATTATACTCCGGAGAAAATGTCAAAAATTTGTGGGATATCAACTGAAAAAATTAATGAGATTGCTCGTATTTATGCAACATCCTCAGCATCAATAATTTTTTGGGGTATGGGTATTTCTCAACATATTCATGGAACAGACAATGCACGGGCCTTAATTTCTTTATCACTAATGACTGGTCAAATAGGCAGACCTGGCACCGGGTTACACCCTTTGAGAGGACAAAATAATGTACAAGGCGCATCTGATTCTGGTCTGATACCAATGGTATTTCCAGATTATCAAAGAGTAGACAATGATGATGTTAATGACTTTTTTGAAAAATTTTGGGATACAAATTTAGACAAGGTGCCTGGGCTGACGGTTGTAGAAATTATGGATGAAATTGCAGCAAACAAACTTAAAGGCCTCTATGTTATGGGGGAGAATCCAGCTATGTCTGATCCTGATTTAAATCATGCTCGGAAAGCTTTAAGCATGCTTAATCATCTTGTTGTGCAAGATATCTTCTTGACCGAAACAGCTTATTTTGCAGATGTAATTTTACCTGCATCTGCTTTTCCTGAAAAAACTGGTACTTTTACAAATACTGATAGAAGAGTTCAGCTTGGACGACAAGCTGTTAATCCGCCTGGTGAAGCAAAACAAGACTTATGGATAATTCAACAAATTGCTAATGGATTAGGATTGTCATGGAACTATGATGGGCCTAAGGATGTTTTTGAAGAAATGACAAAGTGTATGCCTAGCATAGCAGGAATTACATGGGATAGATTAGAAAAAGACCAATCAATTACATATCCATGTACTTCTAAAACTGATCCAGGTCAACCTGTAATTTTTACTGAATCTTTTCCAACAAAAGATGGTTACGCTACCTTCGTACCATCAACTTTTTCAAATGCCGATGAATTACCAGACAACAAATTTAATTTTATTCTTATAACCGGACGACAGCTTGAACACTGGCATACAGGCGCTATGACGAGAAGAGCAAGTATGTTAGATGAAATTGAACCTGATCCAACTGCAAGCTTATGTAGTACTGATATGGAAAAACTTGGTGTAAAACAAGGTGATTTAATTACTGTGGAATCCCGAAGAGGAAAAATAAATGTTTATGCAAGAAGAGATGATAATTTGCAACCCAATCAAATATTCATTGCGTTTTGTTATGTTGAATCTGCAGCAAACCTGCTAACTAATGCTGCATTGGATCCAGATGCAAAGATTCCTGAATTCAAATTTTGTGCAGTTAAGGTCACTAAAAATCCTAAACATTAGATTGTGAATACAAAAAAACCTTTAGAGGAATTTATCTCTAACATCAAAGAGTGTTTGGAGTCTGAAGATTATGAAAAGGCAACAAAAATTCTGTTAGATGCATTAGATGTTTATCCAAATCAACCTTCACTTCTTATAAACCTTGGTAATATATACAAATACCTTGGTAGTTATGGGCAAGCAGAGAATTATTATAAGAAATCCTTAGAAATAGAAAATTTGAAAGAGGCAAACAATAATTTATCCGTTATATATCTAGAAAAAAACTCTATTGATGAATCCATTAGCTTTGCTAAAAAAGCTCTAGAACTTGATCCCTATTATGTTGATGCTTACTTCAATCTATCGCTGGCCTATGAAAAATCTGGGGATTATGAAAATACTAAAGAAATTCTTAAGAAAATACTTCAGATACATAATGATTACCCTAATGCATTAATTCTTCTTTATAGGATTTATCAAAATACATGCGACTGGGAAAAAATGAAATCAATTGAAAATAAAATAAATGAAATAACAGAAATGGGTATAGAGCATCCTTTTATGAATATAAGTAGGTCTGAAAATATAGAAATGAATTATAAAGTTGCTACATCATGGGCCAAAAAAAATTTAATACCGTTCAGAAATCAACCAAAGAAACAATCCTCTCAAAAAAATAAAAAAGTTAGACTAGGTTATATATGTGGAGAATTTCGAAACCACCCTACTTTTCATTTAATAAAAAACTTATTTAAATCGCATGACACAAAAAAATTTGAAGTTTATATTTTTTCTTTTAATCATGATGAAGAAACAAAAATAAAATTAAAAAAAAATAAATGTGAATTCTATGATATAACCCAAAAAAGTGATTCAGAATCTATAGATATCATAAATAACTGTAATTTAGATATACTGATTGATCTTTCAGTCGTAATCTCCAATAACCGTATAAATATACTAAAATCTAAACCAGCAAAAAAGATTATTTCCTATTTAGGCTTTCCTGGAACTTCGGGATGCAAACACTATGATTATCTTTTAACCGATAAGATAGTTACCCCAACAGATCACCAACCTTTTTATACAGAAAAACTCTTATTTTTACCTAATTGTTATCAAATCAATGATGGAAAATCTAACTTTTCTAAAACTACTGAAAATAGAAAACAACACCAGTTACCAGAAAACAGCATTGTTCTTGCAAGCTTTAATCAATCTTTTAAATTAGATTCTGTTATGTTTAATTGTTGGCTGGAGATTCTTAAAGAATTAGATGATTCAGTTCTATGGTTGTTAGAAGATAATGAGATTGCAAAAAAATTCCTTCATCAATATGTTGAAAAAAATAATATTGACAGTGAAAGACTTATTTTTGCAAAAAGAATTGATAGAAAAATTCATTTAGAAAGAATTAAATTGGCAAATGTAATTTTAGATACAAGAATATATAATGGTCATACAACAACAATCGATGCACTTCAATCTGGAGTTCCTGTTGTAACTAAGACAGGTAATCACTTTGCGTCAAGAGTTTCATCTAGTTTACTTTTATCTTTAGGGTTAGATGAATTATGCTGTAATAATTTAAAAGATTATAAACAAAAAGTCATTGATGTATGTACAAATAAAAAAACAATGGCAAGAATCTTTAATAAGTTAACTGATAAAAAGAATTATGAAGAAATTCATGATAATAAAGTATTCGCAAAAAAATTAGAAAAAATACTCACTAAGACAATAGTATAAATCATTAGATAGTGTGTGTTTTCCACGCTACTTCTAAGGCATCCTTATTGGCAATAACATCATGAACTCTTAAATGTGAAACATTGTTTATTACGCAATGTGCAGTAACAGCAAGTGAAACAATATTTAATTCACTATCATTAAAATTCTTGAATAACCGTGAAGAGAATTTTTTATTGCTGACGCCAAGACATACATTTTTAAAACCTTTAACAAAAAATTGTATATTTTTAATGATTTCTATATTTTCTTTACCTGTTTTTCCATAACATATACCTGGGTCAATAATAATATTTTCTTTTTTTACTCCACAAGCTATTGCGTCTTTAATTCTCTCATGGAAATAGTTCTGGATATCTTCTAATGTCTTTGATAGACGTAAATTAGGTTTATTAGATTGATGTGATTCTGGCATATGGGTAAAAATGATAGTTGCATTAAACTTAGAGATTGTCTGCATCATCTTAGAGTCATATGTCCCAGAAGAAACATCATTAATTATAACGGCACCTGCGTTCAATGCTTCTTTAGCAACTAGACTTGATCTAGTATCAATGCTTATTGATACAGGCTTGCAATTATTCTTGATTTCATTTAGAACAGGTAAGATTTTTTCTAATTGTTGATCTGGACTTATACTTTTAAATCCAGGTTTAGTGGATTCTGCACCAATATCAATAATATCAACTCCAGCATTAATCATTTTTTTAACATAATCAATCGCATTAGTTATGTCTATATACTTACCTCCATCAGAAAAACTATCTTGTGTTAAGTTTAAAATCCCAATTATTTTAGGTTTTATCATTTTTCTTTTTTGTTGTAATTTATAGAATAGATATTAAAATCTTCTTTCACATCAATAGCCATCAAATCATGAGCATATTTTATTTTGAATTGATTCTCTGTAGAATCCTGAATCATTTTTAAAGTAGGCGCTAGTTCCATTCCGCCTAATGCAAGAACATGTGTAAGTATAGTCAGTCTTGGTTTCGTAAGTTTTAAAACTTTTATCATTTCTTCGGGTGTAGTGTGATAATCCATCAGCCCTTTAATTTTTTTACTTTTCTCAATTAAAGGTTTTGGTGCAAAAGCAATTTCATGAATCAATAAGTCACAATCTTGAGCATATTTCACGAGATTGTCTGAGAAATTTGTATCTCCTGAAATGATGATTGTATGATCGCCATTAGAGATTTTAAAACCATATGCTTCTTTGACGCCACCGCCATGACTAACACTAAATGCAAAAACTTTTAGATTATTTTTTTGAAAAACCAAGCCTTCTTCGATTTCATGTACATCTATATTAAGCCCAGATAATTGAAGTTTTTCAGGGTGCTTGATCCTGATTTGTATATCTTCGTGAAATGCTTTTTTTATATTGTTAATAAATTTTTTAGTGCCACTTGGACCAAAAATTTTCATTTTCTTAGTTCTATGATAAACCCATCCAGTCATTATTAAATCTGGCATACCAAGCGTGTGATCCGAATGTAAATGAGTTAAAAACACCTTATCAATTTCCTGTATAGGTATATTTGCTTGGCTCATTCTGATGGTTGCTCCCCTACCAACATCAAATAATAATTTTTCATCTCCCGATTCCACTAAAATAGCCTGGCTGAAGCGTTCAATGTCCAATCTGGGTGTTCCAGTCCCTAAAAATATAACTCTCATTACATCCGCATAGGAATTTAATGAAAATATGACTAGAAAAATTAGTAAAAAGAATCTCATCGTTTGTATAATATATTTGTAATATAATCTAACAGATAATGAGTAATAGTAAAATAAATAACCTTGATATTACAAATGCTAAGAGGCCTAAAACAAAAGATATTGCTGTCCGAGATGAATATGGTCAAATTAGAGAATTTCCTATAACTGGGGAGTTACCATTAACTATTTTTGTTAACAAAAAAGAGATTGTCACCTTGATGACATTGGGTCACTATCCTGAATCGCTAGTGATTGGCTACCTTCGTAATCAGGGGTTTATTGAAGGTCTGAATGAATTAATCTCTGTTCATGTTGATTGGGATACAAATACTGCAGCAGTAAAAACAATCTCTGATGTAGAGTCATGGGAAAATAAACTAACACATAAAATTGTCACTTCCGGATGTGGGCAAGGCACAACATTTTCTGGTGTTTGGGATGAAATTAAAAATAAAAAAATTAAGTCAGATAAATTAAAACAATCAACTATATATACAATTTTAAAATTGTTGCATGACAAAAATGAAATATATAGAAAATCAGGAGCTGTGCATGGCTGCGCTATATGTGATGATAAAAAAATAATTGATTTTGTTGAAGATGTTGGGAGGCATAATGCTGTTGATGCAATTGCAGGAAACATGTGGCTTAATAACACAACAAGTGAAAATAAAATATTTTATACAACTGGAAGATTAACTTCAGAAATGGTAATTAAAGTAGCTCAAATGAATATTCCATTTTTAGTTTCGCGTTCTGGGATTACAGAAATGGGGTTAAATGTTGCTAAGGAAACTGGTGTTACGCTACTTGGAAGGGCTAAAGGTAAACATTTCTTAATTTATAATGGCTATAAGAATATTATTTTTGATGAAATACCAAAACCAAGACCATCTAAGGCTCCTGATGTCTGGGAAAGAAGATAATATAAAAAACTAAGTTAGCTTATTGACTATTTTCCCAATACCTTCAATTTCAATTTCAATAATATCTCCTTCATTCATTGGACCTAAACCAGAATTTGTTCCACAAGCAATGATATCTCCAGGATAAAGAGTCATATCCTTTGAAAGATGACTCACAATTTCAAAAACATTGAAGAACATATCGCTAGTATTATAATCCTGAACAGTTTCACTATTTAGCTTAGATGTAACTCTTAAGTTCATTGGGTCTATATCATTTACAATGCATGGGCCAAATATTCCAAAAGTGTCAAAGCTTTTTGCTCTAGTCCATTGATCAAATGTAGAATCTTTTTTAACCAAGTCCATCGCTGTCACGTCATTAACGCATGTGTAACCAAGGATATACTCTTTAGATTGATCAATTTCTATGTCCTTACATTCATTTCCAATCACAATTCCCAATTCCCCTTCATAAAAAATACTTTCTGAATAGGATTTTGGCCTAACAATATTTTCACCTGGCTCAATAATGCTTGAAACAGATTTATTTAAGTATAGAGGATTATTAGGTTTTGAAAGCCCTTTTTCATCAGCTAAGGTTTTATAATTATTCCATAAGGCTAATACTTTAGTAGGTTTAAATTCTTTATTTAATTTACCCATATTGCAATTTTTTAATTAGAATAGTTAGTTAAAGAAGATATTCTAAACTAAATATATATGAAAAAAAAGAAAAGAGTACTAATCATCAGATGTGGTTTATTAGGAGATACTGTTGATGCAACATCAGTGATAGAGCCGCTAATTGATCATTTCAAAAATAATGTAGAAATAAACTGGGTTTCAAGGCCAGGTATCTCTGATCTATTTAAGCATGACTTTAGAATAAATAAAGTTTATGTTTTAAAACATACTAATTTACCTTTTATTTTTAATGTTGATAAATTAAGAATAATATTTGATTCAATTTTTAATCCATATGATTTAATTTTAAATTTAGAAATTGGAAAAAAATTTAATGATATTGTTTCTGTCTCTAGATCTAAAAATAAAATTGGTATGCCTTATCATTTTATCGTTGATGATATCTTTAAAGAGCACAGAGTTGAACATCAACTGAGAATATTAGATAAATATCTGGATAAGTATGATAGAAAAAAATCTATTCCTTCTATCATTGGCGAGGAAGAAGATTTGATTAAAAGGAAATTTCCTGTTGAAAAAAAATTTGTAGTCCTTTGTCCAACAAATAGCCACTTCAAGAAAGATAACTATAGGGGGTATAGGGCATGGCCTCTTGAAAACTGGAAGACCCTAATAAAGAAAATACTCAAAGAGACTGATTTAAATATTTTTCTCACTGGTAATAAAAATGAACAACAATATTTAAAATCTTTTTATCCATTGGGTGATAGGGTTTTTGATTTATCTGCGAAAACGAATGTTCCTGAACTTATTACTATCATGAAACTTTCTAACTGTGTCATTGCGACAGATAGCGGAAGCGTTCATATAGCCGGTGCATCTGCAAAAAAGATAATCTCTATCCATGGACCAACTAACCATTATCAATCTTCTCCATTCAAAACATCACTTAATAGTATTAAAGTTGCCACCTTGAACCTTCCATGCAGCCCTTGCTATGACACACCTGGAATCAAAAACTGCCCTAAGAATATTTGTATGCATGATTTAACTGCTGAAAAAGTATTCGATTTGCTTACTTCTTTTTAGTTTTATTTTCTTTATTTAATAAATACTTTTCCAAATAATCAAGGTTGGTGTCAGAATTATCTTTTTTAAAACCTGTGCTTTCAACTAAGTCTGTCAAATCATTAAGTCTATTATTTATCATTGCAGAAATATTTCCGTACTTATTGAAATCTCTTATAAGTAAAATGACAATAAAAACTAAAATAGGAAACATTATTTGCGATGTAATAGTATATGCATTTAAAAATTGTCCTATGATGTTACTGCTCATCTTTCAATTTTCCTCATTGTTTCTTGCATGTGTTTATCAATGTCTTCTTCTAACAACTGGTTTTTGTCTCTTGCTTTACTGAGACTAATTTGATTGTTTTCAAATGACTTCCAAAGATTAATTCTTTTTTCCAATATTTCCATAACGATATTGAAATGTGCTTTTTGCGCTTTACTCATTTCTTTCACGAAAGGTTTAATAACATCATTACTGTCACGAGTGCATTGGAGATATTCCGATGATTCATTAGCATTAAGTCCATATGAAGCTAGTTTTTGAGTTCTTGCCTTACCTTCATCAGAGAATTCACACATGATAAATAAATCATACGCATGCGCTCTTGCTTCGGCAAAATTATAATCTGGAAATCTTATATCTATCTGATCAGATATTAATTTCTTATTCATCGCTATGTCATGATCCATGTTACTACTAAGGATTACTTTAATCTCATTTTGACCAATAGGTATAGACTTGAGAAATATAATATTATTATAAACTCTAGTTATGAATTTACCATTGATGTAAAGTTTTCCATAACCTGTCCAAGCGTTGTTGTCTTTCATATCTCTATCAGGAGTAAATTTGAAATTTTTAACATCAGTATGTAATTGATAGAAGGGACCAATTTTATGTAAAGTTATTTTTATTTCAGGTATTTTCTCTTGAGTTACTTCCATCTGAGGATTGTAATATTCTTTCCAAAACTTTATTCTCTCTTCTTGATCTTGATGCGCAAAAATATTAGTTGTAAAGAAAATAATAAGAAAGAAATATGGTGTCGCTACGGTGTGTTTCATGTTTTTTTAGTAATAGTTTCAAAGTGTATAGCTATCGTATCATTTTTTTTATCTTCATAATACAGACTGATTGTCTTCTCTATCACTGGAAACGCAAGATTATTCCATGGAATCTCTTTTTGAGAGAACAGTTTTACGTCTGAACTTTCAGGTCCAGCGGAATACTCACCATTGAGTAGTTCTCCATAAAAAATAATATAAAGTTGACTAATATGAGGTAAATTACATAGCAAAAAAGGTTTTAAGTCTACTGCTTTTGCTCTAGCTTCTTCAAAAGTTTCTCTAGCAGCCCCACCTTCAATAGTTTCATTATTTTCTAAAAAGCCAGCAGGTAGAGTCCAATATCCAGCTCGAGGTTCTGTAGCACGTTCGCACAAAAGAATTTTATTATCATAAGTCAGTAGACACCCGGAAACAATTTTTGGGTTTTCATAAAATATACTGCCACACTTATCACAGACAGCTCTTTCTTTGTTGTCTCCGTCAGGTATTTTTATCGAAACCGTTGAACCGCAATACGAACAGTATTTATGTGCAAGCCTTGTTCTTCTGAGATTATCTTCCATCAAAGTGTTATTGTATCAATTTTTTAGTGTGAATGTGTTGTTTGAGCGTCCCCAAGGGGAGTCGAACCCCTGTTGCCGGGATGAAAACCCGGTGTCCTAGGCCTCTAGACGATGGGGACCAATTAGTATTATTATCAATGAATAAATAAGTTTTTTATTATACATAGTAATTTAATAAAATGATAACAAATATGCGGTATTTTAAGTTTGTATGAAAAGAGTCTTGCCTTATTTTTTATTTGTATTATTAATTTCATATTTTGTAATGTCTAACCCATCCCATGCTTGTTATGAAAGACAAGCAGACAAGAGTTTTGCAAGCAAAGAGCATTGGGGGACAATTTGTATTGCAAGTATCAATATTTATGATTTTGGAGATCAACAGGCAGAAGAGATTATAATTCCTGCAAACCTTTACCTTCCAAAAAGTTTAGAGGAGCCTGTGCCAGCAATAATAATGTCTCATGGCGCAGGAGGTATATTTCGTTTTCACCATAGATACAAAAGGCTTTTTCTTGAAGAAGGTTATGCCGTATTAATGATCGATCATTTTCATCCAAGAGGCAAAGTTTTGGACAACAACTTTATTGATATTACTGAACCAATGATGATATCAGATACTGTAGCAGCCTATAACTTATTAAAAAAACATCCATCTATTTCTAATGAAATAGGTTATGTAGGCTGGTCCAAAGGAGGTATTGGTACTGTGCTGCTAAAGGATAAAAGGATTCTAAAAAAATTTAACCTTGAAGAAGATAGTTTTAAGTTTTTAGCTGGAATATATACTTTTTGTGGGTTCAATTTTAATAACAAGAATATTTCTGAAACTCCACTACTGCTGATAAGCGGTAATGAAGATTCGATAACCCCAGCTCATCAATGTAAAAGCTTTTCTGAAAAACTAGATGTAATACATAACACTAAATACTTAGGAATAGAAAAAGCACATCATGGTTTTGATAATTACGCATTCTACTTAGGAGCGTATATACCGTGGCAACCTATTATTACTGACTTTTCTGAAAATTGTATTCTTAAAATTAATGATTCATATGAAACTACAAACCTGAATGAAAGTTTAAAACTGAATTCTCTAAAAAATAGGTCTGATTTTATAAAAAGCTGTACTGAAAATGGTGCATATGTAACCTATAGTTCGAAAGCTGCGAGGCTTACAGAAGAGGTTCTAGTTCATTTTATTAAAAAAAACTTACCATCAAAATAATTTTTATAATAGATTATGTGTTAAAACTAAATAGAGGATTTAAGTGAGTTAAGCCGCTTCAATGTATTATTTAAACCTAAAACAAAACAAAGATCATCAATTGATGGGGCTTTTAATTTTCCTGTCAGAGCAAATCTGATAATTGGGCCTACTTCGACAAATTTCATGCCAAGTTCTTCACATATAACTTTCATTGCATTACTAATGTTTTCCTTATTATCAAAGGTTATCAAATTAAATTTTTCTATTGATTTATCTAATATAGAGTTTACTGATTCTTTATCGAATTTTTTTATAACATCTAAATCATAAATTACATCATCTACAAAATAGTAAGTTAGACTTTCTGCTATTTTTTTAAGACTGAATTCTCTTTCAATACCTAGCTCAAGAATTTTTTCTAGGTATTTTTCATCATCTACCTTGATGTTAAGCATATCAAGATATGGTAAAATCATCTTTCTAACATCGCTTATCTCTTTATTTTTAATGTAGTGTTGATTTAACCAATTTAATTTATCGTGATCAAAAATAGCAGCTGATTTTGTGACTCTTTCTAAAGAAAATAGCTCAACGAGTTCTTTAATAGAAAATATTTCTTTATCTCCGTGAGACCAACCAGTTCTCGCAAGATAATTAAGAATTGCTTCGCCAAGATAACCTTCCTCAATAAAATGCTTTATATCTACGGCGCCATGACGTTTTGATAATCGCTTACCATCTTTACCGTGTATCATAGGCAGGTGAGCAAAGCTTGGTATTTGTGACTCAAAAGACTTGAAAAGATTTATTTGAACAGCTGTATTGCTTAAATGATCGTCCCCTCTAATTATATGTGAGATTTCAAAATCTATATCATCAACAACAGATGTTAAATTATATGTAGGGACACCATTAGATCTCAGTATGACTACATCATGGAAAGAGTCAGGTTTGAAAGCTATTTCTCCATGAATAAGGTCATTGACATTGATCATGTGCTCTTTTTGATTCTTGAATCTTATAACATGTCCTTCTTTATTCAATTTATTTGAAAATTGTACTTCTAAATCAGTATCTTTTGTTTTTTCATTAATTTGTATTTTGTCATAGTAAGCATCTCCGTTTTTTAATAGTTGTTCTATGCGCTCTATGTAGGTATCAAATCTGGAAGATTGATATATAATTTCATTATCGTGATTCAACCCCAACAGATTTAATGCAGAAATAATAGCCTCGGAGTATTCATTTGTACTCCGGGTTGTATCTGTATCATCAATCCTTAAAATAAATTGACCATTTTGACTCTTCGAAAATAACCAAGAAAATAATGCTGTTCTAACTCCACCTATATGAAGCCATCCTGTCGGACTGGGTGCAAATCTAGTTTTAACCATAATTATAATGTCATCTTAAATCCATCAACTAATGCTCCAGGTAAAGAAGAACTAAAAGTTGATCTTTCATCATAGGTACTACAATCCATCATTAATTGTTGAGTATTAGTTAATCCTAGAAGATTTTCTCCCAAAATGTTATAAACAGTTTCATCAAATCTCATTGTATTAATAGGTCCGAGATATTCACCACCTTGTACCTTAAAACAACCAAACCTTGTCAGACCAGTTATGCGTGCCTTATTTCTGTCTGAAAAATTTAAATACCATAAATTACTGATATAGATACCATCAGCGAGTGTCTTTAGAATTTCGTCATGTTTTATTTTGCCAGCCTTCATATCAATAGCTACAGGAGTTTCATGATATTCTGCTCCATTATGCTTTATTGAATATTCTTGGCCAGAGCGAGGAGAAATTAATGATTTTTTATAATCTCCATTTACTATCAATTCTGTATCATTTGGTTTTATGAAACCATCTCTATGAAAGTTTGGGCTTATACCTTTAGTTAAATTTTCAGATATATGGACTGTTTTATGAAGTTTAGTTTCTCCTTTACTCATTAAATGTAATGGGCTTGTACCTATCTTATGTGCCTTATAACTAAATCCACCCCAACATAGCATCTCAATAATCTCATTCAATGCATGTGGAGATAGATAAACTTTATAATCATCTGGTTTAAGTTTTATTTCGTCATTTCCTAAAGCAATAAGTTTTTGTTTTCCTTCGTCAAGTATTTGCCGAAAAGTATCTTGATTCCATTGTAAATCTGAGTAATTTTGTTTCACTGCTTTTCCAGATTTTGTGTAAATTGACCAATCAAAGTTGAATGAATCGTTTTCATGCCAATTAGTTTGACCAAGAGAGTTAGAAAACCCCCTGTAAATGTAACCTGAAGATAAAATTCCTACCATATCTAGACTTGAGAAGCTCTCTATTATTCTCTCAGCTATGTCTTTATTATTTATATTTTCATTTCTACTTAATTTTTCTGTAGAGTTTTTTTCTTTTGCATACATTAAATACGGGTCTGGCGGTAATTCTGATAGCTCTCTTTTTAAGAAATTTAGGGCATCTTCAACAAGTTTAGCATCTTTTTTCAAATCACCATTAAGTCTCATTGTTGAAGTTATGGTTGTTCTCTTTTTTATGAAATCAAGTGTTAATGTTATTTGTTTAACATTGCCAACTTGCCTAATCTTCGAATGGTTGAATCTTATATAATCGCCCACCTCGGCATCAAAATTCAATATTAATAACTCATTATCTTCAATTAAACTAAATAACAACTTTGAAAGGCTAAGGAAATAATCTTTCATTTAATGCCGCCAAATATTTCGACATTTTTAAATAGACATGCAGGTGTTGAATGACCAACAAAAATACTTTGGTTTGGTTCACCCTTTCCGCAATTCGCCGTTCCCAAAGTTTTACGCGTATCTCCATTTCCAACTTTAATAAGATCTTGCCAAAAATGTTGGGTTATTCCTCTGTAATTTGGATTTTTAACAATATTTGTTAATTTTCCATCTTTAATTAGGGTTCCTTTTTCACAGCCAAATTGGAACTTGCTTCTGTAATCATCAATAGACCAGGAATTATTTGTTTCAACAAAAATACCATCTTCAACAGACGATATTAATTCATCAAAGCTTGACTTTCCTGGTTCCAAATTAATATTTCCCATTCTATCAATTGTAGGTCTATTCCAATTAGAAGCCCTAGAACAAGCAACAGTATCAACATCTGCTCTCTGGCCAGAGAAAAATCCACCTATTGGTCTTAATAAAATACCATCCTTAATCAAAAACTCTTTTGAAGCTGTTGTTGCATCATCATCAAAATTATATGTCGCTAATTCAGTTGGTAGTGTTGGATCAAATGTAACGTTTAATAACTCCGATCCATATTTATATTTTCCAAACATGTCAAGTTTTACAAAACTAGAACCAGCATAATTTCTTTCATCGCCCAATATTCTATCAAGTTCAAGAGGGTGACCAATTGATTCATGTATTTGAAGAATCATTTGATCAGGTGAAATTACAATTTTAGTTTTTTTATCTGGACAATTAGGGGCACGAGATAATTCAATCGCTTCATTTGCAAGATTAGATGATTTTTCAGAAAATTTTATATCATCAAGAAAATCATAACCAATTTGCCTTGCATGCGCATGTCCACCAAAAGTTCTTGTTTGTGTTTGTTTTTTATATTCTGCTGAAACAAGTACTTGTGGTAACAAATAGGAAATTCTCTGTCTGATATGTGAGTCATTCGAGTCCATGAAAAATGTTTCAATCTTGTTATATCTTAGACTTGCAGCCCAATTAGAAATAGAAGGGCTGCATTTCAATTCTTGATTTATATTTTTTAAGAAATCTATTTTATCTTTAGTTGAAATTTGAGCCCATAATTCTTTTTCATTTGTAAAATAATCACCATCATGCTTTTTCAGTGGGGATATATCTGGATAATAGGTAACTTTATCTTTTGAAAATGAAGACCATTCCATAGCTTTTCCCAATGCATCTGATATTCCGGCCTCCGTTAGATTAGATGTTGCACCGTAACCTATTCCGCCATTATTGAATACTGTAATCATGACGCCATTATCTTCCAAGATTTTAACCGGTTCAGTAATTCCGCGAGTAACGGAAATTACATTGGTATACTTGTTGACAAATCTGAACGAACAATAATCAACGTTTGGTATTAGTTGTTTGACTTTCTTAAAAAAATCGTCTCTCATAAAGATATAAATCATTATTGTAACATCCAAAAGATACTGATGCATGAGATTTACCCATTAATACAAGAAACTGAATTCCCTGATATTTACAGGGGAAAACTAGATACTTTGCAGATTAATCTAGGATATAAATGCAATCAAAGCTGTATTCACTGTCATGTTAATGCTGGACCTAAAAGAAAGGAAATGATGAGCATTCAGACCATGAAAGAAATACTTAAGTTTATAAAAGCAAATAAAATAAAAATTATAGATATTACAGGAGGTGCCCCAGAACTAAATCCACATTTTAAATTCTTAGTTAATAACGCAAAGAAATTAAATTGTCATGTAATAGATAGGTGCAATCTAACCATATTACTAGAATTAAAAAATCAAAAATTAGCTAATTATTTAGCAGAAAATAATATTGAAATTATTGCTTCATTACCATGTTATCAAGAAGAAAATGTCGATAATCAGAGAGGTAAAGGAGTTTTTAAACAGAGCATAGAAGCTTTAAAAATTTTAAATAGTTTAGGCTACGGTACTAAAAAAGATTTATTATTGAATTTAGTTTTTAACCCCCAAGGTACACAGCTTCCTCCCAAACAATCTGAATTAGAATCACAGTATAAAGAAAAGTTAAATCAAAAATATGGAATCCATTTTAATAAATTATATACTATTACTAACATGCCTATTGCTAGATTTGGGAGTACTTTAATCTCCAAAGGTGTTTTTAAAGAATATATGTCTTTACTAAAAAAATCATTTTCACATGCAGCCCTAAATAACGTTATGTGCAAAAAACTACTTAGCGTAGATTACCAAGGTTATTTATATGATTGTGATTTTAATCAAATGTTAAACATTGGATTAACAAAAAATAAAAAGAAACATATAAGCACGCTTAATGAAGGTGTTTTGGATGGACAAAAAATAAATGTTGCTGATCATTGTTATGGATGTACCGCTGGAAGTGGAAGCAGTTGTACTGGAACATTAACCTAAAATTTTTTCTATGATTTCTATAATTATACCTACTCTCAATGAATCAGAACTGATTCTCAATAATGTTCAAAATCTTCAAAGAATTAGAAATCAAGGACTTTGTGAAATTATTATTATTGATGGAAAAAGTCAAGATGATACATGCTCACTAATAAGAAACTTAGTTGATAAGTTAGTTATCATTGAACCGAAGCGTGCATCTCAACTTAATGCTGGTGGAGATATTGCAAAAGGAGACATCCTATTATTTTTACATGCAGATACATATATATCTGAAAAAAATATAATTGAATTAGAAAATAATAAAACTGATTTTCACTGGGGTTTCTTTTCTCTAGGTTTATCTCAAAACTCTATAAAATATAAGCTATTGGAGAAATGTATAAATTTAAGATCATACTTTTTTAACTGTGCAACTGGAGACCAAGGAATTTTTATGAAAAATGAAATTTTTAAAAGAATTAATGGCTTCCCAGATATAGAACTAATGGAAGACTTAGAAGTATGTAAATTACTAAAAGAAATTTCTGAACCACTAATTATAAAATCAAAAATAATTACGTCAGCTAGGAAATGGGAAAAAGACGGCTTCTATTTAACCGTCTTAAAAATGAGACTATTTAGGATTCTATATAGTCTTGGCCTAAGTGCGAAAATTCTCCATAAATATTATTAATGAAAACTTCTATTAATATATTAACAAAATGCCCGTATACCGGTAATCCTAAAAGTCGACTAAATAATTTATTGACTCAAGATGAAAGGGTTTTTCTAACCAAATATATGATATTTAATATCCTAAATGAAACAGAAGGCATAAAAAACACTTCTATTAGCTTATGGGTCTATCCAAATCATCATCATGTTTTTTTTAATAAGATCTTTTTAAATTTTAAAATAAATTTAGCTAATCAAATTGGAAATACACTTAATGAGAGAATGCAGAGCTGCATAATTTCTGAATCAAAAAAATTTGAAAACATTATATTAATTGGTTCTGATATACCATCATTAAATAAAAGTATTATTCAAGATGCAATTGAGTTTTTAAACGAGAGTAATTATGTTTTAGGTCCTTCTAGAGACGGTGGTTTTTATTTATTTGGATCAAAATCATCTAATAATATTTCATTAGACTTAGTTAAAAATAATGATTTTTTATCCATTCAAAATACTTTAGAGTCAGTTGGAGAAAGCTATAAAGTATTACAAACCCTTAAAGACATTGACACAAAGCATGACTTACTTTCTATTTAATTTTTTTTCGGGAAGTGATCATTTGGGTTTTTCTTATTATCATAAAGTTCATTCAACTTTATATACTTCATGTAAGTATTGAACATAGTTGTTATGGCAACAGTAAACCCATCTATACCCTGAAAAATTCCACCTTTTATAAAAAGTTTTTTTAATAAAGCAAAAATTGAGTGCGTGACTGGCCGTATATTTGATGGTTTCACACCCTGAGAATGAAGTGTCTTGGCACTTTGAGTACTGTAAAAATTTATTTTTTCAACCCACTCAGTGTAGGAAGAATAAGTGTGATGAGTTATATGACAATCAGATTCAAATTCATTTTTTACAGATACAAATGAGTGTGATGTGCGGTCATGGTAATTTGTTAGTTTCCTATTATATAAACGAACTACTCTGTCAGGGTAAAACCCAGCAGCCTTTATCCATCTTTTGCCTGCAAAGTTTCTTCTACGAAATGAATATCCATCATACTTACTATTTTTTAAGTCTAAACTCTTAACAAACTTAACTAAGTCGTCTTCTAATTTTTCATCAGCATCTAAACTAAATACCCAATTATTTTTTGCAAAGGTTGATGCGAATGTTTTTTGAGGTCCATCCCCAAGAAAATCTTGCTCTATGACTTGGGCTCCAAGTTTCTTTGCAATATCTCTGGTACTATCAAAACTGAGCGAATCTACTACAATAATCTCATCACAAATAGATTTAAGTGATAGGATGCAGGTTTCTATTTGAGTTTCATTATTTAAGGTAATAATTGTTCCACTTATTTTATTCATATACTCTTTTTTTCATATGTTATTAATGTAATTATCTAACAAATTAAAATGGTTTTGATAATCATATGTTTCTTCTGCATACACTTTAGCATTTTGTGCTAAATTTCTCCTTAATTCTTTGTTATTGATAAATATTAAAATTTTTTCGGCAAGAGAATTAGAATTCTTGGTTTCAAACATTAAGCCATTTTTCCCATCCTCTATAATTTCAGGTACGCCACCCGCATCACTACCTATAACAGGCACACCCATTATCATTGCCTCTGCAACTACAAGACCGAAAGTTTCCTCGTATGTAGGAAGTATTATTAAATCACAAAATGGCATTATCCTCATTGGCTTTTCTGAGTGTGCAATAAATTTCACAAACTTAGATAAATCAGACTCCATTATTAACTTTTCTAATACTCCTTTATAACTAATATCCATAACATGTCCAACTATTAATAACTGAACATTTGATTTTATTTTTTTCATTGCCTCTATAACTAAATGTTGTCCTTTCTGATTTTCAATTCTTGAAAATATTCCAATAGTTAACAAATCAGGATTAAGGTTATTTGTTTCAAAGAATTTTTCTTTTGTATCTAAATCTGAGTCGAGCTTTTGAATTCCATACGTAAGCTTTTGTATCCTTGTAGTAGGAACTGGAAAATATTTTTTAGCTTCAGTCATTAATTTATCAGTAATTACTAAAATGAGATCTAAGTTCTTATAAAGGAATTTATGATAAAAGTCATCCTTCATTCTAGTAATTTTCATTTGTCTATAGTAAATTATAGAAACTTTTACTCTACATAATTTTTTAATCAAAACCGCCAATAAAATATCTTTAGTCCAACTAACATGTATTGTTTTAATGTTATCTCTATCTATAATTTTTGCTAATTTAGTCGCATAAGAAAAAATATTAAAAATATTAATTTTATTAACCAAAAATGCTTCAGGGCCAATTAGTTTTTCAATTTCAGAGTTTTTTTTACATACTGGAAAAATAGATTTACACTTAGAATTATAATAATGGATTAACTTAACAAAGTAGAGTTCAAGTCCGCCCTTATCTGGTGAAGTACAAATGGCTAATATCTTATTCATATAAGCTTAGATTATTATAGCAAAAATACTAAGATTAATGTATTGTATAAAATAATTAAACTCAGAACATCTATTTAATGAAAAAAATTTTAGTAACAGGGGGGGCTGGATTTATTGGTTCCCATTTATGTAAAAAGCTTATTGATGATGGCAATGATGTCTTATGTATAGATAATTATTTTACTGGCACTAAAAAAAATATAAGTAACTTGTTTTCTAATAAATATTTTGAAATGGTCCGGCATGATATTTGTTTTCCACTATATGTGGAAGTAGATGAAATTTTTAATTTAGCATGCCCTGCTTCACCTATTCATTATCAACATGATCCTGTTCAGACAACTAAAACGAGTGTTCATGGAGCAATTAATATGCTTGGTCTTGCTAAGAGAATTAACGTGAAAATTCTTCAGGCTTCAACTTCCGAAGTCTATGGAGATCCTGAAAAACACCCACAAAATGAAAAATACTGGGGTAATGTTAACCCTATTGGTCCGCGTAGTTGTTATGATGAAGGCAAAAGGTGTGCAGAAACTTTATTTTTTGACTATTACCGTCAACATAATTTAGAGATTAAAGTAGTAAGAATTTTCAATACATATGGACCTAAAATGCATCCTAATGATGGAAGAGTTGTTAGTAATTTCATAATGCAAGCCTTGCAAAACAAAGATTTGACTATATATGGTGATGGCGAACAAACACGTTCATTTTGTTATATAGATGATTTAGTTACAGGTCTACAAAAAATGATGGACTCATCAAAAGAAAACATAGGCCCAATAAATTTAGGAAATCCAACAGAATTGAAGATTATAGATTTAGCAAAAAAAATTATAAAACTTACAAACTCTAAATCTAAAATTATTAATAAAGAATTACCTATGGACGACCCTATTAGAAGAAAGCCAGATATTAGTGAGGCAAAAAAAATCCTTGATTGGCATCCTAAAATTGATATTGATGATGGGCTAAAAGAAACAATTCAATATTTCAAACAACAATTAAAATAATTTATGGATTCAAGAATAAAAAAAATTCTTGTGGTTAGGAATGATAAGCTAGGCGATTTTATGCTGACTTGGCCTGCTCTATCTTATCTAAAAAAGAATTTACCAGAAACAAAAATTACTTGTTTGATTAATAAAGAATTTTGGCCTTTAGCGGAACTCTGTCCCTTCATTGATGACTTTATTATTGATCAAAATATATTCGTACTTAAGAAAATAATTCATGAAGAACAATTTGATGCATCTATATCATTTTTTTCAACTTTTAGAATAGGCTATGCTTTAAAAAATGCAAAAATACCTATAAGGCTCGCACCGGCAACAAAATTGGCGCAATTTTTTTATAATCATAAATTGAAACAAAGAAGATCAGAATCTAAAAAACCGGAGCATGAATATAATACGGATCTCATTTTTGAATTTTTAGAAACCTTTTTTAGTGAAGAACTCAAAGAAATGGATGGCGCGCCATATCTAACCTTGGATCCAAAAAAGGAGGTGGCTGCAAAAGAAAATTTCTATCAAAAATATAGTATAAATTCAGAGAAAAAAGTTATTTTTATTCACCCAGGATCAGGAGGATCATCTAAAAATATTTCATTAGAAACATATGCAGATATTTGCAATGGCCTACGTAGATTTGATGATTACAATTTTATGATTCATTATTCAAAAAAAGAAAAATCATCTGCTGATACCTTATCAAAACTTTTAGATAATTCAGTAAATTTCCATTTAATAGAGCCAACAAATAATCTTGAGGAGTTACTCTATAATATAAATACCTGTGATGTATTTTGTTCTGGATCAACTGGTCCACTACATGTCGCTGGCGCTCTTAATAAAAGAACAATTGCTTTTTACCCAGCAAAACAATCATCTACTCAATTAAGATGGCAAACTATCAATGACTTTGATAAGAGGATAGAGTTTAGTGATATTGGTGGAGATAAAAGAAATATTTTGATTAATAAAAAGAAGGTCCTTTTAGAAATTCAAAAATTTTTGAACTTTTCATAGAAGGTTTCCTGCTTCTGCCATAATTTCATCTACCCCTATTTCTTTAAGACATTTTAAGTGACCATATGGACACGTTCTTTTAAAACATGGACTACAATCTACATTATGATATGCAATCTTACTGTAACCATTCTTTGATAAGGGAGGGGTATACTTGGGAGATGTTGATCCAAAGATTGCTAGAATTTTAGCATTGACGGAAGATGCAACATGCATTAATCCTGAATCATTAGAGACAACCAAGTCTGCAGTAGATAATAAATGTATAGTTTCTTCAATAGTAGTTCTATTAATTAAAGAAGTTACATTTGGTAAGCTAGACAAATTGTTAAACCCTAAATTAGATTTCCCTAAGAAATATATTTTATAACCAAGAGCGTCGAACATCCTTGCAAGCTCATACCATTTTTCAGATGGCCACCTCTTTGCAGGCCCATATTCAGCATCGGGGCAAAGAAAGATATTCTTCTTGCTTAAATCAATATCAAATTTTAAAATCACTTCTTTTTTTTCAGCCTCATTGAGTACAAGCTCTGGAAGCAAATCCTCTTTATAAAATGAATCAGCAAGCTTTAAAAACCTATTAACCATAGATATTTCAAATTTCTTTTCATAAAACCTTTTATTGATTAAGCCATATCTCATCTCCCCAAGATATCCAACTCTAATAGGGATATTAGCTAACCAAGGAATTATTGCTGATTTAAAACTATTAGTTAAAATATATGCTTTTTTATATGAGTAATTTTTCAATTCTTTTGCAAGTCTATAGCGATGAAAAATACCAAGTGAGCCATGAGGAACATCTAACGCTAGCTTTCTATCAATTTGAGGCATTTTATTTACTATCGGTATTAAATTACTTCTAATTACTACATCAATAACACAGTCTCTATTTATTAGTTTTAGTTGTTTAAATAATGATTGAGAAATAATCAAATCACCAATCCATGATGGGGCTACGATTAAGATTCTTTCGTTTGATTTCATATACTTTGATTAGTAAGCCAATTCAGATATTCAAAAACTCCATTTTCAAGACTTGTAAACTCTTCCTTGTAGCCAACTGATCTTAGCTTCGTAATATCTGCCTCTGTAAAGGACTGATATTGATTTTTTAAACCAGCTGGAAAATCTATATATTCTATCTGTCCGTTTTTAAAATATGATATTACAGCGGAAGCAACATCATTAAAAGTTCTGCTTTTACCTGTTCCAATATTATATATTCCAGATATATTTAAATTATCCATAAACCAAAGTTTAATATTAATGGTATCTTTTACAAAAATAAAATCTCTTCTTTGTTCTCCATCATCATAACCATGACTGCCTTTAAACAAGCTAATCTTATCTTTTTCTTTCATTTGTTTAAAAAAATGATAAATGACACTGGACATTACTAACTTGTGATGTTCATAAGGTCCAAAAACATTAAAATATCTTAATCCAACTACCTGAGATTTAATTTTTGATTGATTCTGGCGAAAATAGTTATCAAACATTAGCTTAGATTCTGCATAATGATTTAAAAAAGATTCGTTGTTTGGATCTTCAACAAATTTTGTACTTGAACCATAAACTGAAGCTGATGATGCATATGTTAAATTGATATTTGAATTAGCAGAAAATTCAAGGATATTTTTTGAGTATTCAAAATTTGTAGACAATATATAGTCTCTATCTTTTTCAGTTGTTTTTGAACATGCTCCAAGATGAAAAATATAATCTATTTTCTTTATAAAAGACTTATTGGGTTTTTGTATCTGGTTAAGAAAAGATTCTTTGCTGATACAATCTATATATTGCAAATTCTTTAGATTATTAAATTTTTCTTTATAAGTATCTAATTCTTCTACTATAAGTATTTCGTTATAATTATTTTTATTTAGAGCTTCTACTAAATTGCTACCTATGAAACCAGACCCACCTGTTACAACAATCATATTAAAAAATCTTGAATTATATTAACTAATAAGATTATATAGAAACTACTGCAATTTAACCAATAAAAACACAATAAGTATTGTGAAGAAACATTTTATGCTGATACAATCTTTATATGAAAAAAGCTACTAGTCTAGTGGGTCTAATAATGGGATCCAAATCAGATTGGCCAACCATGAAGCATGCTGCAGATATGCTAGATAAGCTCAAAATTAAGTATGAGACAAAGGTAGTTTCAGCACACCGTACGCCAGATTTATTATACAAATATGCCACCTCTGCTGAGGGGAAAGGCATAGAAGTGATAATAGCTGGTGCCGGTGGTTCGGCACATTTACCTGGAATGACTTCATCAAAAACTACCCTCCCAGTAATTGGAGTACCAATAAAAACAAAAAGTCTTGATGGGGTTGATTCTTTACTATCAATAATTCAGATGCCTTCAGGAGTACCTGTAGGAACAGTAGCCATTGGTAAAAGTGGAGCTGTAAATTCTGCACTATTGGCTGCCAGTATATTAAGTAATAAATATCCAACTATCAAACAACAATTAAAAAAATATAGATCACGACAAACACGCACAGTATTAGCTATTGGAGACCCTAGAGAATAAGATGCGGATAGGTATACTTGGTGGCGGACAACTAGCAATGATGATGGTTGATTCTGCAAATGAGAAACATAAAATTGAATTTACAATTATTGATCCAACAAAAAATCCACCTGCATCTAAATTTACTCAATGCATACAGGCAGAATATACAGATTTTAAAAGTCTAGATATTATTTCTGAAAAATGTGATTTAGTAACCATTGACTTTGAAAATGTACCTGCAGATGCATTGAAATATCTTCAAAAAAAAATAAAAGTTTTTCCAGAACCTGATTCTTTAGAAATTTGTCAAGATAGATTAAAAGAGAAGAATTTATTTCAACAACTTGGGATACCTACAACTAATTATAAAGAAATCTCCTCAAGAGATGATTTAAAAAAAGCTCTCGAAAAGTATGGATCAAACTCTATTTTAAAATCAAGAAGGTTTGGTTATGATGGAAAAAATCAAATAATTATAAATGATAATAAAATTGATGATGTTTGGGAGAAAACAAAAGGAACTCCATCCATCATTGAAAATAAGATTGATTTTGAAACAGAGGTATCTTTAATAGGTGTTAGAACCCATAAAAAAGAATTTTTGTTTTACCCTCTTGTTGAAAATCACCATATTGATGGGATTTTAAGTATCAGCTTATCTCCAATTAATAAAAATGATGAAGTACGTCAGTTATTACAAAAGAAAGCAGAAACTATTCTGAAAAAAATTATGAATGAACTCAACTATATTGGTGTATTAGTAATTGAATTCTTTCTTGATAAAAACCTAAACCTTATAGCGAATGAGATAGCTCCAAGAGTTCATAATTCAGGACATTGGACAATTCAAGGAGCTAATATTAGTCAATTTGAAGCTCATATAAGAGCTATCTGTGATATAGGTTTTGAGAAGATTGAAACTAATGGATATGCAGCTATGATGAATCTAATATCAAAAATGCCAGATAAAAAAGGATTAAATCTTGATACAAATACATTTTTTTATGACTATGGTAAAGATGAGCGAGATAAAAGGAAATTAGGTCATATAACAATTATTGACAAGAATCAAAAAAACCTTTTTGAGAGATTAGATAATTTGAAAAAAAATATTTAAACGGTTCTTTTTCCTTGAAAAACACATACAAAATAACAGCCTTCTGGACCAGCATGTACCCTATGAAAAACTCCATCTTCAATAAGCACAGTGTCTCCTTCTCCTACATTAATTTCTTTATCATCTAATTCCATTTTACCACTTCCTTTTACAAAGAAATAAACTTCCTCTTGGCCTTCATGTTCATGACCAGTAGTGCTTTTCATGGGGTGTAGATTTGTGCTACTAACAACCAAACCTTTCAGAAGTGTGTTATCTTTAACTATATAGCGATCATCTTCTTTAGCTATTTTTCCGCCAATATCATTTATATTTAACAGTACACTCATCTTTTTTTATTGTTCTCATTCGCTAAATTAATACTACCATAATTTTCTTTTTCTATTATTTTATTTTTCTCATCAACATAAATAATAGTCGGCTTATGATTAAAAATTTCTTCTGCTTGCAATTCTATATATGAGCAGATAATTATCTGATCTTTAATGTCAATTTTATGGCAAGCTGCTCCATTGACACAAATTATTCCTGATTCAGCTTTTCCCGGGATAGCATATGTAGACAATCTCTCACCATTTGTAATATTATAAAGATCAATCTTTTCAAAAGGTTTAATGTTACAGGCATTAAGTAAGGAAATATCTATCTCACAGGAACCCTCATACTCAATGCGAGCATCGGTGACAGTTGCTTTATGTATTTTTCCATTAAGAAAAGTTCTAGTCATAATTAAGATATAATACTATTAAAAAAATAAATTCAAAAGATTAAATTTTAAGATTATCTATCAATCTTACATCTGAAATAACCACAGCAATGAATAACATAAGATTATGATTCCCATTATTACTCTTTTCTAGTTTATCTGAAGTTAGTAGTTCTAGATATTCAATCTTCATATTAAATTTTTCTAGGGCTGTAATGGCTTCTTTTCTCAAATCATTAAATAAATTAACGCCGTGACTTAAGGTCTTTTCTCTGATTATCTTTAATTCTTTAATTATATTGCTTGCTGATTTTTTATCTTCATTTGATAATCTACTATTTCTTGAACTTAATGCTAACCCAAATTCATCTCTAACTGTTTCACATCTGATAAGATTAATCTGATTATTGTAAAATTTTTCTATAATGTATTTAATTAATAGGGTTTGCTGATAGTCTTTATCGCCAAAATATACATAGTCTGGCTCTACTAAATCAAATAGTTTCCTAACAATTAAATATACTCCTTCAAAATGATTTGGCCTAAACTTTCCACACAAACAATCAAGGAAATCTGGTTTTTTGTTTAACCTATATCCTTCAATCTTATTTAATATATCTTTTGTTGGTAAAAATAAGCAATCTATATCATGTTTAATTAATTTTTCTAAATCTTTCTCCATTGTAATAGGATAACTTTCATAATCATTTTTGTTATTGAATTGTATGGGGTTCACAAATATTGATACAATTTTTTTGGTATTCTCTTTTTTGGCCCTCGTTATAAGAGAAATATGTCCTTCATGCAAGCTGCCCATAGTAGGAATAAATGAAATCTTAGTATCTTGTTTTTTAAGATTCACAATATAGTCAACCAATTTTGTTGAGGTTGTAATAATATCCAACTTCTTAAGTCCTTGAGTTTTTCTTAGTTTTCTTAATAAAAGACTTTATTCTTTTATTAAAACTTTCAATTTTAAAAAATTTTTTATCAACAAACTTAGGTATGCCGCTATAACTTACACCAAGTAAATCATAAAGGACTAAGATTTGACCATCACATTTTTTTCCTGATGCTATTCCTATAACAGGAATTGATAAATTGTTTGATATCGTGTAAGCAAGCCTTTCATCGATACACTCTACAATTAATAATTTAGCTCCTGATTTTTCAACTAAAATGGCTTCATGTAAAATTTCATTTTTTGATGTAATAGTTTTACCCTGCTTTTTATATTCCGAGTTAGAAATTATCCTCTGTGGTCTTATTCCAATGTGTGCACATACAGGTATTTTATTTTGACTTAAAAGCTCTATAGTTTTTATATGTGTAGGATCAGTTTCTAGTTTAACCATCTGAGCCCCGCATTCTTTTATTAATTTTTTTGCATTCATAAGAGCTTTTTTGGGAGTGTTATATGTATTAATTGGCATATCAGATATTAGATAAGCATTTTTATTCCCTCTACTTACAGCTTTAGTATGATACTCAATGTCTGATTGAGTTACATTATGAGTATTTTCATATCCTTTCACAACAACACCAAGTGAATCTCCAACAAGAATAATATCAATGCCACAATTATCAATATATTTGGCAAAGCTAGCATCATATGCTGTTAAACATGCTATTCCTACATGTTTTTCTTTCATAGAATAAATTTTTTTTAAAGTAATTCTTGCCATATATTACTCATTTGGTGTGGTTGGATTAAAATATTTTTTTCCTTTAATATCCTTGCTGATTTCATCAATTAACATTTTATAATCATAATCTTCATTAATATTTACGTTTGAAGTGTTAATAATTAATAATGGTGATTGATTATATGTGTGAAAATAATTCGTATAAGCATTAATAACTGTATTCAAATATCTATCTGAGATTCCTTGCTCATAATCAATAGCTCTTGATTTAATTCGATTAATCAGTTTATCAACAGGCGCTTGTAAATAAATTATCAAATCAGGTTTAGGATGTTTTAATTCTAGTATATTATAAATTTTTTTATACATCTCAAGCTCTTCTTTATTGAGAGTTACTTCTGCAAAAAGCAAATCCTTCCCTAAAAAATAATCAGAGATAATAGTAGATTTATCAGATTTGGCGAGCTTATAATCGGCATATTGCTTGGAACGCATCAACAAAAAAAATAACTGTGTGGAAAAGGCGTACTGCTCCTGATTTTTATAAAATTTTTTTAAAAATGGATTCTCACTGAAACTTTCAAGCATTAATTTACAATTAAATGTCTTCGATAGTTTCCTAGCTAGCGTTGTTTTACCAACTCCAATAGGTCCTTCAATAACTATAAATTTCTCTTTGCCACTCATAAGGTTAAGTTTAAAAATCTCTCTTTAAATAATGGACCAATTTTCCATACTTTGGAATATTAAATCTGTAATTAGTAATTTCTAATAATGGAATTAAAACAAACTCTCTCTTTATCATACCTGGATGAGGGATTGTCAGTCTTTTGCTATTAATTTCTAAATTATTATAAAGTAAAATATCAAGGTCCAAAGTCCTAGGGCCCCATTTTTTTATTCTCTTTCTGTGATGTAATTTCTCTATAGTTTGTAGAGAGTTAAGCAGTTCCTCAGGTTTTAGATTAGTTTCAATTTTAATGACTGCATTGATATAGTCTGGTTGATTTTTTGGCCCAAGTGGTTTGCTAATGTAGAGAGAGGATTTTTTGATTATATGTGTGTCATTAAGATGATTGATGTCCTTCATCCCTTTTTGTATATGATAAATAGGGTTATTCTGATTACTACCTAAGGCTATATATACTATATTCAAGTTTTTGAATTGGTAAATTTAGTTTACTTTTTCTTTGATTCTAGCAGACTTCCCAGATCTTTCTCTCAAGTAATATAGCTTTGACCTTTTCACACTACCTTTTCTTTTTAATTTAATATCCGAAATAATTTTGCTGTGAAGTTGAAAAACTCTTTCTACGCCTTCTCCATAAGAAATTTTTCTTATTGTAAATGATGAATTAATTCCTCTGTTTTTTTTGCCTATAACGACCCCTTCAAAGGATTGTAATCTTTCTCTCTTTCCCTCTTTAACTTTAACCAAAACCTCTACAGTATCGCCACTTGAGAAGCTAGGGTATTTTTTTAGTTGTGGTAGTTCAATTTTATCGATTATTTTCTTCATAACTAGTTTTTTTTAGATTCAGATATGTAATCTCTGAGGAGTTTATCATCTTCTTTAGAAAGTTTCACCTTTTTTAATAGTTCTGGTCTTTTTTCCCATGTTATTCCTAGAGCTTGTTTTCTTCGCCACTTACTAATAGCAGAATGGTTTCCTTTTAATAGAACTTCTGGAACTTTTTTATCATTAACCGTTTCTGGTCTTGTGAAATGAGGATAATCTAACAAACTATCTTGAAAAGAATCATGTTTAATTGATTCTTCATCATCAATAGCTCCATCTAATAAACGACAAACACCTTCCATTAATACCATACTCGGTACTTCACCTCCCGATATAACATAATCACCTAGCGAAATTTCTTCATCTACAAGATCATCAAGAACTCTCTGATCCACTCCCTCATATCTTCCGCATAATAGAGTAATATTTTTTTGTGTTGCTAGTGAACCTAATTTCTTTTGATTTAATACTTTTCCTTGAGGTGATAAATAAATAACTTTGTGATTATCATTTGATTTACTATTTATAGACAACAATGCTTTTTTTATAGGCTCATATTGGAGAATCATGCCGGGTCCACCACCATATGGCCTATCATCAATTTTTTTATGTTTGTTAGTAGAGAAATCTCTAAGATTAGTAATAGTAATGGAGATAATATTTCTGCTAATAGCTCTTTTAATAAATCCAGTTTCTTTGAAACTATCAATAATGTCAGGAAATATTGTTATAACATTAATTTTCATTATCCCATCTCACTATTATAATGTCCTCTTTCTCTGGTACCTGCAATATATAATCTTTAACAAATGGAATTAATATTTCAGTGTTATTTTTATTACTAGAATCAGATTTTATAACAATAATATCAGTTGATTTTGTTGAGAATATTGATTCTACTTTACCAATCTTTTGATTATTTTCATTAAAAACAACCCGGTTAATCAATTGATGCCAATAAAATTCATTTTTCTCGGTGGTTGGCAAATTTTCTTTTAAAACAAATATTTTTTTATGTATATATTCTTCTGCCTCATTTATTGTTTCAATAGATGTAAGTTTGATGATAACTTTTTTTGGAAGTATTTTATGTTGCTCTATTTTTATTGAATTAAAACTATTGGATGCTTCTATAAATAAATCATAATCAAAAATATTGTTAATTGGATAGGTGTATGATTTTATAGTTAGCCAACCTTTTATTCCATGAACATTAAGAAATTCACCAACGACAATATAGTCTGTATTTGGCATTAATATAATTTATTCTTTTTTTGGAGATTCTTCCTTGGTTTCTTCTGCAGGTTTTTCTTCTGCTTTAACTTCTTCCTTGGTTTCTTCTGC
>CAYFEQ010000001.1:14996-16419 GCA_964342155.1 uncultured Ectothiorhodospiraceae bacterium | reverse complement strand
TGGTTTCTTCTGCAGGTTTTTCTTCTGCTTTAACTTCTTCCTTGGTTTCTTCTGCAGGTTTTTCTTCTGCTTTAACTTCTTCCTTGGTTTCTTCTGCTTTCTTGGCTCTTTTTATTTTTATTTTTTCTAATTCTTTTAATTTGATCTTTTCCCTTCTTTTTATATTATCAGCATCAAGTGAATATTTTCTTAAATATTTTACACGGTCACTTATTTGAGCACCTTTAGCTATCCAATAATCAAGTCTTTCATGATTGATTTTTATCCTATCCTGAGTCTCAAGCGCAGGATCATAGCTTCCCACTCTTTCGAGGCACTTCCCATCTCTCTTATCTCTCTTATCTATAACCACGATATGATAGTAAGCTTTTTTCTTAGCTCCACCACGTGATAATCTTATTCTGACCATATATCTCCTATGTTAAAAACCATTGAATTATATCACTTGTTTCTTATTCGCGTTAGTTTTTTTGTATAAAAATATAATAAATCTGGTATCTTAGTGTTTTGCGAGAGAATTTGATATTATCTAAATAAAGATGTTACTACTATCTGGAAGTGTCATTATTGGATATCTGCTATCTACAGTATATGTAAGAAATATGCTATTGGATAAGCTGGTTGAAGATACCAAAAGAATTTTTTTTTATTTGCTAGTATTTCTGAGTCTATCATTATTTGGGCTCTATACACTGAATCTTGTCAATCAAGTTAATGGATTTAATTTTAATACTTCTTTATCTCTAACATTATTAACAATCAATGCTCTATTCTTTATATTTATGTTTAAAAAACCTATTTATCACCTAGGATTGATACTTTTTCCAATAACTGTTTTGATAATTGTTATAACTATTTTTTACAAAACTGACAATACTCCAGCAGAATTTTCAAATAAGAATTTACAAATTCATATTCTCTCTTCATTTATTTCATATGGGTTTCTAGGTTTAGCTGGACTAGAAGCTATTTTGCTTTCCCGACAAGAAAAAAAGTTAAGAGACGTGAAAGATTCTTCTCTAGCAATTTCTTTACCTCCTATAGAAGTTATGGAAAAAATTATGTTTGAACTTATTGTTATTGGTTTTGTTTTATTAACAATTTCACTATTAAGTGGGGCTCCTTTCATTCTGACTGGAAACACTGGGTTTTTAATGCATAAGGTAGTTTTTTCTGTAGTGGCATGGATAACTTTTGGTTATTTACTTTTTAAAAGATTTTCTTCTGGAGTTAGAGGTATAAAAGCTGCTCACTTAACGCTAAGCGGTATTACATTTTTATTAGTTGCGTATCTTGGAACAAGACTTCTTTTTGAATTAATATAATCATATGATTTCTAAAAATTTAAATTAATGAACACGCTAACAGTTGAAAATTTATTTATACTTCTTGTATTCCTATTGTTTTTATCAGCATTCTTTTC
>CAYFEQ010000001.1:12041-14896 GCA_964342155.1 uncultured Ectothiorhodospiraceae bacterium | reverse complement strand
TTGAAAATTTATTTATACTTCTTGTATTCCTATTGTTTTTATCAGCATTCTTTTCTGGTTCAGAAACTTCATTGATGAGCGTTAATAGATATAAATTAAAACATAAGTATAAAACAGGAAGTAATTCGGCTAAACGTGTTTTATACCTTTTAAATAACCCAGATAGGACATTGAGTTTGATTCTTTTGTTAAACAATTTTGTTAACATTCTTGCATCAGCAATTACTACACTTATTGCAATAAAACTATATGATGAAACTGCTATCGCAATTTCTGCAGGTATATTAACGTTTGTAATTTTAATTTTTTCAGAAGTGACACCAAAAACTTTTGCCGCTTTATATCCTGACAAAATAGCTTATCCGGTCTCATTATTTTTCTATCCTATGCTCAAGGTATTTTATCCTCTGATAGCAATAATTAATTTTTTTTCGCATACGATTTTAGGTATTTTTGGCGTTAGTAAGAAAAATAAATCTTATGAATTACTTACAAAAGATGAAATTAAAACAATTGTTACAGAGTCTAGTGACCGTATCCCAAAATTTTATGAAGATATGATTGTTAATATGCTTGATCTTGAAAAGGTAAAAGTGGAAGATGCAATGATACCAAGGAGTGAGATAATAGGAGTAAATATTGATGAAGATATAGAAAAAATTTCAAAAGAAATACTTGATTACCAGCATACTAGAATACCAATTTATAAAAATGAACTGAGTTCTTTACAAGGATTTCTTCATAAAAGAAGAGTAATAAAAATGCTTGTTGATGGAGACATTACAAAAGATAAAATATTAAATAATTTAAATCCGGCTTATTTCATCCCCGAAGACACCTCTTTAACTACACAATTAATAAACTTTAAAAGAGAAAGGAAAAGAATTGGCTTTGTTGTAGATGAATATGGAGATGTTAAAGGTTTAGTGACATTGGATGATATTCTTGAAGAGATTGTTGGTGACTATAATCAGGATACTGAAAAGGAAAAAGATATACACCGTTTAGCTGGTGATACGTATCTTGTAGATGGAACAGTCCAAATCCGTGAACTAAATAAGGTTTTGAATTGGAATCTGACGGATTCAGAAGTGAAAACTATTAATGGTTACATACTTGAATGTCTTGAAGATATACCCAAGAAAGGCATGTCCTTTCAAAGAGGCAATTATTCTTTTGAAATAATGAAAGTAAAGAATAATTTCGTAAAGAATGTAAAGATAACTAAAAAATAGTATTATAAAAACAATATGAATAAGAAGATAAAGAGTCCGTTATCAACATTTGAAGATGATATGAAGCAAATACAAGATTTGCTTGATAAGTTTGATACTGGAGAAATATCCCTTGAAGAAAGTACGGAAAAATATCATTCACTAATGGAGCTTTCAAAAAGGTGTAAAAAAGCTTTAGAAGAGGCTCAATTAAAAATCACTACAATTAAAGATGGGCTAAAAAAATAAAAATGAAAGATAAATTTCCTGTCCTAGATAAAATTAATATACCTTCAGATCTTAAAAATTTAGCTCCTGAAGAACTGATTGTTTTATCGGAAGAAATAAGAAATTATATTATTGAGTCTGTCTCTATAACTGGAGGACATCTTGCTGCCGGTCTTGGTGCAGTTGAATTAACGCTCGCATTGCATTACGTTTTTAATACTCCAAAAGATAAGATTATCTGGGATGTTGGTCATCAATGCTATCCCCATAAAATACTAACAGGAAGAAAACATCTTATGTCTACTTTAAGAAAAAAAGACGGTATCTCTGGTTTTCTTAAAAGAAATGAAAGTGAATATGATTGTTTTGGGGCCGGGCATTCTAGCACTTCAATTAGTGCTGCCATTGGTTTTGAAATTGCATCAAAACTTAATAATGATAATAGCAAAATAATTGCTGTAATAGGAGATGGAGGGCTTACTGCAGGTATGGCTTATGAAGCACTAAGTCATAGTGGAGGAATGAAATCTGATTTTCTGGTAGTTCTAAATGATAATGAAATGTCAATTTCACCAAATGTTGGCGCAATACATAAATATTTAACTCGAATTTTGACAGGTAAAACATACTCTGCAATAAAAGAAGGTAGCAAACAAGTTCTAAGTAAAATAAAAGCTTTTGAAACAATTGCTAAAAAAGTTGGTTCAAAGGCAAAAAGTTTTATTACGCCAGGATTATTGTTTGAAGAGCTAGGCTTTAAATACTATGGTCCAGTTGATGGTAATGATTTAGGGGATCTCATAGAAATCTTTTCTAATTTGAAGGATAAAAAAGGCCCTAGAATTCTTCACATAATGACTAAAAAAGGTAAGGGATATAAATTAGCTGAAAATAACCCAATCAGTTACCACGGCGTCACGCCCTTCAATCCTAAAACAGGTAAAACTAAAACCAAAAAACTTGAAAATAAATTAACTTATACCCAAATATTTAGTAGATGGATAAATGAAATGGCTGAGATTAATAAAAAGCTTGTAGCTATAACTCCTGCAATGCGTGAAGGGTCTGGGCTAGTAGAATTTGAAAAAAATTATCCCAACCGATATTTTGATGTTGGTATTGCTGAACAACATTCATTAACGCTAGCAAGCGGGTTAGCTTGTAATGGAATAAAACCCGTTGTTGCTATTTATTCAACATTTTTACAAAGAGCATACGATCAACTTATACATGATGTAATTATTCAAGAGCTTGATGTCTTGCTAGCAATCGATAGAGCGGGAATAGTCGGAGCTGATGGGGAAACTCATCAAGGTATATATGATATTTCTTATCTAAGGATCCTGCCAAAAATGGTGATTATGACCCCATCGAATGAACAAGAACAATGGAAAATGCTGACAACTGGATTTG
>CAYFEQ010000001.1:0-11941 GCA_964342155.1 uncultured Ectothiorhodospiraceae bacterium | reverse complement strand
ATTATGACCCCATCGAATGAACAAGAACAATGGAAAATGCTGACAACTGGATTTGATTATAATGGTCCAGCAGCTGTTAGATATCCAAGAGGTTACTCGCTAGGCTTAGATTTAACACTTGATTTTGAAAAACTTGAAATAGGTAAGGCAAAAGTGATAAGGCAAGGTAATGATATTGCATACTTAGTCTTTGGAACATTACTTAATACAGTTCATTCTGTTGCAAAGGAATTTGATGCAACAGTAGTTGATATGCGTTTTGCAAAACCTTTGGATTTAGAAATGATTGATAAAATATGTCTAAACCACCAATATATAATCACCATAGAAGAAAATGTAATACTTGGTGGGGCTGGATCAGCTGTAAATGAAGCAATCCTAAGTCTTTACAATCAACCAGAGTACATCAATGTGCCCAATATTCTCAATCTAGGAATTCCAGATAGTACTATTATGCATGGAAAACAGGATGAAATGTATGCTGATATAGGGCTAAATGAAGCAGGAATAAAGAAAAGCACATTAGATTTATTAAAAAAAGATGCAGCTTCTAAAAAGAATTAACTTAATATTTTTAGGGGGATAAGATTTTTACTTTAACCATAGAAACTGAGTTCTCGTCAGCCCATATACTTAATGGCCACAAAGGTGATTGTAAGCGTATGCATGGCCATAATTGGAAAGTAGAAGTTGAAGTTTCGGGAAATAAACTTGATAATATTGGAATGGTAATGGACTTTAAAGATATAAAGAACTCAGCAAAAGAAATTGGGAAGAGACTTGATCATCGTTTTTTGAATGACCTAGAACCATTCAAAGAAAAAAATCCAACAGCTGAAAATATTGCAAAATATTTCTTTTCAGAATTATCAAAAAAGATTAATAATAATGATATTGAACTAAAATCAATTAAATTATGGGAAACAGATAAATCTGCGGTAAAATATACGGAGTAAAAAATGCCATCAAATAAAAAAAATATAAAAATGGTTGATGATGCCACTAAAATACCTGACATACAGGGCTTAGCGGATACCAGAAATTTACCAATCAACAAAGTTGGAATTAAAGATATACTTCATCCAATAATTATTAAACAAAGATCTGGCAATGAGCAATCTACAATTGCTAAATTTAATATGTATGTCAATCTTCCGCATGATTTTAAAGGAACACATATGTCGCGTTTTGTTCAAATTCTTAACCAACATGAAGAACAAATAACAGTAGACTCTTTTAAAAAGATGATGGAAGAAATGTGTGAATTATTGGAAGCTGAATCAGGGCACATTGAAATGTCTTTTCCATATTTTATAAATAAAGCTGCGCCTGTAACAAAAGTGAAAAGTTTACTTGATTATAATGTTACGTTTATTGGTGAAATTAAGAAGAATAAACCCAATTTGAAAGTAAAGGTTTTGATTCCAGTAACTAGTTTATGCCCATGTTCAAAAAAAATCTCTGCATATGGAGCACATAATCAAAGATCTCATGTGACAGTAACTGCTTTGATAAATGACTTTATTTGGATTGAAGAATTAATTGATATTGTAGAAAAAGAAGCGTCATCAGAATTGTACGGACTTTTAAAAAGACCAGACGAAAAATATGTAACTGAGTTGGCATATGATAATCCTAAATTTGTTGAAGATATGGTTAGAGATATAGCTGCTCATTTTGATAAAGATGAAAGAGTTAAAGAGTACACTGTAGAATCTGAGAATTTTGAATCAATACATAACCACTCTGCTTACGCACAAATTCATAATATTAAAAAAGACTGACTATCTTAAGTCAGCATGAAGTCCTCTAATAACTTCTTCTGAAGCCTGACTTGTTACATTTACGAAACTATCATTTTGGACTTCAATTGTCGTTCCTAATTGTTCAACCAGTAAAACAATATTATAAACTTCACTCTCATCATCACTCCAAAATTTAAATTTATCAAAAAAAGATTTTTCTTCTTTACTTCTTTCGTTTAAAGCAATTCGTATTAAGCCCTCATCACGATCTTCAGATATAATGCCTACACCTAATATTTCTAATGATTTTAATACTCGCGGATAAACTCTTTCATATGTATCTGCAATATATAGTGTGTGAAGACCATTTTCATCAACATTCATAACTGATTTATTTCTCAATCCTGTTGATTTTACGACTACAAGACCTTTTGCTTTAGCTTCTTCTCCTCCTAAATATATGTATAATCTAGAAGTCATTTCTGTTTCAAGCTCTGGATCTCTTGCTCTATTCTGCCATCTGAAGTCATCTTCTCCATCGCTCATGAATTCTTTTCCATAATGTGTAATTATGATATCAATGTTTTCCTCTTTGAAAACAAGTCTTGTTTTATAACTATCTCTAGTATCTGGGCTTACAAGAAGAGGAATATATCTGCCAACAACACGTTGTATAGTTCCTAATTGCGCCTCACTTAAATTTTCTAAAAAATCAGTTTTCATGACACCTAAAGTTATATTTTGATTTGCTATCCTGAATCCCTCTTCTCTCCAAAAAGATTGTATTCGTAGCCAAAGCTTATCTTTATTAATGTTTTGTAAAGTTAAATAAGAATCTCTACCTGTTCTGACTAATTTAATATCACTAAGTTGAGTATCAACAGTAAACAATTGCATATTATTATCATCTGCAAGTTCTGGAATACTTATAGAATTTGGAGAGCTAGGGTTTATCAAATCAGGAGGCATTTCTAAATCAAACTGCGTATCATCATAAATAGATTCTCTTTTATAAACGACGAGGTCTTCTCTTTCTTCAGCCATTATGCCAGACGCATATTCTTTAAAAGATGTGCAGCTTGACAATGACAATAGACATGTCATTGAGAGAAAATAAATAAAGTCAGCCCTATTCTTCATAATTATTTTTCAATTATTATATCAGTTTTGATTAGTGAATCTTCAAGTATTTTTTCAAACTTTTTATCCATCCAAGTCAATGGCAACCTTATTCCTTTTTTTATTAAACCCATTCTATGGAGAGCCCACTTCACCGGGATTGGATTAGACTCCAAAAAAAGATTGTCATGGAGAATATCTAAATTATCATTAATTTTTTTTGCTTTTTCATTTTCACCATTAATTGCACAAGCGCACATCTCATGCATTTGTAATGGGGCGATATTTGCGGTGACAGAGATATTCCCTTTAAAACCGAGAACTAAATCTTCCATCGACGTCTTATCATCTCCAGTAAAAATTGCCATATATTGACTACACTTATCTAATAATTCTTTAGAACGTTCGTGATTTCCAGAAGCTTCCTTGATCCCAATAATATTAGGATGTTTACTAAGTTTTAGAACTGTATCTGGTTTCATATCAACGGCAGTTCTACTTGGTACATTGTAAAGAATTTGCGGTATTGTTACTTCATCTGCAATCTTTAAAAAATGATGATAAAGTCCATCCTGACTGGGTTTATTATAGTAAGGCGTTACAAGTAAACAAGCATCTGCGCCTAACTCTTTTGATTTTTTTGTTAATTCTAATGCTTCACTAGTTGAGTTTGCACCTGTACCTGCAATAACAGGAATCCTTTTGTTGACTAATTTTATTGTAGCCTGAATCACTTGAGAATGTTCATTAAAATCAAGTGTTGCAGATTCGCCTGTAGTGCCTACAGATACAATCGCATCTGTTTTATTAGTGATATGAAATTCAATTAACCTTTCTAATGAATCAAAATCCAAAGATCCATCTTCATTCATAGGTGTAGCGATTGCTACCATACTACCTTTAAACATAATTTCCTCTTATATTATATAAAATTATACTTCTACTTTTGTTGTAGGCCATATATTTATCAAAGTATTTAAAAAAACTGCAAGAGGTATCGCAAAAAATACTCCCCATATACCCCATATGGAGCCAAAAAATAGTATCGCAATTAAGATTGCCAGTGGATGTATGTTCACTGCATCCGAGAATAGAATTGGCACTATTACGTTTCCATCTACTACTTGTATAATCACATGCCCAATAATTACCGACCAGAACTCTGCTGAAGTTCCCCACTGAAAATAGCCAATTAAAATAATAGGTATGGTTACAGCAATAGCCCCTACATAAGGTATGATTACAGAAATACCACAGAGAAAACTTAATAACAGAGAATATTTTAAATCCAACATGATAAAAACTATGAAAGACGCTGTCCAAACAATTATGATCTCTATAAATTTACATCTTATATAATTTCCAATTTTCAAATCCAATTCTTTGGATGCCTTTTTAGATAAATCTAATTTCTCTGGAAAGAATTTTTTGAACCAAGTAAATATATTCTCTTTGTCATATAAGATAAAAAAAATAAGGATTGGTACTATGAAGATGTAAATAATAGTTTCAAATATATTGCCTGCAGAAGACAACGAATATGATAAAACAGATTTTCCCATAGAACTCATTTCCGCATTTAGTCCACTAAGAAAATCATTCATTTGTTCTGATGAAAATACACCTAGAGCGATTATCTTTCCCTGTTGGATCGAGTATTCCAAATAAGAAGGTAGCGACTTAAGTAAATTTGAGAGTTGCTCTAACATTAATGGCAGCAGTAAAAATAAAATAATTACTGAAATCAATATGAAAAGTGAATACACCAATATAACAACAAGTTTTCTTTCTAAATTAATATAATCTAATGATCTTTTTACTAATCCTTCTAGCATATATGCAAGTACAACTGCAACCAGAATTGGCGCAACTGTCTCTATCAGTACATATAAAATTATAATCGTGAATAGGATAATAAGCGCAAATGAGGCTTGATTAGGTTCCGTTAGGTGAGTATTGTACCAATCTTTAAAAAACTTAAACATATTTTAATTATTGAGCTATCTTTACTATAAATTGCTTATCCTATAATACCTATAAACATGTTAAACTAAAATAAGTATTTATAATATAATGAAAAAACACTGTTTTGTTTTATTTTAATGAAAGCTTCACACTTTCCCATATTTACACTTAAAGATATTCCATCTGAGGCTGATCTTGTCAGCCACAAGTTGATGATAAAATCTGGAATTGTTAGGCAGCTTAGTTCAGGGCTTTACACATGGCTACCTCTGGGCCACCGTATACTGGAAAAAATAAAAAAAGTAATAAGAGAAGAAATGAATGCTATAGGTTCATCTGAGATTACCATGCCTCTAATTCAGCCTGCTGAATTATGGAAAGAATCAGGGAGGTGGGATGAATATGGTCCTGAGTTGTTACGGATTTATGATAGACATAAAAGAGAATATTGTTTTGGTCCAACATTTGAAGAAGTAATTACTGATTTAATTAGGAAAGAGGTCTCTAGCTATAAACAATTACCGATAAACCTATTTCAAATATCAACAAAATTCAGAGATGAAATTAGACCTAGATTTGGCGTTATGAGGGCAAGAGAATTTGTAATGAAAGATTCATATTCATTTCATAGTAATGAACAATGCCTTAATGATACGTATAAAAATTATTCTGCAGCTTATGAAAAAATATTCAAAAGGCTGATGTTAAATTTTACAATTGTAGAGGCTGATAGCGGCAATATTGGAGGAAATGAATCGCATGAGTTTCATGTTATAGCTGACACAGGTGAAGATGATTTGCTGCTCGACAAATCCTTACAAGGCATGAATTTTGAGATAGCAAAAACTAAATTTGGAGAAACGGATCTACAAAAAATTATTAAAGAAAATAATTTAAAACATGTTAAGGGAATTGAGGTTGGCCATATTTTTAAATTAGGTGATAAATATAGTTCTAAAATGAAAGCCGAAATAACAACAAAAGAATCAAAAAATATAAGTCTATTTATGGGATGCTATGGAATTGGAGTTTCAAGAATAGTTGCAGCAGCAATAGAACAAAATAATGATGAGAGAGGTATTATTTGGCCATCATCTATTAGTCCTTTTGATGTAGCTTTAATTGAGATTGATGGTCATAAAGAAAAATCTATCCGCGACTTTACTTCTAAAGTCTATAAAAAAATGAAAGAGTTAAACATTGATGTCATATATGATGACAGAGAATCTAAACTAGGTAATAAGCTAAATGATTGGGAGTTAATGGGTATCCCTAAAGTTTTGATAATTGGATCTAAAGAAGTCAAAAATAATGTTTTAACATTAAAAGATCGTATGAAAGACACCAAAACTGAAATAAATGCTGACGAGGTTTATAGCCAAATTCTTAAATGATTTAATAAGCCTGTTTGCTATTCAAAGTAATGGTATGAATTTTTTTGTTTGTTATGCTGTTGAATTGCCATATTTGCCTGATTTAAGGCCTCTGTGGCTAGTTCAATAGATTTTGTGTAATTCTTCTTCTTATGAAAGTTCTTTGCCTTTTTTATTAATTTCCCTGTGCCTCTCCATTCATTTTTCAATTTTTTAGCTCTATCATTGGCAGATTTAGCTTTTGTAATTAGTGTTTGAGACATTTGTTCATTACTTCTATCTACTTTTTCAGCTAAAGCAAATTGTGTAGCGCAAAGAAAAATAAATAAAATTAATAGCTTTTTCATCTTAATCTAATAAAAATTTTTGATCTGTTTCTTCCTGATACCCAATAATCCACATACCTCTATTCATCGCATGCTTAATTGCATTATTCTTTTCTGATCCAGTAAATTTACCTTCAATTAGCAAATTTTGCCCCGGAAAAATTAAGTCAGCATCGTATATTCTATCATTATTCAACTTATATAAAAGAGGCCAAAGCAATGCATTGCCATAATGTATAGAAGCTATCTCCCAAAGTGATTCATTTACTTTAACAATATGATATCTTTGTGGAGAAATCGGTTGTTGAGAGAATGATACCGTACCCTCTATTGAGCCATAACCAACACTGAAATATGAACAAGATTGTAAAAATAAAACAGCAGAAAATAATATTAGTTTCTTAAAAAGTTTTATTTTGATGCTCATATGGAATATCCTATAAATTATGGCTGACATCCTAATTCTATATTACTCAGTAAATGAATCAACAAAAAATATGGGAAGGTTGATTGCTAGAGGCGTTGAAACAATTGACGGAGCAAATGCAATTTTAAGAACAGTTTCAGATAAAGTAAACAAAAAAAATCAATCTGACCCTCTTGTAGAAATTAATGATTTAAAAAATTGTTCAGGGCTTATTTTAGGCAGTCCTACACATTTTGGTAATATGGCTGCACCTTTAAAAGCATTTATTGATCAAACAACTTCTGAATGGTTCAATGGCACTCTTGCAAATAAACCAGCTGGAGTATTTACATCAACAAGCAGCTTGCATGGAGGGCAAGAAACAACTCTGCTATCAATGATGTTGCCACTTATTCATCATGGCATGATTATAGTTGGCGTTCCTTACACAGAAAAAAAATTAGCAACAACAAAAAGTGGTGGTACACCATATGGGCCTAGTCACGTCTCCTATAACAACTCGCAAGAAATTACCGATGAAGAAAAAGAGATTTGTCTAAATTATGGAAAAAGAATTGCAATGCTAGCATTAAAACTAGAGTCTTAAGAACTTTTTAATTCAATTATTTTTTTTATAAACGGAATAGTGATTTTCTTTTTTAAAGATAAAGATTTTTGATCTAAATATCTTATTGAGTTACATAAATAATATAGTTCTCTTTTAAAATGTGTAATTATGTAGTCACAAACCAATGGAGATAAAGTTAATCCTCTCTCATGAGAATATTTTTTTAGAACTTTTATTTTATCTAAATCGCTTAAATCATTAATTTTAAAACTCAAGCCCCATGAAAATCGAGAGAGAAGGTCAGGTATTTTAAATTTAATTTTTTTTAGATTAATTGTTGAAGTAACAAGTATCCCTTTATTATTTAAAATAAAATCATTTACTAAAGTGAATATTTTCTCTTCTATATCGAATTTTTTTAAAATTAAATCGATGTCATCTATAATTAAAAAAGAACAAAGATCTTCTTTAATGCTCAATGATCCAGCATTATCGCTATTGATATAGATAGATTTATTATCTGATATATTTCCAGTTGCTTTACATAAATGAGTTTTACCAGATGACTTTTCTCCATAAACTGTAATGATATTGGTTGGCTTGATTTCCGGGAACACCAGCAATGATTTAATAATTGCCTCATTATTCCCAATAATAAAATTATCAAAGGTTTTCTCCGTGACAAAACTAAAGTCTATAGGTATTTGGTTATCTGTATAATTTGCTTTCTTCATAAAAGTATATATATCTAGTAGATTAATATATAATCAAATTCATATAATTTAAACATGAAAAAAAAAGCAAAAAAGATAACATACGCAAATTCAGGTGTTAATGTAGCAAAAGCTGAAAAATTAATTCAGGATTTCAATAAAACTAATTCTAATAAAAGCCCCAATGTCATATCTGGCATAGGTGGTTTTTCTGGATTATATAAGTTAGATATAAGAAAATTGAAAAACCCAATTATTGTCTCAAGTACAGATGGCGTGGGGACAAAATTAAAATTAGCTCAACTTATAAATAAACACAATTATATAGGGCAAGATTTAGTTGCAATGTGTGCGAATGACATCATCACTTCTGGGGCCACACCATTATTTTTTCTTGATTACCTTGCCACAGGAAAGATAAATCTAAAACTTCACCAGACTGTTCTAAAAAGCATAAGGGCTGCATGTAAAAAAATAAATGTGCCATTAATTGGTGGAGAAACAGCAGAAATGCCTGGTATGTATAATAAAGATGAATACGACTTAGCAGGTTTTTGCGTAGGAATTATAGACAAAAAAAATATAATTAATACAGATAACATTAAAAAAGGCAACATTATTTTGGGCTTAAATTCATCTGGTATTCATTCAAATGGTTACTCTTTAATAAATAAACTAATATCTTCCAAACGTTTGTCATTAAAGAAAAAGTTTGGTTCAAAAACGTTACAAGACATATTGATAAAACCGACAAAACTATATGTTGATATTATTCATCAAATAAAAAATAAAGTAAGAATAAATGGGATAGCAAATATCACAGGTGGTGGTTTGACAGGGAATATTCCAAGAATTATCCCTGCTGGACTCCAAGCAGAAATTTCTTTGAACAACTGGAAAATGCCTGAAGTCTTTTCATATATTCAAGAACAAGCTAACTTAAATACAAAGGAAATGCTGAAGACATTAAATTGTGGCATCGGTATGATTATTATAATTAATAAAAAAGAACTAGTTAAAACTAAAAATTTATTAAGAAGATTGAGTGCTGGATATAAAGTAATTGGCTATATCTCGAAATCAAAAAATAAACAAAAAATTTCTTATGTCTAAAATGAAAGCAGTTATATTGTTATCAGGTAATGGTAGCAACTTCAAAAATATATTAGATCGTGTTAAAGATGGGTACCTTAATATGGAAATATGTGCTGTTATTTCTGATAATAAAAATGCATATGGGCTTCAAAGAGCTCAAGAGGAAAATATTAAAACGCACGTACTAAAAGATAATATTGATGATGATTTGGACGGATTTTTAGGGGATATAGATTTAAATTTGATCATATTGGCTGGATATATGAAGATATTATCACCTGATACTGTAGAAGAATATCATGGAAAAATTTTAAACATACATCCATCTCTCTTGCCCAAATACAAAGGGATGAATACACACCAACGAGTAATCGAAGACAAAGAACCTTTCCATGGAGCAACTGTACATTTCGTAACAAAAGAGTTAGATGGAGGCCCACTAATTCTACAACAAAAAATTACTGTCGATAATAAAGATACAGTAGAAACACTAAAGAGAAAAGTACATTTTGCTGAACATACTATCTATCCACGAGTCATTAAATGGTATACAGATGGGTTTTTAGAACAATGTGAAAATCATTTTTTATTTAAAGGGGAAAAAATTGAGTCACCAATTCAAGATATCTCAAATATTTAATAAAATATTATTTTTTCTTATTATTTTCTTTCCTCAAGAATCATCATCTAATGAATGTGAAAATATAGTCAATAAACAAGAAAATCCAATATTTATTGCTAAATATGATTTGAAAAAAAATAAGATAACTTTTGGTACAAATGTAAATATTTATCGTAGAATTCAAAGCGATGTTTTTGAAGTTCCAAAGTATAGTTTTCAAATATTTGCTTGCACGGCAGGAATATTCAAACTCAAAAGAGATGATAGGAAGGAAACATCTTTGTTTAGTATTATAAAAGATAAGATTAGATCAGACACCTATCATTTTAACAGAACATTAAAAGATCGTATTGAAAAAGTAAATACAATCTTTCAAAATAAGAGTGTAAAAGGAGATGGGTGTTATCATACAACCCAAACCTTTAAAAATGGAGAAAAAAACAATTTAGAGCACAAGGATTTGAATTGTGGAGCTTTAGATAGATTATCCGTTCAGATTGATTACCAAAAAAAACTAAAGTCTGGAATATATGATACTGAGTATTTTGTAGTCGATAAAGGTAGAGAGAGAAATTATATTTTTGAACTTGTTGATGCCGAAGTAATTAATACAATTTTTGGTGAAACAGAAACTATAATCGTTAAAAGAACTATTCAAGGAAATAAAAGAAGTACTTTAACATGGTATGCAATAAATCATGAATTTGTACCAGTTAAAATTGAACAATACAGAAAGAAGACTCTTAAATTTACAGCCTATCTGACAAAATATAAAATTAATTAAAATTATTTTTTACGAAGTCTTAGAGAATTAATTTTTATAAAACCCTCTGCATCCTGCTGGTTATAATCCCCAGAATCATTTTCAAAAGTTGATAAGTCTTGGCTGTATAAAGACTTCGGTGCATTCCTACCCAATACAATTACATTTCCTTTTGAAAGTTTCAGTCTTACCACACCATTTACATTTTTTTGGCTATTATCGATAAGATTTTGTAGCGATAATCTTTCTGGGCTAAACCAGTATCCATTATAGATTAATCTAGCGTATTTATTCATCACATCTTCTTTGAGATGCATTATCTCTCTATCCAAAGTTATAGATTCAATTGCTTTATGTGCTTTGTGATATATAGTGCCCCCAGGTGTTTCATAACAACCTCTAGACTTAATGCCAACGTAACGGTTTTCTACAATATCAACCCTACCTATTCCATGCTTTGATGCTAGATTATTTAATTTACTAAGTATTTTTGCTGGCGAGAGAGATTGATTGTTAATCTTAACTATGTCCCCTTTTCTGAATGTAAGATTGATTGTATCTGATTGGTTAGGAGCCTTATCTATTGATTTTGTTCTCAACCACATTGATTCTTCTGGACTCTTCCAAGGATCCTCAAGGACACCGCCTTCATATGAAGTATGCAAGATATTTGCATCCATAGAGTATGGGCTCTTCTTGCCAGTGTCATAATCAATAGAAATTTTATGTGATTTGGCATATTTCACTAAGTCCTTTCTAGATTTGAATTTCCATTCTCTCCATGGAGCAATTATTTTAATTTTTGGATTTAAGGCATATGCAGATATTTCAAACCTGACTTGATCATTACCTTTTCCAGTAGCTCCATGACAAATATGGCTAGCTTTTTCTTTCTTTGCAATTTCAACCAATCTTTTACTGATAAGGGGTCTAGCAATTGAGGTGCCAAGAAGATATTCGCCTTCATATACAGCATTGGAACGAAACATAGGATAGATATAATCTCTTACAAATTTTTCTTGCAAATCTTCTATATATATCTTCTTTATACCAAGTTTTTGTGCCTTATGTTTAGCTTCTTTTATTTCCGATCCTTGGCCAATATCCGCAGTGAAGGTAATAACTTCACACCCATATTCTTCATTAAGCCATTTAGCAATGACTGATGTATCCAATCCCCCAGAATAGGCCAGGACAACTTTTTTAGCTTTCATTTACAGTTTCTTCACTCTGGTTTTTAGGTTCA